>CAJUPB010000006.1 GCA_910588155.1 uncultured Christensenellaceae bacterium
CAAGCTTTTTAATCTTCTCCTTTTCTTTCTTTTTAATTATCAAGTTTATCAAAGCATCGGCTATTTGTTTGCTTTCCTCATCAATTACCGTTGTCCTGCAATTGCCCCATCCGTCGTAGGTATATTGTACCACTTCACGACCGCTCTTGTCAAGTATGAGGGTTAAATGCAAAAACTCTCTCCGAGGCGGAGAGAGTTTTTGCTGTGAATTATTCGATTTTTATGTAACTTGTTTTTAAGTATAGTTATTAGGCTTTTTTGTCTTTTTTCGGTTTATCGGATATTATTGACTGTACTTGTTCTTCGGGTAAGCCTATTATAGGTAAATCGATATATTGTCTTATTGCCTTTAATACTTTTTTGCTTATGGCTATCTGTATAATATCCCGTCGCTTTATCGCCTGCTCGAAAGTCATTGCTTTATTTTCTTCTTTGGTAGATACAAATATATTATCCACTACTCGCCATATGCGCTTTATATACTTTATCTCTTCCCAAGTCATTTCCACTTTCATAAAGGCTCCGAATAGCGCGCGTCTTATCCCCTTTTCGTCTATTGTTATAACGGAATAATAGCCGCGATAGGATAAACCGATTACTGTAATTATAGGCAATACTCCTAAAAATATTGTCAGAAGACTATAAAGTACAGGTAAATAATCCTCATCGGTAGGATATAAAAAACTGAAAAACAACAGTCCGAAACCCATCAATACCATAGCTATACCGCCTATCGCTATAAAAGGCGAAGGCAAAACTTTGACAGCCTTATCTTTCATACCGGTCTCCTAACAAGCTTTTTTGTTTTCTCCTCTTCTTTACTTTTCATTATCAAGTTTATCAAAGCGTCCACCACCGACTGTATGAAACTTATTGCGGCTGAAAACGTAACAGTAAGCAAAAACGACCCCAAAGACATCGATAACGCCGCAACAAACCGCGATGCAAACGACGCCGTCATATCCAGAACCGCATCGAATAGACCCACCGTACTTTGCATAATAAACCCGGAAACACCGTAACCGATAGCCCCGAATATTCCGCCGACAAGTCCGGACACAGCCGCAGACCATAAAGATATTCCCGTATTATTCGGGTCTAAACTCTGTTGGACGATACTGCCCGTAAACGACGCCAATAAACCAAAACCCGCAGCAAAAGCCAAACCGCCAACACCACCCGTCGCAAAAGCCAAAGCCATTCCGACGGTAATTATGGCTCCCGAAACGAGTCCGCCCACAAAACCGGATACAAAGTCTCCGCCCGTACTCGCAGCAGCAATGCCGTTGCACAGTCCGCCTACCAAAGCGCCGAGCGCTATCGAAGCAAATATAAGGAATATCGTTACGAATACAGTTCCGTTCGGGTCGACGTTCATCACCGGATTGTTTCCGCAATAAGCAAACAGGTTCAGTCCGTTGATGTGTTCGGGGTCGAGGTAGGACACGTCGTCTTGGGAGACGAATCTGCCTGTCTCGGGGTCGTAGTAACGGGTTTTCAGATTGTAAAGGTGCGTTTCTCTGTCGTAGTAGTACGACCTATAACGGAACGGGTTGAGTTCGGCTGTCTGTGCGCTTTCCTCATCAATTACCGTTGTCCTGCAATTGCCCCATCCGTCGTAGGTATATTGTACCACTTCACGACCGCTCTTGTCAAGCAGCGCCCTTATATTTCCCTGCACGTCCTTACAGTAGATGTACTCCGTTTCGTTATGCTTCACTCCCGAAATGCCGCCGTTGTCATAGACGAATTCCAGCGTGTCTTTGCCGTCGGTCTGTTTTACGAGCTTGTTATTTGCGTCGTAGGTATAGACCGTATCGTTCTTGCGTATTCTTCTGCCGTAGCCGTCGTAGGCAAAGGTATTCTCTCCGTATGACTTCAACTGCTTGCCGTAGTCCCAAGAGAGGCTGTTGCCGCGGTATATCTCGGGGTTTGTACCCTCGCCGTAATGCACGGTTTCGTTTCCGAAAGCTATGAGTCTGTCCCCGTCGTAGGCGTAGAGTTTCTCGTCCGTGAACTCCGTTATTTCTTCCTCGGGTTTAAGGGTGTACGGCGTTTCGCGTTTGGAGAGGATATTGCCGCAGTTATCGTAGGACAAAAGCACGGTCTTATTTAATTTGCGGTTATCTTCTCTTATGAGTCTGCCTATCTTATCGTAGGAGTATTTCACGGCGAGCAAGCCGTTCTCCTTTACTTCGGAGATATTGCCCGATTCGTCATACTTATACTTTACGTTATCCGTTATCGCGTATCTATTGTTCTTGTTTTTGCCGTAGTAGATACTGCTCGGCATACCCGTTGCACGGTCGCCGACTTTGCGGTAACAGATATACTCGGAGTAGACAATGCCGTTTTCGTCTTTGAGTTCCTTGCCCGTGTTCCGTCCGTTTACGTCGGTTTGAGGATAGTAATTCAGAGCGTTCGGCAAAGCGATATATTCGAGGTCTCTTTCGGCGTTGTCCTTATAGAAATATGCGTAGTTATGGTTTACCGCTTCCGTCACCGTTCTGCCGCTTATCTTGCCGTAAGCGTTGCGGAAATAGTTTTCGGTCAGCGCTTCCACGTCATTGCCTGCGGTTATCTCGACGCTTTGCAGTTCTTCGAGGGCATCGTCGCCATACGTATACTTGATTACGCTGTTTGTAGCCGAATCGCCGCTTGCCGTGATTTTACCGTTCTCATTATAGTTATATGCGGTCACGGAGGTCTTTTCGTACTCGCCGTCCGTTTCGCATATTTTCGTCATAACGGTATTGCCGCGTTTATCCGTATAGGTTTCCGCCGTAGTATTGCCGCAAGTTGCCGTCGTCTTATCCGCCTTGACGGCGTTAAATGTTATATCGCCTATCGTTTTACTTTCGCTGTTTACGCTCTCGGTCGTGTCGAACTTACTGCCCGAATATGTATAGTTTGTCTCTCTGCCGTTTAGGGTGACTTTGGTTTTGCGGCGTTTTTTATCGTACTCGTAACAGGCGGTATTATTTCCGCTTTTGAGTCTTGCGGGGCTGCCGAAGGTATACTTAATCTCGGTGCTGTTTCCCTCGCCGTCGTCCGTGCTTTGAGTGATTGCCGTCACGTTGCCGTTTTCGTCCCAGCCGTAAGAGAGTTTGCCGCCGTTCGGGAGTATGCGGGTTTTGACCTTGCCGTTTTCGTACTCGTAGGAGGTTTTATTCTCGCCTGTCTCGTCCATATCCGCCTTTACAGTGCCGTCCTCCGCCCTTTCGGATTCCTTATAGAACTTCGAGGAACTGTCGAGGGAGTTATACGAAAATTCTTTTATTATATTACCTTTATCGTCGCAAATCCTTTCGGTTATATTCACGCCCTTTTCGTTTTTATCTTCCTCAACGAAGCTCTCCTCTCTGACGAGGTTGCCGTGTTCGCAATAGCCGTATCTCTTGACGATATGCCTTTGCGCGTTTACGCTTCCGCTTTCGGTTACCGTCGCAGTTTCGCAGACGAGTCTATGGTTGCCGTCGTAGGCGTAATGAGTTTGGGTACTGCGGTAGGCGTCGGGTGCGAACAAGACGTCGCTTGTTCTCTTTTCGGTCATATCGCGACCGTCGTCGTACTCGTAATATTCCCACTCCGCGGGGGCGAAGTGCAAATTATCGAAGCCCGCAAGTGCGGTACAATCGAGAAAGAGTTCTATACCGAGAAGATTATCCGCATCGATATGAACGGGAAGCGATATATACTGCGCTCTGCTATTGCGGCAGTCGAGCGACGCTTTGAAGGTAACGGATTTATCGGCGTATTTGACTACTGCGCGAACGGAATAATCGGAATCGGTTGTTTCGCCGCTTGTTTTAAACGGCAAGTCGAACCGCATACCCGTATCCGTCATTTCCGTGCCGTCGGGCAGATTGGCTTCCGCGGAAAAAGCAAACTCCGTCGCGCCCTGCGGCAGAAGAGACTTTTTCACGGTGTATACCGCCGAAGTCCCCGGCATTTTCAATTCTTCCGATTCCCACAGCGGTCTGCCCTCGCGGACGGCGTAACCCCACGTCTTGTCCGCAGACTCGAATTCGAAGGAAGCACCGGAAAGAATCTTGCCGTTTGCGTCCCTGCCGACCCTCGCGCGGATACCGCCGTGATAACCCAAATAATATGCCGTCGAGTTTCCGTTTACGGTCACGTCGGTGCGGCTGTCCGCATACCTTACGCTCGTTTCGGAAATCGGGGAATACTCTTCCGCCGCCGTGCGGTTATCCGAAAGCGCGCCGAGGCAAGACTTTACCGTCATACCGATAAATTTCTGTTCGCCGTAAGTTATTTCCGCTTTCTCCGCAGTCGCAGGCGACTCTATGATTGTAACATATCCGTTGCAGTTATACGTAAAACTTAAACTGCGTCCGTCGGAGCGTTTCACGCCCGTCAACTGTCCGTCGCTGTATTCGTATTTAACCGTTCCGCCGAACTCGTCGGACATACTCTCTATTCTGCCGTCCGCGCCGTATTTAAAAGTTACGCCGTGATTGTCGTCGTAAACCTGTGCGATTTTTTCGGGTTCCGTGCCGTCGGGTTTCGTCTGCCATTCCACGATTACGCAATTATTATATCCGTCCATAATGCCGCAAAGTTTGCCGTATTCGTTGAAGCACAGACTTATTCCGTCGGAATCGGTCAAATACGACACGGGTATGCTGCTTTTATAACGGTTCAGCAGTTCCTGTTTCTGCGCAAGTATGTTTTTATATCTCTCCCTGCGCCTTACGTTTTGCAAACGCAAATAATCATTCCTCTGCGTTGTACCGTCTTTTATACCGTCGCTATAAGATTTTTGCAGTTCCGACAAGTATTTTTCCAAAGCTTCGAGCTGTGTAGACGTCTCCGCAGCGTCTCCTTTTATTTCGTTTATCGCGTCTTGCACCGCATTTATGCGCTCTCGCAACGAATAGTACGCATTTACGTTCCAATCGACTTTTTGTGTTACGTAGCTCGGCGCCATACCGGCAGCACCGTACAAAACCTCGTCCTGTTTGCACGCAAACTCCGTTTCGTTTATAATATCCTTATACTGTTCTATCTCGTCCGAAAGTCTCACCATTTCGTCGGCTCTCTGCTCGAACTTTTCCGCGCCCAGCACGCCCACGAGTTCGGTCGTCAATTTCAGCCCCGACACCGTCACGAACTCGCGTTCTACCGACCGACCGTCGTCTTTGAGAGTCAGTCTTCCGCCTGCGTCCACCGACACTTCGGAATCATTCACGAATATTTTTTTGTTTTCGGCGTTGCGGTAATAATAAATTCCATTAAAACCGTATCTGTCCCCGCGAGCGTCCGTATAAATATATTCCGCGTCCTTCGCGGGAATGATATCTTCGGAAAGTTCGTAGCCGACGCCGCCGGAATACGGACTTGTTTTCAAGGTTTGGTGCAAGTTCAGTTTCCAATTCTTTCCGCAGCTGCTGTCTTTTCCGCCTTTTTCATAAATATGCGAAACGGCAAAAGGCAGCGTCCCCGACAAACCGAGGTCGTCGAAGCCGAAACTCGCTTTACCCGTACCCAGCCGAAGTCTGCCCTTGACCCCGCCTGTCACGTCGAAATCTTCGGCGGCGGGCGGTACGTCTTTGCTTATACGCGGACGCACGATTATACCTAATTTCGTGCTATGTCCATCATAAACTATCTCTATTTCCCTACAATCGGCGTTCAGCGGCTTATTATCCCGAATTTCATAATCGGTTATGATTTCATCGGGTTTAATATTGTTTTGATAGTAACGAATAACTTTCATTCCCGTTTTATCGAAATACTCGCCTTCGAAATATTCGGATTTCGTGGGGCGTTTACGAACCATTATTTTGTACGGCAAAGTCGGCTTTACGATGTATTCTTCACCTTCCGACGGTACGAATTCGTGAACGTCGGCGCAGCACTCGTGAAAACAATTTTCCGCGTCCGTGCATTTACAGTCGGCGTTTGCGTCCACCTTTATTCGCACCAACGCCGAAAGATTCGAGTGGCGCACTTCGACAAACGTATCGTCTGTCGTAAGCGCTCTATTCGGATAGCACTCGTAGTCGGTTATCGGCTCGTATGTGCCCGTCGAATAGCGCACTTTTACCGTCATTCCGTACCGACTGAAAGTTTCGCCGGCTTTATACACCGTCTTACTCGGATTCTTGGCTATAACCAGCCCCACGGCTTGCCTTTCCGACACGACGGATATATTTTGATATGCTGTCTTTCCGCCGCTCGTAATCGCTATGCTGCCGTCGCTTAAACCGAGAGGTCCGCTCGGCTCCCAAGAATAACTCGTCATTTTGATTTTCGACCCGTCGCTCATAAGCATACGAACGTCCATTCCCGCGGGATTGAACGTTTCGCCTACAATATACTCCGTTCTTGTCGGCGGCGTAATAATAAGCAAACCCACCGGTTCGGGCTTCGGATAAATAATTCCTCCTGGCATAATTGTGTTCTCCTTTATGTTTTATTTTTTATTAACGTTCATTACTTTTACAAGATTTTCGATTAAGTTCGACCATTTTTCGGAATCGAACTTTACGCCTTTTTCGGCGCATTTGCTTTCTATGAAGCTCATTACCCGTTCTTTTTTGATTTCACCCGTATTCTTATCCTCGGCTTTTAAAGTTTGCGCGGAAGAGGAAAACAGCTCTTCGGTCTCCGCCACTTTCTCCGCGACAAGCCCGGATATTTCGTTTACGGCTTCGGCAATGCGTGCCAACTTTTTATTCTTGATACTTTTGGCAAGCGAGACTATAAATCCCGCAACTGCCGACAATATCGCCGCCGCATATGCGGCTATGCTCATTATTTGACGTATTATTTCGGACATAAGTCATATCTCCTTATATTGTTTTTAAACATCGGGCAGCTGCCCAAAAAAACGATGCGGCGGCGGTTATTTACAGCCGTCGCCGCTCGTCTTTAAAGTTCGGGACTTGCAAATGCGAAAACCGAAGTTTTCCTATTCTTTTTCGTCCCCGCAGGACGGGTCTTTTTCCTCGATTGCGGTTTCGTCCGTACCGTCCGCTTTTGTTTCGCCGTCGGCTGCGCCGCCTTTTCCGCCGTCGTCGGAGATTATGCCCATTACGACGAGCAGCGCCAGCCCCGCGCCTACCGCCTCGTTTACGGCGGGTATGTTCAGCGTGAGACCGAGCGTCTGCAAAAATACGAGCAGCGCGCCTATCAGGCTCATCCAAAAGTTCTTGCTACGCAGTTTGTCTTTCATTGCCGTCCTCCTTTCCCGCCCTCCCGTATCGTTTCCCGAAGGAGGGTATCGGCAAATCAGCCCGCGTATTTGGTATACAGTTTATAGTACAGATAGTCGGAGAGGTTTGCCCTGAAAAAGGGGTCGTCCTTCAAGATTCTCGCCGCGTCAGAGCGGTTCATTTGCCCCAACAGGCCGTCCATTTTATTGTAATTTGACGCATACATATTTGCGGTTGCCGACTCCGAACCCGACAGTTCCTTTTCCTTGGCGGCGTTGTCGAGCGCCTGACCGTACAGCGTCTGTTCGAGTTTGAGTCTGTCCGCCTTGTCCTTTGCCGTTTTTTCCTCTATCGAGTTATTGTATTTCAATGCGTCCAGCGCAATTTCGCGCTCCTTGTCTTTGAGTTCTTCCAGCTTTGCCGCCACCTTATCCGTCAACTCTTTATCCAGCTTTGCCGTTTCGCCGCGTTTCTTTTCGTCGAGTCCGAGTATGCGGCGGGCGATTTCCTCCGCCGTTTTTTCGAATGCGTTTTCGGCTTCCGTCTTGCCGTCGGCTCGGCTCTTTTCCAGACCCGCGCTCTGTGCGACGGCAATGCTGGAACGGGCAAGACCGCGTTTCAACACATCGTCGTTCAGACTTTTTTTCGCCGTATCGTACAGCTCGTCTATTTTTTCCAACTTGGCGTCTTTGGCGTTTTGCGCGTCCGTCTTATTCTTGTTCAAGTCCTCGCGCTCCGCATTTATGCTCTGTTCGATATTTTCCAGCGCCTTGCGCTCGTATTCCTTATACGCGTTTGCCGCGTTCTGTTCGAGCTGTTCGTCGGTTTTCGCCGTGTAGTCTATTTTCTCGTAAGTCGGCGCGTCGGGCAGCACGGGTTTTTCCACCGACGTACCCGACGCGCTTTCAATCTCGCGTTTCAGTTGTTCGAGGGAGTCTGCCGACGCCGCCTGTTTTTCCGATTTCGTCAGCACGGCGTTGTCCCACGCCTTTTTCAATTCTTTCAATATGTTCATTTTCCACCTCTTTTTTTCAACAGATATTTTCTGCGGCGGGAAGCGAACAACCGCAACAGTCTTTCGTCCGCTCCGTTAACCGTCAACCGCATATATTTTACCTCCGAAACTTTCTATCCGTCCGCCGTCCGTCGGCAGACACTCGTCGGCATAGCTGAACACGCCGAAGTTTGCGACTGCTTTCGTTTTCAAGTTTACCGTCGTCTTTTTCAGCGCTCCGCCCTCTTTCAGCAGTATTGCGGCGACGTCGCCGTCGGCTTCGGCAAACACCGCGCAACCGCCGCAAAGCGCCGTTGCCGCACTTTTGAAATTCATACCGTTCTCTCCTTTTGTTTAACCGTATTGCACGCCCAACGTGACTTTTGCCGCGCTGTCCGAAGAAAGCGACGGCGTCAGGTATTCCACGGTGAGTCTGCCTCTGAACAAGAATGCTTCCGAAGTCAGCGTGACCGTGCCGCCCGAAAAAGGCATATAGTCTATTTCGCCGCCGCGTTTCAGGCGAAGTATGCCGTCGTTTGTTCGGCACACGCTTACAATCTGTTCGGCGTCCGAAATTTCCTTGAACGCCAAGCCGCCCGACGACTTTACGTAAATCACGGTATTGCCGCAGACAAAAGCCTGTTCGCCGTTTACAAAGCCGCCCTCTCCGACGTCCGCCGCTTTTTGCGTAAATGCGTCCGCGGCGACGACAATGCCGCTTGCCGTCGATTGATACAGCAGTCTGCCGCAGACGTATATCTTCTGCGGCGCGCGGGACAGCGCCGCCTTGACGGATTCCAAGGCGGTGAGTTTGCTTCCCGAATTGCCGTCTCCGAACACTTCCGCTCCCATACTTTTGCCGCCGACAATCAGGCGTTTGGAATCTATTCTGCCGACGAGCGCCGCCCCTCCGGCGTATATGTCCGCAATCACGCCGAAGCCGCTCTTGCCGTCTGTTTCCGTCAGGTATACTCTGTTTTTGCACAACACGGCGGCAAGATAGTTTCCCGACGGCAACGACACAATCGCATAGTCGTCCGCCTCGAACGGCAAGACGATTTTGCTTTCGTCGCCGCGCCCGTCTATGCGCGTCAGTTCGGTTCCCTTCATACAGAAGAGACAGCCGTCGCAGGTCAGGCGCGTCATACGCGCTTCGCCCGTTATGCGCCTTTGACCCGTCACACGCACTTTGCCGCCGACAATGCGCATAAGCGTGGCTTCGCCGCCGCCGACCGCCGCGATGTTTCCGGTCAGGTCGCAGGCAAACACGGAATTTTCGCCCACGCGCAAATCGGTTTGCACCGCGCCGCCGAGTCCGCCGTCGTCGAACGAAACTTCGTATGCCGAAAGCGGACTTTCGTTGTACGTCACGTCCGTGACCGCTATCACGTCACCGCCGAGAGTCACCGTGCCGTGCGCCGGTACGGTCGCAGAAGCTATCGCAATCCGTGCCGAATCCGCCGCGGGAAGCGCGCGCAATGCCGGCGTGCCGTCCAGAAACAGCACGGCGTCGAATACCTTTTCCTGCGTAACGGCGGAAAACTCCGCTCCCGAATCCGTTATTTCGACGTCTGCCGAAACGATTTGCAGATATTCGCCCGAAGACGCGGGCGCGGTGTGAAGCGGCGAATAACTGCGCCCGAAGGCTATTTTCGGATTGGCGATTGCCGTCTCTCCGAGCAGCCATTTAATCAGCGGATTGTCGCCGCCGACGAATGCGGCGCAGTCGCCGTCGATTTGCAATGAAACGGTCAACGACACGACGAGCGGTATGCCCGCCTGTTTTTGAAAGCCGTTTTGAAAAACCGCCTCGACGTCCGCCTTTTCGCCGTCGGAGGACAGCGCGGCGGAGAGAAGCGTGAACGAACCGCTTTGAACGGCTGCCGTTCTTTCGGCGAAAGGTTTTGCCGAGGGGTCGAAGTTGCAGTCGGAAAGCGTCGTTTCAATCACGCGGCGTCTGTCCGAGCAATTCAGTATCATATATTTGCCGTAAAGTCTGCCCTCTTTCAGCGCGGATGCTATGGCATACGGGTTTGCCGACGCCGCAAGTTTTTCGCCCTGCGATTCGGCGGTTGCGGTCACATCAAACATTTTGCGCCCTCCCCGTCGCCGTGACGGAAAACTCGATTGTTTTCGTCGCCTCCGGCTCTTCTTTAAGAAGCAGATTTTTTCCGCCCGAACTCACGATTACGGCAAGCGGCTCGGCGTTTTTCACCGCCGCAGCCCAGTCCGTGCGCTGTTTATCAAGCGGTCGAAACTCACGTCCGCGCGTGCCTTCCTTTGCGTCGAAAGAAAAGCAGCACAGATTGCCGTCCCTTGCATAAAACGCGTAAACGCGATTTTTTCGGCAAGTTGCGGAAAGACTTCCGACGCTTTCGCCGAGGCAGTTTCTCGACAGCACGTTCAGCTGTCTGTCCAAAACCGCGCTCCACAATCGGTCGAACATATCGGTGTACACGAGACAATAGCCGTCGCCCGCACGGCACACGTCCGCGCACTTGCCCCTGCCCGCTTTGACGACGGTCTTGACATTGTATCTTTTGTCGCAGCAAGTCAGCGTTATGTCGCCGTCCTTTATCTCGCATATCACATAATATTTGTCCAGCGAAGCAAAGCGCAGTTTCGGTTCGTACTGCGCAGTTTCGGTGTACGGCAGCAAGATTTCGCATTCCGCTTCCGCTGTTTCGCCGTCCAGCTCGCGCGTGTCCAAAACCACGTCGCCGCCGCCCGTGCCGAACAGCACGCACTCGGTTTTGTTTTCGTCCACAGACGCGCGGTCGGTTCGCATTCCGCCGAGCGACAGCCAGACGTCGCCGCTTCCGCCTGTTATCTTTGCCTTTACCGTCACGGCGCTGTACCTGCCGTTGTTTCGCGGCAGCAGAGTCAGCAGTCCTTTGCCCGAGACTCGGACTCTGTGCAAGCACGGCACGTCGGCGCGCGCTTCGGCGGTTTGCGCGAGCTTGGCTTCCAGCTCCTCGGTTTTCAGATACGCCATTTTTCCGTAGTCCACAGTCCCTCCTTTTTATCCCGAAACGAGCGCGACGACCTCGGCTATTCGGGTATTCGTCGCATTTGCCGACAGCAAAATCCCCAACTTTCTGCCGCGCAGTCCGACTTTGACACGCTGTACGCCGCTCTTTCCCTTAATCGAATACGTCTTTGCCCTGCCGTCGAAAAGCACTTTCAATTTCATATCCGTCGCCGTTTCCAGACAGATTTCGTTTATCTTTTTTATTCTGTCGGAGCGGGACAGCGCGTTGTACGGCACTTTCCAGACCTTGGACGTGGGCGTGCCGAAAACCGCGCCGCACGGCGTTATGCCCGCCGCCCTGTTTTCGCAGACGGCTTTCAGTCCGTCGGAAACGAAGAACGACGATATTTCCAATCCGTCGGAGAGTTCCGCCGTCTTTTGCGCGACGTCGTACACGAGCAGGCTGTCGTTTTTTTCGCCGCCGCTGCCGTATGCGAGATAGTACTTTCCGTCGAAGTACGCGCCGACCGCGGACTCCTTGTATTTCGTCAAATCTCCTAGCCTAGGCAATATCTTCGTCGTGGACAGCCCGTCGAAAACGTACAGTCCGTCGGAAGCGAGAAAGATTATCCTGTCGCCGCACACCGTCACCGAACCTGCGTAAATCCTGCCCGACGAGACGTACAGATTGGACACGGAGAACTCGGTTTGGTCGGCGTAAGCTATCATTCGAGAGATGCCGTAGTCGCGGAAAACATATACGTAATTCAAAAAAGCCACAACCTTATTCGATTTTCCGTACCCGTCCGCCAGCGTCACGAAGCCGCCGCTGTCCAAGCCCTCCGCCCAATTCGTGGGGTCCAAGTCGTCGGAAAAGCGCACGCTGTCCGGCTCGTTCGCCGTCGTGACGAACAGTCTTTCGTAGTGCAGCGCCATCGACGTTATCTGCGGCGACGGGTCGATTGTCCTTATGCCCTCGCCGTCGTACACCGCCATTTTGTCCTTGCCGCTGCACATAAGAACAACGTCGCTGCCGTACAGGCGGTAATTCACGGCGATGGGCGGAGCAGCAAATCTGACGGCGGCAAGTTTTTCGTCCGCGCCTTCTTTGACGGTGTGAATCCAACCGTCGGTGTCGCAGTACATAGGCGTCGTCTCCCGTCTGCCGTCCTTTTCCGCCACGTATTCCCACGCCGAAGCCACTTTTGCCGCGCCGCCCAAACACGGGCTTTCCTCGACGCCCCAACCGTCCGTCAGAGCGCCGTTTTCCACGCGGAAATTCTTGTACTTCGACGCCTCCTTATACGACATCGCGGACTCGTCTTTTACCGCGTCGAAGCCTGCGCGAAAGTTGTCCGCCGACATTCTCGACAGCGCTTTTCGGCGCGGCTTCACGTACGGATTATTCAAGCAAACCACCTCCTCGGCGGCGTACTTTTTCCCGACGAAAACTTTATCACGGCGCGTTGCAAAGCGTCGCGGTAACGCTTGTCCCACATCTCGGCGTCGGCGTCCAAACCTGCCGCTATACAGTACTCGGCGGCGACGCCGTAGGCGAGTATTCTTTCCGACACGGTTTCGTCCGCCCATTCCGTTTCGCCGTCCTCGGTCGCTTCCGCGGGCTTAAACGCATATTGCACGATGACTTTGCCGTCCCCGTCCAGCTTCAAGCCGTCGAAGCGGCGGTGAAATTTCACGCGCTTACCGTTCTTTCTCACACTTGCGACTGCCGTCGGCGCGCGAGGAAAATCCTTAAAAAACAGTCTGCCGTTTTTTGCCGTCATTTCGTCTTCCCTCACGAGCGGAAAATAGTCCGACGCGATGTCGTCCGCGACGAAGTCTACGCATTTCAGCAGCAGTTTTTTCTCGCCGTCGGTCAGCGCAATATCATCTTTCGGCGCCGTTTCGCCCTCCTCTGTTTCCGCCTCGCCCGCGCTTAAATTCAGCAGTTTCACGGCGTCTTCCATTATTTTTTTTATAAGCAATTTATCCCCCTTTCCGCCGCTTCGGCGGCAACGCGCATTTGACTGCGCAGCAATTTTTCGTTTTCCCTTTCCAGCTCTTTCACAAGCCGTTCCGCACGTTCTCTCCTCGTTCTTCTCGCATATTCCAGCGTGCGGCAGTCCAATCTTTCGTACGGCAAAACGGCGCACAGCGAACCGCCCTTTTGGGCGTTGCTGTGCAATTCCAGCCGTCCGCTTTTCCGCCGTCTCAATACGAAATACGACTCGTCGATTTCTTTCAAGCGTCCGACGATGCCGCACATATCCCCCGTAACTTCTTCGTATTTCATTATGTCCGTCATAAAAATCTCCGTTTCGGGCGAGCGCGCCCGTCGCTGCCGACGGCAATGCCGTTTATTTCGGCAACGCATATTTATCGGCAAAAAGTCCGACGAGAGCGGAAACGCACGCACATCGCAGAGTGTGACTGTGACGTTTTTTGCCGTGTCGGACTCTTCGCCGAACTTGAATTCAAACTTTTTTACGCCGTTATGCGCGCGTTATGCCCGTGAGTTTTGCCTGTCCGTTGGGCTTGTCGCATATCAAATCGCAATACTTCACGAGCGTTGCCGTGTAAGTCGGTTTGCCGAGCGTCTGACGGAGTATTCTGCCGTTTTCGGTTTCGAGATATCGCCAATCGCAGAGGCGGTGAAGTTTGAACGACTCCGTATTCAAAAGGTACATCGCGCCGTCCTCGACAAAGCGGTCGTATACGAGAGGTATACCGTTGTACGACAGCGTTTTGAAGCCGCCGTCCAACTGCATTATGTCGATATTGCGCTTATACTGCGCCATATACTCCTGGAAGGCGTATTTTGCGGTTGCCGAGCAGGCAATGAAATCCACATCGCTGCCCGACGTCATTTCCAAACGGTCTATTGCCTCCTGTATGACTATCTCGTCTATCGCGCCGCCGACGTCTTTTGTATAGGGCTTCAAAAACGGGTGGTCGGCACGTTTGAGTCCGTATATATCTTTATCGGAGAATATCGCGCCCAAGCCCGTTATCTCCTTGTCCTTGCTGCCCTGCACGTAAAGCACGCTCTTGTCGGCGACTGCTGCCGTCGGCGCGGATGCGAATCTTATTTTCTTGCCGTCCCTGTCCACGCTTGCGATACGCAAGCCGCCTTCGGCGAGCGCGCCCGACGACGAATATATATCCACGACCAATCCCTCTATTAGATTATTTGCGCTGTCCACAGGATACTCGCCGTTTGCGCCGGCGCCGACGACTGCCAGCCTGCCGCTTCCGTCGCCGTACAGCATTCTGCCCATATTGAATTTCGACGCCGTCAAAAGTCCTTCGAGTTCGGCGTTCAGCAAGTCCGTGAACGCGCCTCTGCCGTCCTCCGACGCACGTATCGCCTTATCGGAGATTTCTATCTGTCCGTAAAGGTTTTTCAGCGTCGTGACGAACTGCACGTAGTTGTTCGAGTGTGCGGCGGGAAGCTGTCCGTCCTCGTCGCCGGCGCCGACGCCGCCGTTGATTCCCCAGCTTGCCGCCTTTCTTATTTCCTTGCCCCACACGTCGGAACTTGTCTGCTCTATCTTCGTGAGCAGAGGGTTCACCTTTGTATTCAAAAGCTCGGTCACCGTTCCGAGATAGACCGATTTCAAAGCGTTTTCCGCATTCTGTAAAGTTACCATTTATTTCTCCTTTTGATTCTTTCTGCGCAATTCAAAGTCTGTTCAAATACAGCTCGCACAGTTGTTTTGCCTCTTCCAATGTCTTTGGTCTTTTCTGCGGCGAGAGCGGCGCGCCGCCTTTCGGCGATACGGGCGCGCTCTTTTTCATTCCGCGCAGATATGCTTCTATGACCAATCTTTGCACGGTCGGATTGTTCAGCACATATTTTTTGACGAACTCCTCGTCGTCGAGCAAGCCTGCCGCAAACTCCGCCGCCGCGAGCGGGTCGAGCTCGTTTTGTTTGGCGTCATTCTCCCGTTCCACTTTCCTCCTCCCCGTATCTTTTATGTTCGCGTATGTGCGACAGCAGTCTTTCCCTTGCCGCGCCGCCCCTTCTGCCGACGAAATTCGAGTCCGTCAGCGCAAAGCGCGTGTGGCGGGCAATGTGCAGTTCGTGATTGTCCAACTCGCACACTTCCAATTTTTCGCCGCCGACTGCGCCGGCGTTTTCCCTGTCCGCGCGCTTTATATGCACGGCGCGTTCGTCGGTCTTGGACTCCCAGCCGCCGTAGCCGAGCGTGTCGAGTATGCGGTATCTCGTTTCCTCGTCGAGCCTGCCGTCGCCGTCGTGCAAAAGACCGCTTTTCAGCAGTTCGAACACGGTGTTTTGCCGCATAGCCAGCGTGGAGTTCAGTTCGTTTTCGGTGTCACGACATCGTCGCAGCCTATGTCGGACGCGGTGAAGCTCATAAGTTCGACTTCGCCGTTCTCGCCGACAAATCGCGTCAGTCGGGGACGGGACGCGAACTGTTTGTACAGCCGCAGTACCTGTCTGCCTATCTCGCGCGCCGCCTGCCGCACCAGCTCCGCCGTGACGGAAAGTCGGGTGTCGTCCTGTTCTATCAAAAGCTGCAACGCCACGCCGCTGGTTGCCACGGACGGCACGGACGAAGAGCGCATTATTTCCGACACGCCCGACACGGATATGAACTCGTTCAGCAGTCTGTCTTCCTCTGCGGAAAAATCGCTCGGCACGTCGCCCGGATTCATAAGTCTCGGAGGCGTTCCGCCCTGGCGGTACACTATGATTTTGCCCGGACTCAACCCCTCGGCGGCAAGATTGTCGAGGTCGACGGAACCGTCTTCCACGGTCAGCACGCCCATTGCTATGCGGTTTAAAAACTCGTGTTTGCGGTTTTTGACGGCGTTGTACGCGCGCTGTATGGGTATGGCTCTTTCCACCATACTCTGTCCGAAAAAGCAGCCTGCCCTTTTGAGAGAGTCCTGTTTGACAAACGGAAATGTTCTGGTTTCGTTTTCGCCGTTCACATACGGCAAGTCGCCGTAATACAGCAGTCTGTTTCCCGCTACGGCGACAAACTCGCCCGACGGATTGTCCTTATTCGGGAGCGTATAGCGTTCTATGACGAGCGCGCTTTTTCCGGCGTCGGTTCCCCCGACGCCCTGCGCCGTGCCGGAAAGCGACAGTCCGCCGCCGCCCGAAAACATACTCGGCGCGACTATCCGAGCTTCGCCGTCGGGCGGCACTCTCACCCCGTACGTGCTTTCTATATCGTCGACGTCGACTGCTCTTGCGTGTATCAGCGAGCGGCAGTCGGCTATATTCGAGCGCGTCAGTTCGTCCGGGTACAGCTCATACGGCGAGCAGACTTCGATTTTCACGTCGCCCTCGAACACGGGCGCGCCGTCTATGCTCCCCACTCTGCCGCCGCCGTTTTCGTCCCAGCTTATCTTATAGAACGCGCTGCCCGTCAGTTCCGACCATACCGCGCCGTCGGCGAGCAGTGCGTCCAAATTCAAAGCCGCGGACGCCGACGACAGTATTTTGCTTGCCGCCTTTGCCGTCTTGACGTCGCAATCGTCGCCGCTTGCGGGTCTGACGCTCATAACGGGGCGCACCCTGTTGAGTTTCGCCAACCGCGTTTCCACGATGGACGCTATGTGATTGAACGATTCGCGTTCCTGCCAGAAATAGTCGCGCTCGTCGTCTCTGACCTCGCCGAGAGCGTCTATCGAGCAATGCTGATTTCCGAGCGCGAAATTTTCGTTCAGCTGCCACTGCGCCTCGAAGGGACGGCGTGCCGCCCTGCGGCGTTCGAAGTCGCTTTTGACGGCGGCGACGGTTTCCTCCTCGAAAAGTATCTGCCGCTCGCCTGTTTTTCGGTTTGTCTGCGTCACTGCCTCTTCTCCTTTTTCTTTGCCGTTTCTATGCTTTTGGGCACGAGCGTCGCGCCTATGAGGTTATACAGCTCGGAAAGGCACTTATCGCAGACGTGAAGTCTGCTGCCTATGCCGACGCGATTGAACTTTATCGTTTTCGAAGCGCGGTTGTTGCACGCGCCCATTTCGCATTTAATCTTGTATTTGGTGTCGTTAAGCTCCATTTTTTCCTCCCTTTATTCCTTCAATTCCTTTTCCAATGTTTCGCAGAGCGCAAAAAGCTCTTCGTCAGAAAGCGCGCTCACGTCGGTTTCGCCGCACAAAGCCAGCAAAAGTTTTGCCGCGGTGACGTCTGCCGGCGTTTCCTTTTCCACGACTCTGCGTTTCAAGAGCTTGATTTCCCCGTCGCCGTCCACCGCGTATTCCTCGCTGGTCTCCTCGCTTTTATACCCGACCGCTCTTTTGACGAGGGCTTTTATGACGGCGTCCTTATCGCTTTCGTTCACGGTCTCCTCCCCTTGCTTCTGCCTCTTATCAGTCTTTCCTTGAATGCCGCCTGTTCGCTTTTGGTCTTTACGATTTCGCCCTGCGGCTGCGGACGGCTCATAAGATAGTACCTTAATTCGTCCAAAGCGTGGTCGTCTTTTTTTATCGGCACGTCGCCCTGCGACCAGCGGTAGGTTTTCAATTCCCGTATCAAGTTCACGCAATTGTCGAACACGAACAGTTTGGGTCTGCCGTTTTCGCCTTTCAAGTATCTCTTCACCTGCGCTATGCCCGAATAAAGATTTTTGTCCACGTTCGGATTCACGCCGACGCCGAGTTCGAAAAACAGTCTCGTCACGCTTGCCGACGACGACAGCGTCTGCTGATTTGCCGCGCTGTCTATGAGTGCGCACACCCTGCCGAAGCCGTCGCGTTTCCAATTAAGCGCGTCGGAAATTTGTTTTATCTTTTCGGCGTGATAGTTTATGTCGCGCCCCGCCTCGTAATGTTCCGCGACGACAAACACCGTTCCTTCTCCGTCCACGGCATACCAATGGCAAGACGTCGGATTGTTCAAACCCGGGTCTATCGACAGTTTGTCCTGCCACTCTTTCGGCACGTCGAACGGAGGTATTATATGAATTTCCGGGTCGAACTCCGGATACACGAGTCCGCTCTTGTCCGCAAATCTGCCGTAACGGCGGGTCTGCAAAGTCGTTTCGTCCATCGATGCGGCGGCGCGCGCTATCTCTTCCTTGTCGAGATACGGATTGTCCGCCCACTCCATAGTTTCGCACCAGACCTCGGGGTCGGCGTAGCAGTTCATATATATCCGCTCGTATATAAAGGTCATACCTTTCAGCGGCGTCATTGTTCCGAACACGTCGCCCTTTTTGTCTATGACGCGCATACAGCACTCGTCGTATATGTCTTCGGGCGGTTCTTCGTCGAACCACACGAAATCCAGCGACGCGCCCTGAAACTTTTCCCTGCCCATTTCGCAGCTTTTGAAACACAGCGTGCTGACGCCGCCGAATACGTTTTTCACCGATATAGTATCGATTATTCCGCTTTTCGGCGACGAGCTTTTGCCGCTTTCCATCACTATTTCCTCTATCCAATCTTCGCGCAGGTAGGACAGGATTTTCGCCTGCGCCACTTCGCGCTGTACCTGCCGCGAAAGAGATACCGCCCAACCGCGAACGTTCGGACGGTTTTTGCGGTAAGGGTGGTTGCCGCGCAGCATCCACACGGTTTCCGCCGCGCCGCATTCCGTCTTGCCGCTGCGGTTGCCGCCGAATACCCAGCGATTGCGGCGTTCGCACTTATGAAAAGCCATCTGTTTTTTGTGTACCTTGTCTCCCGCGTTGTAGCGCGCCAATCTGTCCGACTTTTTGCGGCGCAGCAGTTCCTGCCGCGCTCTTATCAGAAGTTTGGATTTTGCCCTGTCGGTTTCCTGCAATGTCTCACCCCGCTTTCCCATTTTTTCGACCTTATTCGACGCAATTCGCACTTCGGCGATGGGTATAATTCAGTATGATGAATACGATTATCGCATTTTTGATGTTTTTGAATCTGCTGCTGCCCACCGACCTGACCTATGCCCGTATCGGAAGCGACGCGGTTTTGTACGACTTCAAAGACGGCGCGTACGTCGAAGTGACCGTCCTGCCGCCCACGTTTTACGTCGCCGTTCTAAACGAGAACGAGGACGGATACAATCTCGTCAGCTATATGGACGTGACGGGCTTTATGAAGGCGGACGCTATGGAAAAAGTCGGGTTCACGCCGAAAACGAAATATGCCGACTGCGCGTTTTCCGTAAGCAACGACGGTCAGGGCGCAAACCTGCGTTCCTCCCCCGTTCGCGGCGACAACGTCATCGTCGTTATGCCGAGCGGTTCCGGAGGTAAAATCGTGGGTACTGCGGCAGGCGACGAGCTGATAAGCGGCGCGGGCGAAAGCTGGTATTACGTCCGATACGAAAGCGGAAGCAACGTGACTTTCGGGTACGTTTACGGCGCGCACGTCGCCGCCGAAGCATTCGGCGAGGGCAGCGACGAGAGCTTGCCGCCGCAAGAAAACGATACGACGGAAGAGCGGGAACAGCCCGTATTCGAGCTGTCCCCGCCCCTGCAAATCGTTCTCATAGTTTCTCTGTGTCTGCCCGTCGTCCTCTGCGTGTTTATGCTACGCAAAAAGCGCAAGCCGACAGCGACAGACGACGCGCCCGCACCCGACGAAAAGAGCTAAACCGACGCGACAGCCGCGTTCGGCGCTGTGACGAAAGAGAGTTTGGACGGCGGCATTTTGCGCTCCTTCGACTTTGCGCGTTTTATGCGGGCATAAGTCTTTGCAAACAGCGGCACGTCGTTGTAGTCACGACGCATCTTGTCTTCGTCGTAGCCGAGAGCATACAGTTTTTTCGCCGCCGCGCACAGCAGGCGTTTCAGCAGGCGGTAAATTTTGATACGGGAACAGCCCTCGCTTTCGGCTATATCCGCCGCGGAAAGGGTCAGGTATTGTTCCAAATACCGCACATCGTCGCCGAGCGCGCAAACCGCTCTTTCGCACAGCACGCTTGCGTTGACCACGCGGCGTTTTACGTCGTTTGTCAGACTCAATCTTTCGAACACCGTATAGGCATCGTCCGTCATATTCAGCGCTTCTCTTTCCGCTCTCTTTTCGTACATCTGTGCCATACTGCCGAATTTGGGGCGCAGGGCAAGCAACGTAAGTATCCATATTTCCATAATAAAGCCTCCTCGTTTCTACTCTCTCCCCAAAAGATTTTGAAACTTTAAAATACGTTATAGTGTGAAAGGGCGTAAAACAAAGTTCCCACAGCTCTGTCTTACACCCCTATAATAACACAGAAAGAGTGACAATGCCTGTCACTCTTTTTTATTTGTTTCATATTTTTTTCGGCTTTTTATGATTTTTCGAAATACAAGTCCGCTTTTGCGGCGCATTACATACGGCTTGCGATTTTTTCCAAGAACGCAAACGAATCGAGTTTTACGGGTTTATTCGCGCCGCCGTATATGCCAATCAAATCGCCCGTCATAAAGCCGTCCGCTATGCAGCCCGTCGTCGCTTTTTCCAGACGCTCGGCGAAGTCCGAAAGTTCTTTGTTGTTTTCCGTCTGCGCACGCTTTTTCAGTGCGCCGCTCCACGCGAATATCGTCGCCACGGAGTTCGTGGACGTGGTTTCGCCTTTCAGGTATTTATAATAGTGTCTCGTGACCGTACCGTGCGCCGCCTCGTATTCGAAGCAGCCGTCGGGCGACACGAGCACCGACGTCATCATTGCCAGCGAGCCGAAAGCCGTCGCCACCATATCGCTCATAACGTCGCCGTCATAGTTTTTCAGCGCCCAAATGAAGCCGCCCTCGCTTCGCATCACTCTTGCCACGGAATCGTCGATTAGCGAATATTCGTATTTGAGACCTTCTTTTTCGAATCTGTCGCGGTACTCTTCGAACGTTTCGGCAAACAGCGCCTTGAATCTGCCGTCGTAGAGTTTGGATATCGTATCCTTGGTCGCAAACCAGACGTCGTTTTTCATATCCAGCGCATAATTGAAGCAGGAGCGCGCAAACGCGACTATCGACTTGTCGGTATTGTACAGTCCCTGCGTGATTCCGCCGCCGTCGAAGTCGAATATGGTTTCCCGAATCTGTTCGCCGTTTTTCTTCGTCACGACAAGCTCGGCTTTCGCCTCGCCGTCCACGACTATTTCCTTGTTTTTATACACGTCGCCGTATGCGTGGCGTGCAACGGTTATCGGTTTTTTCCAACCCGGAACGTACGGCGTTATGCCGTTTACGAGTATCGGGGAGCGAAACACCGTGCCGTCGAGCGCGGCTCTTATCGTGCCGTTCGGCGACGCCCACATCTTGGAGAGCTTATACTCCTCCACTCTCTGCGCGTTCGGCGTTATCGTCGCGCACTTGACTCCGACGCCGTGTTTTTTTATCGCGGCGGCCGCTCTGTGCGTGACCTCGTCTTTGGTTCTCTCGCGCTCGACAAGGCTCAAATCGTAGAACTCCGTGTTGAGCTTTAAATAAGGTTCGAGCAGTATCTCTTTTATCTTATCCCACAGCACGCGCGTCATTTCGTCGCCTTGCATTTCCACTATCGGCTCGCGCCAACTTATTTTCGACATTTTTGCCTCCGAAATACAGTTTGCAAGTATTATATCATATTTCGCGGAAAAATGCAATCGTTGACAGCGCATATCGCAAAGAGCGTGCGTATGAAAATGCGGTTACTTCTTTATTCCCGAAGGCGACGGCTTTTTGCCGAAAGTATAGGTCAGAGAGTTTTTCCGCTCCCTCCTCTTTTTTGCGATTGCGACAAGTTTTTCGGTCAGTTCTTTAAGCGTGTATTTGCCCTCGAAAAGATAGTACGCCAAAGAGCCGGGTACGGTGTTGATTTCGTTTACGTACACGTTTTCGTCCTTTATCAGAAAGTCCACTCTCGCCACGCCGCTGCAACGGACGGCGGCGAACGCTTTTTTCGTCATAGACTCTATCCGTTTCGTCGTTTCGTCGGAAAGCGGCGCGGGTATTCTTCTCTTTGCCGACTCCTTGCCTTTGCCACCGCCGAGGTATTTGTCCTCATAGCTCAAAAACTCTTTCCAACCTATCGGCTGCTCGGTTTTCGACAGTTCCGTTTCGCCGTCGCAATCGCCGAGAGCGGCGCAATTTACCTCTATGAAGTCTTCGAGCGCCTGTTCCACTATGACCCTGTTGTCGAACTCGAAAGCCGTCCGCATACTCTCGAAAAGCTCTTCGTATCCGTGCGCGACGCTTATGCCTATACTGCTGCCGAGATTGACGGGTTTGACTATCAGCGGAAAGGCAAAGTCCTTTTTCAACGTTTCCGTAAAAGCATACGATTCGTCGAAAAATTCCTCCGCTTTCACCTCGATATACTTGACGCAAGGCAAGCCCGCCGCCTGAAAAAGGCGTTTCATAATCACCTTATCCATACCGACCGCACTTGCCAGCACGTCGCCGCCCGTATACGGTATGCCGCTTGTTTCCAAAAGTCCCTGCAAGCAGCCGTCCTCGCCGTATGCGCCGTGGCAGCAGTTTACGACCGCGTCGAGCGTGCGTACGCGTTTGCCTTTGTCGTTGTAAAGTCCGAAATCGTCGGGCATAAAATGCACTCTCGTTTTGCCTTTCGGCGAAAACTTTTCGAATGTTTTCAAGTCGTCGAATTTGTCGCCGATATAGAAATCGCCCTTTTTGTCTATGTAAATGCCCGTCGCGCCTTTGCCGAGCGCATTGAGCGTCATAACGCCCGTGACTATGCTGACGTCGTGTTCGCACGAGCGTCCTCCGAAAATAACCGCTGTCATAAATACGTCCTCCGTATCTACATTATATTATGTCTGCGGTTTAAACGTGCAAAGAAACGAACGGCGTTTGCCGTCCTTTAAAGAGTGGTTTTATTTCGTATTTTTCATCAAATCGATAAACGTCTTTTTTCTGTCCGGAGAAAGTTTGCTTAAAATCTCTATTATTTCCTTGTCCTGTTTATAGCTTGTATAATTGTCGGCAAAGAACTCCGCACAGGAAATTTCCAACACTTCTATAATATCCAAAAGCATCGGAAGCGAAATATTGAAATTGCGGCTTTCTATTTGATTGATATAAGTCGGACTCTTGCCGAGTCTCAAACTCAATTCTCTCGCAGAAAGATTTTTCGAATTTCTGAAATAGCCTATTCTGAAAGCCAAATCGTCTATATTCATTGCAACGCACCTCACTGTTATCAGTTCAAAGCGCCTTTTTTATCGTTCTCTTATCAGATTGCCGTGTTCGTCTTTGCCGAATTTTTCGTTCAGAAGCGAGAACAGGTAGTCGGCGATTTTTTCCGCGCCGTTGGACTCGCTCTCTTTCAGCGCGGCATTTCTCAATCTTTCGTATTGCTCTTTGTCGTCGAGAAGCTCGAAGGCTTTTGCCACGGCTTTTTTGACGTTGAACTCCTTGACGGCGCAACCGACTTCCTCTATATAATACTTTGCGTTGTCGCGCTCTATCGGCGTGGCGAACATCGTGACGATTATGGGCACTCCGAAATATCTCGGCTCCGCCATACTGCTTGCGCCGCTCTTGCCGACGAACACGTCCGCCACCGCGATATATTTCAGCATATCGTTTGTGAACGCGAGGTTGACGAAGTTTATATTTTCGGGAACGTTTGCCGTTTTGAGCTGCTCGTGCAATTTGACGTTTTTGCCGCATATGGCGATGACGTTCAACTCCCTGTCGGATTTCAAAAGCTGTCTGACGGTTTTGCCGAGTTTGCCTGCGCCGTATCCGCCGTCGGCGAGAGTTATCGTCGGGCAGTCTTTCAGTCCGAGCTGTTTCCGCAATACCGCTCGGTCGCGCTCTATTTTAAAAGCTTCGTTTCGGATTATGAACTGCGATTTGACGAGGTGCATACCGTCGAATCTCTTTTTCTGTCTTGCCTTGTCGATGGCGACCTGCGCCGGTATCAGCGTACAATCCGCGCCCGTATCCCAAAGCACGTCCATTCTCGCGTCGGGGCAATACTGCACGTTTATCGGTTTTTTGTCGATACGCGCGGCATAGTACGACGTCGCCCAATGCGTGGAGAACACTATGTCGGCGTCCAATCTCGTCATCTTATGCAAGCCGTCTGCGTACGAGTCTTTGACGAACCACTGCATTACTGCCTTCAAAGAGTCGCTGCTGAACAAGTCCATAAGCACAAACGACAGACTGCCGTAGCCGCGTATTTTGTTCTGCTTGCCGACGGTCTTGACGAACAGACGTTCCAACTTGCGCATAGGCTCGGTCGCGTCGTCGCGGAAGAAGTCGATGCGAATAACGTCGGTCACGTCGCCGTATTTCTTTTCGAAAATCTCCGCGACGCTGTTCATCGGCACCATATGTCCGAGTCCCGCTTCCACTGCGGGGAACAGCACGCGAACCTTTTGCTTTTCCTTACTCTTTAACCCGACACTGTCCGCCTCTGCCGTTTTGACCGCGTCTATCAGGCTGTCCACGGTCGGAGCGGAAACAGTCGTTGCCAATGTTGTCTTTGCAATCGGCTGCGGAGCTTGTTCCCGGCTTTCGACAGCAGCGGGCGCGCTCTTTTCGACTTCGTGTTCGATTTTTGCCGTGCCCGTTTCCTCTGCGTTTACGGCGGCGACGCACTCGCCGTTTGCATCGATTTTGCCGGTTTTGAACAGCAAGTCTTTTTCCGAAAACGCGAGAATGACTGCGTAAAAAATTACGACGTGCTGACAGCTCATAGCCACGTCGAGCAGGCTGTTCACGAGCAGGCACAGCACGGCGAGTCCGGCAAAGAGTCTGTCCGTCGTCGGTTTTTTGAAAAACAATATGCCCGTTTGCACTCTGTGGAACAAGTACGTGCCGAGACCGACTATGCCGCCCGTAGTCAAAAATTGCAGCGGCGTATTATGCGCCCAGAAGAACGTCTTGAAGTATTCCGCGAATTCGAACATCAGTCCGCGGCCGAACACGGGCGCTCTCAAAAAGCTCTCCAAACAATGCAGCCAAAGCTCGAATCTGCCCCTGTCTTTGAAGCCCGTTTCTATATAGAAATTCAGTTTTTGCAGCAGCCACTCTCTATACACGACGACAACGACAATAGCGCCCGCGAGCAGAATTGCCGCCATTACCCACAGCTGTTTTTTGGAACGGGCAAACAAGCACACGAAAATACTGCCTGCGACGAACAGCGGCAACGCTATGACAAGCGAGCCGCGGGAGAACGTTGCCACGACGGCAATCAGCATCAGGCTTGTACCGAGATAGTACGGCAGCGATATTTTTTCGGTGTGCGTGAGATAGAACCCGAAAGGTATCGTCAGCATAAACAGAAAGCCTATCGCGTTGGACAGTCCCCAGCCCAGCCAAACGAGGTCTTTGTCTCCCGTGGCGCGAAGTTCGGGCAGGCGGATATACAGCACGCCCATTTCGGCGACGATAAGAAGACCCATTATGAAAAATATGAATGCGAGATACCGCATCGAAAAGTTCTTTTTCCACTTTACCGTATGGAAAACGAACAAATACACGCCGAAATACAGCGCGGAAAACATCAGTCCGAGCGGCAAATTAAGCCAATTGTAGCCGCTCGAAAACAGTCCGTTCGTCAAAAATCCGAGCGACAGTGCGGCGAGTCCCGACGTCAAAAAAGTCAGCTTTTTGAAATTTCGGTACTGCCTGTAATACACGACGTGAAACACGAGCGCCGCCAGCACGAGACAGACGATTATTATGCCGTTGACAATGAAATACGGTTTTAAAAGTATGCCCGACTGCACGGAGCTTGTCGCGCCGTTCTGTCTGGATATGGAAAACAGCGCCAAAAACGCGCAGGGCAGAAACGGCGTCGTATCCTCCTGAAACACGAGCGTGAACACGCCGATTGCGGCTATCGTCCAGAACGCGAAGAGTTCCAAACCGAACGCATGCGACAAAAAGGCAATCGCGGCAACCAGCGCAATAAAAAGCGGCGTGCGCTGAAATTCGCAAACCCTTTGCATTATTACGTTATGCTTGATTTTTTCCAGCAACGCCCTCACCCTTTAAAATCCTATACTCCGAGAAAGAAAAACACGAACGACAGCACGCTGACGACGAGCAGATACAGGCTGAACCATTTATAGTCTGCTTTCTTTATGACCCGCATCATAAGTTTTATTGCGAAAAGTCCGCTCAAAAACGACGCCGCCATACCCCCGACGATGCAATACCAGGGCATTGCCGCGCCCGCCGCGGGGTCTTTTATCAGGTCGATGACCTGCAACAGCGCGCCGCCCAAAATTACGGGTATACTCATAAAGAACGAGAATTTCGCAACTTCTTCTCTGTTCGTGCCGGCGACTGTACCGCCGAATATAGTCGAACCGCTGCGCGAGATGCCGGGAAACACCGCTATGCCCTGCATAACGCCCATAAACAGTGCGGTCTTTATCGTGAACGGCTTCGGCTCTTTCGTCCTCTTTCCTATAATTTCCGTCACGAACATCAGCACCGCCGTGAACAGAAAAAAGAAACAGATATATTTTGCGCCCGCGAAAAACGATTCTATCTGCGAATTGAACAGCAGACCCACGATTACCGCGGGTATGGACGCGAGCAGAATGAATCCTATGGTTTTGAACGGCGGTTTGAACAGCGCAAGCAAGTCCTTGAAAAACACGATTATGACCGCCATAACCGTGCCGACGTGAAGCAGCATATCGAACAGAAGGTAATCTCCCGAAATGCCCATTATTTCGCGCACCAGCACGAGGTGACCGCTGCTGGACACGGGCAGAAATTCCGCCAGACCCTGAATGAGTCCCAAAACCAAAGCCTGCCAAAAACTCATTGCTCGCTCCTCTTGACGCCGACGGCCGCCGAGGCAAGTCCGTCCGCTTTCGACTGCTCTTGCAAAGGCTGTTCCGCGGTTTCTTCCGCCGCGTCGTCTTTCGAAGCTTCTTCCGCCTTTTTGAGTTCCGCAAGCTGTCTTATTCTCTCTTCTTTCGCCTTTTTGCGCGTCTCGCCGGGAACGATGTCGAACATCAGACTTTCCGTTTTCGCGGCGTCCTCTTCCGTCGCGGCGGCTTTCAAAGTTTCCAGCTTTTTGAAGAATGTCTTCTCGTTCACGTTCTCCATACGGGTCACGAAGATTCCCTCGTGTGCCGTGCTGTCCACCATTTCTTTATCGTAGCGCAATTCCTCGAACAGTTTTTCGCCGGGACGCAGACCCGTGACTTTTATCTCTATATCCTTTTCGGGTTTCAAGCCGTTTATCCTGATGAGGTCGCAGGCAAGGTCGTAGATATAGACGGGTTCTCCCATATCCAGCACGAAAATCTCGCCGCTGTCCGCGAACGCGCCCGTTTGCAGCACCAAGCGCACGGCTTCGGGTATCGTCATAAAGTAGCGTTTTATGTTTCTGTCGGTCAGCGTTATCGGTCCGCCCTCTTTTATCTGTTTCATAAAAATGGGTATGACGCTGCCGTTGGAGCCGAGCACGTTGCCGAAGCGCACCGCAGCCATTTTCATTTTACTGCTTTTGCCCTTCGTCTGCACACACATTTCGGCTATGCGTTTGCTTGCGCCCATTACGTTGGCGGGATTGACCGCCTTATCCGTGGAAATGAGCACGAACTTTTCCACGTTCGACGCAATCGACTGTTCTATGACGTTCAGCGTGCCGAACACGTTGTTTTTGACGGCTTCCGTCGCGCTTATCTCCATCATAGGCACGTGCTTATACGCCGCGGCGTGGAACACGACTTCGGGCTTATACTTCTCGAACGTTTCTTCCAGCTTTTGCTTTTCGCGCACCGTCCCCATAACGAGAGTATATCTCGACGTATCGTACTTTTTGGAAAATTCCTGATTCAAATCGAACATTCCGTTCTCGTGCATATCGAAAATGACGAGATGTTTGCAGCCGAAATTCAACGCCTGACGACACAGCTCGGAACCTATCGAACCCGCGCCGCCCGTCACGCAGACGACTTTGTCTTTGACAGCTACGTCTATAAGCTCTTTCCTGACTTTGAACTCGTCTCTGCCCAAAAGTTCTTCGATTTTTATGTCGCGGAGCGACAGCGTGGACAGCGGCATATTTCCCGCGTCCGCCATTGCCGGCATTACCTTTATCGGCAGATTGACAACCCTGCAACGCGTGTATATGTTTTTGAGCTGAACTTTGGATATATTCTGAATAGCTATGACTATGACTTCGGCATTCGTGGCTTTCACGACTCTTTCCACGGAGTCGATGTTGCCTTCGACCTTGACTCCGTAAATCTTCATATTCAATTTTACGGGGTCGTCGTCCAAAACCGCGACGGGCGTGTACCCCTCGTCGGGATTGTTTATGAATCTGTTGATAACAAGCGAACCCGTAAAGCCCGCGCCTATAACGACGGCGCGTTTGGCTCCGTCGGGATTTTTCAGAGCTATTCTGTTTCTGATGTGGCGGATATAGTGAATTATGCCGTAGAAGAAGCGCATCGCGCCGCTCAAAATCGCGCTGAACAGCAAGTAGTCCAAAATCAGCGGCACCCACACCTGCACGTCGAACGCGAAATTCATTACGTGCTTGAATATGAACAGCACGACGAACGCGACGATATACGCCATCAGGAACTTGAAGAATTCCACCCTGCCCGCATACTTCCAGACCGTATTGTACGAATCGAAGAACAGCAGCATAGCCAGCACGACGGCAACGGATACCGCGGCGATTGCAAGCTCGTGTTCCAAATAGCCGGCAGGCGTAGGAAGCGCATAGAACATTATCGTTCTTGCCAGCCAATAGGAAAAAACGGCAAACAGAAGGTCTCCCGCAAAAATAATTATGAGACTGCGGTATTTACCGCCGCTTTTTTTGAGTTTTTCGTCTGCGTCGCCGCGTTTCTTTTTGCTCATTCGTGTTGTCTCCGGTCTTTGAATCGGGTCGCTGAAAGACAGCCTGCAAACAATTTCACAGCTATCCTATACTATTATACCCGACAAGTCACGCTATGTCAAGACAATAACCCATAATTTCGGTTTTTGCGCGGTTTGACGAGGAAAAACGAAAAAGCCGAAGTCCTTATTCGGACCGTCGGCTTTCTTTGCGGTTTATATTTTTCCGAACTGCGTATAAAACGCTTTGTCTTATATCGTCTTTTTCCGTTTTCCCTCTCGTTTGCCGGAGAGTGATTTTTAAAAACGTATCGCTTATGCTTCAATCAGCGGCGGGCGGCGATATAGTTTTCGAATTCCTTCAAAGCGGCATCGACGAGCCGAGGCTCGGAGCACTCGACCATTACTCTGACTTTGGGTTCCGTTCCCGAATATCTTGCGACTATTCTGCCTATGCCGCGCAAATTCTCCGTATACTTTTCCACGAGCGCGATAAAACCGGCTTCGTACACTATCGTGGGCGGCGCGTTTACCGCTATCGCCTTTTGCGGACACAAGTCCAACCTTTCGGGTGCGGACAGTTTTCCGCCCCTGCACAGCGTTTTCAAGAAAATAAGCGCGCTCATTATTCCGTCGCCCGTGGTCGCCTGCGGATGAATGATGTAGTGACCGCTCTGTTCGCCGCCGAGGTTATACTTGTTTTTCGTCATCATTTCGCAAATGAACTTATCGCCTACGGAAGTGCGCAACAGGCGCAGTCCGTCGCTTGCGAGTTTCTTTTCCAGCGCGAGATTGCTCAAAACCGTACCGACGACCACGCCGCCTTTGAGTTTGAGTCCCTTCGACATATTGTACAGCACGCTGTCGCCGTCGAGAATCTCGCCGTCGAACACGACTGCGAGTCTGTCTGCGTCGCCGTCGAAAGAAAAGCCCACGCGGCAGTCCGTGCCTTTCATACTGTTTCCTACATAGTCGGGATGAAGCGCGCCGCAGCCCGCATTTATCTTTTCTCCGCGCATAGAGCAGTTATCCACCTGCGGTTTTGTTCCCACTCTTTCGAATATTTCTTTCGCCACCGAACCCGATGCTCCGTAGCCGCAATCCAGCCAGACTTCGAGACCTTTGAAATCGTAGTCTATACAACCGACGACGTAATCTATATATTCGTTCTTCGCGTTTTCCAGCGACGAGACTTTGCCCTTTACGTCGCTCAATTCGGGCAGATTATCGATGTAATACTCTATTCCGCCCTCCTGTTCTTCGCTCAACTTCACGCCGAAGCCGTCGAAAATCTTTATGCCGTTATATTCGGGCGGATTGTGCGATGCGGAAATCATTATGCCGCAGACTGCCTCGTGCGACACCGTCAGGTGCGCCACGGCGGGCGTAGGAAGCACCCCGAGCAACACGGCGTTCGAGCCGCCGTCCGTCAGACCTCTTACCAGCGCGTCCTCTATATCGGGACCCGAAACGCGGGTATCCCTGCCGATGTAGCAACTTCCGCCGCCGAAAAACGCCGCGACGGCTCTGCCTGTTTTATATGAAAGTTCGACGTCGAGATTGTCGCCGTATTTGCCTCTTATTCCGTCTGTTCCGAAGTATTTGCCCATAGAGAAAAAAACCTCCTGTCTTACTTATACATTTTATACGTTATGTGTCCGCGATGTCAAGCATTTGTTCGTTATATGCCGTCAAAGCGCACCGCCGCTTGACAAAATTGCTTTCATATATTACAATTATACCGTCTATAATAAATACGGACAAGAAAACGTTTCGAGAGGTTTCAATGGCGGAAATCGCGGACATAATATTCGACGCGCTTCTCAAAGTATTCAAGTACAAAGAGATTGTCGTGGCACTCATATCCATACTGCCGATTGTGGAAGCGCGGCTTGCGATTCCCATTGCTCTGCGCTACGGCATACACCCCGCTTTCGGGTGGCTTTTGTCGTTTGCCGGTTCTTCGGCAATCGTGCCTCTGCTTTTGCTTGTGCTCATTCCGTTTATCAAGTGGCTTTCATCGACAAAGCTGTTTAAAAAAGTCGGCGAAACCATTTACGAAAAATTCGAAAAGAAGTCCCGGAGCGTTCAAGGCGGCGTTTCCGACTTCAAGAAAATGCTGGGCGTATTTCTGTTCGTCGCCATACCCCTGCCGCTTACGGGCGTTTGGACGGGCAGTGCGGTTGCCTCCATCATAGGTTTGAAACTTCCGAAAGCCACTGCCGCGGTGGTCGCGGGCAATCTCGTCGCAAGCGGCATCATAACGCTGTTATGCGTATTTTTGGAAAAATACATCGACTGGATAATTCTCGCATTGACCGTCATTGCGATTGCGGTCGTTATCGTTTTAATAATCAAAATAATACTGCACAAGCCGAAAGCACAAGCGCAAAGCGACAACGGCGAAAGCGGTGACAAGGAGTAAGCAATATGTGCGGAATAATCGGTTACGCAGGCAAAAAACAAGCCGCCCCTCTGCTTTTGGACGGTCTGAAAATGTTGGAGTACCGCGGTTACGATTCCAGCGGTATCGCCGTGTTCGACGGCGGAGAAATCAAGATGTCCAAAGCCAAAGGGCGTTTGGAGAATCTCGACGTCTTAACGGACGGCGGCAAGAAGCTGGGCGGCGTCATCGGTATCGGGCACACGCGCTGGGCGACGCACGGAGAGCCGAGCGACATAAACTCGCACCCGCACGTTTCGGAGACGGGGCGGTTTGCCGTCGTTCACAACGGGATTATAGAAAACTATCTCGACATACGCGAGTTTCTGACGGCGAAGGGTTTTACTTTCAAGTCGCAGACCGACACCGAAGTCGTGGTTCAGCTTTTGGAGTATTACCACAAGGGCGATATTTTCGAGACGATTAGAAAGACTTTGAACAAGCTGAAAGGTTCGTATGCCCTGGGCATACTCGCCGTTTTCGAGCCGAACAAATTTTTTGCCGTGCGCAAGGACTCCCCTCTCGTCATAGGATTGGGAAAGCGCGAAAACTTCGTGGCGTCGGACATACCCGCGGTTTTGAAGCACACCCGTTCGTTCATCCTGCCCGACGACAAGGACATTGCCGTCGTGGACGGCAACGGCGTTCTGCTTTACAACTCCAACCACGAGCTTGTGGAGCGCAAGAGGTTCGAGGTCGATTGGGACGTCGAAAGCGCCAAAAAGAACGGTTATCCGCATTTTATGCTGAAAGAGATACACGAGCAGCCCAAAGCCGTCGAACAGACGATTGCCGCCTGCATAAAGGGCGGAGAAATCGCCTTCGAGAACGTAGACTATTCCGAGGAATACGTCAAAAAGCTCGACAAGCTTTACATAGTCGCGTGCGGTTCTTCCTATCACGCGGGAATGATTGGCAAGTATTTTATAGAGCGAAACTGCCGCATACCCGCGGAAATCGACCTTGCCAGCGAATTCCGCTACCGCCGCCCCATTCTCGACGAAAACACCCTCACCGTCGTCATAAGCCAGAGCGGCGAGACGGCGGACACGATTGCGGCGATGAGAGAAGCCAAAGAACATTCTTCGCGCGTTCTTGCCATCGTCAACGTCGTGGGCAGTACGATAGCCAGGGAAGCCGACGACGTTATTATCACGCGGGCGGGACCGGAAATGGCTGTTGCCACGACGAAAGGTTACACGACGCAGGTTTTGACCCTGCAACTTTTGGGGTTGTATCTTGCGGGCAAGCTGGGCAGAACGGGCGGCGAATACGCAAAGTATCTCGAAGAAATCAAGTGTCTGCCGAGTGCTATGCAAGAGGTCATAGACGGCAAAGAGCAGCTGCAAATTCTCGCGTCCAAATACTTCGGGAACGACAAGGCGTTCTTTATCGGTCGGGGCAACGACTATGCTCTCGCTTTGGAAGGGGCGTTGAAGCTTAAAGAAATTTCTTACATTCACGCCGAAAGCTATGCCGCGGGCGAGCTGAAACACGGCACGATTTCTCTGATTGAGCAGGGGTCGCTGGTCATCGCCTGTCTGACGGGCGACGAGCTTTACGACAAGACGCTGTCCAATGCCGAAGAGGTCAAAACGCGCGGCGCGCTGGTCATCGCGCTCGTAAAACGGGGGCACACGGCAATCGAGGGGCAGGCAAAGCACGTCGTGGAGCTGCCTGCCCTGTCCGACGAGATTATGCCCTGCGTAGCCGCGGTATCGCTGCAACTTCTCGCCTATTACATTGCCGCCGCGCGCGGTTGCGACATCGACAAGCCCAGAAATCTCGCAAAGTCGGTCACCGTGGAATAGACAGACTTTCAACCGAAGCAACGGAAAAACACAACGCTCGACAAGAAAAAAGGATACCGAAATATGAAAGAAAAAATAGTGGTTATACTCGGCGACGGAATGGCGGACCTACCCGACGAAAACAACGATACGCCGCTGTCGCAAGCCAAAAAACCGTATACGGACGCTCTCGCCGCGGTATCGGAAATAGGTATGACAAAGACCGTTCCCGACTCTATGAGTCCGGGTTCGGACACCGCAAATCTGTCCGTCATAGGCTATGACCCTCTTCTGTGTTACAGCGGACGTTCGCCGCTGGAAGCCGTCAGTATGGGCATAGAGCTTTCGGACGAGGACGTGACATACCGCGCCAATCTCGTGACGCTGTCGGACGGCATAATGAAGGACTATTCGGCAGGCGAAATAGACACAGAAAGCGCGCGCGAGCTTATCGCTTTTTTGGCGAAAGAGCTTGACCGCGACGGGTTCGAATTGTTCGGCGGCATAAGTTACCGTCACTGTTTGGTGCGCCGCAGAGCGCAAACGTGCGGCGTAAAACTGACTCCGCCCCACGACATAAGCGGCAAAGAGTATGAAAAGTATCTTCCGAGCGACGAAAAACTGCGTTCGATTATGCTGGAATCGCAACGGCTTTTGAAGGGTCACCCCATCAACGAAAAGAGAAAAAAAGAGGGTAAAAACCAAGCGACTTCGCTGTGGCTGTGGGGAGAAGGCACGAAGCCGAAGCTGGAAAACTTCCGCGAAAAATACGGCTTGAACGGCACGATGATTTCGGCGGTGGACCTGCTTAAAGGCATAGCCTTATGCGCCGGGATGAAGTCGGTGGACGTCGTCGGCGCGACGGGCAATATCGATACGAATTTCGACGGCAAAGCGCTTGCCGCTATCGACGCGTTGAAGGGCGGCAGCGACTATGTTTACGTACATCTGGAAGCTCCCGACGAATGCGGACACCAAGGCGACAGGGTCGGCAAGACGAGAGCAATCGAGCTTATCGACGAAAAGATTGTCAAGCCGATTGACGAATATTTGAGGTCTGCGGGTGAAAGATACCGTCTGGCATTCCTGCCCGACCACCCCACTCCGACTTCGACGAGAACGCATTCGCGCGAAGCGGTGCCGTATATGATTTACGACAGCGCGGTCAAAAAACACGGCTGTCTGCGGTTCGACGAGGACGCTGCGAGAGCCTGCGGCAACCGTATCGAAAGAGCCTGTCTGCTGACGGAAAAACTCAAAACATTCGACTGACAGAACACAAAAGGACGGTTTGCCGCCGTCCTTTTGTGATTTCATTTACAGGAGCGGGCGAGCTTGTCGACGTCGCCGGCACCGAGAAAAATCACTATGTCCTTTTCCGTTACGCGGTTTTTCAGATATTTGAGTACGTCGCAGAACGTGTCTATATATGCCGCTTTACGCCCGTCGCGTATCATTTTCAGCACTATATTATGCGAAGTCACGCCCTCTATCGGTTTTTCGCGCGCGGGAAATATCGGCATAAGCACGACGTCGTCCGCCTCTTTCAGCGCCTTTGCGAACTCGTCTTGCAAACTTAACGTTCTCGTATAGGTATGCGGCTGAAACACGGCGTACACCTTGCCTCTCGCGCACTTTTTGGCGTTTAAGAGCGTTGCGCGTATTTCCTTGGGGTGGTGCGCATAATCGGACACGACCGCCGCGCCGCACATCAGTCCCACCCTTTCGAAACGTCTTTTCACGCCGCCGTACATTTTAAGCGATTTTGCCGCCGCAATCGGGTCGACGCCGTTTAAGACTGCCGCGCTCACGGCGCACAGAGCATTGTATACGTTGTGAAAACCCGGCTGACAGGTGTGTACTCTCGCCGCTCTTCTGCCGCCGATTTTCAAATCGAACGAATAGGAGTTGCCGCTTTCGCACCGTAAATTCTCGCCCTTGAAATATGCCAGCGCATTCAGTCCGAACGTATACTTTGCGCCGCCGTTGTTCAGATACATACTCGCCCTGTCGTCGCTGTTTACCAAGAGTGTCTTGCACCTTTTGGCAAACGAGTCGAAGGCGGACAGCACGTCGTCGAAGTCGCGGTAATAGTCCGTATGGTCCAAATCGACGTTCAGCACTGCGCCGAGCGTCGGTTTCAGTTCCAAAAAAGAGCGGCGGTATTCGCAAGCCTCGGTTATGAAATGCTCGCACTTGTCGGTATGCAACGGCCGCACTTCTTTCGACAGCGGATTCAAGTCGCCGCCTATATGTACCGTCGGAGAGAGCGACTGCATTGCCGCCGCAGTCATTGCCGTCGTCGTGGTCTTTCCGTGCGCACCCGCTATCGCGGTCACGGACGGATAAGTCGCGGCGAGCTGTCCGAGCAGTCTTGCCCTTTCCACCGTGGGAATGCCGAGTCTTCTCGCCTCCATAAGTTCCACGTTGTCCTCGCCTACGGCGCAGGTGTAGACCACGAGGTCGGCGCCGTGCACGTTCTCCTTTTTGTGACCCGAAAGGTTTGCGTCGCTGCCCGTCACTATATTGAGTCGGGAGCGTTCCAACTCCATAAGGGAGCGCATACTGACCCCCAAACAACCTACGAAATGAATTCTCATAGCAATTATATATGCGCCGCAACGTCGCCGTGTCATTGCAATTATGTGTATAACTCCGCTTTAAGACGGCAAAAATACGGGTATGAAGTGTTGCAAGTGCGGAAAGGAAATAACGGCGGACGACGCATACCGCTGCGGCGATTGCGGCAGAGATTTCTGCGAAAGATGCGCCGAAAGTTGCGGAATTTGCGAGTGCCACGGCGATTTTCACCGATACAGTTGAATATTTCCCGTTTATCGGAAAAGAAATTTGTCCAATCTTATTGCAAAATACGTAAAAATATGTTATAATGCTTTTACCGATAAACTTATAAAGGGCGGTTCAAAAACGATGAACATCACCGACATTCGCATCAAGCTTGTCAAAAAAGACGAGTTGAAGTTGAAAGCCGTTGCTTCTGTCACGTTTGACGACTGCTTCGTTGTTCACGACGTTAAAGTTATCGAGGGTACAGACACTTACTTCATATCTATGCCCAACAAAAAGACCCCCGACGGCGGATACAAGGACATCGTGCATCCGCTGAATTCTCCCACAAGAGAGTTAATCAAGACGGCCGTACTCGAAGCATTCCGAAAAGCCGAGCAGGAAAGCGAAGCTGTGACCAAACCGGAAGAGTAAACATCTACGGCTATACCCCGACGGACAAGAGATTTTCGGCATAAGTCCGCTTTATGCCTTATTTTTGTGTTCGATTTTTACATCGATTTTCGACAATGAAAACAACGCCGACCGCAGCTCTCGAAAGACGCGCGGACGGCGTTTTTTTTATCTTATGCCAATACATTTTCAAGTATTCCGGGACTGTTTTTTGGCGGCGGCGAGAATCAGCACGTTTACGTCGGCGGGAGTGACGCCGGCAATACGAGACGCCTGTCCCACGGAGGTCGGGCGAATCTTGTTCAGTTTTTCCCTTGCTTCCAGGCGCAGTCCGTCCACTTTGGAATAGTCGTCGAAATCGAGCGGCATATTCTCGCAGCGTTCGCTCTCTCCGCGCAATCTCTCCTGACGTTTCAGATAGCCCTCGTAGCGCGCGCCGACGTAGACGTCGGTTGCCGCCGAGCGCGAAATATCTTTCAGCACGTCGAAATACTCGCCGAACTTTTGAAGCGTCACGCCGCTGCGCTTGAACAGCGACAGAGCGTTCAAGCCGATGTCGGACGGAGTTTCGCCGACCGCTTTTAAAAACTCGTTGACTCTTTTCTGCGGCAGAATTTCGGCGCAAAGCAGTTTCGCCTTTTCTATGTCGGCGATTTTTTTCAGATATTTTTTCTTTCTCTTGTCGCAGACAAGTCCTGCTCTGATTCCCTCCTGCGTCAACCTCAAATCGGCGTTGTCTTGGCGCAACGAAAGTCGAAACTCCGCCCTTGACGTCATCATTCTGTACGGTTCGTCCGCGCCGCGCGTCACCAAGTCGTCCGCCATAACTCCGATATACGAATTGTCGCGTGTGACTTTGAGGGGCGGCATAGAGCGCAATTTCAGCGAGGCGTTGAGTCCCGCGAGCAGTCCCTGCGCCGCGGCTTCCTCGTAGCCCGACGTGCCGTTTATCTGCCCCGCAAAATAAAGACCTTCGTAACGCTTGTGTTCCAGCGTCGGTTTGAGAGTGAGAGGGTCTATACAATCGTATTCGATTGCATATGCATCGCGCATTATTTCCACCCTTTCGAAGCCCTCAATCGAGCGGTACATTTCAAGCTGAATATCCGCCGGCAGACCCGTGGAAAGACCCTGAACGTAGCCCTCGTTTGTACAGCCGCCTTCGGGTTCGAGAAAGAACTGGTGGCGTTTCTTATCGGCGAAGCGCACGATTTTATCCTCTATCGACGGGCAATATCTCGCGCCGACGCCGTGAATGAGTCCCGAATATTTCGGGCTGGATTGCAGATTGTTCCGTATGATTTCGTGCGTCTTTTCGTTTGTATATCCCAGCCAGCACACGGTATTGTCGGCGGCGACTTTTCCGCTTAACTCGGAAAAGGAATATATGTCGGTTTCGCCGTGTTGCACTTCCAGCTTATCGAAATCCACCGTGCGCATATCTATTCTCGCCGGCGTACCCGTCTTGAATCTGCGCAAGCCTATGCCTATCTCTTCGAGAGCGGCGGACAGTCCCTCCGCCCTCGTAAAACAAGCCGGCCCTTTCTTCTGCACTCTGCTGCCGATTATTATATCCGATTGAAGATACACTCCGCAGGCGAGAACGACGACGTCGGCAAAATACGTCAGTCCCACGGCGGTGGCGACGCCCGTTACCCTGTCGCCTTCCGTCAGGATTTTTTCCACCTCGCCCTGACGAAGCGTCAGATTTTTTTGATTTTCCAACACGCTTTTCATATACTCGTGGTAGCGGTATTTATCCACTTGCGCGCGCAGGCTCTGCACCGCCGGACCTTTGGAGCGGTTCAGCATTCGCAGTTGGGTCAGCGTCTTATCCGCCGCCTTGCCCATTTCGCCGCCGAGCGCATCTATTTCACGCACCAGATGACCTTTTGCCGTACCGCCTATGCTGGGGTTGCAGGCAAGATAGCCGACGTTGTCCAGCGATATGCTTAAAGCCACGGTCTTAAAGCCCGTGCGCGCAAGGGCCAGTGCGGCCTCTATGCCCGCGTGTCCCGTTCCTACTACAATCGCGTCGTATTTCATACGCATTTAATTATACGCTTTTTTATCGGCGTTGTCAAATTTATATATTCATATTATAAGAGGGAAGGACACTTTCGACTGTGTCCCCTCCCTCTTATATATCTCCCACCCTCGCAACGATTTAGGGTTTCGCCCTAAAAACCCTTTTTATAAGTCAAAAAAATTGCACCCGAAGTACGGAAAAAGTGAGAAATATTCAGTCCTCCTGACGAATTAAAGCAAGCGGTTCGAGAAAACCGAGCGATTTTGTTCAGCCGAGCGAGCGCATATAGCGCGACGCGAACGTCACGAGCTTTGCGAGTACGAAGCAATGCGACACTTATAACCCGTCAGGGAGAGGAACTCTATGATTCATAGAGATGCCTAAACAGCAAATATACGTGATTGTCAAGTAAAGTCTTGCAAAAACAGCGACATATATGATATAATTATTTAGAATTAAGCGTTCGCAACAATCCGCGGACGCAAGGAGGCGATTATGGATACGAGTTCAATCGGAGAGTATCTGAAAAGACTGCGATTGCGGGCAAACTATACGCAATCCGAGGTCGGCAAACACATTAACGTAACCGACAAGGCAATCAGCCGTTGGGAGAGCGGACAAGGAATGCCGGAGTTGGGCAACCTCGTAGTCATCGCCGACCTATTCGGCGTGAAAGTGGACGACATTCTGCACTGCAACGAAAAGGTTTTCGAAAGCGGCGGAAAAAAAGACGGCGGCAAAGCAGAGAGCGCCGCGGAAAATACCGTCTTTAAAAGTGTTTCGGCGGACAGTCAAACTTCTCAAAATGCAATGAGTGGCGAGAAAGCGGCAAACATACAAAGCGCGGCGGCAAGCGGTCGGACACTTGAACTTGCAAAGGACGCCCCCGCGAAAGAGAGTCCGAAAAGAATAAGCGCGTTCGACAAATATCAAGCCGTGATATTTGCGGCGATTTTGACAATGGGATTTTTCCTTGCCGTCTACATACCGTATTTCGAGAATTTCGGTCCGCACTTGCGCGAGACGACAACGCCTATTATAATGTTTATTTTTCTCGCATTCCTTTATGTTGCTCTGCCGTTCGTCTCGAAGTTTTTTCCTAAAAAGGTCGGATTAATTTGCAAAATCACGCTGTCGGCTTTGTGCGCAGTCATCGCGCTTGTCCTATCTCTTTTGTTGGTTTTCTTTAAAGACGCGGAGTACGGCGATTACGGAAATTATTTAAGCGCGGGCACGGGCGCAATCGGAGCAGCGGTGTTCTTTCTTCTGTTCGTTTCCTCGCTGTTATACGCTTTGACGGAATTTTTCGAAAACGACTTCATACAAATGATTCTGCGAATCGCGTGCGCGGTTATCGGCGGAGTTATGATAATACTCGGGATAGTCGGCACCGTCAAACTCGGTCGGGAGGATTTTTTCGAATTGGTTCGCGGGTTCCCCGACGCTTTTATATCGCTGTGCTCTATTGTGTTCGGGCTTATATCCATTGCGTTTGCCCTGCGCGAGCTTAAAATCATCGGTATGGGCGTGACAACGACGGTATTGCTCTTTCTGCCGTCCCTGCTATTCATAATAGGTTGTTTCAACTCTATGGACTTGTTCGAAACATACTTCCGAACAAATGCATATAATCACCTGCTTCTCTTGGCAATCTCCTCACTCGCACCTGCGGTTCAATCGATTGGCTTTCTGCTCGAAAAGACAAAACACGCCCGTAATGCAAGACTGATAACGACAGTCATCGCTTTCCTGCTTTTGATACCGTGCATATATTACACATTGGACATATTCGCGCTTAACGTTTATTTGAAAGCAGTAAACTTCAATACCGCGGTATTTTTGAGAATAGCGGTGATTATCGCCGCAATCGCAAATTATGCCGTTCTGTTTATTCCCGAACGGAAAGGAGAAAAAGCACTATGAAACGGAAAAATATATTTATAATCTTGTTTGCCTGTATGATGTTTGCCGCAGCCTGCGTGGCAAGCGGCTGTTATAAGGACAAGTTCGCTTCCGTCGCCGGAGTCTGGGAACTCAATTTGGACGCGAGCGACGAAATCGCGAAGCTTGCTTTCAAGTCCGCCGAAATCGTTATCGACCCCGAAAACCGCCGCGGAAGCATAGAGGCGGAATTCACCGATGACGTTGATAAAGAAAAAACCGATTTCCCGATTATGGAACGCGAAACAGGCGGATGCGAAATAGACTGTTCGGTTTCCCACGGCTCCCACTCCGTATTCGTGGAATTTATAGTGCGCAACGGTGATGAGCGGCGGTCCTTGATGAGTGCATCGATATATGATAAAAGCAATACTTTCGAAAAATGGGGTTACGTATATTTCAATAAAGACGTCGGAGAGTTCAAAGCCGGCGAGAAATGCGGATTTAATCTCGTCTTTATAAAGAGCGGCACTTCGATTTCCCCCATTCCCGACCCCAACCCGCCGAAACCCAATCCGCCGAGCGGCGAATCGAAACACGAGGGTATCAAAACGGCTTACGAAAATGCGGGATATTCCGTCGACATTACGGCAGACGATGCCGACCCGTCTGTTGCCGCACTCATCAAGTCTATGCAGGACGCATATTCGCAACTCGGCGTCAAGATGACGTGTATCGGAAAAAATCTGAACGATATTTCCTTTGATACGGAACTGTATATGCTGTTTTCCGCCGACAGCGAGAGCACGATTCAAGAGCTTGCCGACGGTTTCAAAGGCACTTACAAATACGCCAAAAAAGGCAAAGACATCATAGTTTATATTTGGACGCTCGGCACGCCGAACTTTACGCCGTTCAATCAAGTCACATAAGCGAATTATTTATATTATAAGAGGGAGGAGACACTTTCGACTGTGTCCCCTCCCTCTTATATATCTCCCACCCTCGCAACGGTTTAGGGTTTCACCCTAAAACCTTTTTTATAAGTCAAAAAAATTGCACCCGAAGTACGGAAAAAGTGAGAAATATTCAGTCCTCCTGACGAATTAAAGCAAGCGGTTCGAGAAAACCGAGCGATTTTGTTCAGCCGAGCGAGCGCATATAGCGCGACGCGAACGTCACGAGCTTTGCGAGTACACAGCAATGCAAAACGCGCGAAAGCACGTGAAAAATTGAGTTCAGTCGAGCGAGCGCATTGACACAAACAAAATGTTTAAATTCACGAGCCGTGCAGGCGAGTCCTTTTTAAGTTCGACCGAGTCGTGACAAGCAAGCAAGAACGGCTTTTGCCGTTCGCCGCGCAGCGACGACTCGCGTTTGGTCGAAATGTCCTGACGGGTTAGAAGCGAGCAGTGCCAGGAAAGCGCGGATTTTGCGAGGGCGCGTACTCAAACGTACGCAACCGAAGCAAAAACGTAAGCTTGACGCCGCAATGCGAAGCTTATAACCCGTCAGGCGGTTTTGACGTCTATCCACATCCCATCCAACTCAAAATTAAACTTTCCGAAATCGCGCATTATGGCACAACGGGCGAGAACTTCGTCGGGAGGGAAAACCATTTCGAGATACATTTCTTTGAAACCTTCGGGCGCTTCGAAGAACATACTGTCCTCGTCCGAACCGTCGTCGGCTTCGAGCTGTTCTTTCACCGACAGCATTGCTTCCTTGACGGCAATCGACGTGCCGAGCCAATCCATATTCTTTTCGGCAACGAGCGCGCCGCCGAAGTCCTCGTCCGAATCGTCCACCGTGGCGGTGCAGAGATATTGCAGGAAATAGTTTGCCGCCTCTTCGTTTCTCGCGTATTTAGGAATGACGAAACAATCCACCCAGACATTTGCGCCCTCTTTCGGCACGACGTAGAAAAGCGTGTTGCTTTCTTCCATTGCGTAACCAGCGTCGCAAGACCAAAAAAAGCCGAGTTTGGGTTCGCTGTCGGGATTTATCATATCGTCCTTGCCGTCGTCCACTTCGTAACGCAGCAGCACGGATTTCTGTTTGACGAGCCTGTCATATGCCGCGGCTATGTTCGCGCGCATTTGTTCGTCGCTGTCGGGCAGTTTGAATATCGAGTCGAGCGCCTGTTTATAATCGGCATTGTAATCGGTGAAGCCGTTCGACTTTTGGCTCAAAACCGCGGTATTGTCGTATATCCTCGCAATCGAGTATGCATCGCGGACGGAGTTTTTCATCAGTATTTTTTTCTTATACTTTTCCGAAAACATAGCCTCCCAACTGTCGAAGTCGGCGACGTCTTCTTCCTCCACCTTTTCGGAATCGTACATTATGCCGAACGTACCCCAAACGTACGGCATCGAATACGTCAGCCCGGGGTCTACGGAATCGTTTACCATATCCCAAAGACCGTCGTAGTACAGCTCTTTGTCCGCGGTGAAAATCTCCTTGTTCAGCGGTTTTAAAAGTCCCGCGTTTCTCATTCTTTCCACCATATAGTCGGACGGACAGACAAGGTCGTAATCGGCTTTGTTCACGGAAATTTCGGTATACATCGATTCGTTCGTGTCGAATTCCTTATACTTGACTTTTATCGTCTTACCCGTCTGCTCGTAGTACCAATCTTCGAATCCCTCGTATACTTCGGGGTCCATATACTCGCCCCAATTATAGATTTTGAGTATCTGTTCCCTATTTCCGCAACCCGCGAACGCACAGCAGAGCGCGGCGCAGACCAACACGGCAACGAGTATTTTGCTTATGCTCTTTTTCATTATTTCAGACCCCCTTCCTTCACGCGCTTTTTATGCGAGAAGATATTGACGGCGACAAGCACCGCGAGTATCGCCACGAATATGAGTGCGGACAGAGCGCGCAACTGCGGCATCACGCCTTTCTTGGCTATCTTATTGTACAGGTACGTGGAAATAGTTCCGACGTCGCCGTTTACGAACTTGGTTATTACGAAGTCGTCCAGCGACAGCGTGAACGCGAGCGCAAAGCCCGATATCATTGACGGCACGAGCTGCGGCAGCAACACGGTGAAGAATGTGCGCACGGGGGACGCGCCCAAGTCCAGACCCGCTTCGTAGAGATTCGGATTCAGCTGCGACAGGCGCGGCATTACGTTCATAATCACGTACGGCACGGTTATGACCGTATGCGCGATTATCAGCGTGAGATAGCCTTTCGGAATGAGTCCGAACACCAAAAACAGCATCATAAACGATACGCCCGTGACAATATCGGCATTGACCATTGTCACCTGCGACGTCAAATTCAGCAGCGATTTATACCACTTCGAGCGGGTATAGAATATGCCTACCGCCGCCAGCGTGCCTATCAGCGTGGCGAGCAGCGAGGACACGAGCGCGACAAACAGCGAATTGCCCACCGCGCTCATCATTTCGGCGTCGGCAAACACGTCGGCGTACAGCGAAAAAGTGAAGCCGTTCCAGACGCCTATCGATTTGCTTGTCGTGAAAGAATACACGACCAACACGAGTATAGGCAGATATATCAGCGCGAGCATAAGATATATGAACGCTTTGCAAAGAGCTTTTTTGACTTTATTCATAACAGTCCGCCTCCCGCCTGCGCCGCTCCCGCCGCGCTTGCCTTGCCGCCCGTCGCTTTATTCGCGATTAACATCGTTATGCCTATCAGCGCGAGCAAAACGAGAGAATACGCAGAGCCGATATTCCAACCGCTTCCGCCGCTTGCCGTAAACCAATCGTTTATTATGTTTCCGAACATATAAGTCGAAGTATCGCCCAAGATATCGCTTATCGCAAAAGTGGACACCGTGGGCATAAACACCATCAGCACGCCGCTCATAATTCCCGGCAACGACAGCGGCAGTCTGACTTTGAAGAATGACTGCACCGCTCCGCAACCCAAATCGTTCGCGGCTTCGATATACGACTTATCCATATTCGACAGCACGGAATACAGCGGCAGCAGCATAAACGGGAAAAAGTCGTACACAAGACCGATTATGACGGCGGCATATGCGTTCGTCATTCCGATGAGCTGGAACACGTTTTTCATTGCGTACGTGCGCAGCAGCGAGTTTATCCACATCGGCATTATGAAGAGCATTACCGTGACCGCCGACTTATTTATCTTCGAATCGGCGAGCATCATTGCAAGCGGATACGCGAGCAGCAGGCATATTGCCGTCACGAGAGCGGCTATGCCCAGCGAATACAGCAAAACTTTCAGCGTATTGAAAGTCGTAAAGAACTTTGCGAAATTCGCAAGTGAGAAACTGCCGTCGCGCGTGAACGCGTAGAACGCCGTAATCAGCAGCGGCAGTATGACGAACAGCGCGCTCATAACCGCGTACGGGAACGAGAAGTACGAGCGTTTGAGCCTGAATTTTTTAATCCCTGTCATTGTCTTCCTCCCTGTCCTCCTCCGCCGCGCGAACCGAGATTGCCTCCGGCGGTATGACTATGCCCACGCGGTCGTCTATGTCCCACTCGTCGGCGGTATCCACAAAGATATCGTCGTCGTCGTCGGTGTAAACCTGGACTTGATAATAACTGCCCTTGTACAGCGTTTGCGCCACGTTGCCGCCGACGGTTCCGTCCGACTCGTCGTCTGTCAAGTCCACCTTATCGAAATCCACTTCGACGACCACCTTATCGCCCTTGACGAAGCCGCCGTTATTTATGAACTCGAAATTTCCGCCGCAAATCGAGACGGTGTTCTCGCCGCTCACTTCGGTTATGTATTCGTTGCGGGTCAGCAGTTTTTTCATTATATGTATGCCGTTCGGCTCGATGGACAAGCCGACTTTTTCGCCGACTTTATGTTCCACGGTATTCTGCACCGTGAACTCGTAATCGCCGACAAGCACGTTCATTTCGTAGTACGTGCCTTTGAAAATCGACTGCGTGACTTCGCCCGCGAGTTTGCCTTTTTCCTGACTCTCGATTATTATGTCCTCGGGGCGCACTACAAGGTCGACTTTTTCGTTTTTATTGAAGCCCTTGTCCAAACACTTGAAGTCCGCGCCGCAGAAATTGACGTTGAAGTCCGACTTCATTGTTCCCGACAATATATTGCTCTCGCCGATAAAGCTTGCCACAAACGCGTTCTTCGGCTCGTCGTATATCTTTTTCGGGCTGCCGTACTGCTGAATGACGCCGTCCTTGATTACCACGACATTGTCGCTCATCGTCAGCGCCTCTTCCTGGTCGTGCGTGACGTATACGAAAGTTATGCCGAGACGCTTATGCATATCCATAAGTTCTATCTGCATATCCTTGCGCATTTTCAAATCGAGCGCGCCGAGCGGCTCGTCCAAAAGCAGTACTTTCGGTTCGCAGACAAGAGCGCGCGCAATTGCCACTCTCTGCTGCTGTCCGCCCGAAAGCGAAGTCACGTCGCGGTGTCCGTAGGCTTCCAGACCGACGAGTTTAAGCGCGCGATTGACTTTCTCTTCGGTTTCGGCTTTCGTAAACTTGCGGAACAGCTCTATCCTATTTCCGTTTTTGTCGAGCTTGAATTCGCCGTTTTTATCCGTCTTGAAGCCGTTCGGAACTTTTTTGAGTTTGAGACCGAAAGCGACGTTTTTATATACGTTCAAGTGCGGAAAAAGCGCGTATTTTTGAAACACAGTGTTTATGGGGCGTTTGTGCGGCGGCAGGTCGGTGACGTCCTGCCCTTCCAAAAAAACGCTGCCCGAAGTCGGCACTTCAAAACCGGCAATCATACGCAACAGCGTGGTCTTGCCGCAGCCGCTGGGTCCCAAAAGCGTGATGAACTCGCCGCGCTTTATGGACAGATTCACGTCGTCTACCACGGTGACGTCGTCGAAAACCTTGGTTACGTTTCGCACCTCGATAATCTTGTCGAATTTCTGCCTCTGGGCTTCGCCCGTCTTGATTTCGTTGTTCACTTTTTCTTAATCTCCTATCGGAAAAAATAAAATTATATCGATTGCGGAAACTTTCGTTCTCCGTTATCCAAAGTATGCGCCGCTTTGTCCGACAGCCGTTCTCTAAAAGGCAAGAGACGGCGCGGCGGTTGACGAACTATTGCGCGATGTATGCATCGTTTCGCTTTTTGCAAGGGGCGGCAGACGCGCGCAAGAGCAGGAAAGCGGTGCGGCGGCGACGGGGAGCGTACTTTTCGTACGTGACCCGAGACGGCGCGGCGGTTGACGAACTATTGCGCGATGTATGTCGCCCCGCTCAAAAGTTCGGCGGACAAGTCACCCACAACACCCTAACCTCTTCTTTGAATCGGTTTTCCAGAAAGTGCACTCTGTCGCTGCGGAAGTAAAAACTTTCGCCGGCTTTGAGTTGCGCCGTTTCCTTGCCGACGGTCAAGCAGACCTTGCCGCTTAAAACGTATCCGAACTCCTCGCCCTCGTGCGGCATATCCCTGTCCGTCGCGCACATCGGCGCAAGAGTCAGCACAATCGGTTCCATAGCGTTTTTCTGCGCCGTGGGAACCAACCACTTCGTGGAGCTGCCCGCGCTCTCCTTGACGAAATAGTCGTCCTCGCCGTAGGCAATCGGCTCGGCGGAATCGTCACTGAAAAAGTCTTTCAAGCTGCTGCCGAGAGCGGCAAGGATATCCGTCAGCGCCACTATCGACGGGCTGTTCTGGTCGTTCTCCAACTGACTGATATATCCCTTCGTAAGCTCGCACCTGTCGGCAAGCTCTTCCTGCGTCAGTCTGTTTTTAAGTCTCAAATTCCTTATCTTCGAGCCTAATTCCATAACCGTCCTCTCTTTGCTTTGTTTACTTATAGTAAACTTTTTATTTACTTATAGTAAACTTACATAAGTATATACACACAGGGGGCGTATGTCAAGCATTTGAAACAAAAAAAAGTCGAAATATGCGGAAAATTTTGTGCCGACGTCGGGTTTCAAATGCTTGCCGACATTCGGGCAAATATGTTATACTTAAAAAGTTGGAAATTCGGTTGAAAATCGGAGGTGCAAGACCGTGACAGAGGAAGTCAAACGCAATAGGAAAATAGTTATGATAACGGTTTTTGCGGCGATATTTTTCGTCATTCTTTTGACTGCGCTTATAACCAACCTTGTGAAAATGGCGAGCTTGAACAGCCGCAAAGCGCAGCTTCTGGCGGAATTGGAGCGTGCGGAACAGGTCATACAAGAGAGCGAGGACGAAATCAACTACCGAAAAACCGACGAGTACGTGGACGCTTACGCCCGCGAATACCTCGGTATGATTGGCAAGGACGAAATCGCTTTCGTGGCAAAATAGGAAACGGGAAATGAACATAAGACACGCAGTTATCAACATAGGAAGCAACTCGGTCAAGCTGCTTGCCCCGAACGGCAGCATTTTGGGATACAGAAACACAATCGTGTGCCAGCTCGCAAAAGGGCGCAAAAACGGGTATCTGCTTTTGGAAGCTATGGACGGCGCATACGACGCCGTTATGACTCTGTACAGAGAGGCATTGACGTACAAACCCGACGGCATTTTGATTTACGCGACGGAAGCCGTGCGCGCCGCCGCAAACAAGAGTTATCTTTTAAACAAGATTAAGGGTTCGACGGGAATCGACACCGACGTCATAGACGGCGCGACGGAAGCGTTCTGCTCCTATCTCGGCGCACTGGGCGCATTCCCCGACCTCGACTGCACCGTGGACATCGGCGGCGCAAGCACGGAAATAGTGCGCGTGGAAAACGGCAGTCCCGACAAGAAAAGTTATCTCGTCGGAACTTTGCAACTTGTCGATTTATTCGGTCAGGATTTCGACAATCATCTCGACTCCGCGCGTTACATATTCAGAGATATGCCGAGTCGGGCGGAAAAGAAAGTCGTCGGCACGAGCGGTACGTTCGCGTCGCTTGCCGTCGTTGCCGGCAATATGAAAAAGTTTTCCGCGGAAGCCGTGCACGGATTTGTCATCACGAAGAGCTTGCTTTACGATTTGACAGACCAGCTGTCCAAACTGTCGCCCCAGCAGATAAACAAGGCGTTCCCCGCCATAGACACAAAGCGCGCCAATGTGCTGAAACCCGGATTGGCGATTGTAAACGCGGTTATGGAAAAATCTTTGACGCATTCCGTGACGGTGTCTTCCGCCGACGGTCTTACGGGATATTTGGTCTATAAGAAGCTGTGCTGAAACAAGCGCATTTGACAATACGGCTCGGAACTTGTTTCCGAGCTTTTTTTTATCGTTCGGTCGTATAAAAGCCTATCGTTTCGGGCAATACTACTGTTGCAAACGGTACATACCCGCTTGTAAACTATAATAAGGAGAGACGTAATTATGGCTGACAGCAAAAATTCTTGCGCAAAGAGCACTTCGAGCAAGTCCGCCAACTGCAAGACGACGGGCGCGAAGTCCACGGCAAGCAAGGCAACGGGCGCGAAATCCGCAAGCACGAAGTCCGCAACGAACAGCAAAGCTGCAAGCGCAAAAACTTCGAATAGCAAGACTTCGAGCGCGAAGACCGCGAGCAAAGCCGCAAACACGAAGTCCGCAACGAGCAGCAAAGCCGCAAGCGCAAAAACTTCGAGCAGCAAGACTTCGAGCGCGAAGTCCGCTAACTGCAAGACGACGGGCGCAAAGTCCGCAACTTCGAAGTCTGCGAGCGCAAGCGCAAAATCGACGAGCGCGAAATCCGCAAAGTCGAGCGCGAAATCCGTTAAGTAACTTTTTTGCGACGGAAAGGAAAAAAAGCAGGTTCTTTACGAGCCTGCTTTTTTGTTGTTTCGATTTCAAAATGCGTCCTACCCTCTTCTTTTACCTTTCGGTCAAATGCGTACGGCGACATATAGCAAAATACTTCGTTCTTGCACAAAACAATATTTCGACGAGCGTCGATAAAAACGAGTTTCTCATTTATGCCGAGCAAGCATATTAGCTTAACGGCTGTAAAGTAAAATGTTTAAAATCACTAGCCGTGCAGGCAAGTCCTTTTAAAGTTCGACCGAGTTGTGACAAGCAAGCAAGAACGGCTTTTGCCGTTCGCAGAGCCGCGACGACTCGCGTTTGGTCGAAAGATTGTCTAGCTCATAAATTGCAGTGCTGACAAGTCAGAAGCGAGCAGTGCAAGAAAAGCAAGCATTTGCGTTCAGCCGAGCGAGCGCATATAGCGCGACGCGAACGTCACGAGCTTTGCGAGTACGAAGCAATGCGAAGCTTATGAGTTGTCAGCCTGACGGGTTAAAAGCGAGCAAGACAAGGAAAACGAGTTTCTCCGTTCAGCCGAGCGAGCGCTTTTATAGCGCGACGCGAACGCCACGAGCTTTGCGAGTACGGGAAGCGTACACCCCCGTACGTGACCCCGAGGAGAAACGATGTTTGACGCAACAATGCGAAGCTTATAACCCGTCAGAGAGTCAGTGCTTTTTATACTTATTCTGCAACGCCGCCAACATATCCTCCAACGACCTGTTATCGTTACGGCGGTTGCGGTCTTTGCCGTTATTGCGGTTATCTTTGCCGCCCTTATAGTCGCGGCGCATATCCTTGTCTTTGCCGCCGTTATTCTGCGGTTTTTTGAATTCCTGTTTTTTGCGCTCCGGCGCGGCGGGCGCGCCGCTTGCCTGTTTCATAGAGAGGTTGATACGCTGTTTGTCTATATCCACGCCTATGACCTTGACTTTGACGGTGTCGCCGACTTTGAGAGCCTCGGACGGATGTTTGATATAGCCGTTGGAGATTTCCGAAATATGCACGAGACCGTCGTGGTGTACGCCGATATCGACGAATGCGCCGAAGTCGATTACGTTTCTGACCGTGCCTTCCAGCTCCATACCCTCTTTTAAGTCTTTCAAGTCCAGCAAATCGGCACGAAGCACAACGGGCGGCAAGCTGTCGCGGACGTCTCTGCCCGGCTTCAAAAGCTCGGAAACCATATCGTCGAGCGTGATTTCGCCGACGCCGATTTCGGCGGCGACGGCGGCTTTTCCGTCGGCTTTGACTTTATCCGAAAGTTCGCCTATCTTTCCCGCCCTGACGTCTTCGTCCGTATAGCCGTATCTCGACAGCAGTTTTTCCGCCGCCGCATAGCTTTCGGGGTGAACCGCAGTGTTGTCAAGCACGGATTCGCCGCCTGCGATTCTCAAAAAGCCCGCGCACTGTTCGAACGCCTTGGGTCCGAGTTTGGACACATTCAAAAGTTCCGAACGCGATTTGAACGGCTGTTTCTTTCTCTGTTCGACTATGTTCTTGGCGACGCCGGCATTGAGTCCCGCCACGCGCGAGAGCAGGCTCTGCGAAGCGGTGTTCAAGTCTACGCCGACGGAGTTGACGCAGTCCTCGACCACGCCGTCCAAAACTTCGGTCAGTCTTTTCTGCGGCATATCGTGCTGATACTGCCCCACGCCTATCGATTTCACATCGATTTTGATAAGCTCGGCAAGCGGGTCGAGCAGACGTCTTGCGATGGAAACCGCGCTTCTCGTGGACACGTCGAGATTCGGGAACTCTTCCGCGCCGAGCTTGCTCGCGCTGTACACGGACGCGCCCGCCTCGTTGACGATTACGTATGACACGGGGCGAGAACATTCCTTTATGAGTTCGGCAACGAATATTTCCGATTCCTTGCTTGCCGTGCCGTTTCCTATCGATATGACGTCGACGTTGTGTTTTTCAATCAGTTTTTTCAAAATCTCTTTGGACTCTTCTATTTTCGCTTTGGGCGGCGTGGCGTATACCACGGTGTAGTCCAAAACGTTGCCCGCCTCGTCTATGACGGCAATCTTGCAACCCGTGCGATATGCCGGGTCGAGCCCCATAATTATTTTGCCTTTAAGCGGCGGCTGCATAAGAAGCGGGCGCAGGTTGACTTCGAACATCTTTATCGCCTGCTCGCACGCCTTGTCGGTAAGCTCGCCCCTGACCTCTCTTTCCACGGACGGGAAAATCAGTCTTTCGTATGAATCGACAATCGCCTCTTCCATAAGGTTGTCGAATACAGATTCCTTTTTGACTGCGTCGCGCACCTTTTGCAATGCCGCGTCGGAGTCTGCGGTCACGCTGACTTTGAGGCAGTCGTCGGCTTCGCCGCGGTTAAGCGCGAGAATGCGATGCGGCGGTACGGAGTTTACCTTTTCGTTGAACTGCGCATACGTTTCGTAGACCTTGAACTTTTCCTTGTCCGCATCCTTTGCGGCAGTCGCGACAACGCTTCCGTCGGAAGTCAGATACGCGCGCAAAGTCTTGCGAAGTGCGGCGTCGTCGGAAATGCGTTCGGCGATTATGTCGAGCGCGCCCTGCAAAGCTTCCTTCACGCTGTTTACGCCCTTTTCGGGATTTACGTAGCTTTCGGCAACGGCGGACGGAGAGCCTTCTTTAAGCTCCTGCGCCCAAATGACGTCGGCAAGCGGCTGCAAGCCCTTTTCGACGGCGACGGACGCGCGCGTCTTTTTCTTCTGTTTGAACGGACGGTATATATCCTCGACCTCGGTCAGCGTCTGCGCGTTTTCCAGCGCCGAGCCTATCTCGTCGGTAAACTTGCCCTGTCCTTCGATTGCCGCCTTGACTTCGCCTTTGCGCTTTTCCAAGTTTGTCAGATATGCCAATCTGTCCGCGACTTCGCGCAATACCTGGTCGTTGCACGCGCCGTGCATTTCCTTGCGGTAACGAGCTATAAACGGAATGGTATTGCCTTCGTTTATGAGGTTGACTATGTTTTTGACGTGGTCGGGTTTGAGGGAAAATTCCTCGCTCAATTTCTGATTTATATCCATTAAAGACCTATCCTTTTGCCCCGCTCTCGACTTGAAAAAGCGGCGGCTTATTATATCCTTGCGCTTAAAACGCGCTTATATCATTTTACTATAAACATCGCAAAAAAGCAACCGTTTGACAAAGGTTTGCCGCGTGAAAAAAGCATATTTCGAAAAAGTGCGGCATATTGATTATAAGAGAAATATTACCTGAAACGGAGACATATTATGAACGGCACTCAAAGCGAAATCAAACACGGCATCACCCTGAATTCGCGCAGGGACGGCACTGTGGAAGGCGTGTCCAAAGTGGTCAGCGCGTATCCCGACGCAATCAACATCGTCACCTCCAAAGGCGCACTTTGCATAAGCGGCAAAGAGCTTAAAATTTTGAAGTATGACGTCGACAGCGGCAAACTGGTATTCGAAGGCGAAGTGGCGGCAATCAAGTACGACGGCGGCAAAAAACCGCTTTTGAAGCGCATCTTCAAATGAGCGACATCGCTCTGTTTTTTGTCGCGCTCGGCTTCGGCGGCGCGCTCGGAATACTCTATCTTCCGCTGTCGCTTTTGCGAAAATCGGGCGGCATCGTCGGCACCGTCATAATCGACATCGCAACTGCCGCATTGCTGTTCGCGCCGCTTGTACTGCTGGCATTTCTGTACACGGACGGCGCGATTGCTCCGTATACGGTTATCGGACTTGCCGTCGGCTTTTTCGCGTTTAAGATACCTTTGACGGCGTTATTCAGGCGAATAAAAATCAAATGGGGCAAAAAGTGCGGCAAAAAGGTTGACGAAAGCCGAAAATCCGAAGTATAATAAAGCTATGTTCAACATTGTTTTATACGAACCGGAAATACCGCAGAATACGGGAAACATAGCGCGCACGTGCGCCTGCACGAGGACGGCGCTGCATTTAATCAAGCCGCTCGGATTCGACGTTTCGGAAAGCGCGATTAAGCGTGCCGGACTTGATTATTGGGACAAGGTCGACGTCTTTCAATACGAAAACTGGGACGACTTTTTGAAAAAGCACGACGGCGCAAACTGCTATTTTTTCACGAAAAAAGCCGACAGAATTTACACCGACGTCAGTTTCAAAGACGGCGATTTTCTCGTGTTCGGCAAAGAGACGAAGGGTTTGCCCGGCTCCGTTCTGCAAGCCAATTCAAAGAACGCTTTGCGGCTTCCGATGAGAGAAGGCGTGCGCTGTCTCAACCTCTCCAACTCCGCGGCAATCGCTTTGTACGAAGCCCTGCGGCAAACGGGGTTCGCCGCTCTGTGACGTTCGGCGAATAAAACTTTTCAAACGGTAATAAACTTATATATATCATAAAGGAGAGAAACGATTATGAATCTTAAAGGCACGAAAACGGAAGCCAATCTTATGGCGGCATTCTCCGGAGAATCGATGGCAAGAAACAAATACGACTACTATGCGTCCAAAGCCAGAAAGGACGGCTATGAGCAGGTCGCCGACCTGTTTGCGGAAACGGCGGCAAACGAAAAGGAACACGCCAAAATCTGGTTTAAAATTCTGCACGAAGGCGTGCCCGACACCGCGACGAACCTGAAAGACGCGGCTGCCGGCGAGAACTTCGAATGGACGGATATGTACGCGAAGTTTGCCAAAGAAGCCGAGGAAGAAGGATTCACGGACATCGCACGTCTGTTCCGCGGAGTGGCGGCAATCGAAAGCCAGCACGAACAGCGCTATCTCAAACTTTTGGAGAACATCGAAAACGGCACGACCTTCCAAAAAGACGAAGAGATTGTTTGGGTGTGCCTGAACTGCGGCCACGTGCACAAGGGCAAGAGCGCGCCGAAGGTCTGCCCCGTCTGCGCCCACCCGCAAAGCTTCTTCGAACAGAAATGCAATAATTATTAAAAAGTATTTTCCTATAAGAGGGAGGGGACACTTTCGACTGTGTCCCCTCCCTCTTATATATCTCCCACCCCCGCAACGATTCAGGGTTTCACCCTAAAAACCCTTTTTAGGGGTCAAAACGAAAAACGAAGCAAAGTATGAAAAGAATTGACTCATCGTCATTGCAAGAAATCCGAATGTCGGGGTCAAGACGGATAACGAAGCAAAGTGCGAAAAGAGTTGACTATCCTCTTTTTTACGACAGCTTTTCCGACGCAATCACATTGTACGCCCATACAGCGCGTATCTTTTTGCCTTGCGCCATTTCGACCGAAGACAGAAAAGCGGGCAAAATCTTTTAATCTTCGAGTCCGAGCAGATAATCGGCGGAAACGTCTAATATTTCGCTTATTAGTTTCAACGTTTCCAAACTCGTTTGCAATTCGCCGCGTTCGTACTTGCCGACTGTGCTTTGCGTCGTACAAAGCATATTTGCAAGTTGCAAACGACTCATAGCTTTTTCTTTGCGCAATGCTTTCAGTTTTTCCCCAAATGTTTTCATATCCGCATTATATCATACCTCGCAACGCTTCTCTATTCAGTTGCGAGTTTTCTTTTTGAGGTTATTATTCTACGGTTGACCGGATAGCTCGTATGTATTCTAACGGCAGATTTCAATGCACTATCATTGTTTAAAACTATCATTTCTTTTCATTTCCATTCCTATTTTCAGTCCCACTCCGAACGGCTCGGTGAAATAATAATTCACTTCTTCATCGTGCATCGCCTCAATTGCTTTTATAACTTTTTTATATAATATGAATAACTTTTTATTACTCTTTATTTCTTTTTCAAACTCCTCAACATATTTTGTTTTTTCTTCCATTAACCGAATATATTTTTTTTGACTCATTACACTTTCCCGCATAATATTTTTGCCGTCAAATGCTGCCTTTATAATAGCTTTTATATCTCTCATTTCTTCTCTCTCCTCACTTTATTTCCCTATACAATCAATTACCTTTTAATTATACAGCCACAATTGTGGCTTGTCAAGTATTATAGCCACAACTGTGGTAGAATAAACTTATGAAGGCGTTTGCAGAAAGATTGAAAGAGTTGCGTGAAGAAAAAGGTATGAGCCAAACGCAACTTGCAAAAGCGACGAAATTAAGCAAAAGTGCAATCGGATATTGGGAAGCCGAAAAAAGAGTACCCAACGCCGAAGTCATTATAACGCTTGCTCAATATTTCGGAGTTTCGGCAGATTACCTGCTTGGTCTTGAAAATTGATTTTTATACAGAAACAAATAAAAAGACAAAAAAACACGAGTATCAAACTCGTGTTTTGTTTTAATGCGAAAATTTTGCAAAATGAATGAAAGTGCGTAAAAAAGCTGCCTGCCCCCTGACGACACAGTCGCGCAAAATGCAAGGCAAACGAGATTTTTCGACGGGGAGTTTACTTTGCGTAAATGACCCGAGAAAAATCGAAGTTTAACGCAGCAGTTTGCGATGAATGTGCCGTCAGCCTGACGGGTTAGAAGCGAGCAGTGCAAGGAAAGCAAGCATTTGCGACGGGGAGCGTACTTCGCGTACGTGACCCGAGCAAATGCGACGCTTGACGACGCAATGCGAAGCTTATAACCCGTCAGAAAGGTTACATTAGTAAGGCTGCCGCCCCTATTATCCCCGCATCGTTTCCGAGCGAGGCTATTAACAGTTCCACTTTCGGCGTTCCCTGATAGCCGTAATGCATTGCTTTCATTCGTTTTTTCAAGCGGTTCAAGAGGTTGTCGCCCTGCGCGCACACTCCGCCGCCCAGCATTATCGCCTGCGGACGGAACTCGTTGCAGATGTTCAGCAGTCCCTCGCTTAAATACAGCACGTAATTATTGACGACGAGTTTTGCCATAGCGTCGCCCTGTTTTTCGGTTTCGAATGCAGTTCTGCCGTCCACCTTATCGATGTCGCCGCCGACGAAGTCCCACATCTTGCTTGCTCGGTCGCGCATCATAGCGTCTTTGGTTTCGCGTATCAGCGCGGTTGCCGACGCATACGCTTCCAGACAGCCGCGTCTGCCGCAGGCGCACGGCTCGCCGTTTACGCAGATTACCGAGTGTCCGAGTTCCGCGCCCTTCGACTCGTTGCCCTCGAACAGTTTGCCGCCGATTACTATGCCGCCGCCCACGCCCGTGCCGAGCGTTATGAGTATCGTATCGGTGTAGCCCTTGCCCGCGCCGAACAGCGTTTCGCCGAGCGCGGCAACGTTGGCGTCGTTGCTGACCTTTACGGGTTTTTTGATTCTCTTCAAAATAAGTTCGGCAATCGGCACGTTATACCAGCCGAGATTCGGCGAATAGTCCACTATTCCCGCGCCGCTGTTGATTGCGCCGGGGCTTCCCACACCTACGCCCACGACTTCGTCCAAACTGATTTTTGCGCTTTTTACCAGATTCAGCACCTCGACCGACATATCGAACGCCACTTCGTCCGCAGGTCTGTCCGCCTTTGTCGGTATCGACGACTTCGCGACGATTTTTCCGTCTTTGTTGACGATTCCCGTCTTGATGTTCGTTCCGCCGAGGTCGATTCCTACATAATACATTCTTTTCATCTCCTTATTCCCTTTTTATTAAAGCCGCCGTTTCGAGGCGTTACGGGTTATTTAATAATTATCGTATTGATACTGCTTTCTATGCGTGCTTTCTCGTCCTCGTTCTTCGATTTCAGATAGTCGCTGAACATATTGACGACGTTGCGGCGGTTCAAAAGCACGTGTCTTTTTTTCATAGGCAGACCGCCTTCCAGCGGCTCGGCTTCGCGGGCGGTCTCGTCCTTTGCACGGACAATCGTGCGCGTGTTAAAGCGCGGCGCGTCCTGCACCACTTCCTTGAAGTCGTCTATTTCTCTTTGCACCGATTTGCGTTTGAAGTCCGTGCGCACTGTCTTTTCCGCCGTCACCGCCGCAATTTCTTCGCCTGCGGACTGCCGCGAGTCTTCATTTATCGTTTGCGGCGCGACGTCCTCTTCCCGCTCGTCCGCGCTATCCTCTTCGTCGGGCGCAAACTCGCTTTCATATCGGGCGTCCTGCTGTTTCAAAAGTTCTTCCGTCTGCTCTTCGTCATTTTGCGACGCGATTTCGGATTGGTTTTCCTCGTCGGATTCGACAAGTTCCTCTTCCGAATCGCCGTCTTTTGTCAAAGCGCGGAAATATTCCTCCGCGGACTCGTCTTTGCCGTCTTGCGCATTTTCGCCCTGCTCTTCGCCGTCTGTTTCATCCGAAGCGCCGAAAACTTCCCCTTCGTCGGTTTCCTGCGCCGTTTCCGCCTGTCCGTCGTCGAGCGACAAATCCAGGCTGTCGACAAGACCGGAAATTTCGTCCATAATCGAGCGGACGTCGGCGATTGCGAAGTCCTTGTCTTCGCCTTTACTGTCCGAAACTTTACTTTCTTTACGCGCGGCGCTCTGTTTTTCGACTTTCTGCGTTTCCTCTTTTACCGCAAACGGTTCTGCGTCTTTTGCCGCCGCAATCTCGCGTGCCGCAGTTTTACCTTTCACGCTCGAAAAAATTACAAGCAGCAGCGACAGCAAAAAAAACAGTGCGGTGAAAGCGTAGGTTATATAATACGTAAAAAGCGAGGCAAACTCGGCAAGCGCGGGAATTTTCAAAGACGCGATTACGACGCTTGTCCCCTCAATCGTCACGAAGCCGACGGCAAGTCCTATTATGACCGCAGCAAACAGCGCGCCGACGGCAAGTCCTATCGAACCGAGAGTCAGGCAAGCGACTTTCAACGCTTGTTTCGGCTGTTTTGTCGCAATTACGTCGATAGCCAAAAACAGCCAAACGACGCAGAGCGCGACGCAGGCGGCGAAAAATATCAGATTATAGGTTACCGACAAATCGTACATAATACAATTATACACTTTAAAAACGGCTATGTCAAGACCTTGCGCGAAAAATATCGTTATATGCTCGGACAGTCGTCTTTCGCTTGAAATTTGCTCGGCGGAAAAATATTTTTTGAAAAAAGCGGTCAATCGTTTGACTTCGCCGCGTTTTCGGGTATAATAAGAGTATACAGTTTTTATCCGTAAAAGGGAGTAGAAAGCATTTTCAAATGCGCGTGCAGCCGTCAGTACGGCGTTTAAGACGCTCGGCGACGCTTAATTTTCGAGACTTTTACCGAATTTTCGGTTCGGCAAAAAGTCTCTTTTGTTTTTTCGGGAGCGGTTATGACAATAAGCATTATTTTTCTGATAATCGGTTTCGTCCTGCTGGTCAAAGGCGCGGACTTTTTCGTCGGCGGGTCGAGCCGTATAGCCGCGGCATTGAAAGTGCCGCCGCTCATTATCGGACTCACTCTCGTGTCGTTCGGCACGAGCGCGCCGGAAGCGTCGGTCAGTATCGTCAGCGCGATTAACGGTCTGAACGATATGAGTCTCGGCAATGTCGTCGGTTCAAACATTTTCAACACGCTGTTAATCATCGGCATAAGCTCTCTGCTTGTTCCCATATTCATAGAAAAGTCGGTCAAAAAGTTCGACATACCCGTTATGCTCGGCGTTTACGGCACTCTCGCCCTGTTCGCGTTCGTGATTACGCCGCTCAAAATAGACAGGTGGGAAGCCGTCGTTATGCTCGTGCTGTTTGCGGCATATCTCGCCCTGCTTTTGCTGCGCGCGAAAAAATCGAAGCCGCAGCTGCCGCTTCCCAGAAAGGAAGAAAACAACTTCCCCGTTTGGTTCAGTCCCTTTATGCTCGCCGTCGGACTTTGCGGCATTATCGTCGGCGGCAATCTCGTCGTGGACAGCGCAACGCAGATTGCCACCGCTCTGGGAATGAGTCAGTCGCTTGTGGCATTGACCATCGTCGCGGTCGGCACGTCGCTGCCCGAACTCGTGACCAGCGTCGTCGCCGGCATCAAAAAGGAAAACGATATCGCAATCGGAAACATAATAGGCTCTAATATTTTCAATGTAATTTTCATACTCGGACTGTCGGCGGCGCTGCACCCCGTTGCGCTGACTTTCGGCGCAATCGCAGATATTGCCGTGCTTGCGGGTTCGGCGATTCTGCTCTTTGTCATCTCGCTGAAAGGCGACAGGTGCAATCGTGTTCACGGCGCGCTTATGATTCTCTTATACGTTTTGTATATAGTATATATCATCGCCCGCAATTAAATCGCCGTATAAAAGGGAGAGGACGCTTTCGAGTGCGTCCCCTCCCTTGTCATTTACTTGCCGCAACGACGGTCTGTTCGTCGTCGGCTTTTTTGATTTTCGCAGTAACATCGATGACAAAAACTCACATTCTCTTATAGATTCTGCCGCAAAGCACGGTCATATCGTCGCGCTGAACGCCGCCCAATTTTTTGAGAGCCTCGTCGAGAACGGTGCGGGAGAGCGTTTGCGGATTCAGCGTGTCGGCTTTTTCGACTAGGCGTTCCATTTCGCCGCTGTCGAAACAATCGCAAACGCCGTCGCTTGCCATAACCACGATGTCGTCGAGCGCGAGCGTCACGCTTTCGATATACGGCGAAAGTTCTTCCACCGCGCCGAGCGGCAGGCTTCCGCCGCCGAACAGCGCCACTCTGCCCTCGCGCTTTATCAGGGTTTGCGGACTTCCGACCTTGATTATATCCGCGCGCAAGTTTGATAAATCCAGAATCAGCGCATCCATAGCGCTGAACGCCTCGTCTTTTTTCAGCGACAGAAATCTGTTTACCGACGCGAGAATGAAGTCGGAGTCGAAGCCTGCGCGGTAATAGTTTTCCACGAGAGACAGCGCGGTTTCGCTTATTTCGTTGGCTCTGCCCTCTCCGCTGCCCATACCGTCGGACAGCGCCATCATAAAGCCGTCCGCGCCTATTCTTGTGAACGAATAGGAATCACCGCTCTTGCCCGACCCCGAACGGGCGACGCACGACACGCCGAAAGTCACGTCGAAAGCCGCGCCGGAATGGAATCTCGCGGACAGAAAGCCGTTTACGTCGCTCTCCGCCGCGCCGAGAAAGCGGAACGGGCGTTTATACATTTTGCGCAGTATTTCCGCCGCCTTCGCATCGTCGAAGCCGCCGTTTCTGACGAAAACGGACACTTCCCTTTCCTCTCCGTCGCACGTTATGAATGCTCCGAGAGCGCGGGTGCCGTTATACGTCAGTTCTTCTTCGAACTTCTTTGCGCCCCTGACGTCGGCTTCGGCGTCGCTTGTCATTTTGGCGGCGAACTTATACATAATGTCCCGTGCGCCCGAAAGCTGTTCGGACACGAGAGCGGACGCGCTTTTCAAAGCGCGCGTGACCATTTCGTCCTCTTTATTTTTTTCCACGAAGCCGTTGGTCTTGTTTATGAGTTGCGCCATACCGCGGCATTCGTCCAATACTTTTTTCGGCAGACCGCCCACGCTGGTGTGTCCGTCCTCGAAAGCGGTGCCGACCAACAGGCGCATAGTTTCTTCCGTGCGGCACTCGCAGTTTTCCCTGTACGGACAGACTCCGCAGACATCATTCAGCAGTCTTTCGGCATATACGGACAAGTCCGTGCCGTCGAAACAGGCGCGGCTCATAACCTCGCTCATACGTCCGAATATTTCCGCGGTTTCGTTTATTCTGCCGCCCGTTCTCCGCCGCTCGTCATTCAGCGACGCGACAAGCGATGCGGACAGAGCGTCGTGCGACGACGGCTCTTTAAACGCATTCAGGCGTTTCGAGGGTATTGCCGCATAAAGCGCAACGCCAATCAAAGCGGAAAGCAGTCTCAAAAGCAGGTCGCCGTTCAAATAGTTTCCGCCTTCGAACACGAACGACGCGGCGGCGAATCCGAGCATATAGCCCGCGCAATTGAGCAGTCGGTGTCCGTTTAAAAACACGACGGACAGAGCCGCCGCAAACACCGTTACGGCAAGCGGAACAGGTGAAAGCCCGTTCAGCGACGCGCCGCAGCCGACGGCTACCGCGCACACGAGACCGGCGCCCGCGCCCTTGACATACAAAGCGGTCAGCGTGAACACCGAAGAGAGCAGCCAAACGAGAGAAAACCTGCCGAAAACGGGACGGCTCGTCGCCAGCGCGAACGCGCACAGCAGGCAGCAGCCGCAGACGAGTTCTATCTCCGTCAATTTTATTCTGCCGTCGAAATCGAAAAGCGGCTGCACGAAAGTGTGCGTTACGAGCATAAACAGCAGTGAAAACAAAAAGGACAGAATGACGTTCAGCGGGGTCAAATCTTTTATGACGACGGCATAAATAAACGCGCAGAAAGACGCGAGCGCGGCGAGAGCCGCCGCCCACAGCGGTATCTTTCTTTTAAAGCGGGCAAACACGAGCTTTAAGATTACGAAAACGAGGCATACCGAAAGATAGCCCCACATTTCCGCGGTGGTCGTACACATCAGTCCGCTGACAATCAGATATACGGGAGCTATTACGTATATGGGCACGCCCGTCAGCGCGAGAGCCGCGTACGCTCCCGTGCCGAAGGGGCGCATATTGTATATTTCCGCCGAACACAGTGCGGCAAGCACGACTGCCGCCGCTGCCGTAAAAATTATTTTTTTTAGTTTCCGCATACAAAAAAACCTACCTTACACGCCATACATTATATCACCGCCGCACGGCGGTTTCGGCGTAGTATTGCGGTTTTTTTGTCTGTTAATGCCGAAAATGAAAAAAAAGCGACTCCTTTGAAAAAGTCGCTTTTCTGCGTCATTCGCCTTTTAAATATCTTGCCGTCTTTATCTTTGCGAAGTCGGACATTCTCCCTGCCGCGCCGCCGCACACTCCGCATCCGCCGACGTTTGAGCTGCTCTTTTTCGCAATCGTCTTTTCGGCGTTTCTGACTGCTTTCGAATCCGATGTTTTGTCCGTGCCGCCTATCGGCGCGCCGATTTCCTTTTCCGCTTCGGTTTCGTCGAAAATAACTTTGCCGTTCCCGATTACGAAGTACGGCGCTATTTTGCCTGCCTTTTCGCCCTTGACTTTTCTTTCCGCCGCAAACGTCTTTCCGTCGACGTGGAGGAAAAATTCGTATCTGCCGCCGATGCGCTTGAATCCGCCGCTTTCTCGGTCGTACACGTCGAAAGCTCCGTTCAGAGAATGCAGCGTATATTTTTTATACTCCGCTCCCAGCTCTATGACGCCGAAAGCCACGGCTCTGCCGCCGATTCCGAGGGCGTCGCCGTCGAGCGCGCAATCCATAACAACCGTTGTCGAGCGCGTTTTGCCGCCCGCGCTTTTTGCTTCGAACTCGAAAATCAATCCGCCCGACTTTTCCTTTACCGAAAAATCTTTTACGTCCGTGTCGTCGTAAGCCAAGCCGAAACCGCGGTCGAACAGAAGTTCCGCGGCGTTCTTATTGAAATACCTGCTTGCGCCGTACACCGATTCGCCGACGTAAAAACTGCGGCCGTCGAACGGCGCGAAAGGATAGTCCGCGCGGGTTTTAGCCCAACAGCAAGCCAATCTGCCAGAAAAATCGATTTCGCCTTTCAGCAGTTTTTTCAGCGCGCTCTTGCTTTGAGCGCAGTCGCAAGGAAGATATACGACGGCGTTTACCTTATCCAGCCAGGGCATTTCGAAATATGCGTTTGCCGAAACCGCCACCGCCACTTCGGCTCTTTCTCGAAGCTTTTCTATCAACGCGCCCAATGCCGCCGAATCGAAGCCGTCGGCATTTCTCAAAAAAATTATCGCCTTGTCTTTGCCCGACGCCGCCCGAGCGACCTTTTCCGCCTTTTTCAAAAGCGTTTTCGCGTCCGTCTTTACCGCCTTTTCGGTAAACAGGTTTTCGCCGTATTCCGCAATGCAATCGGTTTCCTTTATCGGCAATACCCCGTCGTTTTTCAAAAGCGTCGCACTTTTCTCGCACAGCAAGCGCATAAGTTCGGTTTCGTCGATTTCTCTCTCGTCCGCCGCGGAAAGACCTTTGACAGTTTCGTAACCGACTGCCGCCGCATACACCGTTCTTTCCACGCAGGCGTTGAGTTTACGCTCGTAAAGCAGTCCGTTGGCGACGGCGTTTTCCAAGCGGGAACAGTCGGACTCGAAACAGCCGAGTCCGAGACACACGCCGCAGGACACTTCCTCGGCTTTGTCCACGCTTGCCCCGTATTCCGAAAAGACGACGCCGTCGAAGTCTTCCGTCAGTTTTTTCATAAAGCCGCGGTTTTCTCCTATCGGCACTCCGTCCAGCTCGCCCGACGGCACTGCCACCCCGCCGAGCCGTTCGCGGTTGTCGAGAAACGGTTTCAGATATACTTCGTTGAGAGCGCGCGCACCGATAAATCTTCGGCTTCCGCCCACGCCCAAGACGTCACAGCCGATTCCCGAAAGACGCAGTCCGTCCGCAAAGCCCGCGGCGAGCGCGGACGCAACAAACGGGTCGTCGGAAAAAGCGCGGCAGGCGGACCTGTCGAACGGGTCCCTCGCCACTCCGAGCGGAACGGCTCCGCCGAAGGTTTCGCCGTCCGTCAACGCTTGCCGGCTTCTTTTTTCGGCGAAAGCGCGAACCAACGAAACGTCGAAAGTATGCCCGAGTGCGCCGGCAAGCGGCGCCTTATACGACGCTTGCGCGGAAAACTCCTTCGGCAAACGCAGCGACGGCACTTTCAGCCGAGGCAGCGGCGAAGTTCTCAAATCCGAGTTCACGTTCGTAAGCTCGACTTTTTCCGCAAGCGTCATAAGTTTTACGACGTTTTTGACTCTTTCCTTATCCAAAATTACCCCCCCCTCGCTATTTCCTGCGGCGTTCTATTATATCCGTGAGCCGCATACCGCCCCCTCTCGTGCGGCGGTAAATTTGCAATCTGTCCTCGTATTCGTAAATATAGACATTTTCGTCACGGCGCGAGCGAAACACGAGCGGACGCTCGTCGTCCTCGTTTATGGCTTTCAATCGTTTTTGCGCCGCGCTCTCGTAATCGTAATTATAGTCCTTATAGGAAACGGCGGAGCCGCTGTCGAAATATTTTCTGCGAAGTTCGCTTTCGTCGGCATACACGCGCTCCGTCGGAGTATCGGTTTTTCTTTCCGCATTCTGTATCGGCGTTTCGGCGGGAGTCTGCACCGCGCTCACAGGCAATTCCGCGACACCGACGGCAAAGCTCTCGTTTATGCCGACGGGGGGTTCTTCGTAGCCGTTGCGGCTCTGACTCGTGGTTTCGGGTTCCTCCGCCGCATCGGTTTCGCGCTCCGAGAGGCGCGCGAGTTTTTCGGCGCGTTTTTTCTCGCGTCTTTCCTCGCGCAGGCTTTTGCGGACGACCTGTTTGCGCGAGCGCTTATACTTTTCGATGTAATACGACAGCACGATGCCAGCCGCCGCCGAAAAAATCATACCGACGACAAACGTCTGCATAACGTCGGAAAGAGGCGTGCCCGTAAAGGCGCAGGCAATCAAAAAGACTATGAGATACAGCGACGGCAGCCACAGACCCAACGCGAAAAGCAGCCACGCCGAAACCTTTACGACGCCGCCAATCAGCGTTTTGAAAAATCCGATTATGCCGCCAATCAACATTTTACTTTATTACTCTTATTCCGCCCATATACGGCACGAGAGCGTCGGGAACGGTCACGCTGCCGTCGGCGTTCTGGTAGTTTTCCAACACCGCCGCAGTGGTTCTGCCGACCGCGAGACCGCTGCCGTTCAGAGTATGCACAAGCTCGGTTTTGCCGTCCGCTTTGCGGTATTTGATGTTCATACGGCGCGCCTGATAGTCGGTATAGTTGGAGCAGGACGAAATTTCCACATAGCGGTTATAGCTGGGCATCCACACTTCTATATCGTACGTCTTTGCCGCCGAAAAGCCCAAGTCGCCGCTGCAAAGCAGTACGACGCGGTACGGTATTTTCAATTCTTTGAGAATGCTTTCCGCCTGTGCGGTAAGCTCTTCGTGTTCTTTCTCCGAGTCCTCGGGTCTCGTGAATTTGACAAGCTCCACTTTGTTGAACTGGTGCTGACGAATGAGTCCGCGCGTATCTCTGCCCGCGCTTCCCGCCTCGCCTCGGAAACAAGCCGTGTACGCGCAGTATTTTATCGGCAATGCCTTTTCGGGGATTATCTCGGCGCGGTGCAAGTTCGTCACGGGAACTTCCGCCGTCGGCACGAGGAAATAGTCGGTGTTCTTCACGGCGAATGCGTCTTCCTCGAACTTCGGAAGCTGACCCGTTCCCGTCATAGAATCGCGGTTCACCATAAACGGCGGAAAAATTTCGGTGTAGCCCTTTTCGATGTGTCTGTCCAACATAAAGTTATACAGAGCGCGCTCCAACCGCGCACCTAAACCGCGGTAGACGGTGAAACGGGCGCCCGTTATTTTTGCCGCCGAGGGCGCATCCAAAACGCCGAGCTTTTCGCCCAGCTCCCAATGCGGTTTCGGCGCAAAGTCGAATTTCGTCGGCTGCAAAAACCGTCTCTGTTCGACATTGTCGGAATCGTCTTTTCCGAACGGAACGGACTTGTCGGGAATATTCGGGATATTCAAAAGAGCGTCTTTCAAGTCCTTTTCGACCCTGCTCAATTCTTCGTCCGTTTCCTTTATGATTTGGTTGTCGGCCTTGACTCTCGCAATCGTTTCCGAAGCGTCGCCGCCGCTCTTTTTCAGCTTTGCGACCTCTTCCGTCGCGCGGTTGCGTTCGGCTTTCATAGCCTCCGTCTTTTTTATGAGTTCCTTGCGTTTGCCGTGCAGGACAAGCACGGCGTCCACGTCGTAGCTTCCGCTGCGCGTTGCCATTGCCGCCTTGACCTCGTCCGGGTTTTCCGTCACGAATTTTACGTCCAACATAAAAATGTTTCTCCTTGCGTATCCGTCTTTTACATAGGTATTGTTCGGCACTTGATTTATTGCCGAACTCACAATCTATTATAACTCCGCCGCAAGAAAAAATCAAGCGTCTAACCGTCTTTTTTCGCGTCCACGAAAAGAGCCAGCTCCTCGCGTTTGACGCCTTTCAAAAGTGCGGTTGCCGCAAGATATGCCGCGGCGGCAAGCGCGAGAGCCGCTATGAGGGCGACAGATGCGGGCAGAAAGCTCTTGAAAAGCAGATAGAGCAATTTGCCTGTTGCGACAAACGCCGTTCCCGCGACAAGCGCACTTTTGAAAAGCCGCGGCAAGTCGAGGTTGGTTTCGGCGCACTTTCGCATAGCCGAAACGTTCAAAATACAGGTGAGAGCAAAGCAGGAAACCGTTGCAATCGACGCGCCGTATATGCCCGCGACCCGTATCAAAATCACGGTCAGCGCAGCTTTCAGCACTGCTCCTTTCAAGAGGTTCACCGCCGGTTTGTAGGCTCTGTCGCAGCCTTGAAGCACTGCCGCGGCAGGCTGCAACAGGCTCATATACAGCACGGAAAGCGCGCTTATCCGCAGCAGAGTTCCGCCGACATTCAGCAAATCCGCGCTTAAAGTGCGGCGGTACAGCACGGACAGAATCTCGTCGGAAAACAGTATCAGCGCGAGCGCGCAGGGCACGGCGATAAGCAGAGATATTCTTATGAACTTTTCCGCAATCTCGCCTGCGTCCTTTTTTTTGAGTACTATGCGACTGATTTTCGGCAGCAGCAGCACGGAAAGCGACGTCGTTATGACGGTGGGCATATTCACCAAACTTCCCACGGGTCCGTTGAGTATGCCGTAGAAACGCGTCGCCTGCGACGTGCTTTCCCCCATTGCCGTCAGCAGGTTTATGACGAGTATACTGTCGATGACGGACGACAGAGGAAGCACGAGAGAGCCGAGAGTTATCGGAAAAGCCACGGCAAGCACTTTTTTCAAAAGCGTCTTATACGGAAGCGGCGCGGCTTGTTCCACGCAAAGTTCCGCCGACTGTTCGGACGCGAACTTTCCCAAACGCACGATATTTCTCTTTCGAAAGCGCACGGTGTCGAACGCGTACTGCACAAGCAGTACCGCCGTCGCCGCCATCTCCGAAACGGTGACGCCGAGCAGTGCGCCGAAAGCCGCATACGCGACGCCGTATTGCAAAAAGCGGGAACAGAGAATCAGTCCGACGACCATCTTCACGACTTGTTCCACGACCTGGCTTATGCCGCTGGGCAGCATATCGAGTTTGCCCTGAAAGTAGCCGCGGAAACAGGATATGACCGCCACGAAAGCCACGGCGGGCGCTATTCCGAGATATGCCGTCGCCGCAAGCGGATTGCCTTGAAGCGCGGCTATCTTGTCTCTGAAAACTATAAGAAGCACGGTTGCGGCGAGTCCGGCAAGCGTCAGCACGAGCAGAGATATTTTCAGCGTGCGGCGTGTGTTTTCGGTGTCGCCGACCGCGGAAAACGCGGACACGGTTTTGGATATTGCGCCGGGCAGTCCGCCGCCCGACACCGTCAGAAGCACGCTGTAAAGAGGGAAAACCATTTGATACAGACCGATACCCTCCGCCCCCATAATATTCGTGAGCGGTATGCGGTACAGCGCGCCTATACCTTTTGCGACCAGACACAGCGCGGCAAAAAATGCGCCGCCGCCGAAAAATGCTTTCATCTTCCCCTTCATCGGTTGTAGTATGTCGCACTTGCCGCCTTTTCTTTCCTTTTTATATGCTTTTATTGCGCTTATATATCACGTTATCCGAAAAACGGGCATATAAAAAATATGCCGCGTATCTTTCCGACACGCGGCATACCGTCATTTTTTGACTTCGAAGTACTCGTCCAGATTCAGTTCGAAAGAGCCAACCGCCTCTTTCAGAAAGAACTCCACGGATTTCAATTTACTCGCTTTCAGTTCGGCAAGCGTTGATTTCAATGCGGAATCGAACTCCGTATTGCCCGCGCGCTTTTCCTCCTCGCACTTTATGAATGCGGCAAGTTTGTCGGCGGCTTTCACGACGGCGGCAATCTTGCCCGAGCGTTCCTGCCTGATATATCCGCAGAGGTCGTCTTTGAGTATATCCGGCACGGATTCGCAGATTTTCTCCTCGGCTTTGCGCTCTATATCCTTATACGCCCGCGTGATTTCACGGTTGTAATACTTCACGGGAGTGGGCAAATCGCCCGTCAGCACTTCCGCCGCTTCGTGGTAAAGTCCCATAAGCGCGGCACGCTCGGCGTCCACTTTTTCGTCCGACAGTTTATTTTCCAAGAGCGCGAGCGAATGCGCGAGCATTGCCGTCATAAGGCTGTGTTCGGCTACGTTCTCGCCTCTCGTGCGGTGCATAAGCCCCCACCGCTCTATCAGACGCATACGGTTCATCAGAGCGTAGAATTCGTTCATCTGTTGGCTCTCAAAACTTTTGTCGCCACTTTGACGATGTTTTCCGTCGTGAAGCCGTATATCTCGAACAGTTTGTTTGCGGGCGCACTGCAACCGAAGCCGTCCATACAGACGCAAGCTCCGTCCAGACCCACGTATTTGCCCCAGCACAGCGAAGAACCTGCTTCCACAGCCACTCTTGCGCGCACCGCCGCGGGAAGCACGCTTTCGCGGTATTTTGCGGTCTGCTGTTCGAACAGTTCCATACAGGGCATAGACACCACTCTCGCCGCCACTCCCGCGGCTTTGAGCTGTTCGTATGCGTGCATTGTGACGCCGATTTCGCTGCCCGTGGCAATCAATATCACGTCGGGGACTTCCTTGTCGCTGTCGGCGAAGATATATCCGCCTTTCAAGGGGTCGGCATCCTCGCTCACCTCGAAATATTCGAGGTTCTGGCGCGAACACACGATTGCGGTGGGACCTTTGCCGGAAAGCGCACTGACGTATGCCGCCGCGGTTTCGCGGCAGTCGCAGGGACGGAACACCTTGATGTTCGGCGTACTGCGCAGAGAAACGAGCTGTTCAATCGGCTGATGCGTGGGACCGTCCTCGCCGACGCCTATCGAGTCGTGCGTCAGTATGTAGGTTACGGGAAGATTCATTATCGCGCTCATACGCATAGCGTTCTTCATATAGTCCGTGAACACGAAGAACGTCGAGCAGAACACGGAAAAGCCGCCGTGAAGCGCAACGCCGTTGCAAATCGCCGCCATTGCGTGTTCGCGCACGCCGAAATGGATATTGCGACCCGTTCTGTCGTTTGCACCGTAGTCGCCTTTGCCTTTCAGATTCGTCTTATTCGACGGTGCGAGGTCCGCCGAACCGCCTATCAGATTGGGCAGAGCGTCGGCAAGCTGGTTCAAAATCATTCCGCTGTAAGAACGGCTTGCGTCCACTTTGTCCGTGGGTTTGACCGCATTGTACAGCTGTTCCGCCGACTGCGGTTTGTTCTTTATCTCGGCATTGAAGCGCTCGTAATCCTCGGGATATTTGGCTTTGTACGCCTTGACAATCTTATTCCATTCCGACTCGCTCTTGTTGAGTTCGTCGATGACTCCCGCCATATGCTTAAAGACTTCTCCCGTCACCTCGAACGGCTTCGCCTTGTAGCCGAGATTCTTTTTCAGCGTTTCCACGCCCTCGTCGCCGAGCGGCGCGCCGTGAGCGTCCGCGCTGCCCGCCTTGGGCGAGCCGAAACCTATCGTGGTGCGCACGACGATAAGCGACGGTTTGTTCTTCTCGTCCTTGGCTATCTTTATAGCCGCTTGAATCGCGTCCACGTCTTCGCCGTCGTTTACCTTTATTACCTGCCAGCCCTGCGCCTCGTGACGCTTCATTACGTCTTCGGTGAAAGCTATGCCCGTATTGCCCTCTATGGATATGTCGTTGCTGTCGTAGAGAACTATGAGTTTGCCGAGTTTCCACGTCCCCGCAAGCGACGCGGCTTCCGACTCTATGCCCTCCATCATACAGCCGTCGCCGCACAATGCGTATGTATAGTGGTCGACGATATTCAATCCGTCCTTATTGTACTTTGCCGCAAGCGCGCTTTCGGCAAGCGCGAAGCCGACTGCGTTGGCGACGCCCTGTCCGAGCGGACCCGTGGAAGTTTCCACGCCGGGGGTGCATTCTATTTCGGGATGTCCGGGAGTACGCGAGCGGAGCTGACGGAAATTCATCAAGTCCTCTTTCGTGACACCGTAACCGAATACGTGAAGCAGCGAATAGAGAAGCGACGAACCGTGTCCCGCGCTCAAAACGAAGCGGTCGCGGTTGAAGAAGTCGGGGTTCTTCGGGCAATGCGTCATACTCTCCCAAAGCGCGTATGCCATAGGCGCGGCTCCGAGCGCGATGCCGGGGTGTCCGCTGTTTGCCCTCTGCACGGTTTCCGCCGCCAGAACTCTGATAGCCGATATTGTCTGTGCCTGTGCCTTATCCATTTATATCTCTCTCCTAAAAAAGTATTATTTACCGATTATGCGAGCTGTTTCAGCGCCGAACAGTCGAGCAGAGAATACGACCCGAAGAACGCCTGCAAGAAACCCGCGATTTTCTTCACTCCGCCGAACTCGTTCGACTCTATATTGATGACGACCACGGGGTCGTGCACGCTGACGCGAGCCAAGAAGAATCCGTTTGCAAAACTCATTTCCGCCCGCACGCCTTCCGCGCTGTCCTTTGCGAGGTTGCACATACCGCCGTTTTCCAGCTCTTTGCACACGCTTTCCAACTGCGACAGTATCTGTGCCGCCATAAGCCGAAAGTCCTTGCTCAAAACTTTCAATCTCACTTCCGTGCTTTCCACGGGCTGTTTCAAATCGGAAATCAAGTCGGTCAGCTTTTTGCCCTCGCGTTTGAGTTGCGCCGCCTTGACCGCCAGACGCAGCGACAGATATGCGCCGTCGTCGAGATAGTAATTCTCTTTGAGTGCGGCGTGACCGCTGGTTTCTATCGCAAGAGGCACGTAAGTTCCGAGCTTTTCCAATCTCTGCGCTTCGCCGATTACGTTGCGATAACCGCGCTTGAAACGTCTGTGAATGCCGCCCTTTGCCGCTATGAATTCGGTAAGACCCGAACTCGTGACGCTGTCCGTGACAATCGTCGCGCCGCTGTTTTCCGAAAGCAATATCGCGCTTATGAGTGCAATGAGTCTGTTGCGGTTTATCTCGCTTCCGTCCGACGACGCCACTGCCGCCCTGTCTACGTCGGCGTCGAAGATTATACCGAGGTCGGCGTTCTTTTCCGTCACTCTGTCCGTCAGAGCGCGCATAGCCGTTTGGTTTTCGGGGTTCGGGATATGTCCCGAAAAGTTGCCGTCGGGTTCGAGGTATTGCGAGCAGCCGATGTCCGCGCCGAGCGGCAAAAGCACGCGCTCGGCAAAAAAGCCGCCTGCGCCGCCGCCAGCGTCCACGCAAATCTTCATACCTTCCAAAGGCATATCGCAACCGCCGAGAGTCCTTGCCTTATCCACGAGAAAATCGCAGTAAAGCTTCATAAAGTCCTTGCGGTATATCTTGCTTTCCGTTGCCGCGATTGACTTATCCGCCGCCGCGTATTCTATTATCTTATCGAGGTCGGACGAATCTATGCCGCCGCTTTTTGTAAAAAATTTCAGACCGTTTCTGTCGAACGGGTGATGCGACGCCGTTATCATAATCGCTCCGTCGCAATCGGTTTCGGAAAACTTCGTCATCATAAACGCGGACGGCGTGGAACACAGACCTATGAAATAAATCTCGCAGCCGCTCTCTTTCAAAGCCTGCTCGGCAGCCGCGGCGATGCGCTGTGCGCTCAAACGCGAATCGTGACCGAGAGCCACTTTTTTGCCAGCCGACCGTTCTTTCAGCCAATATACATACGCTTTAACCGCAGCCTTCACCGCTTCGTCGGTAAGCTCCGTATTTTCGCCGAGAGCTATGCCGCGCAAATCGGTTCCGCTTTTCAAAGCACTTATATCCATAGACACTTAACCGTCCCTTTGACGAAACCGCAAATTTTTTCGGGCGCGGTTCCGACCTATATAATTATAACTCAAAGACTGCCTTTTGTAAAGGAAATTATGCGGTCAAACTGCCGACGTTTATACACTGAATGCCGTCGCACCGCATATCGCCGCGACAATAAAGCCCGAGGGCGTATAAAACTGCGGCAATCGGCGATAATTACGTTAAAAAAAGAGAGGTTGCTTTTATGTCGGTGAACTATTGCATAGGAAATATCGGAGTCAAGAGAAACAAATTTCTGGCGTGCGGAGAAAACTCCGTCTGCGCCGACAACGACGACGTTTTGGGGTTCTTCTCCCTTTCCGGCAATCTGTACTGTCTGCCCGGAAAACTGCCGTTCGGGGATTTGACAGTCAAAAGTTATATCTGTTACCGACGTTCGCTTTTAAACGAAAAGTGCAAGCCTTTGACGCTGAACGAGATTAGATTTCTGCTGAACGCAGTCGGCTGCAAATTCGGTCTGAACCGAAAGGTAAAGTCGCTGACGAGAATCGAATTCCGTCTGCTCTCTCTGGCGGCGAAGTGGCAGCCCGATTCGAAAGTCGTGTTTTTGAACTTCGACGGCTTGGACTACTGCTATGCGCGCAAGCGGGAAATGAGAAAGGCAATCGAGCGGCTGTCAAAAAAGTACGAAGTGTTTGCGGCGGTATCCGACACCAGATTCATACCGAAAAAGGCGCGCATTCTGACCTATTCCGCAGACGGCGTCGTTAAAGTCGACAAGCCGAAAAAGCAAAAGAGCGTGCCCGTTTCGAGCCGCGCTCTCAAAAAATTTCTCAAAACCCGTCCGTATTTCGGTTCGCTTTTAAAAGACGCGCAAAAGACGGTGCTTATCACCACGAGATAGTCACACGATTTTTCCGCCGTCCACGACGAATCTCTTTACCGTTTTGTCGTCTATGAGTTCGGGAAGCTCGGTGCACGTGATTATCACCTGATACGGGCGAATCAGGCGCAGAAGCCGTTCGCGGCGGACACAGTCCAACTCGCTCATAACGTCGTCCAAAAGCAGCACGGGACTTTCCCCCGTGAACTCCGTCATCAGACGCAATAGCGCAAGTTGCAGAGAAAGCGCGGCGGTGCGCTGCTGACCCTGCGAGCCGAACGAGCGAATATCCATTCCGTCCGCGGTTATCTTCACGTCGTCCTTGTGCGGACCGATATGCGTGAAGCCCAATCTCAAATCCGACTCTCTGCTTTTCAATAGCAGTTCCGTCATATTCTCCTCTATCTCTTTGACGCTCTCGCCGCTTGCACCCTCGTAGGCAAGCGACAATTCTTCTTTTTCCTCGGTTATAAACGAATGCACGTCTTTTGCGTGCGGCAGCAGTCTTTGCAAGAAACCGCGGCGGGACTTCACGATTCCGGCGCCGGCGGCGGCAAGCTGCATATCCCACACGTCTATTGCGGACGGGTCGATTTTCGGCTGTTTGAGAAGTCTGTTTCTCTGCGCGAGAATTTTATTGTATCTGTTCAGCGCGTAGAAATAGCTTTTGGACATCTGGCTCAACGCGACGTCCACGAAGCGTCTGCGCTCGGACGGCGATTCCTTGACGGTCTTTATCTCCTCCGGCGAAAACAGCACGCCGAGCACCGTTCCCATAAGCTCGCCGAGTTTGGTGAGAGGCAGCGAATTCACGGACACGCACTTGTTCACGTTTCGGCTCAACACTATTTCCACATTGTCCGAACCGTATTTTTTCTGCACTTGCGCGGCTACGTACGCTCTGTCGCAGTCCCAACGGATAAGCTCCTTATCCCTCGGCGTGCGCTGCGATTTTCCCACGCAGGTCACGTACAGAGCTTCCAAGAGATTGGTTTTGCCCTGCGCATTGCGGCCCTCGAACACGTTGACGCCGTCCGACAATTCTATCGTCGAACCCTGCCAATTGCGAAAGTCTTTGAGTGTCAGTTTCTTCACGTACATACTTATATTTTACCACGACGGCAAAAAAAACGCGAGCGTTTTGCCCGCGTTTTTTCAAATACAAACTACTTTGCCGCACCGCCCATATGGCATTGCATAATTCTCATTAAATTTTCGTCGATATATTTTGCCGCAATGTTCAGTTGCTCCATACAGTTCAGTTCGTCGAATCCTTGAAAAAGCGTCTTATGATTTTCATCGACGATGCACAGCTTTTCGGCGAGCGAAAGAGAGTCGTTCCACATTTTATGATACACGTCTATATTAACCCATTTCATCTTCATAAAGCAGTCGTAAGCGATTACGATGTGAAATCCGTCCTATCGTAATCCAGCGACTCTTCCGCATTGCAGGAATAGTGTTTTCTTCCGAAACCTTCGTCCGTCAGAAAATAACTTTTTGATATACTTTGTCGGACGGCGCTCCAACTCGTTCATTTCTTTATAATGAAGCAGATAGTAACACATCGTTTAAAGGTCGGTAAAGTCGAACTTGGTTTCTATAGCGCCGACGGCGTCGCTTGCCGCTTCCGCGACTTTGAACGTCGCATTTTCGTATTGCGAGAGAATGTCGAGCGATTCCTGCACGGTGTTTGCAATCGCCGCGCCGTCGCCGCTCATTCCCGCCATAGCAAACAGCACCGCCTGCTGCTCTGTCGACAGCGAGTTAATCTTTATCGAAGCCGCCGCCGTCATATCGGACAAATCGACATACAGCGTGACGTATATCTTTGCCGGAAGCATAGCCCCTATCGTATTCGCGGAATTGTCGCCGCCGGAAATCTTCGAGAAATCGACTTCGACCACGAGGCGCATATAGTTTTTCGCCGTATCGACGCCGCCGCCCATTGCGCTCAATTCGTCGTAATAACTCTGCGCGAGAGCATAGCCGCTTGTAATTACGGTAAGTTCTTTCAACGCCGCGTTCTTTTCCGCGAACTGTCCCGCGATGTAACCGGCAAAACGTCTGTCGGACATTCTGCCCGTAAAGCCGTTTGCCGCGCTCGGCATTTCCTCGAACGACTCCGCAATCTGCGTCTTGTCGAACGCTACGGCGGCATTGGTTATTATCTCGTTTTCGGCGAAATTAGCCGGGTTATTGCCTTCGCCGCGCTCGTAAAGTCCCTGAACCGCACCCTTCATATTCTCTATGACCTGTGCTTTGTTTTCGCCGTAATCGGTGTTTGCCGTGTCTATATTCGTCGCTTTTGCGAGGAACGAATAGAAATCCGTGAGTTTTATTCCGCCGTCCGTGAACTCGTAGCCGTCTTCGCCGAGACTGTCCGACAGTGTTTTGAAGCTGTCATAGACTGCCTTGCCGAGTTCGTCCGCCTTTTCGCCGAGATTAAGCGCGCCGCTTCCCGACAGGTGGTCCAGCATTTTTTGCAACGTCTGTTTCTCGTCTTCACCCATAAGGTTCACGGTTATTTCCGTTCTGTAACCGTCGCCCGTTGCGTTCTTTTCATCCACGTAGCAGGTCGCCACGACGAAAACCTTTTTGACGGGAAGCAGCGACGAGATACTTTCGCCGAAGCTGTCGAGGCTTATCTCGGCGGCAAGTCTGATATATCTGCCGTTTGCGCCCGAACCTATCTTTATGCCTGCTATCGTTCCGAGGTCGGTGCTTTCGCCCATAGCCTCCGCGAAAATCTTCGCAAGTTCTCTTTCGGAAATCACGGGAGCAAGCTCCGACGCTTTTCTGCCGTCTTCTTTCATTTTCGCTATATCGAATCTGTCGGAATCGAAATTGTTTATATCGACTATATCGAAAATAGAACCGAAATCGGTAAACTCGCCGACTTTGAGATAGTATTTGTCTTTGATTTCGTTTGTGAAATTCGAGTAGTCCTGCGCCGCCTCGCTTATTCCGAGCTTATCCGTCAAATAGCCGTTTTCGTCCGAACCCGTCAGTTTTTTCAGCATATTCTTTATCTCTTCGGGTTCGACGACGCGATTGCCGCCCTCGTCCTTGAACACGGTGTCGGATATGACCGTGAACATATCGGGCAGAAGTACTTTGGACGTCGAGAACTCTATCGTATCCAAAGCGGCGTACATACTGTCCAGCGTCTGCCGCAACGGCGTTTCCAACTGTTCTACGACGGAATCTATCGACAGCGACTCGACGAACTTGCCTATGACTTTGAGTGTTTTATCGGTCTGCTGTGCGCTCAAATCGTTGTAGCGTATCTGCGTCTTTACGCGAGCCTGTTCGCTCACGCCTCTCGTTATGTCGACGACAGCCGTTATCATAATACGTTCGGGCAAGAACGACGACACTATCGAGCCTATATCGCCGCCTGCCGCCGATGTAAACGACGAAAGCCCAATCGACACGCCGAGTTCCAAGAACTGCCGCACGTCGCCGGCTCCGTCTATCGATTCTTTGCGAAGCGCAAGCTGTTCCGCGCGTATATCGTAGGAATTGAACTCGCTGCCGCCGAGTACCGAACCGAGTGTTTCGGACACTATCGCGCCCATCATTCTGTCGTTTATCACGATTTTGAGTTTTTCGGCATCTTCCTCTCCGAGCAGTTCTTCCATACGGCTTGCGTCTATCAATGCGGTTATGTCGCCGACTTTATTCGATTCGCCGATGCCGAAGAGCGCCATAAAGTCTTCGAAATCTATTTCATCGCCGCTGTTCGGCTTACCGTCGGGGTCGAGGTTTATGAGGTATTTTGCCGCGACCTCTTTCAAAAATTCATCTTTATAATCGACGAGCGTTTTGCCGCTTATGTCCGCAGGCTTATAGACCGTGCCGTATACGGCGTTGTAATTCGGGTCGCCCGCGTCTCCCACATACTGATTGTTGAACGTATATTCGGGGTTTATCGCGTTTTCGTATTCGCTTGTGCAGACGTTTTTAAGCGTGGTCAAAAGTTCTTTGCCCGTGACCTTGTCGCCTTCCTCCGCGCCCTCGTTTATCTTGGCGAACGAGATGACGGATTCGAAAGCGTCCATAGACAGAGCGCCGTTTTCAACGTGCGACAAGTCGGCGACTTCCGTTATTTTGTCCAATATCGGTCTTATATTCTTTGCGGACAACTCCGAAAGCGTCTGTCTGACGCCGTTGAAGCCGTCGGCGGACTTCATTATCCCGTCGATTAGCTTTATCGCGCTGTTCAATTTCTTTTCGTTGTCTATACGGTTTATTCTTATGTCGATTTCGGTTTCCGCGTCCAAACCCATTCCCAGCGTCAGAAACAGATTGTTCGGCAAAAGCGCTTTGACCGCGAAATGCGCGGCTCCCGCATTGTATGTTTCCAGCACGGGTTTAATCGCGTCGGCAAGTTTGATTTGCACGGTCAGACTTATCATCGTGACTTCTTTTCTTTCCTTGCTCATATCGCCGTTTTCGTCGGTCACGGTGACGTCGCGCTGTTCGCGCGAAAGTATTATCTGACGCAAAGAAACAAAATCGCCGAGATTGTCTATGCCGTACTCTTTGAGCGACTGCGTGAAATCGGGGGTTTGTTCTCCGCTGCCGTCGGGGGAAGCGTCTGCCGAAACGAAACCTTCCGACAGCATTTTGCCGAGCAGTTTATCGACAAACGCCGCCAGACCCTTGTCTTTGATTGTCAAAAGGTAATCTTCGTGATTGGATTCGTCGTAGGCTTTCAAGCGCGTCAAGTCCACGTTCTCTTTCGTGAACAGCGCGGCTATGTATTTCATCAAGACGTTTTCTTTTTCGCCCTCTTCGCCTTCCGTTCCCTCGACTTCGCCGCCCGAGCCTTCGGCGGTTGCCGCGCGCGAAAAAGACTTCGGCGTGCTGTCCGTGATAAGCTCGTAAATGGTGTCTACGTCCACGTCGGCGGAATCGTTTAAAAACAGCGCCTTTTTGAGGTCGGAATAAAAACCGTTCAAATCCGAGTCGGTATAGCCGTTTGTGACTATCTTCTTTTCGTCCGGCGCATAGAGGTTTGCCACGACGGAAAAGCATTCCGACAGCGACATATCCAAATTCTCTTTCGTATACTTATCGCCGAAGTACCAGCCCGCGCCGACGCCGACCGCAAGTACGACCACGGTCACAATGGCAAAAGTCGCAAGACAACTGCAACAACAGCTTTTCTTTTTCTTTTTCCTGACAGGTTTGGTCTTTCTGTTTTTTTCTTCGAGTACAACCCGTTTTTCACCCATAAGACGCCTCCCGAAAAATTCGCTCTTTTCCGAGCACTTATTACATTATATATTTTACTGTAATACGGGGCAAATGTCAACGGCGAACAGGCGTAAGCGCGCAATTCTAATGCGATTTTAATATTTCGAAAAAGTCGCGCCACGGGTCGGGCTGACGCAGACGTTTCAGCGCGACGGCAATATCGGCGAAATCGGGCGCGGCGTCTTTCAGCTCTTCCCAATAAATCGGCATTGCGACTTTTGCGCCTTCGCGGGCGCGCAATGAATACGGGCAGACGCTTGTCGCGCCCTTGCCGTTTCGAAGCCAATCGATGAACTGTCTTCCCTTTCTTGCGGCTTTCCTTATATTCGACGTATAAGAATCGGGATACTTTTTTTCCAAATACTCCGCCGCGGCGCGGCAGAACTCGCCGACCTTTTCGTAGTCGGCTTCTGCTTTCGTCGGCACGGTCACGTGATAGCCCTTGCCTCCGCTGGTCTTCAAAAAAGACACAAGCCCGACGCCGTCCAGCATTTCCTTCAAATCGAGCGCCGCCTTTTTCACTTTTTCCTGAGGCACGCCCTCGTCGGGGTCTATGTCGAAAACGAGTATGTCGGGGCAATCGGCGTTGTCCGCCCTGCTTCCTTGAATGTGAAACTCCAAGCTGCCGAGCTGCACCTGACGTATAAGAGATTCGACATTCGAAACGGCGATATACTCCTCGTTCTTTTCGCCGACGACAGTCACGCTTTCCTCGCTCTTCGTCGTCGGGTGTTTTTTGAAAAAGCATTCCTTTCGTACACCGTCGTAGCAACGCACCACGGACAGCGCGCGGTCTTTCAGAAACGGCAGCATACGCTGTGCCGCCGCCTCGTAGTATTCGGCGACTTCTTGTTTGGTTATAAGCCTCGGAACATTGAACACGATGCGCGTCGGACTGCTTATCTTCACGCCGCATAGCTCTGTTTCGCCGTCATTTGCGTTTTCCGCGCCGTTTTCTGTTTTCTCGTCTGTTTTTCCCTGCGCAACTTTCCGCCTGTTTACGGGCTTGACTTTCGGCTTCGCTTCGGTTTTCTTCGGCGGTTCTTTCTGCCGTTCAAACGTTATTTCGCTCGAAGATTTGTCGTCTCTGAAAGCCTTGAAACTCGGTTGACGCAACACGTTCGAAGCAGTCGTTTCGGCATATTCCACCTCTGCCACAATCTCGGGACGCAACCAAAACGCCTTTTCTTTTTTGCCGATTTCAGGCGCGTTTTGAGGCGGGTCGCCTCGTTTTGCCTTTGCCAGGACCTGCGGTAAGCTCGCCCTTTGACGCTCGGAAAAGCCCGTTCCGACCCTGCCCGCATACGTGAGCTTCCCGTCTTTATATGCGGCAAGCAGCAAACTTTTCAAACGCGCATCCTCGTCCGTCAAGTAGCCCGCAACTATGAATTCGTCGCTTTTTCTGCACTTGACTTTGACCCAATCGTTTCCCCTGCCGCCCGTATACGGCGAAAAAATGTTCTTCGCCACTATGCCTTCCAAACCGATTTTCTGCGCCGCAAGCAAAAGTTTTACGCCGTCTTTTGCCGCCGTCTGCTCACTGACGGAAAGATATTTCGTGACCGAAAGGTCGTCCAGCCGCCGCCTGCGTTCCCGAAGCGGAAGACTGCGCAAGTCTTTGCCGTCCAATGCGAGCAGGTCGAACACGACGTATCGCAGAGAAGTTTTGTCCGTGCCGCCGCTTTGCAATGCGTCGAAAGACGGTCTGCCTTTCTCGTCCGCCGCAACGGTTTCTCCGTCCAAAACCATTGCGCGGCCGTTGGCGGCGCGGCGCACTTTTTCGGCGACGGACTTGAAGCGTTCGGTACAATCGATGCCGTTTCGGCTCAAAAGTCTGACCTTGTCCGCTTCGGCAAACGCCGTCGTGCGATAGCCGTCGTATTTTATTTCATACGCAAAATCCGCGCCCTCGGGCAGTGTTTCGCCCTTGACCGCAAGTTGCGGAGATATGCCGTCGAACGGATTTGTCGCCGCCGTCAAATCCGCGCCGCATTCTATCTCGCGCATATTCCTGCCGCTTTTGACGCTTGTGTAAAAGTCTTCCGCAACGAGAGTATCGCTTGCAAACCCGTCCTTTTCCTTCATCAGCAGCCAATTTTTTCCGTCCGTTTGTATGAGAGCGAACTTGCCTTTCAACCGACTGCCGAAGAGGCGGAATTTCAGGCTTCCGTCTTTCAGTCCTTTTTCGAAGCTCTCGCACTCTTCGTACTGCCCGAAATCCCAGAGCTGCACGATGCCGCCGCCGTACTGACCTTTCGGAATCACGCCCTCGAAGTCCGCATAATCGAGCGGATGATTTTCCACTCGCACCGCCAATCTTTTGACGTTATATGCGAAAGACGGTCCTTTCGGGACCGCCCAACTCAAAAGCTCGCCGCCGTACGACAGTCTCAAATCGAAATGGTCGCGGCTTGCGATATGGTGCTGCACGGCAAAAATTCTGCCGCTTTCTTTCTTGCCCGACGCTTTCGGCTCGGGCGTTATTTCGAAATTGCGTTTTTTCTCATACTCGTTCGGCATACCGATAGTATGCGCAGACTTCGAAAGTTTTTATTATCCGAAAAAGCATCACGCCTTTTCGATACGTTTTTGTTCTATCTGTCTGAAAAGTTCCGACGAAATGTCCGCTGTCGCCGCAAAGCCCGCGTCGCGCTCGGCAAGCAAATTTTTGACTTCCTCGCACACCCAATTCAAGTCGCGCCCGGAAAAGCCGTCGGTCAGGCTTGCCGCCCGTTTCAAATCCAGCTTATTGTAGTCCGCGGCGGAAATCTTGCCTTTGAGTTTCAGTTCCAACAGGCGTTCTCTGTCCTCCCGCGTCGGCAGAGGTATGTGTATCTTATTGCGGAAACGCGACAGCACGGCGGAGTCTATGTTCTCTTTCAGGTTTGTGGACGCGAGAATTATGAGTCCCTTATTGTCGGTGTCGAAACCGTCCATTTGTCTAATCAGCGTCGGAACGGCTTCGTCGGCGGTCTTGTTTTCGCCGCCGCGTTTTTTGGCTATCGCGTCGAACTCGTCCAAAAACAGCACGACGGGAGAGGCGTTCTTTCTTATGACCTCTCTTGCCGACTCGAACATCTTGTCGATATTCTTGCCTGTTTTTCCTATGTAGCTGTCCACGAGCGAATTCGTGTCCACGACGACGAACGGCACGGACAGTTCTTTTGCCGCCGCCTTTGCAAATGTCGTTTTACCCGTGCCGGGCGGACCTTCCAAAAGGATATAGCCGCCGGGTTCGAGCTTGTAGCGCTTGTAGACCTCGGGGTTTTTCAGCGGATTTATCAGCATACGGCGTATGGCTTTTTTCGCTTCTTGAAGTCCCACTATATCGTCGAAAGTCAAGCCGACGTTCGGTGCTGAGAATTTCAAAGCCGTTTCGCCGTCCGTATTCTGCAATTTTTTCTCGCTCTCGCCCAAGCTTTCCACGGCGTCCAAAAGCGTGCGCACCCGTTTCAAGTGCGCCCTCTTCTGTTCTCCGTCGGACATTGCGGCAATCTTGTTCAATGCGTCGGCGGCTTTCAAAAGCTCGCGTCTGGCGGAACGTATGTCGCCCTCGTCCTTTGCCGCCACGCCCCTGTCGTAACAGCGGTTGAACTCCTCGTACAGCAGATTTTTAGACGCCATAATTATTTCGCGCTTTCGGGAAGCAATGCAAAAGAGAACTCCGTGGACGCGCAAAGCTCGTCGTTTACCTTTGCCGTACCGCGGCAGAAGTGGAACGGTCCTTTGCTCTTTTCCACGACCACATTTGTCGTTATCGTTTCGCCGGGAACGACGGGTCTTTTGAACTTCGCGTTGTTCAGACCCGTAAGCAATGTGCGGCAAGCGGGCTTATCTTTGAAAATCACGCAAGCCGTCTGCGCCATCATCTCGCAGAGAATGACGCCGGGAACGATGGGATTGCCGGGGAAATGCCCCTGCACGAAATATTCGTCGCCTCTGACCTTATACGTTCCGACAGCCGCGCCGTCGTCGGTTAGCTCCACGGTTTCCACAAGCAGCATAGGGTCTCTGTGAGGCAGCAATTTTTTGATTTCTTCCTTGTCGAGTTTCATTTCAATACTCCTTATTAAGGCAAACAATGCCGTTTATTTTTTATTTTGCGCCGCCGCTCAAACGGCGGTTATTTCAAACGCGCCGTCGGATATTACCGTTTCATAGCAAACCGCGTCGTATCCCGTTTCTTTTTTATAATCCGCGCACACCTTTCTCACAAAGTCTTTGACTTTGTCCTTTTCGACCACGGAAACGGTGCAGCCGCCGAAGCCGCCGCCCGTCATCCGGCTGCCGAGACAGCCGTCGAAAGAACGCGCCGCCTCCGTCAGGGCGTCGAGTTCTTTGCCCGTCACCTCGTAGTTGTCGCGCAAAGAGCGGTGCGATTCGTTCAACAGTCTGCCGAAAAGACGTATGTCGCCGCTCTTCATCGCCTCGACCGCGCGAACGACTCTCTCGCACTCCGTGACGACGTGCAGTGCCCTGTCGTATATCTTGCCGCTCAAAATGTTTGCCTGTTTTTCCAATTCTTCCGACGTCACGTCGGCAAGACAGGTTATGTGCGGCAATCGTTTTTTCAAAAGTCCGAATGCGATTTCGCACTCTTTTCTGCGTTCGTTGTACTTGGAATCGACGAGCGAATGCGGCTTATTGCTGTTTATCACGACAAGTTCGCAATCGCCGAAATCCATTGGCGCATATTCGTATTCCAACGTCGCGCAATTCAAAAGAATGGCATTGCCCTTTTTGCCGCAAGCCGAAGCGAACTGGTCCATAATGCCGCAATTCACTCCGCAATACGAATTTTCCGCCATTTGCGACAGCACGGCAAGCTCTTCTTTGGCGGCTTTCTTTCCGCCGTTTTCCGCGGAGAACGCGGAGAAACACAGAGCGGTAGCGACTTCTATCGCAGCCGAGCTGGACAGTCCCGAACCGAACGGCACGGTGCAGTCCACCAGCATATCGCAGCCGACAATGTCGAACCCCGCTTCTTTCATCACGAACGCCACGCCGGCCTGATAGCTTCCCCAACGCAGGTTGCGGTAGGAATCCAGCTTGTTTATATCCAATTCGGCGGTCAGGTCTATCGTCGTCGCCGCCATTCGCACTATATTGTCCGTTCTCTTTCTCGCCGCCACCACGCAACGCAGATTCAGCGCCGCGGGCAACACGGGGCCGCCGCAATAGTCGATGTGTTCGCCGATTAGATTGACCCTGCCCGCCGCCGAAAAAAAGCGAACCTCGCCCGCGCCGTAAAGGCTTTCGAACTTATCTTTAAGCTCTTTCAAATTCATTTATGTACTCCTTCAACTCCGCGTTACACCTTTCCATAAGGTCTTTGTCCGCCGCTTTCACTCCGCTCAACGGGTACGGCATATTCAGCTTCTCCCATTTGTGAACGCCCATAGTGTGGTACGGCAACAGCTCGACTTTTTGCGCTCCGAGCGAAAGTCTCGCCAGCTCTTTCAAATTTTTCGAATCGTCGGTTATGTTCGGCACGATTACCTGTCTTATCCAAAACGGTATCTTTTTCCGTTTCAAAAACTCCAACGTTTTCAGCGTATTGTCGATTTTGTGACCGCACAGCTTTTGAAATTCGTCTTTGTCGGTATGCTTTATATCGAGTATGACGAGCTTTGCCAAAGTCAGCGCTTCCTCGTCGTACACGCTGCCTGCCGTATCCAATGCGGTATGCACGCGTTTTCTTTTCAGCAGGCGCAAAATCTCTTTTGCGAACTCGCCCTGCGCAAGCGGTTCTCCGCCCGAAAGCGTGACACCGCCGCCGCTTGTGAACGCTCTGTCTTTCAGACAGCGTTCGACGACTTTTTCCGCGCTTGTTCTTTCGCCGCCTCCGAACGCCAGCGCGTCGGGGTTGTGGCAATATTTGCAGCGCATAGGACAGCCCGACAAAAAGACCACTGTTCGCAGTCCCGGTCCGTCGTGAGTTCCGACCGGCTCGAACGAATGGACGTATCCGTACACTTCTTCTTTCACTGTTTTTCCGACCTTCGCAAAAATTACGCCTGTTCGAAGAACGTCCTTTTCAAGACCTCTTCGCGGTGCTTTCTGCTCAACACGCCGAAGCGGACGGCATAGCCCGAAACCCTGATTGTGAGATTCGGATATTTTTCGGGATGTTCGTGCGCGTCCAAAAGCACGCTTTTGTCGTAGACGTTGACGTTCAAGTGATGTCCGCCCTTTTTGAAGTAGCCGTCGATTATCGCAACGAGATTGTTCTTTCTGTCCGAAATCGAATTTCCGAGCATATTCGGCACCATACCGAACGTATTGGATATGCCGTCGCGGCAAGCCTTGTAGGAGAGTTTGGACACCGAAGAGAGCGAAGCCAGTGCACCGCTGTGTTCGCGGTTGTGAAGCGGGTTTGCCCCCGGTGCAAACGGTTCTCCCGCCTTTCTACCGCAGGGAGTCGCGCCCGTCTTTTTGCCGTATACTACGTTCGAAGTTATCGTGAGAAGCGAGAGCGTATGTTTCGCGCCTCTGTACGTCTTTGTCTTTTTCAGCATACGCGAGAACTCTTTGACCACAAACGCGGCGATGGAGTCGGCTCTGTCGTCGTCGTTGCCGTACTTCGGATATTCGCCCTCCGTCTTGTAGTCGACGACAAGTCCCGTCTCGTCGGTTATCGGCGTTACGGACGCATATTTGATTGCCGAAAGCGAATCCGCGACAACGCTTATGCCCGCCGCACCGAAAGCCATAAGGCGTTCCACATACGTATCGTGCAAAGCCATTTGCAACTTTTCATATGCGTACTTATCGTGCATATAGTGGATTATATTCATCGTGTTCACATACGTGCGCGACAGCCAACGCATATATTCGAGATATCTTTTCAGTACGGTGTCGTAGTCGAGTTTGCCCGTCATAGGCTGCGACTTCGGACCTATCTGAACGCCGCTGACCTCGTCTCTGCCGCCGTTTATCGCAAGCAGCAGCAATTTCGCAAGATTGCATCTTGCACCGAAGAACTGCATTTGTTTGCCTATCTTCATCGCCGACACGCAGCAGGCGATACCGTAATCGTCGCCGTACAGCGGACGCATAACGTCGTCGTTTTCGTACTGTATGGACGAAGTTTCCACGGAAACTTTCGCGCAGTATTTTTTGAAATTCTCGGGCAGATTTTTAGACCAAAGCACCGTGAGGTTGGGTTCGGGAGACGTCCCCAACGTGTACAGCGTATGAAGTATTCTGAACGAATTTTTTGTTACGAGCGGACGTTTGTCCTCGCCGATTCCGCCGATGGATTCCGTAACCCAAGTCGGGTCGCCGGCAAAAAGTTCGTTGTATTCGGGCGTGCGCAACTGTTTTCCGAGCCGCAGTTTCATTACGAGCTGGTCGATAATTTCCTGCGCATCGCTTTCGGTTATCGCACCCTCTTTCAAGTCTCTTTCGATATAAATATCGATAAACGTGCTTGTTCTGCCGATGGACATCGCCGCACCGTTCTGTTCCTTAATCGCGCCGAGATAGCCGTAGTACACCCACTGCGCCGCCTCGCGCGCGTTCTTTGCGGGTTTGGTTATGTCGTCGCCGTATGCCGCCGCCATTTGGGCGAGCTTGCCGAGGAAGTCTATCTGTCTGAAAACGTCTTCGCGCAGACGAATTACGTCTTCCGTCATATCGCCGGCAGCAAGCTCCGAAAAATCCTTTTTCTTCTCTTCGATTAGCTTGTCCGTGCCGTACAGCGCGACCCTGCGGTAATCGCCGATTATTCTGCCTCTGCCGTATGCGTCGGGCAGACCCGTGAGTATTCCGTATTTGCGCAGGGCGCGCATTTCGTCGGTGTACACCCTGAACACGCCGTCGTTGTGCGTCGTTTTATACTCGAAGTTTGCCTTTATTCTTTCGCCCACGGTGTAGCCGTATGCCTCGCAAGCCTGTTTCGCCATTCTCATTCCGCCGAACGGATTGACCGTTCTTTTCAGCGGTTTGTCGGTCTGCAAGCCGAAAATGATTTCGTTTTCCCTGTCCACGTAACCGGGTTCGTACGACAAGAGAGAGCTGACTCTCTCCGTATCCACGTCGAGCACTCCGCCCTTTTCCCGCTCCTGTCTGAACAGCTCCTCAATCTTCGCGTTCAGACCTTTCGTCCTGTCCGTGGCATCCGCCAAAAAGGACTCATCGCCCTCGTACGGCGTATAGTTTGTCTGAATGAAATTCCGTACGTCGATTTGTTTCGTCCAATCGCCTTCTTTAAAGTTCCTCCACTCGTTCACGAGCCACCTCCAAATCCAAAACTTCCGTGCCGTATGCGGACTCCACGCTTATGCGCGCGCTTCCGTCGTACGGCGTTGTCGTCACCAAAAATCCCGTTGCGCCGCCTTTCAGCGAAATCGTGCTTTCGCCGACCAGCCGCAACTCGCCTTCCACCGATATTTTCACGGGAGAAAAATCGTAGCTCAACACATTGCCCGCCGAATCCGTGCTTTGAACGGTCACGAGCGCGGTTTCGTAGCTCGAACCCGGACGCAACACGGCGTCGGACACAGTCAGGCGCAATCTCTTTTCGTTGTCGGGCGGCGTTACGTATCTTTCCGCCGCAACTTTGCCGTCGGCAATTCCCTCCGCCCTGAACACGCTGGGCGCATACGCATATTTGTGTACGAGTTTGGTAAACGCCGCATTCGTCAGTTTCAGCATCTTTCTCAAAACGAAAGCCGCTATTTTCAGCGGTGCGGACAGATTGAATATTCCGCCGTGTTTTTTTACCTTTTTGACGATATACTTAAACAGTTTCGCCTGTTTCGCGTTCATACCCTCTTTCTCTTCGGGCAAGCCGCCAATCAAGTCGTCCGCTTCTATCGGCGGATGCGGCAGATATTTATACTTCTTTCCGTTCGGGAAATATTCTCCGACGAGCGCGTCGTCGCGGTAAAGTTTGACGCTGTCGCAATTCGTGTAAAAAGACAGCGTTCCGCCGAACTCGTCGCTCGACAGCGTGGACGACGGCTGCAAGAACTTTTCTTCCGCCAACGTCTTATATGCGTATGCCGCCGTCTTGTCTATGCGCCAACCGTCCGTAACGCCGTAATACGCGACGTTGTTCTCGCTTCCGTAAACCGACAAAAAGTCCGCGAAAGCCATTCCCGCACAACCGCACACCGTCTTCATTTTGAAAGTGTCGTTTATCGCGCGCAAGTGTCTTTGCGCCTGTTCGTTGCGGCGGTATTCCGTATCGAATCGCTTTGTCGGAAAAGCTCTGCCCGTATGTTCCGCCACGAAGTACGGAACGAAAAGACGACAGGTTTTTTTCAGACTCGACAATCCTTTGCCGTCGTTATAATCGTTGTACGCGAAGACGTCCTCGTAAAGTCTGCTGCCCATAAAGTTGCGCGTGCCGAGAGCGGGGCGCGTCGGGTCGTTGTCTCTTGCCGCCTTGCTCGTCTTGAAATACAGTTCGTCGCAGTCGGGAGAGTTGTTTACTCGCACGCCCCAGGCTATGACGGACGGACTGTTTCTGTCTCTTTTGACGGTGTCCTCCACCGTGCGCACAAGCGCTTCTTTCCACGCCGAACCGCCTATATACCCGTCGCCGGAAATGCCCGAAACGACAAGCAGACCTATCCTGTCGCACTCGTCGACAAAACTCTTTTCGGCAAGCCCGTGCGTGCGAACGACGTTGCAACCGAGCTGCTTTATCCTGCGCGCGTCATAGCGCTGCAAAGCCTCCGTCGCCGCCCTGCCCACGAGCGGAAAACTGTCTATTCTGTTCAATCCTATGAGTTTGATTTTTTCGCCGTTGAGATAGAACCCGTCGCGCTTGAAAGCCACTGTTCTGAACCCGAAAGAAACGGTGTGAAAGTCCATAATCGTTTCTTCGTATTTGAGAGTTGCGACGGCTTTATAGACCGAGGGGCTGTCCACGCTCCACGCCTTTATGCCGCGCACGACGCCTTTCAAAGCCACTTCTCGGCTCAAAACCGCTTTGGCAGGCAAACTCCCCACTTCCCTGCCCGCGTCGTCTTCTATGCTTAAACAGAGCTGTGTTTCGGGATAAAAATCGCCGAGCGTGACGAAAGCTTCAATCTCGCAAGCCCCGTCCGAAACGGCGCCCGTCTTTATGAAAACGTCGGAAATTTCCACGCCGTCGGACACGTTCAGCCACACGCGTCTGTGGATTCCGCCGTAAGACGGCACGGGTCCGAGCCCCGTCGTCAGCGGCGCGTCTTTCTTCAAACGCGAGTCCACTTTGACGACAATCATATTCTGAAAACCCGCTTTCAGCGGCGCGGTGGCATCCACCGTGAAGGGCGTGTCGCCCTTGTGCGAAGTCACGAACGTACCGTTTATATACACTTCGGCATACGACGACACTCCGTCGAAGACAAGCTCCAACCTGCTGCCGTTATACTTTTCGTCCAAGGAGAGCAGATACGCATAAGTATATACCGCCGACTCCGTTCTGTCGAAATAGCCGTCCTCGCGACGTTTCGCATTGTGCGGCAAAGACACGGGAAAGAAGTCCGCAAACTCGTAATCGGGTTCCAGACATCTTCTCGTAAAGCCCTCGGCAAACAGCCAGCCGTCGTTTATGGGTACGGTTTTTTTCATTTAAATTTCCACCTCTCTCACGACCGCTGTTTGCTCTCGACCGCCGTCTTTCTCTTTTCCGCGGAGTCCTGCGTCAGCGTCAGCAAGCCCGCCTTGTTTATTATGTTCATTACAATCGTCACGACGAAGTACGACGCCAGAACCACGGTGAAAACAAACAGCAGACAGGTGAGCGGAAGCGAAGAAAGTCCGAACATAGACGGCAGCACAACCAACGCCACCACAATCAATATTATGCTTCCCACGACAACCACTATTCTGTATGCGTCGAACGGCTCGCACAATTTGCACAGCACCATCCAACCCGTCATTGTCAAGCCTATTACCATCATCGAAACGACGTGTTCCTGCGTTATCGCCACAAGCACGGCTTCGCCGCCTTCACCCGTCATTGCAACCTGCGGCACGAACTGTTTGAAAAGCACCATACTCATCACCGTCACGACGAGCGCCAATCCGCCGGGCAGACAGCGCGATATGACGTTTGTGATGAACTTGCCGCGTATACGGCTCTTATTCGTCTGCATTGCCAGGAAGAACGACGGAATACCGATGACGAACACTTCCAAGAGCATAAGGTTCTTCGGCTGCAACGGGTAATCGAGACCGCTCGTGAACGACAGAATGAGATATATAATCGACAAAGCTATCGACATAAACGTCTTCATCAGAAACAGCGAGCTGGACTTTTGGATATTGTTTATGACGCGTCTGCCCTCTTGAACGACGCTGGGCATAGACGAGAAGTTATTGTCCAACAGCACCAAGTGGCTGACCTTTTGCGCGGCTTCCGCGCCCGACGCCATTGCCACGGCGCAATCGGACTCGCGCATTGCGAGAATGTCGTTTACGCCGTCGCCCGTCATTGCGACGGTGTGACCGCCCGCCTTTATCGCCTTTACCAAGATACTCTTCTGTTCGGGGGTGACTCTGCCGAAAACCGTGTATTTGTTCGCCGCTTCGATGACTTCCTGATTGGACAGCCCTTCCAGCGAAATATACAGTTCGGCATTCTCTATGCCCACTCTTTTGGCGACTTCGGAAACGGTTATCGGATTGTCGCCGCTTATGACCTTGACAGCCACGTCATTGTCTTTGAACCAACGAATCGTGTTCACGGCGTCCTCTCTTATATGGTCTTCTATGACTATGAGACAGACGGGACGTCTGACGGCAGGCAATTTCTCGCCGACAATCTCCGCGGGAGAATGCGCCAACACCAAAACTCTGTAACCGTTGGACGCATTTTCGTTGACTATCTTTTCTATTCTGCTTCCGACGTCTTTGAGCACGAATTCCGGCGCGCCGAGCATATACGTTCCGACGCCCTCGAAAGACACTGCGGACAGCTTTCTCTGCGACGAAAACGGAATTATTTTCGTGGGTTTAAGCGCCTGCGAATATCCGAACTTGTTTGCCAGCGCCATTGCCGTCTGGTTATTGTCCTCGGTCGCGGTCAGCATCGAGCCTATCGCCTCGGCAACCGTACAGTCGCCGGAGCCGCCTTTGAGTTCTATGACGTCGTGCACCTGCATACTGCCGTCGGTTATCGTGCCCGTCTTGTCGAGGCAAAGCACGTCCACGCGCGCCAACATCTCTATGCAGTACAAGTCCTGAACCAGGGTCTTCTGTTTTGCCAATCTTATGACGCTCATAGCAAGCGCAATCGACGTCAGAAGGAACATACCCGCCGGAATCATACCTATGACCATACCCGCTATGTTCGGAACCGCCGCCACCCAGCCTTCCCAGCCGCCGCCGTTGTTCATCAGCGCGCGGACCAGCATTATCGCCGTTATCGGAACGATGAAGAACGATATTGCGTATATGATGGCTTTAATCGAGCGGAAAAGCTCGCTCTTGGGTTTTTTGTATTTCTTCGCATACGAAGTCAGCGTCTGCACATAGCACGCGCCGCCTATCTTATCCACCCTCGCATAGCACGCGCCGCCGCTCACGAAGCTGCCTGCGTACACCTCGCTGCCCGTCGTCTTTTTCATTGGCACGGACTCGCCCGTCAGCATTGCTTCGTTGACCTCGCACTCGCCTTTCACGACGATTGCGTCGGCGGGAATCTGTTTGCCCGTTTCGAGATAGACAATGTCGTCCAGCACTACTTCCCCGACGGGCACCGCCTGTCTTTCGCCGTCGCGCACGACCAGCGCGCTGGGAGCGTTCATAATGCTCAACTTGTCGACGGTCACCTTCGAGCGTATTTCCTGTATTATGCCTATCACTATATTCAGCGTGATTATTATGAGGAAAAACAGGTTGGAAAAACCTGCGCCGACCGAAATCAGAGCGGCGGCGACGGTGAACGTCAAAAGGTTGAAGAACGTGAAAATATTGGAAAAGAATATGCTGCGATACGTCTTGCCGTTCTGTTTGGGCGGCACGTTTACCAAACCGTCCGCATTTCTCTTTTCCACCTGCTGCGCCGAAAGACCCTTTTCCGCTTTCGTGTCGAATCTCTCCGCATCGGCAATGTCGGACGCCAGCACTTTTTTGCGACCCGTCTTCATAGTGCGGCTCTTTTTCGTGCGCTCGCGCGAAAGAAAGCTGCCGTCAATCGTCACAGACTTGGATATAGCCGAAACGGTTTCGGGTATGTCCTCGTATTTCTCGTCGTCGAATACGCCCGCATCGATTACCGGCGGCGCGGTCTCTATGACGGACAACGGGTCCACAACCGTGTTCTTGACTCCGCTGTCGTTCGTGTCCTTCGTCACAAGACGGGGGGCGCGCCGTTTCGCCGCGGGGCGGGTACTTTTCGTCGAGGTCTTTTTTTCCATAAGCTCTCCCGTAAAAGATATTTGTACATTTTAGAGTATATCACATACCGAAAGCAATGTCAAGCGACAAGCCGCAAATGGAGACAACGATAAAGGAGCGGCACCGTGATGTCGCTCCTTGCTCTGTCTTATTGTATCAAATTGTTATGACCGAGAGATTATTCCCAAGTCTTTTCGAGATGTGCGCCGTATGCTTCTCCGTCCGGTTCGAGAATGAACTCTTTGTACAAGTCGTTGAAACGAACTCCGCTGCCGCCGTTCTGCGAAGAAACAAGCTCCGTGAAGATTATCTTGTTGCCTTCCATTCTGTACTTCATCGTGAAGGTGTCGGTGCTGCCTCCATTCCAATACTTATACGTAAGCTGGCATTCGCCCTTCTCTTCGTCGACGTACAGGAAACGCTGTTCGGTATTGCCGCCCGGCACATTGCTCTTAACGGGCTCGAATGTTGCGCGGTCGTTCGGAACGCCGTCCTTATAGGTCGGAATCTCGTAGACTTTCACATAGAAAGGATTGAGCGAGAAATTTTCTTTGTCCAAAACAAAGCTCTTGTGCAAACCTGCCCAAACCTCTTCGGTTACGTCGAGCGCGAAACCGTCGTCCTCGGTGGGAGCGACCAGCTCGCTTACGTTATTGCCTACAACGACTCTGCTGACATACTTACACTTCGTGGTGTACTCGCCGAACGTGACTTCGCACTCCGAAGCCGACGTGACTTTCAATTTCACGTCCACTTCTTCGTCGTTATACTTGCCCTTGCCCGTGTATTCGGGAGCGATTACTTTGACATTGTAAGTGGTGACTTTGTCTCTGTATCTGACGGTGACTTTGCTTTCGTCGGACGCGACGTTGTTGTCGAAGCCGAGGAAGCGCACGCCGTTGAGAGAAGTCAGGTTGTCGAGCTGCGTGCTTTTGCCGTTCTCTCTCGTTATCGTGAGTTTTATGCCTTCCGTGCTGAGATTTTCACCCAAGATGTATTCGGTTTTGGCTTCCGTCGTATCGACCTCTATGGTCTTGACGGGAGAGTAGCGATAGCCGAATATCAGCACGCTGCGGATACCCCAGCCTCTGTTCCAAACAAAGCTGGAAGAGTACTCGTAGTAGTCGCCTTCGTCCGCGATTTTCTCGGCAAGCATATCGTAGTCTCCGTTGTTATACTCGGAGTTGCCGTGACGCAGAATGTGCAGAACGAACTGCTCTCTGTCTCTCCTGTCGCGGTTCGTCCAATATCCGTAGATATTCTGTCCGCTCAAAGTGCCGTACAAAAGTCCGTCTTCGTAGCAGTTGAGATAGATATACTCGCGGGAATAGTCTCCCTGATAAGCCTCGCTGTACGAACCTTCGAACTGGTACACTATCGGGGAGCTGACCTCGTTTAAAGTCAGGTTGCCGAAGCTGCCGAACTGCTGCCAAGTGAAATCGGCATACGGGTTAGTGGCTTCCGAGTAAACGATTTCTTTCGTCGTTTCGGCGGGAGTTCCGCCGCAGGCACAGAGCGCGACAGCCGCAGTCACTGCCAAAAGCAAGGAAAGCCCTATAATTGACAATTTCTTCTTCATACATTCCTCCTTTAATTATATAATCGTTTTACCGTCCTTCGTCTGTGCAAAGAAGCACGACACAAGAGCGATTAACGCCACCGCAAACACAGCCACGGCATAGAACATACACATTTCAAAGCTGCCGCCCGTGTAAGCCACTTTGTTGAAGTAGTCGGCTACGGCGGTGGGTATCTTATTTGCCACCACGCCGAAAGCCAATGTGTAACAGAGTACGCTTATGACCGACGCGAAGCGCAGAGGCAGGAATGTTACGACAACCTGCACCGCGACTCCGATTAAGAGCACGAGTCCTATTACCCAACCGTTGCTTGCCGTATTCGGCAGCGCCGTTCCCGACGTCGCAAACACTATTATCGCGGTGACGAGCGCCAAAAGCGCCGCGCCGCAGGACAGCCAATAGCCGAGTCCTTTATTCTTTATGAGTTCCTTTACGTTCATATCAGTTTGCCTCCTTTGCGGTATCTTTCTTGATATAACCCGTCACGACGTACATCGCAACCGCACCTGCGGCAGCCACACCGATTATAACGTTTATTGCCACAAGCAGCGACTGCCACCACATAAGACCGCCCGTTACCACGGTGTCTTCGGTTATCGAGCCGCCCATAGACGAACGAAGCAGCGTGTAGAAGATTCTCTTGTTTGCTTCCTGCAACTCTTTGAGCAAGTTGCCGTCGTCCGTTCTATTTATAAGGTCTTTAATCTGATTACCGCGCTGTCCGTCGAGACAGAAGATGTTCGTGCCTGCCGTAAGCATATCGGCGCCGACGCTGTAATACGTGCTTGCGACCAAAGCGTCGTCGATTATCGAACCTTCGTACGCCCACTCGCCGCGCATAACGTCCTGCATAAGAACCTTATGGGTTGCCGCATATTCCAAACCGATTCTGTTGTACGAGGTCATAATTCCGAGACCGGTACCGCGCGTCAGTGCGCCCTCGAACGGTTTGAGATAGATTTCTCTTATGGACTGTTCGTTTGCGAACGTCGAAACACCCTGACGGTTGGTTTCCTGGTTGTTCAAAGCGCAGTGCTTGACGTTGCAGATAAGTCCCTTGCTTCTCATAGCCTTGATTATATTCGAAACCGAATAGTACGACAGGATTGCGTCCTCGGACAGATATTCCGAAGCACGGCTGCCGTAAGGCGTTCTGATGATGTTACAGCCGGGAGCGTTGACCATTGCCACGCCCGCGAACAGAGCTTCTTCGCCGTACAGTTCGCCGAACTTGGCCTGCATAGCGTGGTCCCAAGTAGCCGTTACCGTAGGCAGCGTCGCAAAGCCCGTGCAAGCGCGCTTGTCGCCGAACTTGAATTTTCCGAGCAAGCCTTCCGGTCCTTCCGAAATGGAGTTCATCGGTTTGTTGACCGATGCGACAGCCGCAATACCTCTGGAATCGGAGATGGATATGCAGAGGTCGGAAATGCTCATCTGGGAGATGAACGTATCCCACTTCGGGTCGTCGTAAGGAACGTCTTTCATATCGATGAAGTCGATGGGTTCGTCCAAGAATACGTCGTGAGTCTTACCCTTGTTGGCTTTGACGCCGGGTGCGCCCTCGGGTTTCTTGTATCTGTCCATACGCAGACCCTTGACGATTCTCTCGTTTGCGTGAAGCGTGGTAACCGTCGTCGGGAACGTGCCTTCCCAATCTTTTCTCGTAAGATAGGTTATCTTCTGGTCTTCGTCCGCCCAATAGTTGAGGTCGGCGTCGGCAAACCGATTGCCTACCGTTACTTCCTTGTCGTAAGGCGATTTTTTATAGCTGTTCGTATCCGTCGCCGAAAGGTTCGGGTCGTATTCCGCCACGCAGGCGACGTCGCCGCTTACGGCTTCGCCGTTATGGTCGTACATTCCCGTCGCGCCCTTCTTGGCAAGCACGTTGTTCAAAGCTTCGTGCGCGCCGTTGCCGATTGCGAAGTAATATTTACCCGCGTCCAAAATGTATCCGCCGGCATTGTCGTTTGCGGTTATATCGTAAGACGCCATAAGATAGCGGTCAAACTTGATTTCCGCAGTGACGGTCGCATTTGCGTCGACATCCACTTTCGTGTATCCGACAAGCTGAATAGCGGCTTTCTCCACGCCGTGTTTTTTGTCGTAATCGGTGTAAGGGGTCTGTACGTAGAGCTGCACTACTTCCTTTCCCTTCTTGTTGTTCGTGTTCTTGACTGTTACTTTCGCCGTGAACTCGTCTTTCGCCGCATCGTAAGTCACGCTGTCGAGTTTCTGCGTAAACGTGGAATAGGACAAACCGAAACCGAACGGATAGGAAACCTCTTTCGAATAGTTCCATTCCGTCGCGCCGTCGATTGCGCCTTCCGTCGATTTTGCATTGCCCGCGCCGAGAATGCAATCTTCGTAGCGGGTCTCGTAATATTTGTATCCCACATAAATGCCTTCTTTATACACAACATACTTCGTACCGAAGGTTCTGTCGACGGGGTTGCCGTCGAATTGATAGGTGTAATCGCCGAAGTTTCTCATTGCGGGAGAGTTGAGCGTGTTGTTCGCAAACGTTTCCACCGTGTGACCGGACGGGTTTGCGTCGCCCTTCAAGATGTTGACTGCGCCGGGCAATCCGTAGTAACCGGGGTTGCCGTACCACAGGCAGGCGTTTACGTTGTACTTGTCGAGGAAATCGAGTTCCATAGGAAGCACGCCGTTCAAAAGTACGATAATCTTATCGAACTTGCCGGAGTCGTTTATCATTTTCAACAATACTTCTTCGTTGGGTCCCAAAGCAAGATAAGGTCTGCCGTCCACCATTCTCGTGGGGTCGGTGTTCTCCGTGCCGTAACGGGCAAACGTCACTATCGCGGCGTCGTTATACTCGTCGAACGTAGCTTTGAGCGCGTCGGTATAGAAATTTGCGGGAGATTCGCCGCGGCTGGTGAGGCTGACTTTGTAACTGTTTTTCGCATAAGCGTCATACAGTTTCTTATTGATATTGAAGCCGCCTTCCGTGAAAGCTCTTCCCGTGTCGATTACCAGCTCGTCGTTGGGCGTGGGTCCGCCTGCGCCGCTGCGGTAAATCGTGTGAGCACTGTTGTTTCCGAAGAGCGTAACGTTGCGCTCGCTTGTTTCAAGCGGCAGCGCGCCGTCGTTCTTCAAAAGAACGGCGCCCTCCTCCAATTCGTCGACGCAGTAGTCATAGGAATCTTTTATGAGTTTCCAATACCCCTCGTCATTCATACCGTATGCGCTGCCCTGCAACACCAGTCCTCCCGTCGACAAGCCGAGAGCGTCGTTGACGAGCATCGCGTAAGTATTGGCGAGAATGGTCAGCGACAGAATGAGCGTAAAAAGAAATACGCCCACGCCGGACAATCCAAGCCATAACTTGCTGTTTTTCATTGCATTAACCTCCTGATTATTCCGTGTAGCCTTTAACACTACCATAATCATAGTAACCTATATACAACCGGCATTCAATACAAAAGTTTGGATAAACACCCCAAAATTTTGTCTGTTTTGTCCAAAAGTTTAGCAAGTCCGCATTTTTAATATTTTTTCGCACGCAAAAAGACGCGAAACTGTTTTCGCGTCTTTTTTATTTTTGCGTTCGACTTTATTCGTCTTCTTTTTTAGCCGTCGCGCGCCTGCGAAACTCCGTCGGCGTCGTGCCGTATATATCCCTGAACTGCAAGTTCAGCGTCTTTATGTTATTGAAACCGCAATAAGAACTTATTCGCGCGATACTGTAATCCGTAGTACGCAATAGTTCGGCGGCGTCCTCGACTTTCAGGCGATTTACGAACTTGGAAAAGCCGCAGCCGAAAACCCTGTTGAACACGTCGGAAAGATATGAATAGTTATATCCCAAATCCGCCGCCATCTGTTTCAGGCTGGTGCCCTTGTCGTAATTCAAACGGATATAGTCTATCAGCTTGACTTCCAACTCCGCGGCATTGCCTGCATCCCCCCCCCACGCACCTCTCGACAGGTGCTTGAACGAAGAAGCGCAGATTCGATATAATGCGGAGCGGACGAGATATTTGTTTGCCTTGCCGTTTTGAAGCAAATCGATTTCGCCGCAATCCGTATAATCGAAAAACGAACTGACGAAGCCCGACGATTTGGTGTCGTTGTAGAAATCTATGACGTAGTCGGGAGAAAATACGCACAAAAAACTTTTGGAGTTTTTGGACTCGTAGCGGTGGACGTGGTTGGGCATTATCAACATACCCTTGCCGACTTCGAGCGTATAACGCTTTTCGTACACCATACAGTCCAAAGTCCCCTCCGTCACTGTTATGAACTCGAAACTGTTGTGAATATGTCCGACGAAATTCAAGTTTTTGTCAATCTGTGTATAGAGGTAATTTTTTCCGACGGAACGTTTGGTTTCTACAAACATTGCCATTCTCCGTTTTAAAGGTCTTTCGGATATTATAACACCGATACGCGGCAAAAGCAAGCGCTTTTGAAGCGAGACATTTTGCCGCGCACGGTGGTTTTCTGCGAAAACCGAGTTTTTTACAGATTATATCTGCTTCTTTTTTCACGAAGCATCCGCCGTGCCGCTATTTCGTCCTCCGTCATTCCGACGAATACGTGACGGTACATCAATCCCGAATCGTATACGACAAGACCTTGCTTTTCCAGATGCGACATAGCGGCGCGCGCGTTACGATAGTTCAAGCCGAACGTCTTTTGAATCATAGGAACGCTCACATATCCCTTTTGTTCCGCATAACTTTCCAAATTTTCGATTTTCACAATCTTTCCTCCTAATCAAACAGATTTCTTGTCTTTTTCTTATATTTATAGCAATACTTTTTGTCGAACGGATTGACGGGGCAGACATATTCTTTGACGCTCGAAAGCGGAAGCGAGTCTAACTCCGGACACCTATAGAAGCGTTCCAAGCGGGAAAACATAACATATCCGCAGTTGGCTTCCGTGACTATGCACTCGCCCTCTTTGAAATGCGAAAGTCTGCTTTTGGGCAAGAGCGGTATGGTCTCTATCATATACTCCGTGATTTCCGAGTCCGTTCCGTTCAGCGCGGACAGCGGCGATATTCTCGTATACTTTCCGCATTCGGCGGAAAACGCTTCCAGAGTATCCGGATTGTTGCTTCCGAAAAATATGTGTACGTTCAGATTGTCCCGAATGATTTCCGCGACATCGCCGCCGTAGACACTGTTCAACTGCGCATACGATTGAATGATTAGCACGAAAAATATGCCTCTGCCGGCGCAGGCGGAAATCGTGGTTTCGAAATCGTGCAGCGGCGGGAAGTTGCCGAACTCGTCGAGAACGAAATACGTCGGAACACGCAGTTTGCCGTCGTCTTCTTTGTCCGCGCACTCTATGAGATAGCGATAGGCATCCTGAATAAACAAACTTATGACTTCGTAATGCACTTTGAGTTCGTCGCGGTAGTTCACGAATACGGCAATCGGTCCGTCGGAAAGTTCGGTTATCTCGAACGAATTGCAGCTTGTTATGAGTCGCATAGCACAGTCTCGGAACACGGCAAGCTTGGTATTCAGCGCCGCGAGTATGCATTTTCGCGTCGGCTTGCCGTTTTCTATCAGCGTGTTTTTCGCCAGAACGTAGGCGCGCGAATCCGTTCCGCGGTCCGTGAAGTATCCGCCGTCGTCATACCAGGCATCGTCCCTGTCGGCAAACGTCGCCATCACCGAAAGAATGCTGTTGAACGAGAACGTATCTTCGGTTATCGGATTTTGTTTTGCGTCGCTGTCTTCCAGCATTGCCCAAAGGAAGGCTTTAAGCAAATCGCGCGCGCTGTCTTCCCAATACGGGTCGTCCTTCTTCTGCGTATGCACGAACATCTGCGCGATATTGTCTATATCGTTGCCGACCTCGTCGAGCAGCATAGACTGCGCCCTGTCCACGGCTTCGTCCAATTCCGGCTGCGAGTCGTAAATCTTGCCGCAAAACTCGTATCTCGAACCGTCTTCGGTTTCGACAAGCTTCACCTCGTCCGCGACGGACACGGCTTTGCGATACCGACGGTAAATCGGCGTCAGCATATTCCAGCACTCGCTGTGATTATAGTCGCGGAAGTTCAGAAGTTTGACCTTATATCCCTGTTCTTTCAGCGTCGCCGCCGTCCTGCGGTACAGCTCGCCCTTCGGGTCGGAAATTATCATATTGCGCTTCACCTTCTGCCGAGCGAAAGACACAATCAGCGGCATCACGTATGAAGTCGTTTTTCCGAGACGGGTGGCGGCTATGCACGCGACGTGGCTTTCCTGTTCGGTATAAGTCTGCACGAGCTTGCCGTCCACATATCTGTTGCACTTCAATACTCCCGCGGGGCACAGATTCGGCAAATCGTCGTAAAGCACGGTATTGGGCAAGTCGCGCAGGTCGTCGTAGCTGACCAGCTCGGTATTTTCGTAGCCTTGCAAAAGTTTTTTGTTTATCATTGATTTTCACCTCCGAAGCCGCAGCGTATTCTTCCGTCTTTCGTATCCTCTATATGGCGGCGAAGCAGTTTTTCCGTCAGCACCAGAGGTTTGCCCTTTTTGCCGTTCACCCTCACCGCTCTGTCCAAAACTCTCTCCACAGCGTCCATTTCCACGCTTGCCAGACTGTTTTTTCCGCTGTCGTCCAACGTTATTACGCCCACGCCGTATAGCGCGCTTTTGACTGCGAGCAAGTCGTTTGCCGCGGCGTATTTTTCCCGAGCGGACGGCGCGGACAGCTCTACCGTGTCGCAATACTTTTTCAGATTTTTAACGTTCTTTGAATCGCAAAAGCAAATCGGCAGCACGGCGCTCAAATCGAGAACGGTTTTCGGTCGCACCAACCTCGTCTTCGCGCGCTTTCCGCTCTGCAAAAAGTTTATGACGTGTTCCGTCGTTCTCTCGTCGCAGTCGCCTTCGAACACCAAAAAGCAGGCGTTGTTTTTATCCTCGTCGCAGCTTCTGACGAACACGTTGCTGCCCGTGGGCTCGAAGTCGTATTCGCACAGGTCGGCGACGTCTATTCTCTCGACGCGGCAATCGCGCAGCGCCGATTTTACGGCTTGCATATACATATCGAGAACATAATCGGAGTCGGAGCAGACGCAGAGCGGACGATAGGACTGCAAAGCGCGCAAATCGAAGTTTTCCGCCGCGCGCAGCACCGCATCGCATTCGTCTTCCCTTTCCGAAAATTTTCCGTCGAAAACCTTCTTGTCGAACGTTATCGGACGGAACGTCATTTTCAGCGGCAAATCGACGGTTTCGCAGAACAAATCCCTGTTTGAGGAAAGCAGCAGTCTTTCCTTGTCCCGAAGCGGTATGGTTTTTCCGAAAATTATTTTGGCGTGCTGCGCCGAATAAGTATCGGGATTGAGTATACCCGTGCCGAAAGCCTTTTTCAGCAATTTGCTCTCCTCCGACGTTTCCGCCGCCGCGACGCCGTATTTGTTTGCCGCCTGTTTGACGACGGCTTCGAATGCGGTGCCGCGGGCGAACTCGGAAAAGCTTTCCATTGTTTTTTGTCTTTCGGCTTTGTCGTAATACAGCGACATAAGCGCGGCTTCCGCGCAATTCCAGCGCGCCGCCTTCGAAATATTGCGCAGTCCGGCTTTCAAGTCCTTTTCCGTAAAAAGACCCTCGCATTGCAAAAAGCCGATTAAGCGCAGAGCAATCAGCGAACCCGAAAGAGCGCACTCGTCAATCAGGCGATACACCGCGTTTTCCGTGGTTTTGACGCTCTTGCACAATCCGAGGTCGAAAGCCGCCGTCAGCGCCGCGCCCTTGACCGTGATTGCGGCGTGCTCCTGCTCCGTTACGTCGTCTTCGATTCCGACCATTTGCGCATATTTTCTCGTGCGAAGATAGCGCATATAGTCGTTCTTCGATTCGACGGTTCGGACGGCGGGACGGCACGTCAGCGCATAAAGCTTCTCCCTCTCGGTTTTCGGCAGCAGAAAAATTCCGCACAGCCTGTCGAAAAGATATTTGTCGTCTTTAATCAACGAGCCAGCTATGCACTCGTATGTAAAGAACTCGGACAAAACCGTTTCGTCTGTTATAAACATTACCTCTTACCTCCTTCGTCTTTGTAGGGAAATTATACCAAACAACGGCTTTACGGGCAAGAACACGTCTCTTCGGCTTTTACCCGTTTTCGGCAGAAAAGAAAAGGAACTTGCAAAATTTACAAGTTCCTTTCTCCGAATAATACAAACCTTTATTTTCTCGTCACAAGCACTTCTTCCAGAGTTATTTCGCAGACGTCGGCGTAAAAAAGCAAATCTTCGACGGACGGCTTGCTCTTGCCGTTTTCCCAATTCACGACCATACTCGGCGACACGTCGAACGCTTTCGCCAACTCTATCTGGCTTATGCTCTCGTCCATATCGAACTTACAGCCGTCGCAGTTGCCGTCGCACTCGTTCTTGTCGTAGTTGAGTTTTCTGCACACGAACCGCCGCAGATTCATATTGTCGCAACGCAGCAATTTCAGATTTTTCGCTGTTTTGCCCCAATCCACATATTTGCGTTTCTTCTCCGACATAAAATCAGCTCTCCAATCCGTCTATTCCTATTTCGGTCGGCACGTCCTCGCCGTAGTCCACGCCGTCAAGTCCGAAGCCGAACAGTCTCAAAAACTCATCGTCATAGCCCTTCAAATCGGCGATTTCTTCCAACGGGGTCTCGCCGACTTGTTTCCACAGCTTGGCGATTTCCGTTTGCGTCGGCTCGTCCATTTCCAAATCGTCGAGGCGGATGAACTCGTTTTCGTCGGTCACCGCGCCTTTCAGCAAACGCTTCGAACCGAACAGTCTTTGCATTTGACCTATCGTCGTTTCGTGCGTATTGCGCCGTTTCATAACCTTATACAACAGCGATATGTACAGCGGCACGACGGGTATGGCGGAGCTGGACTGCGTGACGAGCGCTTTATTCACGGACACGAACGCGCGCAGTCCCAGCCGTCTCATAGCCTCGGCTTTCGCATTCAAATCTTTTTTCGCCTGTCCTATGGAACCGTCCTTGTAAATGGCGTGCGTAAGCGACGGTCCGATATACGAAAACGCCACGGTGACGGCGTCGCTTTTGAGCAGTCCTTCTTTTTTCAGGCGGAGAATCCACTCCTGCCAATCTTCGCCGCCCATAACCTTGATTGTGTTTTCAACCTCCGTGTCGGTGGCGGGTTCTATCGTCGCCGTCGTTATCTCGCGCGTTCTCAAATCGATGGTCTTTTCTGTATACGGCTTGTCCGTCGTCTTCAAAACCGAGCTTACCTGCGTGCCGTCTTTCAGCGTTCTTCTGGGTGCGGCGACGGAATACACGACGCAGTCCAACGTCATATTGTCGCGCTTCAAAATCTCCACGACCTTATCTTTGACTTCCTCCGAAAACGCGTCGCCGTTGACGGTCTTTGCATAAAGTCCCGCCTCGTGCGCTCTTTGATGAAAAGCGGCGGTGTTATACCAACCTGCGGAAGCCGTTCTTATTCCCGCCGCGGGGCGGTCGAAAATTACGCCGAGCGTCGCCGCGCCGCCGCCGAAAGCCGCGGCTATTCTTGCGGAAAGTCCGTAGCCCATCGACGCGCCTATGACGAGAACGTTTTTGCCCGCGTCGATTTTGCCCTTTTCTTTGACGAACGCTATATCTTCGTCCACAGCTTTCAAAAGTCCTTTCGGATGCGCCGTCGTGCATATAAAGCCTCTGACCTTGGGTTGTACTATCATAAAATTCATTCTCCTTTTTCGGCGCGTTTACCGCCTGCGCCGTCATAAAATTTACTGTTTTATTATACAATATACAAAAGCGTCAAAGCAACCGTTTGACGTCGATTTTTTCGAAGGAGACTGTTTAATGGCAAACAACGCCGCCGATTTCACGATTGCCGCAAACGACGAATACGGTATTCCGCCCTGCCGCTCGCCCGTTATGCCGTACATAAACCGAAGCATATACGCAAACGAATTCACGACCGCAGTCAAGCTGCGCTTTCTGCAAGCTCTTCTGCGCACGGGATTCGAAGTTTTCGACGCGCACCCAGAACCCGTCAATCTGCCCGACGGCGCGATTGCTTCGAGGATAAACGGCAGGCGTCCCGAACGCTTCATCACTTTCGGATATAACTCCTACGGAAGCGGCGGCGTGTTCACGAGAGCGAGCGGTTTCGAGACGCAATACTGTCCGCACAATCATTTTTCCCACGCCTGCCGAGCCTTCTGCGAGGACATTGCCTTTTCGCTGGAAGAAAACACCTTGACGGGAGGCTGCTCGCCGGAAAGCGACACCGACCTGCTGCGGCTGTCGAACTGCGTTTGCGCACGGCTTCTGGCAGGTTATGCAAGCGATTATTCGGACGCCGCGCGTATGCTGGACCCCGACTTTCAGATATCCGTCGCGGAGAGCGCGGCAAAAGCCGTCTGCTTAAATCTCGACGTGCCGTTTGTCGAGCGCGAAAAGCTTTCCGCATACAAGACTCTGCGCCTCGGCGATATGGGAAAAGGCGTGCGGCTTCTGCAATATCTGCTTGCGTTCGAGGGTTACGAAACGGCGAAGGACGGTATTTTCGGACGGCGCACGGAAAGCGCTTTGAACTTGTTCAGGAAGGACAATTCGCTGTCCGAAGGCACGGTTGCCGACGAAGTCGTATACCGCAAGCTACTCTGTTTCGACGTCGCCGCCACGGTTTCCTCCGCCTCGCCCTCCTGCGCTTTGCGCTATGTTCAGCGAAAGCTGGCGGCAAAGCTGTACGACGTGAATTGCGACGGAATATACGGCGAAAAAACCGAAGCCGCACTTTCGGACTTTCAAAAGGACAACGCTTTGCGGCAGACGGGAATCCCCGACGGCGATACCGTCGCCGCGCTCAAAACAGCACCGCCTCGCCCCAGGCTGTATTGAACAAAACGCGTGCAAATCGAAAAAATATCGGCAGTATAAGGAATTCGAAACTTGCCGAAAAATTCGGCCGAAACGGCAATACGCTTGAAAACGTATGCCGCAGAAAATAATGATAAAAACAAAAGTCCGCCTCTTCTCTTCCGAGCCGCGGACTTTCTTTCGCAAGCGTTTTACAAGTCGTCGCAAGTTATGTTTTTCGGTTTGACATACAGTCTTTTTTTCTCCATACCGAGCATTATCGGTTCGACGATTATGCCCACCTGCATCAGCAAAAAGCATATAATCAACAGCGGAGCAACCACAAGCAGCCACCCGAAAAGTACGACATTATACCCCGGAACGAGCGCCAAAATCCAGAAGAAAAAAATCCTCGAAAACGTTTGTCTGAACACGAATGCCAACCCAAGCAGCAACAGCAGATACTTTGCGACGGAAACGGCAATCGCAAAACCGTATTTGCGGCTTCTCACCAAAAGCAGCTCCGCGACATATTCCGCGGCGAAAAACGCGCTTGTGCCGACGGGCGCAATTATGCCGCAGGAAAGTTCGCCGTGCTCATACACGCCGTATCCTATAAACACGGAAATAATCAGCGCCGTGCCTATAATTATCGGGAATATGTAGTTATACGTTCTCCTCATTGTTTCGACCGCCGAAATTTATATATTCGGTATAAACAAATTATATCACTAACGATTTTCTTTGTCAAGCGGCATATCAAAACCGTTCGTCAAACAGCGCAAAGTCGGTTGACTTGCCGTTCCGATAGTGGTATAATGATGTCACTGTTTGAAAAAAAGAGCGAAGCCTATGAGAATAGACAAATTTTTGAAAGTATCGAGAATATTGAAACGGCGCAGCGTGGCGGCGTCGGCTTGCGACTCTTCCAGAGTTTCGGTGGGCGGAAAAACCGTCAAACCCGCATATCGCGTCAAGACGGGCGATATCGTGACCGTCGAATTCGGCAACAGAAAAGTGGTATTCGAAGTTAAGTCCCTGAATGAGAAAGCCTCGAAGGAGGAAGCCGGAACGCTGTATGAAATCAAAGAGGAAATCTGACAAGCCCGCAGTGCGCGCGATTGTATTGTGCGCAGGCAGCGGCGTCCGCACGGGACTTGCCTACAACAAGCTTTTGCACGTCGTAGGCCGAAAAACCGTGCTCGAAACGACGTTGGACAGCCTTTTGAATGCAGACGTGTGCGACATAACCGTGGTCGCAAGCGAACGCGACGAAGACGCAGTCGCCGCTCTGCTGCTTCCGTACGAAAACATAAAACTGTGCCGCGGCGGAAAGACGCGCACCGAAAGCGCAAGAAACGGTTTGAATTTCATAGAGCCTTGCGACATCGTCGTCATACACGACGGAGCGCGTCCGTTTACGTCCGCCGATATATTCCGACGGGCAATAGAATCGGCGCGCGATTACGGCAGCGGCATTGCCGCCGTCTCCGCGACCGACACCGTAAAGGAAGTTTCCGCAGACGGAAACGTTCGGACTTTGAACCGAAAAAATCTGTATCGCGCGCAAACTCCGCAGGCATTCGACTATCGCAGGATTAAAGCGGCTTACGACTCTTTCGACGGCATTGCCTACGACGATTCGCAGGTTTACGAACTCGGCGGCTATACTCCCCGATTTGTCGAGGGCAGCGAGGCAAACAGAAAGATTACGACTGCCGACGACTTTTATTCCCTTCCCCGCGATTTGAAAATCGGCATAGGCTATGACGTGCACGCCTTGGGTCGGGACAGAAGATTGGTGCTCGGCGGCACGGTCGTCGATTACGACAGAGGGCTTGTCGGTCACAGCGACGCGGACGTGCTTACCCACGCGGTTATGGACGCCCTGCTGTCCGCCGCGGGACTTCCCGACATAGGCGTTTTGTTCCCCGACACCGACCCGAGTTTTAAAAACGCGGACAGCATTATGCTTTTGAAACGCGTGCGCGCCGCCGTTTCCGAAAAAGGATTTTCGGTGAGCTGCGTCTCCGCGGTCATAGCCGCGCAAAAGCCGAAACTTATGTCTTACATTCCCGAAATGCGGAAAAACATAGCCGACGCTTTGCAAATCGCTGCGGACGCCGTCAACGTTTCGGCGACGACGACGGAAGGTCTCGGCATTGTAGGCGAAGAGAGAGGAATGGCGGCGAGCGCAAGCTGTCTGCTTAAAAAAGAGGAAACCGAAAGAGGCAAAAACAATTGACGGAAAAACACACGAAAAAAAATAAATATCTGCGAAAGCCGCGACTTCGTCCCGCGCACACGATAGCGCTCGGTTTTTTGGCGGTTATAGTTTTGGGCGCGTTTTTACTGTGCCTTCCCATAAGCACAAACGATTTTAAATGGATGAACTTCATAGACGCGCTTTTCACTTCCACAAGCGCGGTAAGCACGACGGGACTTATAACTATCGGGGATACAGCAGCATATTTCAGCGTTTTCGGGCAAATCGTGCTTCTCATTTTGATACAGTTCGGCGGCGTGGGCTTTATGAGCATTACGACATTGTTTATGATGCTTTTGCGGCGTAAAATAACGCTTAAAGACCGAATGGTAATGCAGATGGAGTTCAACCAGGACGAAGGACGCGGAATGGTACGTTTGGGACGCAACATTATGCTGGTCACTTTGGCAATCGAAGGCGCAGGCTTTTTGCTGCTTCTGGCTCCGTTCTGTCTGGCAAACGGCGCATACGGAATATGGCAGGCGCTGTTTATATCCGTTTCGTCATTCTGCAATGCGGGATTCGACATTATGGGAATGACGCAGGGACTCGGCTCTTCCCTATCCGGATTTGCGGGCGACGTTATGGTGAATCTTTCGGTATCGTTTCTCATAATAACGGGCGGACTCGGCTTTACTGTGCTTATGGATATAGGCAAACACAAGTGGCGGTTTAAAAAACTGACCCTTCATTCCAAACTCGTACTTATCGCATCGGGTGTACTCATTCTCGTGGGTTGGGCATTCTTCTTCGGCGCGGAATTCAACAATGCCGGAACTATCGGAAATATGTCGGTAGGCAACAAACTGCTGGTATCTCTATTTCAATCCATATCTCCCAGAAGCGCGGGTTTTGCCACGGTAAATCAAGGAGATCTTACTTCCGCAAGCAAGTTTATGACGGTCGTACTTATGTTCATAGGCGCGTCACCCGGCTCTACGGGCGGCGGCGTGCGAACTACCACGCTTATGGTTATTATACTTATTTCGGTAGCAGGGTTGCGTGAAACAGACGATATAACCGTCGGAAAACACAAGCTCAACCGTCAAAGCACGCGAAAAGCAGTCAGTGTCTTCGTGTTGAGTCTGCTTATTGTTTTGATTTCCGCCGTTATACTTCTTTTCAGCGAAAAGAGCAGCGGCGCGACGTTCGAAGATATTTTATTCGAGTGCGCTTCGGCTTTTGCGACATCAGGTTTGACTTGCGGAATTACGGGTTCGCTGTCCGTCATAGGCAAAATAGTAATTATGATAAATATGTTTCTCGGGCGCGTGGGAATGATAACAATCGGACTTATGTTCGTCTCCAAAAAAGGCGGCGACAATAATATAAGATATCCCGAAGGCAACGTTGCAATCGGTTAAAAAAAATTTCGGATGGTAAAACAAAATGGCAAAAGCGGTCAAAAAGGAATTCGTGGTAATCGGATTGGGTCTGTTCGGCACTTCGCTTACCAAAAAGCTGTACGAAGAAGGCGCGTCGGTTATGGTCATAGACAAAGACCCCGACAAAATCAACGACATCGACGCATACTGCACGCAGGCGGTCTGCACGGACGCCACCGACGAGCGGGCTTTGGAAAAGCTGGGCATAAAGAATATGGACGTCGCCGTCGTTTGCATAGCAAGCGAAATCGAAGCCAGCGTTTTCATTACGCTGACGCTCAAACAGATGGGACTGCCTCTCGTCATAGCCAAAGCGCAGAACGAAAAGCACAAGCACATTCTCAAAAAAATCGGTGCAGACGTCGTGCTTGTCCCCGAAGAAGAAATGGGTATGAAAATCGGCGGAAATCTCACGAAGCCGAATATGATTGAGATTCTCTCGCTTAACGAGAAATTCCGCATTATAGAAATCAAAACGCCGGCAAAGTGGCAGAACAAGACTCTCATTCAGCTTCGTCTTACCGTGACCGAAAAAGTCACCATTCTCTTGATAAAGCGCGGCGAGGAAATAATCGTCACGCCAGACGGAAGCTGCACCCTTTTGCCCGACGACATTCTCGTGCTGTCGGGAACGGTCGCCGACACAAAGCGCGTCGCTGGCAAAGCCACGGAAAACATACTCGACGAGTTCGGCGCGGAATAGGTATTTCGTATCAAAGCAAACAAAAAAAGACGCAAACGCTTTCGCGCTTGCGTCTTTTTGTTACCGCACTACTTAATCACATCGTATCCCGCCGCCGTTATCGCGTTTTCTATGTCGGTCAGCGATATGCTTTCGGGGGCTTCCACGCTTGCCGTCTTCTGTTCGAGATTTACCTCGCACGCGGCACCGAGCTCGGACACGGCTTTTTCCACGCGGGCTTTGCAATGCCCGCACGACATACCCTCTACCGTCAAAACATACTTCATAATATTCTCCTTTGCCCCGTCGTTTTCGGAGCCGTTGTTATTTTCCGATTTATTTAACTCGCACAGACCGTCGACGCAATTCTTTTTTTTGCGAGGTTTGAACAGTTTCAGACGCAATGCGTTTCCGACGACGAACAGCGAGGAAAAGCTCATTGCCGCCGCGCCTATCATCGGATTCAGTTTTATGCCGAACGGAACGTAAAGCACGCCCGCGGCAAGCGGAATACAGACGGCGTTGTAAAAGAACGCCCAAAACAGATTCTGTTTTACGTTGGCAATCGTGGCTTTGGACAGTCTGACCGCCGTTGCGACATCGCTTAAATCGTTCTTTATGAGTATGACGTCCGCGCTGTCGAGAGCTATGTCCGCGCCGGCTCCGACGGCTATTCCGACGTCGGCACGCGTCAATGCGGGAGCATCGTTTATGCCGTCCCCGACCATTGCCGTGACACCCTTTTCCATAAACTTTCTGACGACCTGTTCCTTATCGCCCGGAAGCACTTCCGCGAATACTTCGTCCACCCCGACTGCGCGCGCCACTGCTTCGGCGGCAAGGCGGTTGTCGCCCGTCAGCATAACGGTATGCACTCCCGCCTTTTTGAGTTCGGCAACGGCAAAAGCGCTTGTCTCCTTTATCTTGTCGGCAACTGCCACTATTCCCACGACAACGCCGTCTTCGGCGACGAACATAGGTGTTTTGGCGTCCGCCGCAAGTTGCTCCGCTCTGCTCCGCCACTTCTCGGAAAGAGTCGCGTTCTGCTCTTTCATAAGCGCGGCGTTGCCTATCAGATAGATTCTGCCGTCGGCTTTCGCCCGCACCCCCCTTCCCGACAGCGTTTCGAAATCTTCCGCCGTACCGTCGGTTTTTCTCATTTTCGCTATGGCTTTGCCGAGAGGGTGTTCGCTCTTGCCCTCAATCATTGCAACCGCTTGTTCCAGCCGCTCTCTGTCTCCGTCCGTTTCGAAATCGGTCACCGTCGGTTCACCCTCGGTTATCGTTCCCGTCTTGTCGAATATCACCGTCTTGACTCCGTGCAGAGTTTGCAAAGCCTCGCCCGATTTGACAAGTATGCCGTTTTCAGCGCCCTTGCCCGTTCCCACCATAACGGCGACGGGAGTGGCAAGCCCGAGCGCGCAGGGACAGGATATGACAAGCACGGACACTGCCATAGACATAGCGGTTTCCGCCGCCGCGCCCACGCACAGCCACACGACGAATGCCACGAGAGCTATGCCCAAAACCACGGGTACGAACACGCCCGAAATCTTGTCTGCCAGCTTGGCTATCGGGGCTTTGTCGGAATTTGCGTCCTGCACGAGTTTTATCACCGACGCCAGCACGCTGTCCTCTCCCACGCCGACCACGCGCACTTTTGCATAGCCGCCGACCACCGTCGTTCCGCCCGTGACCGAACTTTTTTCTCCGCGTTTTACGGGCATACTTTCTCCTGTTATCGCGGACTCGTCCACGTGCACGGCGCCCTCCAAAACCTCTCCGTCGCAAGGTACGGACGCGCCGGCTTTCAGCACGGCTATGTCCCCTGCCTTCAATTTGGAACTGTCTATGACGCTTTCCACGCCGTCATACAGCACAATCGCCGTCGGAGGGACGAGATTTTTCAGTTTTTCCACTGCGTCCGTAGTGCGCTTTTTCGACCGCTCTTCCAAAAACTTGCCGAGAGCGATTAGAGTCAAAATCATTGCCGCCGATTCGAAATACAAATCGTGCATATACTTGTGCACAATTCCGAAATCGCCGACACCGCTCCCGTAACAGATGCGGTACAGTGCAAACACTCCGTATAGAAAGGACACGGACGAACCCAGCGCAATCAGGCTGTCCATATTCGGCGCAAGCGTGAATAGCCGCTTGAACCCGTTTATAAAATATGACGCGTTCAAATACAGTACGGGCAGACAGAGCAGAAGCTGTGTCAGCGCAAAAGCCGCCGCGCCTTCCTCTCCCTCCAAAAACGGAGGTTGCGGCAATCCCGCCATAGAACCCATAGAAAAGTACATCAGTGCGAGAGTGAAGAATATCGACAGGCAAAGCCGCACAAGTCTGCCGCTGTCGTTTTTCTTCGGCTTTTCCGCCGCTTTCGCATTCTCTTTTTCGTTTTGCGGCGACGCGGTATAGCCCGCCTTTTCGACTGCGTTTACAATGTCGCCGTCCGTTACCTTCGTTTCGTCGCAGGAAACTTTCATTACTCCCGTAAGCAGGTTGACGGACACCTTTTTCACTCCGTCGATTTTTTCCACGGCTTTCTGAACGTGCGCGCTGCACGCGGAACAAGTCATTCCGCCGACGTCAAACAATTTTTCCAAGCTCTTCTCTCCTTTCCCATATTCTACATCGTTTGCGGTTTTCTTGTCAAGCAAAATACCCTATCGATTTGATAGGGTATTGATTGCGGGTTATTTTACGGTTTCGCCTGTTATTACTTCTCCGTATTGAATTCGGGCAAGAATGCGGCGGGGTCTACGAGCTTGCCGTCTTTCGTCATTTCGAAGTGCAAGTGCGCGCCGTCGTTCTGTTCGGTCATCATATTTTCCGCGACCTTGCCGATAACGGTACCGCCGGTGAGAGCGTCGCCCTCTTTAACGGAAACATCGGAAAGTCCTTTATATATGCTTACCACGCCGTTTTCGTGAGATATGGTCACAACCACGCCTTCCAGCGTCGTTTCCTGCACCTTTTCCACTTTGCCGCCGGCTATGCATTTGACTTCCGCTCCCGCCGCGGTCATAAGGTCGACGCCGTTATGCGTGCGCCACTGATTCAGCGTGGACGAGTACACGAGTTTTGTCAAAGACGCTTCTTTGCCGACCGTGTAATCGACGAGCGGCGCGGAATACGCGGGCGCGGGCGGCGGTCCGTCCACTCCGACATCTCCGCCGGGTTTGTTGTCTACGGGCGCTCTGCGCGCGTTCAAAACGAGCGTCAGGGTTATGATTCCCGCAACGACAAGCAGGGTTATACCGAAAATAAATCCGTAGATATTCCTCATAAAAAAGTTCTTTTTCGTCTTTTTGTCCTTGGTAGGGCTTTGATAAGTTTTCATACCTTTTATACCTCCGTGCCTACGATTATTGCCGCTTCGAATTGTTATATACACATTTTCGAAAAAAATTTTACGGACGACTTTTTTAATAGCTTCCCGTCAAAAGCGGTATGCCTACGGCGGTGTATTCCTCGCGCTGCGCTATCATTATATTGACTTTTTTTCCGCAGACGACTTCGTAGCCGTTTACAAAATCGCTGTAACAGTAATAAACGGTCACGCCGTCGAACTCCTCCGTCCACAAAAGAGTCGCGCCCATTCTCGAAACCACAGTCTCCGCCGATATATGAGTGTCTGCGCGAACGCAGCCGCCCTCGTGCGTCACCGAAAACGGAGACAGTCTTTCGACGTCGCCGCGCATACTCAATCCGAACATTATAATTATTATTGCCACCACCGCAACGAACGCTTTTTTCATTATTTGCTTCTCCTCGCTTTTCGCAAGAGATTATGACCGCATAACAAAAAAATAAACCGTCTTTTAAAAAAATTTTCGGCAAGCAAGAAAATTGTCTTTCGGCGTTGATTTTTGTCGAATGCGTCGGGTACTTCGCCTGACACGGATATTGTTCACAATGTTATTTCACGCAAAAAACCGTATCGCTCCTCTTTCGAAAAGCGATACGGTTTGTTTGGAGAAAAATGAGTGTTTATGCCGTTCGGTTTAGTTTCGGCTTAACCGAACAGCTTATCAGGCATTGCGCTTTTTGAGATTAAGCACCACTGTTACGACAGTCCACGCAACTCCCGCGACAAGCAGCACGCCGAAGATGACATCGAACGCAATCAGCGTCGCCTGCCACCAAGGCATAACCTTGACGATACGAGTCGCGGAACCTATGCCGTTCATAGCCGACGAGTTCGCAACCATATAGCAGATACGTTTTGCGGCAAGTCTCATCGCCCAAGCCATATCCGCATAGTCTCCCTCACCTGCCGAATTCGGCTCATACGCGTCGAACTGCGATTCGTGTCCCGAACCGTCGGGTATATCGCAACCACCCGTGTAAATGCCGTAAGCAAGCTCGAAATAAGGCGAGTTATCCTGCGCACCGTTCATATCGGTATACATATCGGTGACGATTACGCCCTTCATTCCGCATTCGCCGCGAAGGTAAGACTGTCCCAAAACGCCGTCCGACGGACCTGCCATCGTTCCTATTCTGGCAAACGAAGCCATCGTATTGAATGCTCCGCCAATCGTTATCGGAAGCTCGAACGCGCGGAGATATATCTCTCTCAACGCCTGCTCGGTGACCCAAACGCCGACGCCGTGACGGGCGTTTTCCTGGTCGTTTACGACGCAGTGCTTATTGTAAACGTGAACGCCTTTTTCCTCGATACCCAAGGATTCGTGAGCCGCAATGAGTCCGGTGAGCATACCGCATTCGCTGTAATACTCCGCCGTTCTGCCGAGGTACGGGCTGCGGTGAATATTCGCGCCTATACCGTAAAGTCCCGAGCAACCGCACCATATGCCGTCTTCGCCGATTATGTTGCCGACTTTGCGAGCCAGGTCTCTGTTGAACGTCGCGGCTATTATACCGTTTGCGGGGAACGCCGTCGTTTTTTTGGCGAAATTCGGGTCGGTCGTCTTGCCTTCGATAGGTTTTCCGTCCTTATCGAGGTTGCCTGCCGCAATTTCCTTACGGGTTGCGAGCCCCTCTTTGTCCTGGTTATATCTTCTGTTGAAACCGTTGGGTCCGTTTTCGTCGTTGGTTTCGGGTTTGACTATCGATTCTACGAGAGCGGTATTGTGATAGCCCGTGCTGACAAGCGTGGCTATCTCGTCCCAAGTCAGTTGGTCCATAAACGTATCCCATACGGGGTCGTCGATTTCGATGTGATTTCCGTCGCTGTCATAGCGCATATTGACGAGTACGAGTCCCGCGCTCTTGCCGTAGGTCGGATAGGCTTTCTTTTCCTTATCCTTGGCTATCGGCTTTTTGTACTCGACGGGACACTGCGAAAGAATCTCGTCCGCCATCTGCTGCGTTGCGGTCAGCTTCGGAACGCCGTTCACTCTGTCCAACGAAACGGTTCCCGCCCAATCGCTTCTGTCGTAATACTTGACGGAGTTGCTTCCTTTGCCGCTGTAACGGTTGATATCCGCATAATCGAAAAGATTGCCTATCGGATTTCCCGTCGCATCGGAGAATGCGTATCTCTGGTCGTTTAACGCAAGCGTTATCTTTTCCGTCATACCGGCCGTGGCTTTACCCACCATTTTGGATTCGGACGCGCCCTTTGCTTTAAGCACGTTGTTTACGGCGTTATGCGCATCGGTCGCCGCCGTGAGATAATAGTCGCCCGGCATAATGACGTAGGTTCCCGCACCGTATGCATCGTAAGACGCAAAGTATTTTTCATCCACGGGTATCGTAAGCGTCTCGCTGGCTCCCGGCGCCAACACGCCGGTCTTGCCGAACTCGATGAGTTCCACCGACGGAACTTGTATATTGTTTTTCTTTGCGTAATCGCCGTAAGGCTTGGAAACGTAAATCTGAACGGTCTCTTTGCCGCTGTACGTTTTTCCCGTATTTTTGACGGTGACGGACACGTTGTACGTGCGCGCGCCGCTCTTGCTTACTTTGAAATTCGAATACTCGAAATCCGTGTAAGATATGCCGTGTCCGAACGGATATGCCACAACTTTTGAATAATCGTAGTCGCCGACCTTTGCCGTGCCGAGAACATAGTCTTCGTAGCGCGTTTCGGTGTAACGATAGCCGAGATACATACCTTCCTGATATACTGCGTAAGCGTGAAGGGTGGGTTCGGGAACGAACATATTGCCCTTCTGGCTTTCGATACCGTATTTTGCCGCATCGGCATATTCCCAATAACCGTAGTTTACGTTTACGGGGTTCATCGTGTGGTCCATCCAGAACGTGTCGGAAAGCTTGCCCGACGGAACGTATTCGCCGGTAAGAATCTTGGCAATCGCCGTCGCTCCGTTCTGTCCGAGCGCGCCCACCCAAAGAGCGGCGTCCACGCCGTATTTCTCATTGTTATGCAAGAAATCCGCGCCGACCATACTTGCCGAATTTATTATCATTATTATTTTCTTGAAAGTGCCCGCTTTTTTGAGAGCGTTCAAACCTTCGAGTGTATCCATTTCCTTTTGCGTAAGGTGAAGGAAATCGCCGTTGTATCCGTCGGGCGCGCCGCTCATTTTGAGGTCTGCGCCTTCGCCGCCAACGCGGCCGATAATAAACACAGCCGCATCGCCGTAAGAAGCAAATGTGCTTTCTTCGGTTTTCACGACGTTCCAGGGCACGCCGCCTATGTACACACCGCCGCTGCCTGCCCATCCGCTGCTGTATCTGCGATAGTCGGTTTCGGGGTTATACTTGCCCGCGCTGCCCCAAGAGCTGCTGTTCGGACCCGTATACCATTTATCTTTACTCGTATAATTGGTTTGAAGCGTCGGATTGACGGTTATACCCGCGGCCTTGAATGCATCGTAAAAGTTCACCGCTTTCGACGTATCGACGGAACCGCTGCCCGTACCGCCGTATACGGGGTCGCCGCTTGTTATACCGAACACGCTGACGTTTCTGCTTCCCGAAGCGAGAGGCAAAGCGTTGTTCTCGTTTTTGAGCAGCACCGCGCCCTCTTTCATCGCCTCTTCCGTCATCTTCGCGCCCGCGTCTATGAGTTCTCCGAGATTGTCATACTCGGACTTATACCATTCCGTATCCTCGTTCTCCGCATTCTCGTCCGTTATCGTCTTAAACGACTGACATCCGAGTGCGCTGTTTATCGCAGACGCGTTTTCGTTGGCAATTATCGTACCTACGAGGCAGACCCCGAACAATACGGTAAACGCCACAATCGTTATTCTCTGTAACAGAGCCGTTAATTTTTTCGACATATTTTATCTCCCTTTATTCCTTTTCCGTCTTTTCCTGTTTCAAGAACACATTTGCAATGTTCAGCACCAGCAGAATTGCAAACAGCGACGTACAAGCCAAAAACTGCGGACTGAACGTGGACGCCTGTATACCGACCATAACCACGGAAACGTAGAAATAGATGTTATACGCATACAACAGCAGTGCTATGAAGTCGGCAAGAGCAATCGCACAGCACGACCATTTCGCCTGTTTCAAAAAGGGCAGCACCGCAGCCAATACAACGCCGACAATCACGACGGCGAATGCGCCCCACGACATATATCTCGACATATGAAACAGAGACGCATAGACGATTGCCGTCACCAGCGACAGCACGGCCAACCCTATCGAAACATAAAAGCCGTAGCTCTTGCTTTCGAAGAATTTTTTCACCTTATCCATTATTTCCTCCATAAAATTTTTTTCGGAAAAGCTCTTTTCCGGACAAGAGTTTCCCTTTGCTTCTATGATAACACCTGCAAAAAGAAAAAAGCAGCTTATAGAATAAACTGCTTTTTTCACAGAACAAACTGAAAAGCTTTTACACTTTCGTAAGATATGCACAGAGCGTAAACGTATCGTTATCCGCCGCAACGTTTATGCTGCCGTGGTATTTTTCGGCTATCGCCTTCATACTTTTGAATCCGAAACCGTGAAAGCCGCTGTTTTTCGTCTTCGTCGTCTGCGGCGTGCCCTGCACGATTTGCAGTTCGCCGTCGTAATAGTTCATAATATTAATAAACGCTATCTCGCCCCTGCTTTCCACGGTCACGCTTACCGTACGTTTTTCGCTGTCGTCCAATCTGCTCACCGCCTCTATCGCGTTGTCGAGAGCGTTCCCGAAAAGAGAGTATAAGTCGCCCGCTTCCATAAAGTCCAATGCTTTTCCGTCCGCCATACAAGACAGCCGGATTCCCAATCCGTCGCATTTCAAAATCTTTTCGGACAGCACCGTATCCAAAACCTCGTTGCCTGTTTTGAAATCCGTATCGTAGAAGTTTATTGCCCGCAATATTTCTTCCATTTCTTGTTGCGGAAGTTTGCCTCCGCACGAAGCAAGACGATATTTCAAATCGTGGCACTTTATATTTATGAAATCTATATTTTCCTTGCTCATTTGATAGTGTTTTCTTTCCTGTCGCAGAATGCTTTTCACGACAGCGTTTTCTTCGCGCAGTTTATGCGAGCGTTGAAGCGTTATTTGCACCAATAGCGCAAACAAACACATAAAAACGGCATACAGATATCGCCCCCAAGTCGAAGGAAAACGACTCAATCCGACACAGATGATTACCATCACTATGGAAAGCACATTTTGAAGTTTACTGCTGTTTTCATAAAACTTGCTTTTTGCGACTATCTTGCCGAAAGCAAAATAAGCCGCCGTGTAAGTAAACGGAAAGAACAGAAATTCCGACAGAATTACGCCGTAATCGCCCCAAGAGTTGAGTTTCCAAAGATTTGCAAGAGTTCCGACCGCAAGCAACAATCTGGACGATGCGTGCTGCACCGCATAACCGGCAGAGCACGCCGCCAACAAAGGAAAAAACTTGACATCAAAGCACAAACTCATAGCCACAACGGACAGTGCGAAAAGACCGACATAGCGCACAAACTTATATATACTTATCGTAACCGGCGATGCCTGCACGGTATCGGGAACAAACACGACTGCGGCAAGGCAGACCATAATACAGAGAGTATAGCGCATAACAAATCTTTTGCGTTTCGGAAACGAATACAAAAACAACATTTCCGCCGCAAAAATTTGAATCAAGGTGGCGACGTTGCTTAATGAAAACATTTATCTCCCCCCCCTCCGATGAATCTCGAATATGCGGCAAGAAATTCTTTTTTCTGCGGACGGGATATAGACAGCTCTACTCCGTCCACAACGACGCTGTCGCGTTTTATTTGCTCGACATATTTCAAATTGACCAGATAACAGCGATTGCAACGCGCAAAAAAACTTCTGCCAATCTTTTTTTCGGCATTTATAAGCGTATCGTATTCCACATAATCTCCGCTTACCGTATGCCATACGACATAGTGTCCGCTCACTTCCAAATAGCGTATTTGAGAAATGCCGACACTTCTTATATCTCTGCCGATTTTGATTTCCACCGCATCGTCCAAGCGTTTCGCCGTACGCGATATAGCCCTTCGCATTTTCATAATGAAGTCATATTTATTAACCGGTTTTACAATGAAGTCCAAAGCCTCGACCTCATAACCGTGTATCGCGTACTGCGCCATATTTGTTACAAACATAATGACGGCGTGCCTGTCTATTTCCCTGAATTTTTTTGCCGCTTCCAATCCGCTCATCCCAGGCATATCTATGTCAAACAAAACTATATCGTAAACGGGATTTGCTTTCAGTAAAAATGTTTCCGCCTTTTCGAAATCGTCCGCCGAATACGATGCGGATTCCTGCTCGAAAACGCAATCGAGATATTCTCTCGTCAGAGCTCTGTCCTTCGGATTGTCCTCGACAATGGCAATTCTTATCATATCGTTTTTCCCGTCCCCTCATAAGTTACCGATATATTATACCACAAATTGCGAGTTTGTTTACATCACACAGAACAAACTGACGTTTTTACAGAATAAGCTGTAATATAAAAACGAAGCTTTCGTCATAAAAGCTCCGTTTTGTCTGCGTCTTATTATTGCCGTTCCTCGGCGGCTTCGATATTGCATCTCTTCGGTTTAAGCCTGTCGTATACGATATTTACGACATCGCCGTCTTTCAAAGGCAGTTCGGGGCTTTGAGTTCCCGAACCGTCCTCTCTCACTTTGACGTTCAGCGGTTTTTCCGAGCCGTCCGTTTTGAGCGACACTTTGAAAATACGCACGGGTTTCGACGCGCGCCCGACACCGATACGACTTATGCCTGCCGATTTGCATTTCAAAACAATACCTGTCGCACGCACCTCGTTTTCGGGTTTTATCTTATATATTTTGCAACCGACTACGGCTGTCATACCCTATCTCTCCTTCCGCTGCCGCAAGCTATTTTTCTTCCGTACGCGCTTTAAGCAAGTCCCTTATCTCCGCAAGAAGCTGTTCGCTCGTAGCCGGGGCGGCGGCTTTGGCTTCGGCGGCTTTTCTCTCTTCTTCCGCTTTTGCCGCGGCGGTAAGCTCTTCTTCTTTGCGTGCGACAGCCGCTCTTATTTCGGCGCTCGTCTTACCCTGTGCTTTCAGCTGTTTTTTCAACTCTTTATATTCTTTTTTGTTCAGAGTCTTATAGCCCGCCTGCGCCCTTTCCATCTTGGTTTTCGCTGCCATAAAGATGCGCAAAACCGTGAAAATACAGAACGCTATAATCAGAAAGTTCAAAATACATTGCAGGAAATTACCCCAATGCAAAGCACATTCCGCACGAGTCACGCCGTCCACGACTTCTTCCGGACGAATGACCCATTTCCAATCGCTTATGTCCAATCCGCCCGTCGCAAGCGATACGAGCGGCATAATAATATCGTTGACAAGGCTGGTCACGATTGCTCCGAACGCCGTACCGATGACGACGCCGACTGCCATATCGACGATATTGCCTTTCGTGATAAATGCTTTGAAATCACCGAAAAACTTTTTCATACCTATTTTCTCCTTATGGTCTCACGTTAAAATTATAGCACACGCCCAAAAATTTATCAACGAATTTCACACGGTTTTCACAAAAGCCATAAAAAATATGTATCGGTTTCTAAAAAACAATCGACATCGAGTCACTGCGATGTCCGTATTGCGCACTATTTATTATTTGGCACGCTGTATGCTTTTGCTTATCACTATGTCTTATTGTCCACGCTACTCATACTAACGTAAGTAATCCACCGTATATTGCCGCTACGATTGCCGTAACAATAGTTTGCAAATTAGTAAGCGTATTAGGTATTAAATATATCGGTTAATCCTATGCAGAATAAAAAATCAAAAATTAAACTAAAATCCAATACAGTATTTTTATCGCTTTTTCTCAAAAATGCAATCGTCAAACTGTAATAAACTTTAATCAATATCGCAATACCGGTTATGTATGTCCACAGCAACCATTGATTGAATATTGTCATATAAAAACAATCTATCAAGCAAAACGTGTTTTTGTACGCTTTTCAAATGCACTCCCAATTCTTGCGCCGTTAAGCGTAATGGCTTGTTTTCTATGTAAACTTTACAAAATACCGCTTTTTGCTTTCCGTGAGCAACCGCATAAATCGCTCTATAAAATCCGCTCTCTCGGCTTGCTCGGCAACCGAAACCGATAAATCTTGTAATTCAAATCCGCATTCGTCGTGCAGTTTTTCCAACGACGATTCCTTATTCCGTGTTCGCCAATCGAACTTTTTATCATTCCGTTTTGTTTGCTTGTCTATTTCCTCATAGGCTTGTGCAAATTCTTCCGTAACTTCGATTTCTTCAAAGTGTCCGTCCGAAAACTGATAGTTGATTTTTGGCATAAAATCAATCCTCCGATTTTGATTTTTGTTTTTGAAAAATCGCTATCGGCGGATTTCGCCGTAAATGAAAAGTCCCCCGACAGCGCGCAATACGCCGTCGGGGATAAAAAGCCAAATTATGCTATAAACAAAAAGCCGAACAAAGCAAATTTGACCTACTACCAAATGTAGGCATATTGCTCTGTTCGGCACTACTCTTTTTTCAGACTATGGCTCTTAACAGTATATTTAGCCGCTATTGCGTTTTATGCTATTACGCATTTCACCCCGCAAGGGCTATGCTCATACTATCATTTTTATGTCAAAATAAATTAAATGATTTTACCGAATTATGACAGAATAAAAAGAAAAACACTTATATTTTATCTTAATTTCCATAAGAAATAAATGGATCTTGCAGGTAAAAGAGAATTAGGCGTGGCTTTTAGGGTAATTCCCGTCTGTACTTTTTTTTCGTGGACGAACTATGCTACTCGTAGCCTAGTGAGATATAGATATGTTTTATATTTTCCACAATATTCAATCGGTTGCGCTCTTTTATATTTCGTGATATAATCACTGTACGATAAACAATAATTTGTATAAAGAGGAAGATATAAAATGCAACCTAACGATATACTTAAATACTGTCTTGATAATCTACCCGATACGGTTTTAGTAAGCAGTTGGGGCGAGCGTGGAATTTTCTATAATCCGAACAATACGCTAAAACGCGGAATTTATGTTTTGACCGTCAAAGAGAAAGACGGTGACAATGATAAGAGTTCGGATTTGAACAGAGAAAAAATTTACCGCGTTAATATAGGTATTCGCAAAAACACTTTTATAAATATGTTTGGTACTGTTCCTGCGCGTCCGCCAAAAGGTGGTATTGTAGATATGCCGTATGACTTTGCGAAAACCGATAAAATATTGCCACACCCCGTTTACGCTTGGATGAGTTGGGTATGTGCGCTCAACCCGTCCGATACAACCTTTGAAAGATTAAAGCCGTTAATTCAAGAGGCTTATGAGTACGCAAAGGAAAAATATTCTAAAAGGAAGTAAGATAAATTTCAATTTATCGTTATTAAAATGTATAGTTAAAAGCTCTCAAACAAATTTGTTTGAGAGCTTTTTATAGTCGTATGTCTGTTCCCTATGGGAAGTTCGCATTTGCTGCGTCCTTTTTTTTATCATTATTTGGACGAACGGCTACTTGTAGCCAGATGAGATATAGATATGTTTTCTCTATCTTAATCGAATTAGTTGTGATTCTTTTGTTTTTTATGCTATAATGACTGTACGATAAACAGCTAACGGAGAAAGTTTATGCAGTTTACGACTTATGAAATGAAAGCGGACATAGCAAAGATTGAAAGCAATGTCAGCATACATTGTATTCCGTTTGAAGAGCGCTTTTTTGAAGAATATAAAAAAATGTATAATGAAAGTTTTTGGGAAATGAGAAAGAGTTTAGATATTAAACCATATAACTTTTTGTCCGACTATGCTCAAATTAGAGACAAAATCGAAGATATTTTTATTCTCGTAGATAACGGTGAATTGATGGGTTCCGTTGCCTGTTACAGTAACGAAATAGATGATTTGTTTGTAGGTAAACAATTTCAAGGAAAAGGAATCGGTAAACAACTGCTTTTGTGGGGAATGAATTATATTAGGATTAAATACAATTCATCGATACATTTACACGTTGCGGAATGGAACAAAAAAGCCGTAATGCTTTATAGAAGCGTAGGCTTTACTATTGTAAAAACAGAGATAATTTCAAGATAAATATCAATTTTTTTTACTTAATTATGTATAGTTAAAGGCTCTCAAACAGTTGGTTTGAGAGCCTTTTATTGCTTAAAATGCAAATCATAAAAATCCCCTATGGAAGTTGCCCTTATTGGTGGATGCCTTTTTCAAATTTCTTTTTCTTCGGTTAATACCGAGTTGTTTCTCACAACAATATGTATATATCTTCCGCATTGAGAACATCGTGAAAACGTATCCGTTCCGTTCTTGCCCTGAGTTAATATATTTCGACAATACGGACAGCAAGCATAAAAATAACCGATTATGACGCTTTTATGTTCTTCTTTATGTATTGCCATAATAACCTTTACTCGTTTTTATATTTGTCAAAACGACATTGCTCAATTACGCTATTACCCAATAATGTAATTGCTTGTTTAGGGCATAAACCGATACAACGATAACACATAGTACAACGATTACCGGCAAAAGCTTTATTATTTTTCAATATGATATTTCCCATAGGGCATTGTTTTGCACATAGCCCGCAACCTATACAGTCATTGCTTATTTTCAATTTGTCGGAATAGTTTTTTGTTTTTCTCCGAAACCATAAACGTTGACCGATACACCCGACTATTCTATCAATTAAATTCAATCCGTCTTGCGGATATTTACCGACATTGATTTTCTTTGCCCAATTTTCGATTTTTACATCGGCTCGCTTAACGAGTTCTTTGTTTTCTTCGATTGACTTTTTCAGTAATTTAACGTCGCCGATACAGTCGGGCATTTTTATGTGCAAGCCGCCTAAGATTTTTGCGCCGTACTTTTTGAAAAGCCTTGCCGCACAACCCGCGCCATCGCCGCTGAACAAGCCCATAGTCGCTACAACGAAAATATTTTTGTCTTTCCAAGCCGCAGAGTTATTTACGATAAAGTCATAAACGATTTTGGGCAGATAGGAATAGTACACGGGATAAGCAAAAATTATCTCGTCGCTCGACCGTATAGCGTCTATTGCGTTTCCGTTTTCGATAGAATACGACGGTGCATTTTCATCAAGCAGCCGCAACAAATATTCCGAGCAATGTTTTGTGTTCCCTGTGCCACTAAAATAAATACCTATCATATTCATTCCTCAAAAAGATTAGTCTGCAAAACTCTTACAGGGAATAGCATATATGTTTTCCCTGTCTTCGAATCGGTATAATCGTGTACCGCACCGACCAATTCAAACGAGTTATCCTGTAAATATTGTAAACCTCTCAAAAATGTATCCTTGCTTACACATTCAACCCGAATATATTCGTAACTCGGTACAATCCATTTCGTCCATCCTTCGGGTGCTTCCGCATTATCTTCACATTCAACTCCCGCAAGATAAAGTCCGTTTGCAAAATTTTCCCAAGGCTTAAAAGAATGAGAAAAGTCCGACATTACTCCCCATATTCCGACTATATTGCCGCTTGCGTCTTTCTTTGCCAAATGCCGAACTTCGCTGAAATGAGAGTTTGCGTCTACCCACAGTTTATTTATAAAGTCGGCGCCGTCCTTGGTCGAGCCTTCTTTCCCTATTACGACAAAAGATTTCTTTTCATATTTTTCTATTAGCATTTTAACAGCCCGTTACTTTTTACTTGATTTCAAATTACCTAACGCTTCGGCATTATTGGCAAGTACCATTCCAACGGTTTGGCAACCGTCCATAGCGGAGCATTTGCCGCAAGTTTCGATAGCCTTACCAAGCGCACACTGTCTAATCGGACACATAACATCACAATAGGGCGATTTAATTCCGTCCGAACGGCAACCTTCGCAATTTATCATTTCGGACGTAATTTCAACGCCGTTCAGTTCCGACCAAAGTTTCGCTACTTTTTCACGCAGCGCATTATCGTTGTTTAGAGTTGCTATCCGTGCGTCGCATTTTTCGCAATCAAGTCCGCAATATGCAATTAGTTTTTTCACAATATGTATTCCTTTATATCCTCTTTATAGGGTGTCTTACAACGGTTTTCAGTTTATCAACGGCGCATTTACGCGGGTCGGATAAGTAAATTTCGTGATGATAGCGACTTTCGGTTATATCCAAGTCATAACCGTTTACTTTCATATATTCGTGCATTAGTGCAACTGTCTTCGGTTCATCGTCATAACTGCCTATGTGCATACACTGTACGCAAACGCCTTCGTCGTAAGTTAAAAACTCCACCCTTGAAAAGTCGTCTTTTTTCTTTTTTGTAGCTTGCTCTATTGCCCAATCGAAGTCGGCTTTCGCAACGAAATCGGGCAAGCGGATAAGCGATATAAAGTTAAAGCCTTCCTTATACGCATAGTCTATTGCTCCACCGCCGTCTTGCCACCAAAAACCTTCGAGCGGCGGCACGACGTATTCGAAATATCCGTCGATTTTGTGACTGCCCTTGTAACTCATTTTGATAGTAAAGGCTATGGCATATAAAAACCCGATAGATTTTTTATACTCGCCGTTCTCATCGTTGGGATTACCCTTGCCGCGTACCGCTATGTAATTCATTTTCGGTACGGTTATTATTGTCGGTTTGCTTGCCGGCATATAAAATTCTTTGTATTCTTTCTTATAATCGAACGCCATTTTAAGTTCTCACTTTACCGCAATGTACAAACAGCAATGTGTTTTGCCGTCTTTCGTATATTCGGCGGGCACTGTGCTTTCGTAGTCGATAGTAAAAGCACGTTTAAGTTCGCCGTTTAACGAGAGTTCCCAAACTTTCGACCACGCTTTGTCGGCGCATTCGGCAATGGTCTTGCCACTTTCGTCGATTTTGGTATACTTTCCTTGTTCAACCAGACTTTCCATTTTTGCAAAGAAATCGGCGGTAACGCTCATAATCGAGAGATTGTATTTTCCGTTCTCATTGTTTTCATAATCGCTATAAGACGATATGGGAAAAAGACCATTAACGGGTTTCCCGTTTTCAACAAATTCAAGCGAAATTTTTCCTTGCATAATATCCGCCCAAAGTTCTTTGATTTTTGCCATTCCTATTTCGGAATTGTCTGTGCGTATTGTTACACTATTAAATTTGTATGACATATTATTACTCCATTCTGAAAATTATTACTAATATGACAGGCGCGAGATTCTGCATCCATCATACATAGTAAATATAAGGTTGGGGGTAACACCCAAGTCAAGAGATTGAATACTTCTTTCAAAAAATTTTTTTCATCTTAACGGTAACCATACATCGTAATAGAACATAGAACTTTTAGCATTAGGTACAACGAACTTAATGAATATATATAATACACCACGGAACTCAGCATCATTTTCTTTCGCCCATTTTTTGCAAGCATCCAACAACTTGATCATTATCAATTCATCATGGTCATCGGTATACAAAACAGTGTGCAAGCATTTACCACTCTCTAAATAAACTCCGTCAATATCGCTCTGTTCCTTGTCTATTAAAAACATTTTTGACGCAATAAAACCATTCTCGTCAAATGTAACCGTACGTATCAAATTTGAATAAATATCATCGCCTTCTAAGTCAATCGATTTAAGGATTTTTTCTTCATATTCGCCGAAATTGGCAAAAGCAAACAAGGTTTCTTTGACAAAATAGCGTGGCAAGTATTCAACAATAAATTCGTTTATATGATTACTGAATACATTATAAAACTCTTTTGTTTTTTTCAGTTTTGTCAACATATATTGCAGTTTTTTTATTTCGGCACTAATTTCTTCTGTCTTCCTATCAAGTGCCAAGGAATACTCATCAATTTTAGTTAATTTCATTATCACGCCGATTTCTATTGCCGTAAAACCGCGTTTTTTGAAAAAATCTATTGCCATCAACTGCGCAATGTCTTCATAGTCAAATATTCGATAGAAACTCTCTTCATCACGTTTTAATTTCAACAAGCCTATTTTTTCATAATATCGGATAGTATCTCGCGTCAACCCAAGATTTTTATAAACGTCGCTTGACGAATACGATTCCGACATATAGTTTTTTACTTGTTCGTCATATTTTTCAAATTTATGTTTTTTCTCGATATTGGCATTGCCTTTTGAATATCGTTTGTCTTTCGGTTTTTCGGCGGTACTCGGTATCAACCAAAATCTTCCCTTTTTGACTGCACCTTTAATTCTTCCGTTCTCACAATAATTCGTTATCATTCTCGGTGTAATTCCCCAAATGCTTGCTATTTCTGTCGCTGTTAAAAATTCCATAATTGCCTCCGCTCTTCAATTATACTTCCGTTGACGGAAATATACAAGCGAAATAGCCCTAACGAAAATTATTGTCACCCTATCCTTACTTATTTTTGTTTTTTATCCCACTTGAAAAACCTGATTGCAATCGCCGTGCAAACAACCGTAATAGCAGACAAAACAATCAAAGGTATGTAAATATCATTTAAGGGTAATCCGAGCGAAGTGCCTTTCATAAGTTTTATTCCTTGCGTGAGAGGTAAAATATCTGATATTATTTGCAACCATTTCGGCATAATTTCATAGGGTAGCGTTGTACCCGAAAGAATAAGCATAGGAAAATACAGAACGGAACATATAAGTCCCCCAACTTGCATTGACGGAGCAAGAGCGGCTACAAGCATACCTATACTGTAAATCGCCACGAGTACAAACAGAAACGCACCGATAAACGCAAATACGTTACCTTGCATTCTGTATCCGAAACACAACGAAACAAGCGTTACGACGAGCAAGCCCGCAACTGAATATACGGCGTATTTCACGAGTTGCACAATGAGCAATAGCGTAGGCGACGTAGGCATACATTGATACCTTTTCAAAATCTTTTTATCGCGGTAATCGGATAAGACGAGCGGTAAACCCATAACGCCCGCAGCAACTATTCCGAACGCGCTCATTGCGCCGAATGATTGCGCAAACGCCGTATAAGCCGCACCGTCGTAGGCAGGTTTACTGCCGTACACAAAACCTAATATCAAAGTTACAACGAGCGGCAAGGCAATAGCGAAAATTATCATATTCATATCACGCACGGACAGTTTGAGTTCCGTTATTAACATTTTTGTAAACGCTTTCATATTTCTACTCCTTTATAAAAAATTCATACGCTTCTTCAAACGTGGGTTGATTGCTTTCTTTAACGGCTTGTTCGGTTGTGCCGTAAAACACGATTTTCCCGTCTTTCATAATTGCAATTATGTCGCACAGTTTTTCCACTTCGTCCATATAGTGCGACGTGAGAAAAATCGTCAGTCCATTAGTCTTTAATTCCAAAAGATAGTTCCAAACTTCTTTACGGGCGATTGTATCAAGCCCCGTTGTCAGTTCGTCTAAAAACACTGCTTCGGGGTTGGGTATGAGTGCAAGGACGATAAACAGCCGTTGCCGTTCGCCGCCCGAAAGCGTGGCTACTTTTGCGTTTTGCTTATCTTTCAAACCGAATTTTTCAAGCAACGAAAAATAGTCTGATGGCGATTTGTAAACGCAAGCGGTTACTTCGCATAATTCTTTTACATTGATTAAATTCTGATAGGCGCAGTCTTGAAATTGTACGCCGATTTTTTCAAATAGTCGCTTACGTTCGGTATAAGGGTTAAGCCCTAAAATTTTAACTTCGCCGCTGTCTTTCTTTTTAGTGCCGAGAACGCACTCAATCGTTGTACTTTTACCCGCGCCGTTTGCGCCAATCAAGCCGAATATAGTACCTTTTTCGACTTGCAAACTAATGTTGTTTACAGCGGTTTTGTCGCCGTAACACTTTTTGAGATTTGTAATCTCTATCGCGTTTTGCATAATAGTACCTCCATTATTTTTATAAAAGAATAACACCAAACAAAAGTCTGGTGTTAAAATGGAAGGTTTGTTTTTTGAATTTTTTACAACGCGGCAATTTTTTGTTTCAATTCCAAAGCGTCAGCCCGTAATTCGGTAAGTGAAACTATCAACTTATCGCACACCGAAATAATAAATTCGCCGTCGTCGGGTGTATTCAAAACTTCGCCTACGTTGATTTGTTTTTTAACGTGTAAGGCATTCAGCATTCGCAGTATAGCGGATAGCGAATAGTTTGCAATTCTTAATTCTCGAATAACTTTAAGCGTTTGCATATCCGATTCATCATATACCCGATAACCGTTTTCTTTGCGCTTTACCGTCAGTAAGCCGTTTAATTCCCAATTCCGCAGAGTGTCAATCGTTGTGTTCAGTGCGTCGGCGGCTTGTTGTCTTGTGTATAAAGTCGTTCCCGCTTTCATGGGTCGGTTGTGTAAAATGCTTTCTACAATAACGATTGCCGCTTTGGAAAATTCCGTTTCTTTATCTATGTTTTTAATATAGTCGTTCGTAAGCGTAAGAGCCTTTTCGTAATCGCGCAAAGCAACCGTTTGAATAATTTGGACAGCTTGTTTACGCAGTCCGTTTTGCAATACTTCCGCACGCAAGGCAAGGCGCACAATCTCGATTTGTTTAATATGTTCGTCGGTAAATACGCGATAGCCGTTCGGCTTTCTTTCGGGCGAAGAAATAACACCCCAATTTTCGTATAACCGAATTGTGTTGGGGTGCAGTCCGAATTTGTCCGCTATTTGTGATGTCGAATAGGTATTTTGCATTGTGATTATTATAGCACTTTTTTAGAGTACAAGTCAAACTCATCAAATTGTAGACCTTTCGATAATAATGCCTACTATTATTGAGCGTTCTATCGTTCTGATTCTTGCTAAATATATGTGTTTCTTTCTTCGTGGCACACGGTATGGCACACGATTATTTCATAAACACAATATATAGAAGTTAAATATAATAAAATACCGCATAATTGCGGTTTATGAATTTTATATATAGGCGTTGGTAAGGGCGCGTGCCAAAAACGAGTTTGTGTGCCACGCGTGTGCCACGAGGGCAGAATTTGGCACATTTAGAACGATTAGACCGCCTTTCGGCGGTTGCTTTTTTTATTCGATTTGATACAATACTAATAAGGTAAAAAACACTTAAAAATGCCCTTTGGCACATAATGGCACATTTTTATGTTCGGTGGCACACCGAAATCCAAAAACGAAAATTCATAAAAACATACTAAATATGGGGTAAAATAAAGAAAAAACCACCGCAAAAGGTGGTTTTCTTTGGAGCTGTTAGCGGGACTTGAACCCGCGACCTCGTCCTTACCAAGGACGTGCTCTACCTGCTGAGCCATAACAGCATACTCCCGAAAATTCGGGGTATTTATTTGGCGGAGAGAGCGGGATTCGAACCCGCGGTACGTTTTAGCGTACGCACGCTTTCCAAGCGTGTGCCTTCGACCACTCAACCATCTCTCCACGACGGGTCGATTTTTTATTATCGGTCATTTCCGACCGCTGTCTATTCTACCATAATCGCGCATAAATTGCAAGTGTTTTTCGGGGCGTGTCGGGAATTATTTTTCTTTGCCTCAATCTTATAAGTCGATATGAATTACGCCGTCCCCGTCAAGAGACCAAACTGCTTCTTTTTCCGTTATGGTACCGTCATTTTGCAATAATTCGTATTTGCGAAGAATATCCGTGACAGCGGAAAGGTAATTTCTGCTCGGGCAAAAATTCACATCTTTGCGCATTTCGTTATTTACAGTGACCGTTACCGTTGGGAGGGAGAGGGCTATACGTTTTCGTTCATAAAGCGAGAGCTGATTTGAAGAGAGCGGACGGCGGAGTTGTCGGCAAAATTTCTGTGACTTTCCAAAATCACGGCTCTTACTTTGCACTCTTTCGCAACTTTCACAAGCTCTTGCAAATTCATATTGCCCATTCCGAGTTCCGTGCCGTCGGATTTCAGTATGGACGAAGCCGTACCCTTTGCCAAACTCACTCTGTCGTTTATATGATACAGCTTCATTCTTTCGCCTATACTTCTCATAATCCCCGTGCAATCCGCACCCGCATCGGCAGCCCAATACGAATCGAATTCGAAACCCACAAATTCGGGGTCGGTTTCCCTCAAAATCAAATCAATCGGTCTTTTGCCGCCGTCCGTTCTCACAAACTCGCAATTGTGATTATGGTACAAAAAATCCAAGCCGCGCTCTTTCATCGATTTGCCGGCACGGTTCAGTCTTTCGCAAAGACGTTTCACCGATTCGTCTTTTGTATAGTCGTATCTGAACATACCCGTCAGCACGACGGTATCCGTCCCGACTTTTTCGGCATCTTTTGCGACACCGTCGGGACTGTTTGTTATGCTTCCCATATCTTCGTGCAGAGCCACGACTTTCAACCCGTATTCTTGGGTCAGCCTGTTCCAATCGAACGCGCCGCAATTGCCCACGCCCATACCCGCAAGCGCCGTCAGCATTCTCACGAAAAGCGATACTTTTTTAATCATAAAACCGTTAAGTTCTATTCCGTCGTATCCGCATTCTTTCATAAGCCGCAAAGTATTGCGCGCACGCTTTTCCGAAGCAAGTTCCTTTCTCAACATAAATTGCTGTACTGCTTTTACCGTCATTTCGACCTCCCGAAACAGAACAAACTCCGCCCCCGTTTAAGAGCGGAGTTTTTCTGCAAACATTTTAATTCTTATTTTGCTTTGTATCCTTAAATTTTGTCAGAGACAGAACCAGCATTGCCGCACTGCCAATCGCAACGACACCGAACACGCAGACAAAAGCAATTACCGCAGCTTCCCACCAAGGCATAACTTTAACAATCTTCGCGTGGCCGATATTCATCGCGTGAGTTCTGGAAACCGTGTAGACGTTATGTTTCGCCGCCGACTGATACGCCGACACTATCGCCGCATCGCGGGCATACCCCGACATAGAAATCATACCGCTCGTCGTGCCGAGCCATATCGTCTGCCCCGCCATAAGTCCGGCTCTGTAATCCATATATTTCGCAAAAGACGCCATATCGGTCACTGCCATACCTTTCATACCCCATTCGTCGCGGAGTATGCCTGTCATAAGACCGCGGTGCGCGCCCGCCCAAACTACGCCTATGCGGTTGAACGAACTCATTATCGCCGTGCCGCCGCTTTCGGCAAACTCTCGGAAACCTTCGAGATAGACTTCGCGTATCGCCTGTTCGTTGCTCCACGTGCTTATTCCGTAACGCCCTTCTTCCTGGTCATTGAGCGCGTAATGTTTCGGAACGGCGGTTATGCCTTTGAGACGCATACCCGCGCTCTCTGCGGCGCACATTTTGCCTGACACAAAACCGTCTTCGCTGTAATACTCGCCGTTTCTGCCGCTGTAAGGCGTGCGGTGTATATTCGCGCCGGGAGCGTATATCGCCGTGTAAAAAGTGCTGTCGCCGCCGAGCGATGCGTGTATCAAGTCCTCGGCTATGCACTTGCCCTCGCTTTCGGCAAGCGCAAGATTATATGACGAAGCAAGCACGCTTTCGCAGGGGAAACACATTCCGCGACCGCCGAACGAAAGCGGTTTCGTGAAGCCGTACGGTCCGTCGGAAGCGCGCGTTCCCGGCAAGCCGATGCTTTGCACCAGCTTTGTCTGGTACGCGCCGTTGCCGATAAAATCCACAAGTTCGGCATACGTCATCTGCGAAATCAGTTTGTTCCAATCGTCGGACGAAAAACTTTGTTCAACCAAATCGGCTACGACGAGAAGCTTCTCCGCGCCCGTTGTCGGAACTTCCGTGACATCGGAATAGTAGAGTTTTTTATACTTCTCGGCTATCG
>CAJUPB010000007.1:0-7680 GCA_910588155.1 uncultured Christensenellaceae bacterium
CGTTATTTTTCGTTTCAATGTTTCTCTCTCATTATGCAGTTGTCAATGTGCGAAAATCTCACGCGACCTCCGGTCGCTTTACTGCCCTCAAAAGGGGACAGCTTGATTAGTATACTACATTACAAAACCAAAGTCAAGGATTTTTCACAACTTTTTTAAAATATTTTCACAAAACCAGTCGAATTCGCATATATATAAATTTTTGTCGAAATCTATTCGTTTTTTCAACGCCGACGGCAAATCGGAAATTTTTTACGCCGTAACTATTGTTGACGAAAAGCGCATAAAAATGATATAATGGAAGTGCGGAAATTTCGGAGGTGATTTCTATGGTTATCAAATATCTGGGCACGGCTGCCGCGGAAGGTATGCCTGCGATATTCTGCCGTTGCGAACTTTGCGAGAAAGCGCGCAAGAGCGGCGGCAAGAACATCAGAACGCGCAATCAGATTTGCATTGACGGCGACACGCTCGTCGACTTTCCTATGGACAGTTATATGCACGCTTTGAACTACGGTATCGACCTGTCCGCCGTGGGAAACGTTTTTATCACGCACGCGCATATGGACCACTGTTATCCGCAGGACGTGACGATGAGAGGCGCGCCGTTTGCGCACAATATGACAAAACCGATAATCAATTTTTACGGAAATGCCAGCGTCATAAAAAAGTTTAAAGAACACACGCGCGACGAGCTTAAACCCGAGGCGGAAAATAGCATACGCCTGCACACGTTAAAGCCGTACGACGTCGTTAATTCGGGCGGTATGAAAGTGACCGCCCTGCCCGCCCGTCACACAATCGGCGAGGACTGTCTGCTTTATGCGATTGAGAAAGGAGGCAAGACCGCGCTTGTGATGAACGACACCGGCGTGCTCGACGAAAGCGTTTACGAATATTTGGAAAGCAGAAACACGCGCTTCGACTTTATCAGTTTCGACTGCACGTACGGCGGAGGAGGCGGAGAAGTGCGGCGGCATATGGGGCTTGTGGACAATATATCGGAGCGCGAACGTATGAAAGCGCACTCGCTCGTGAAAGACGGCACCGTTTACGTCATAACGCATTTTTCGCACAACAGCGGGCTTTTGCACGAAGAGCTTTCTGCGCTTGCCGAAAAAAACGGAATGATTGCGGCTTTCGACGGTATGGAACTGAATATTTAAATTCGGTTATTGAAAACGGCGGCAGGCTTTTTACAGCCCGCTCTATCGCGTTAAGCGTATTCACAAGCAAGATACGTTTTGCGAAAGGTCCGTCCTTCATCGCCTGCAAGACACTCTTTTCGTCGTCGGACAGAGCGAGATATTTTTTCGACGGGTCGGACGTCGTCGCGCTTGTCGTAATGAGGTCGGCACCCTCGCCGCCTATACGGGAAAGCACGAATATAGCCGCGTCTTTATAGTCGCCGAAACTGTTTTTGACGTCGTCGGTAAAGTCGGAAGCATTTATTTCGGGAACTTCGTATTTTGCCGTGCCGCCGCCGAAACCGCCGCCCGTCTTACGGATAAGCGCTCCGTTTTTGGCAAGATAGTTTTCGCCGAGCTTGGTTTTATAGAAGTTATACACCGTCATATTGACGTCCAGCTTTCCGTTTGCGCACGCCTTTATAAGGTCATATTTTCTGTCGCCGACCTTGGACGCCGCGCCGCTGCCCGTACCGCCGAGAGCCACGTCTACCGTGGAATAGGACAGAAACGTGACTTTCGCGCCTTTATTCAGAGGAAGCGCGTTCTTATTCGTCATAAGCACAGTGCCTTCCGCCTGCGTCTGCTTGCTTACGGCAATTGCGTTGTCCCTCACTTTCGTGTAGCTGTCGAATTCGCTCTTATAGTAAATCGAATCGACATTCGCTCCGCTCTCGTCATTGACGATTCTGGTTCCCGAAACGCCGAGCATAGGGTTTATGTAGCCCGACCACTCTTTCGTGACCGTATCCCCTGCCACGCCCAATATGAGCAGCAGCGCGAACACGGCGCAGAGAGTGCGCCACAGCGCAAGGTTACCGATTTTGGTGATTTTCATCTCTTAACCTCCTGTAAGGTAATCTAATTTTTTAAGAAACGGCGTTACGCCTCTCGGCCGCCGAAATCTTCGAGCAGTACTTTTTCAAACGCAGGCGTCCACCACTTCAAGTATCCCGCTTTATACGGGTGAACGGCGTCGTGCATATAAAATTCGTAATCTTCGTCGGACACCGCGTTAAACTCTCTGTCGTTGAAAAGGTCTATGACTTTGACGGTTATTCCGTCCATAGCGTTCCACTTTTCGGCGACGCCGTGCGCCGCTTTCACCAAATCCGCATATTCCGAACCTTTCGGGTCCTTGCTCGCTCTTTTGCCCTCGTCATCGAAGCGGGCGTTGGAAAATAAATAAATCGGGCAATTCCAAGTTTCGGCTGCGTATGCGACTATATACTCCAATGCGCCGACGCTTGTCTTTACGTCGAAAGCATCCTTATCGACTACGTCCGCCGCCGTCACTTTTCCTCGCTTTTCGGCATATTTCGATTTGGCGTCGTTTGTGGATATTTGGCAAAAGAATGCGTCTACCTTTGCATTTTTATCGAACTCGGTCGTGGTTTTCAGACGGGTCACGTAAGAATCGTAGCTTTTAAAAAACTTTTTATACGGCTCGTCTATAAGCGTCGTGCCGCTTACGGCTTCTTTTTTGCAAACCGCTCCGTTTCCCGCAGCGATATAATCCGCAACGGCTTCCTCTCCGCTTTCCATTCCGAGCGTGACGGAGGAACCGAGCCAATAGAACGTCTTGTCCGTCAGAGCATTCTGCGTCGATTTAAGATTTGCCGCCGAATACTCCTTCGAATTGCCGCCGGCGCAGGAACACGACGCAAACAATAAAATCGCAAGCGCCGACGTCAACGCAATTATTTTCCACGCTATATGAGTATTTGTTTTACCGCCGTGTTTCAAACTCTCCGCCTCCTTTTTCACGGATATTTTACCACTTATCCGAACGGTTATGCGATTTTCGGCACCTCTCGTTTTCCTGCGGTCACAACGCGCCGTTTTCGGCACATTCGGTCGAAAAAACGGCATAACCTGCGCAAAAGAAAAACCGCCTGCTTAAAGCAAGCGGTTTTTGTCCCCGATAAAATTTTTATGCCGAGGCGCAAGTTACGACAACGGCAAAAGTATATCCAGCGAGAACATATTGCTCTCACACCGCACGGTGAAGTTTCCGCCGTATTTTTTTACTATATAACGTATGCTTTTCATTCCGAATCCGTGTCCCTCTCCTTTCTTGGTAGTCACGGGCAAGCCGTCGGATATTTGCGGCGGCTTTTCGCAATAGTTCTCTATATGTATACAGGTCTGACCGCCGCGTTCGAACACTTTCAACGCGACCACGCGTTTATTTCGGTCGTCGGCCTTCATAACGCTTTCGAACGCATTATCCAATGCGTTTCCGAACAGCGCGTAGATGTCGCCGTACTTCATATAATTCAAGCCTGCTCCGTCCGCCATATAAGAAAATGTTATGCCGTTGCTCTGGCAGTACAAGCCTTTTTCGGTCAGCAGACAGTCCAGAGCGTCGTTTCCCGTTTTGGCGACGGAGTCATAAATCATAATCGCCTGTTTGAGTTCGTCTATGCTGCTCTTTCTTTCCGATTCGTCGCTCATATTGGCGAGTGCGGCAATCTGGTGTTTCAAATCGTGGCATTTTATGTTTATCAAATCCATATTCGTCTTTGCGGTATCATAATACTGTGCCTCTCTTTCCAGGCGGCGTTCCAGCTCCGTATTGTTTTCCATAAGGCGGCTGTTTCGGAATACGCCGAACTGCAAACCGATTATCAGAAAATCCAATATTACCGAATACAGCTCGTACCCTATCGCCACCACAGCCGCAGAAAACAAATCCGTCCTTATATGGCGAACGAAAATTCCGAGAATCACCATTACGAGCAGAAACGCGCCTGCCACCGCAAGCGTGGACGTTTTTTGAAGATTTTGAAAGTCCTCCGGCTGCAATCTGCGGATATACACGAAAAAATACACGGCGTATATGGCGACGTATACGGCGGCAAGCACGAGCAGCCATTCGATTTTATCGTATTCGCTGCCCGCAGACACGCCGATTACGCGCATTATGAGTTCGAATATGTGGTGCGCGAGATTCTGCACGAGAAAGGACGCGAGGCAAAAGAACAGCACGTTGGACACGGGAATATCGAAACACAGGTATGCGTACAAAAACGCAAAGACATATCCCGTCAAATAATAAACGAAATAACCGACTTGCAGCGGCAGAAAAGGTATTGCCGCAGGAGAATAGAACAATGCGGACAGTCCGAAAAACAATATGCCGAAGCCTATGACCCGCAAAAGAAAATGCCGCCGCTTTTGAAATCGAAAAAACATAAGTGCGACGGGAATTATCAGTTGAAAAAAGAACATTATCACAAACCGCCTCCGTAATAGACGGCAAGCGCGTCCATAAACTGTTTCTTCTTCGAGCGGCTTATGTTAAGCGTTCCCCCCCCGCGAGATGTACGGTGTCGCCCTTGACCTTGTCTACGCAGGCAAGATTGACGAGATAGGCATTTGAACACCTCGCAAAGTTCATTGCCGAAAGTCTCTTTTCGGTATCTTTCATAGAGGCGCGGGATTTTATCTGTCCGCTTTCGGTGTGATAGATGACAAAGTGCAGACTGCTTTCCACATAATACAGCTCGGAAACTTTTTGTTTCACAAAGCCGTCCGAACCGTTTATCATAACGACGTCCTGCGCAAGTTTTTTCTGTATTCGGATTGCTTTTTCCAGCTTCAAGGAAAAGTTGAAGTATTCGACGGGCTTTATCATAAAGTCGAGAGCGTCCACTTCATAACCGCTGACGGCGTGTTTCGCCATATTGGTTACGAATATCAGCGACGCATTTTTATCCACGGCGCGCAATTTGCGCGACGTTTTGAGTCCGTCCAGATTCGGCATCTCTATATCCATAAAAACAATATTGTAGCCGCCGTTATTTCCGCAAGCCATTATAAACTTCAAGCCGTCGTCGAAAACATACGTCTTGAAACTCTCACCGTTTTCCTCTGCGAATCGATTAAGATAGCGGCACAGCAATTCCGAATATCTGCTGTCGTCCTCCACAATGGCTACGGATAGCATAGCGCAACCTCCCCTGACAAGTCCGATTATAACACATTCGTTCCGTCGGCGTCGAATTTTGACACAAAGCGTCGAAAAAACGGCACAACCGACAAATTATAAGGAAAGAACCTCGATTTCGCAACTCGGGGTCCTTTCTTCATATTGCAATTTTAATCTATTATTAAGCTTCTGCCTTCCATTTCGTCGGGTTTTTTTACGCCCATAACTTCCAACAGCGTGGGTGCGACGTCACAGAGCGCGCCGCCCTCGCGCAGCGTCTTGCCGATATATTTGTCGCCTGCCACGATGAACGGCACGGGATTCGTGCTGTGCGAAGTACAGGGCGAGCCGTCGTCGAACTGCATAAGTTCTGCGTTGCCGTGGTCTGCCGTGACAAGCGCGGTTCCGCCCGTCGCCTTTATTGCCTCGACGACTTTTTCCACGCAGGCATCCACCGTGCCGACGGCTTTTTCCGCAGCGCTCAACACGCCCGTATGCCCCACCATATCGCAGTTTGCGAAGTTCAAAATCAGAACGTCGACTTTTCCTATTGCGCCGACGGCTTTTTCTGTGACTTCCGCCGCGCTCATTTCCGGTTTCAAGTCGTAAGTCGCAACTTTCGGAGACGGCACCAAAATGCGCTGTTCGTTCTTATTGGGAGGTTCGACGCCGCCGTTGAAGAAGAACGTCACGTGAGCGTACTTTTCCGTTTCGGCAACGCGAGCCTGGGTTTTTCCGACCGCCGCCAACCACTCGCCGAGAGTGTTTTTTATTTCCTTGGGCGGAAACGCCGTGTGAATGTTTTTGAACGTGGCGTCGTACTGCGTCATACCGACGTAAAACACGTCCTTGTATCCGCCCTCTCTTTCGAACTCGTCGAAATCGGGTTCTATCGCCGCGCGGGATATTTCGCGGGCGCGGTCGCTGCGGAAGTTATAGAATATTACGGAATCGCCGTCGCGCACGCCCTTATAATCGCCGATGACGGTGGGCTGCACGAACTCGTCCAGCACGCCCGCCGCATAGGATGCCTTTATTCCAGCCGCCGCATTCGTATAGCGAGAACCGACAGCCGCAAACACGCAGTCGTAGCCTGTTTTCACTCTGTCCCAACGCTTATCTCTGTCCATATAATAGTATCTTCCGACAATCGTCGCCACTTTGCCGACGCCTGTCTCCGCAATCTTTTCTTCGAGGCGGGCAATGTAGCGTTCCGCGGAATCGGGCGGCACGTCTCTGCCGTCGGTTATGCAATGCACGTACACATCTTTCAGACCGTTTTTCGCCGCAAGCGTTAAAAGCGCATACAGATGTTCGTTGCTGCTGTGCACGCCGCCGTCGGACAGAAGCCCGACGAGATGAAGCGCGCCGTTATTATTTTTTGCATTCCGCACGGCGCCTAAAAACGCTTCGTTTTTAAAGAAATCGCCGTCTTCAATCGCCTTGTCTATCATTGTGATGTCCTGATAGACAACTCTGCCCGCGCCGAGATTCAGATGTCCGACTTCGCTGTTGCCCATCTGTCCCGCGGGGAGTCCGACGGCTCTGCCCGAAGCCTCTATCAAAGTGTTCGGATATTTTTTCGCAAGCCCGTCAATGTACGGAGTACCTTGCAGGCGTATCGCATTCCCGTTCTTTTCGGCACGACTGCCGAATCCGTCCATAATTATAATAGCGTCCGTTTTCATATTTCAACCCTCCTTTACCTCTCCATATAAACAACGCCCGTACATATATTCTATGATACAACCCTTATCTGTAATTCACGACTTTGGAAAAGTCTGCGGCTTTCAAACTTGCACCGCCTATTAGACCGCCGTCTATATCCTTTTTCTCCATAAGCTCCTTCACGTTGGAGGGATTCATACTTCCGCCGTACTGTATTCGGATATTCTCCGCCGCAGCACCGTACAAACCCGCAAGCACGCTTCTTATATACGCAATCGTTTCCTGCGCCTGCTCGCCCGTCGCGGTCTTCCCCGTACCTATCGCCCAAACGGGTTCGTAAGCCACGACCGTTTTTTGCGCGTCCTCGACGCCGATACCGGCGAAAGCACCCTCGACCTGACGTTTGCACACGGCTTCCGTCACGCCGCCCTCGCGCTCGGTCAGAGTTTCGCCCACGCAGACGATGGGAGCAAAGCCGTTTTTAAGCGCCTGCACCGTGCGCTTGTTTACGGTTTCGTCGGTTTCGCCGAAATACTGTCGGCGTTCGCTGTGACCTATTATTACATATTGCGCACCGACTTCTTTTAACATAGCCGCGCTGACTTCGCCCGTGAACGCGCCCTTATCCGCCCAGGCGACGTTTTCCGCGCCGACCTTTATATTCGTGCCTTTCGTCAGACGCGCGGCGGTCTCGATTACCGTGTAAGGTACGCAAACGACCACTTCCGCCTCCGCATCTTTGACCAACGGAATAAGCTCTTTTATGAGCGTTTCCGCTTCGGCTTTCGTGTTGTTCATCTTCCAATTGCCCGCAATGATAGGCTTTCTCATAATAATAAAATCTCCTTCTCGATTTTTATTCTCTTATATTTTTTTGTGACGGGGAGCGTA
>CAJUPB010000007.1:7780-112077 GCA_910588155.1 uncultured Christensenellaceae bacterium
CTTTTCGTACGTGACCCGAACAAATGCGAAGCTTGACACGGAAATGCGACGCTTAAACCGTTCTTGATTTAGAAACGTCGGTTCTTGAAAGGTTTAGAAGCGAGCAGTTCGAGGAAAGCGAGTATTTGTGACGGGGAGCGTACTTTTCGTACGTGACCCGAACAAATGCGAAGCTTGACACGGAAATGCGACGCTTATAAACCTTTCAAGTTTTGGCGAAGTTTTTCGTAGACCACCACCCCGCACGCCACGGACGCATTCAAGGAATTGATTTCTCCGCGCATAGGCAAAGAAACCACTCTGTCGCAAATGTTTTTGGTGAGGCGTTTGACGCCGCTGCCCTCGCCGCCTATAACGAATGCCGCCGCACCCGTCAAGTCGGTTTCGTATATGCTCTCTCCGTTCATATCCGCGCAGAACACCCAAACGCCGAGTTTTTTCAGTTGCTCAATCGTTTCGTTTATATTCACGACCTTTGCAACTTTTATATGCGCCGCCGCGCCCGAAGATACCTTTATGACGGTTTCGTTTACGGAAACGCTTCTGTGACGCGGAATTATCACGCCGTGAACGCCGGCGCACTCGCAGACGCGCAGCACCGAACCGAGATTGTGCGGGTCTTCCACTCCGTCCAAAATCACTATGAAAGGCGGTTCTTCCTTTTGCTTTGCGTACTGCAAAATATCGTCGAGTTCGCAATATTTGAAGTCGGTTATTTCGGCAATGAAGCCCTGATGTTTACCCGAAACTTCCCTGTCGAGATATTCCTTGTCGCGATAAAAAATCTTTATTCCGCGACTCAATGCCGAAGCGATTATCCGCTTTGCGCCGGCATCGTCGGCATCTTTGGCGACCACCATTCTGTCTATCGTCGTGCCGCTTTTAATCGTTTCCGAAACGGCGTTGCGTCCGTATATCTTCATATCAGTTGTCTCCCGTAAATTTGACCGCGCTCTCTTTCAGCCTCTCGAAACGCTGTTTGACTTCCTTTGCCTTGCCGCAGGTCTTTTTACCCTCCGAACAAGCACCGCGCAGGCAGGACGGACCGCAGTTTTCAAACACGTTAGGTGCGACTTCCAGCACCTGCGACAGCATTTGCCACGCGACATCGCGTATCTCCCACTGCGCACGGTTGCAGCAGCGCAGTTCGAAAAAGTGCATAAGTTCGCGCGCGTTCATAGTCAATATCATTTTTGTTTCGCAGGCGTTGGGCAGCACAAATCTCGCGTCTTCGTTCGCGCGTTCGCCGCCGCCGAGGCGTTCCTGCCAGCCCGCATACCATTTTGCGATTGTATTCATCTGTTCGACAAACTCTTTCGCCGCCGTCTCGCCCAAATCGGAGATTGCGGGCGGAATTATATAGTTGAAATCGGTTTCTCCGACATAGCGTTGCGAGCGCACGGAAAAGCTGGCTATTCTGTGGCGGGTGACCTGCGCCAAAAAGGCTCGGGACACGCCCTCAATCGAAAAAGTAAACGACGCGTGTTCGAACGGCGAAAGATGGTTCATAGTTTTGAGCATACGGATAAACTTTGCGTTGTCGCCGCCCTCGATTCTTTCGATGAGCGAATCCATATCCAGCGACGAATAGCACAGCTTGGACGCGAGTGCAATCGTCCCCTCCGGGTTTTCCGTAAATCGTATCAATTTTGCCTTTGCCGTTACTGCCATTGCTTCGTCCTCTCTTTTCTTTTTCAATCGTCTTCGCGGTTGGTCTTTTCGAGTATTTCGCGCAATCTCTGCGTTCTTCCCGAAAGATACAGCCAACCCAGCAGAGCCTCGTATGCCGTCGCCTTGCGGTATTCGCTCCACGCCGCATTCTTCGGTTTATTGTTCGTCTTTGTGTTCTGTCCGCGCCGCACCACCGAAGCTTCTTCTTCGGTCAGCAGCGGCAACAGCGAGTCCAGCATTTTTGCCTGCGCCTTTGCGGACACGAAAGCCGCTTCGCGCTTTGCCAGCTCCGCCGACTTGAAATCGTGCTTTTCTATCAGCGCATTACGGACGTAGAACGAGTGAACCGCATCGCCCATAAACGCCAGCGCGGTATTGCTTATCGCTGTCAGTCGAGATTCCGTCATACCCATAGTATAGCACACGCGCCGCGCTCTCTGCAAACGAATAGCGCGGGTTTTATAAAATTAAACTCCGCCGTTTGCCGCCGGCAAGCGTTTGGCGGCGTCGCTCTTGAACAGTACTTTTAAAAGTATGGGCGCGAGCAGCGACGATATGATTACCAGCGCGATGACGGCGGAAAGATAGACTGTCGGCACGAGTCCCGCTTCCACTCCTTTCTGCGCCACAATCAGCGCGACTTCTCCGCGGGCTATCATACCCACGCCGATTTTCATCGAATCTTTCGCCCCGAAGCCGCACATCTTTGCCGCGCCCGCACAGCCTATGATTTTGCCGGCGATACCGGCCAGCACAAACAGCGCGGCAAACAACAGCACGGACGGCGTCATTCCCTCGAAAGTCGTCTTTATTCCTATCGACGCGAAAAAGACAGGCGAGAAAATCATATACGAGCCGACGTCCACCTTATGCTCTATATATCCCGTTTCTTTGAGGTTGGACAGGATTATGCCCGCGAGATACGCGCCCGTTATGTCGGCGATACCGAAAAAGTGTTCGGCGGCGTATGCGTACAGAAAGCAGACGGCGAGACCCAAAATCGGCACTCGGCGGCGGTGAGGATATTTTTTCACCAACCACCTGAAAGCCGCATTCAGCAGAATGCCGACGCCTATCGCACAGACGAAGAACAGCACGGTTTTGAGTATGACGTCGAAAGCCGCCGCGCCCGCACCGACTCCCGACGGATTGTCGAGTCCCATAACGACGGTCAGGATAACTATGCCGACGACGTCGTCTATTATTGCCGCGGACAGGATTGCCGTGCCGACCTTGCCTTTGAGTTTGCCGAGTTCTTTAAGCGTTTCCACGGTTATGGAGACACTGGTCGCCGTTATTATCACGCCGATAAAAATACAGGACAGCACCGCTTTGAAGTCGGAGACTCCGAAAAACGGTATTGCCACGGCGAAGCCGAGTCCGAGCGGAACGACGACTCCGAGCGCCGCAATCAACGTCGCCACAAGCCCCGTGTTTTTAAGCTCTTTCAAGTCGGTTTCCAAGCCCGCCGAAAACATTATCATAACCACGCCGATTTCCGCGATTATGCTCAACGTTTCGGATTCCCTCACGGGGACGAACGCGCCGCCCGTGAGCGGAGACCAGACGGCTGCGCCGAGCAGCAGTCCCGCTATTATCGCGCCCACGACCTGCGGCAAGCCGAGTCGTTTCATCAATATGCCGAAGCCTTTCGTAAATAAGAGTATCAGAGCAAGCTCCAACAAAAACGTATAATCCATAATATCCAACAACCTCGTTTCCGAATGATACTAAATTTCTTTTAACAAATCAATCACGGCGGAAAAGCTCTTTTCCGACATAAGCCGCGACTTTATCCGCCGCGCGCCCTGTATCCCTTTCAGATAGTGCGCCGCGTGTTTGCGGAAGTTTGCCACCGCATAACTTTCCGAAAAATATTTCGACATATACGTTGCGTGCAAAACGGCGGCTTCTCTTTTTTCGAGAGTTTCATAGCCGAGTATTTCGCCGAACAATGCGGGATTTCCCAAAGCTCCCCTGCCCAGAGCCACGCCGTCCACGCCGCTTTCGGCAACGGCCGTTTCGAAATCTTTTTTCGAAGTCACGTCGCCGTTTCCGAAAACGGGTATCTTTACGGAGGCTTTGACCCGCGCAATCGCTTTCCAATCCGCGACGCCCGAATACAACTGCCGAACCGTTCTGCCGTGCACGGTCAGCATAGCCGCGCCGGCTCTTTCCATTTCTTCGGCGAAGTGTTCGGCGTTTTTCGAATCCTCTTTTCCCAGACGCATTTTTACGGTTACGGGTCTGCCGTTTGCGCTCTCTGCCGTCGCACGCACGATTTCCGCCGCTCTTGCGCAGTCTTCCAAAAGCGCGCTGCCGGCTCCCGTCTTTGTCACTTTCGGCATAGGGCAGCCCATATTTATGTCGATGACGTCGAATGCCGCAAGCTCTTCCGTCATCGACAATGCGTCTTTGAAAGCGTTCGGGTCGGAGCCGAAAAGCTGTACGCAGGACGGGTTTTCCCCGTCGAAGCGGCGCAACAGAATCTCCGTCTTTTCGTTGCCGTATTTGAGTCCGTTTACGCTGACCATTTCGGTGGCGGTCAATCCCGCTCCGCACTCCTTGCAAAGCCGACGAAAAGCTATGTCCGTGAAGCCCGCAAGCGGCGCGAGCGCGATATTGTTTTTCAAAACGACTTCGCCTATTTTGAGACTTTTGACAAAAGCCGACTTCACTCTTCGAACTCTCCGATATATTCTTCCACCGCTTTATTCAAGGCTGTTTCGGCGTCTATGCCGCTTTTCTCCGCCCTGCGGACCAATTCGAAAAGTGCGGTTTTCAGTTCGGCTTCGGTTATGGGTTTTTCATTCTGCGAATCTTTCTTTCCCGCCTTCACGACTTTTTTATAAGCCTTTTGCGCTTTGAGCAGCGACGGAAAACCTTTCGGCAATCTTGTCAGCACGTCATATAGCGAGACATATTTCTTTTCTTCCGCTTTGGCATTTTCCCAAAACTTCAAAGCCTCTTCCGATTCTCGCGCCTTATCTTTTCCGAAGATATGCGTGTGACGGAAATAGAGCTTATTACACAATTCGGTTACGGCGTCGTTGAGAGTGAACTCGCCCGTACGTGCCGCCATATCGCAATGAAAAACCGCCTGCAAAAGCACGTCGCCGATTTCCTCGCGCAATGCGTCCGTATCTTTCGAATCTATCGCGTCCACAGCCTCGTATGCCTCTTCTATCAAGTTGGAACGAATGGACTCGTGCGTCTGCGCCTTATCCCACGGACACCCGTCGGGCGCGGTCAGACGCGACATTATGCGGAGCAGGTCGGCGAAGGAACAGCGTTTTTTGCCGAGCGAGCCGTCTCCGTCTATGTACAGCGAAGTCGTAATATCGTATTTGTCCGCTCGGTCGATATTTTCCAATGTTGTCTTTTCCGACTTGCCGTTTCGTGACATAACGACCTCTTTTTCCGCATCGTAAAACTCCGAAAGATAGAGCTTCAATTCTCCCGCAAGAAACCCGTCGCCGATTTCGATTATTTCCAAAGCCGCACCGCTGTCGATGTACGGCTTCAATTCCAAAGCTCGGTATGCCGTCATAGTCAGTTTTGCTTCGCAAGGGCAATCGGCACCGACGCCGACGCCTCGGACGATTTCATAAGACGCGCCGCATTCTTTCAATGCGGAAAATATGCCGTCGGTCAATCCGTCGCCGTCCGTACAATACACGACGCTGCCGCGGCTCTTTTCCAGGCTTATCAGTCTTTCGGCAATGAGTTTATCCAACGAATCGAAGTCCGTCGCTCTTTCGAATATGTCGTCCATCGATACGCTCGCCTTTTTAACGGCTTTCAATGCCGCAGTCTTTTTCGTCTTGACCGCAACCACCGCGGCGCGCTCTATCGCCTCGTTCGCTTTCAAAGTCAAATCGTTGGGTACGCTTCCCACGCCCGCAATCGTTATCATAAAAACCGCTCTCCTTTTTAAAATCGAACCGCAAATAAGTATACCACTTTTTTATCGGATATTGCAAATGAAAATGAAAACTTTTTATATAAAAATACTTGCCATATATTGTATCGTATATTACAAAACAAACCGATAAATAATATAAGTACAAGGAGGAAAAAGCAAGATGGAAAAGCTCAATTCGGGCGCAATAGCGCCCAAGACCGGCGAATACAATGTAGTATCTTCCAACGGTCGTATCATCGGCACTGTCCACGTAAGCAAAGGCGACAGAATGCCTCCGACGCAGAGTTCCAACAATCACTTCGAATTCAATAAGTAACTTTGAAGTTTTTAAGGAGCTTTAAGTCCGTCTCTGACTGCTGCGGCTGAACAATCGTAAGGTAATTCGGTTTTATTTCACCCGATAGCTAAACGGGACGGCATAAAAAACCGCTTGAACAAATTTGAGTTTCGAGCGGCTTTTTATTTTTCTGTTTCAAATTCGTGAAGTAAATTTATTTAAAACGGTTGACAAAATGCGGAAAACTACGTTATAATAAAAAAGCTGTCTGCGGAAGTTTAGCTCAGTTGGGAGAGCATCTGCCTTACAAGCAGAGGGTCACAGGTTCGAGCCCTGTAACTTCCACCATTAAGAGTATACGCACATCGATGTCGGTGTGCGTATTTTTTACGTTAAAAATATTGTTTTTCGGAAAGCATTAAGCAAGTTCGCTTTTTCGTTCTTGTTTTTTCGAAGCGATAGCAAGCGATTTCGGTTGTTATAGTATCGGTTTGTTTAGTCGTTGGGGTTTCCTATTATGTTAAAACAACGCATACTCGTTTCGTAGTTTACATATACAGGCACACGACACAGTACCGAAGTCGTTTTTACGGTTGCAAATATTGTGCGTATATGCTATAATCGATTTATAAAGTGAATACCGATATATAGATTTCGGTATTCGCATAATTTTAACCGTAAACGCAGTCGTATTTCAAACCCGCGAATAACAAAACCGAACACGATAATTACAAAATATTTGTGGTTTATTATTACTCAACCGATATAAAAGTTAATTTTAAAGCGAGTTATAAAATGGATATAAAAAGAGAAGAACTTGAAAAATTAGTCGGCGTTGAAAAAGTCGACGTCTTTTATGCTATCGCCGATATGATAACATCGTTATACGATATGGAACAGACCCGGAATAACGGCGGTAAAAAGCGGACTTATGAATACAAGTTCAGAAAAAGCGGAAAAACTTTATGCGCCTTTTACTTTAAAGAAAACACATTGGGACTTATGTTTGTTTTCGGCAAAGACGAAAGAGCCAAAGTCGACGAAATGAAAAACGAATTTTCTTCCGTCGTAGTCGACGCATACGACAATACGCCGACATACGCGACGGGAAATGGGTTATGCTCGATATAACCGATTATTCGGTTTCGGAAGATATTAAAAAGTTGCTCTATATCAAAAGAAAACCAAACAGAAAATAACCATTGTTGTCGGACAGGCGGCTATTATACTTTTTCCGCCCCTGCTGCGGCAATACTTTATATATAAGATAAGGTTGATAATAATGATAATTTTAATTTCGGGAACAACACATACGGGCAAAACCGCGTTGTCGCAACGGCTTATGGAAAAATACAAAATTCCGTATTTCTCTATCGACCATTTAAAAATGGGGTTAATCAGAAGCGGTCAAACTTCGCTTACCGTAAACGATGACGCCAAGCTCACGGAGTATCTTTGGCCGATTATAAGGGAAATGACAAAAACGGCAATAGAGAACAAGCAAAATCTTATTATCGAAGGTTGTTATATTCCGTTTGATTGGCAAAAAGATTTTGATGAAAGTTATTTATCCGAAATTAAATTCTATTGCCTTGTTATGACAGCCGAATATATCGAAAACAATTTTTCGGACATTTTAAAATCAGAAAACATTATCGAATATCGCATTGCAACCGACATAGACAAAGCCGACTTGATTTCGGACAATACGCGAAATTTGCAGCTATGCAAAGAGTACGGATTGAACTATGTATTGATTGACGAAACCTACAACGCAGATATTGAATTATGAAGATACAAAAAAGAGTACGGACGAAAAAACGTATATGTTTAAACGCTTGAAATAACGCGTCTATTATGGTAAAATAGCAACGCGATTTGCTGTCGTGGCACAGAAACGGGATTTGTAATATAACGGCTATTAAAGCCGCTTTAATAAGGAGAAAACACTATGAAAACCGAATTGTATAAGAATCAGGTGCAAGAAAAAGTCGCGGCTTCAATGCTCGATTATTTAAGCGAGGACGAAGAATGCGGCTATTCGAAAAAAGACGTTCAAAAGTGCGAAAAGCTGCTTTCGGAGTATCTCGACAAATTGAACAGGCTTGAAAAACCGACCGACAAAACGATTATGGAGCAAGTCAAAAAAACAGTGCTTGCGTTGAACAAACTGAACGAAAAGACGGATTATTGTTTAATCGAAACGGACGCGCGCGAAGAGATTTGGCAGATTATTCAAAACGCCGCCATAGAATGCGGTTTAAGCTCGCCTTCGGATGATATAACGGAACAATGGCGCGAATGGTAAAACCATATATTCGATTTGCAAATTAAAATCGGGACACTTAATCACATTCGATATAAGCAGAACAAGGATTTTTTCTTAACATAATCCGAATACAAGTCAAAAACGAGACTTGCCGACGCAGGTTTAAAAACTTGAAACTTATCGGAGCTTATGATATAATAAGTGCGATTCGAGGTGATTCGCAAAATGGAACAAACAGAGCAAATCTATCCGAAGCATAAGATATTCAATTCAAACATATTGAAGCTGATTGCAATAATTGCAATGACTGCGGACCATTTGGCTTGGGCGATTTGGCCGGGATATTCGGTCAACCCCGCCGCCCTGACAATGCATATCATAGGACGGCTGACTTGTCCGATTATGTGTTATTTTATTGCGGAAGGATATAGGCACACAAAAAATTTGAAAAAGTATATCGGCAGAATGTTTCTTTTTGCCGTCATATCGCATTTCCCTTACGTCTTTTGTTCATTCAATTACATAGACCCTCTGTCGTTTATTCCTTTTGCCCACGGCTCCCCTTTCAATCAAACGGGCGTACTCTGGGCGTTTGCCTGGGGACTTGTTTTGATTAGAGTACACGACTCGAAACTTAACGTCTTGATAAAAACATTGTTGACTTTCCTCATTCTCGCCGTATCATTCCCCGCCGATTGGAGCTGTATTGCGCCTATGATTATATTGTCGTTTTGGAATAACAAGGGCAAGTTTGCAAAACAAATGCTTTTGATGATATTTTGGGTTTTTGTTTATGCCCTTGTCTACTTCTTTGTACTGGATAAAATTTACGGCATATTGCAGCTCGGAGTCTGCCTCGCCGTTCCCGTCCTGTTGCTGTATAACGGACAGCGAGGCAGATTCCCCAAACTCGACAGATTTTTGAAATGGACGTTTTACCTCTATTATCCGCTGCATTTGACGATTATCGGATTACTGCTTTATTTCGGAATATTTCCGATTTTCTGACGCCGCAGCGCAGTTTCGCTACGGCGACTGTTTATGCCCGACGCATAATAATTCAATGAAAGAAACAAGAAAACAGACTGCTTACACGGAGAATCAATGAACGGTTTTAAAATCAACTTTCGGCTGAAAGACTTCGACAATATTATCCCCTTCGGCGAAAAGCCGAACCTTTCCCTGCACTGGTTCGGATTGACAGACGGTCTGCTGTGGATAGACGTCGGAACGCAAACACTATACGAATACAGCGATTCGGCGAAGAAATATTTCAAAAGCGACCAGCGTTATAACGAATACTATCTGTCGCGGTTTATGGAGGATTTTTTCGCAACGTTCGAACAGGTCGGAGAATCGATTCCGAAAGAACTTTACGATTGTCTCGGACGCGACGAACATCCGTTCAAAGAAAGCGACGAACTCGATTTTGACGAGTATTGCGAACTGTTCGAATGGCGCGAAGACAGAACGTTTGATTCGGCGCATCTTACGGGAGGTCCTACCATCGGCTGTTTTCGGCACGGTGAAAGCATTAAAATCGTGTGGGAAAGCGATTTTGCGCCCGACGGAAAAAACAGCATCTGGACAGCTCCGAAAGGCTGTTTCGAAACGTCGTACGACGAGTTTGTTCTGTCGGTCAAGAAATTCTGCGACGAATTTTTCGCGGCAATGAACAGACAAGTCGAAAACGTTTCAAACGCAAAGCCGAAAGGAGTTTTTATCGACCTCGATTTGCTCGCAAAAGAAAATGCCGAGAGAAAGGCGGAGTTTTTGCGTTGCATATCATTTCTCGAAAACAATGCGTCCGTTACCGATTGGAACAAAATTTTCTCGCTTTACGCAAAATCGAATGAAACAAAAAAGTATTCCGAATAAAACGACTTTTCCTACAATCGTATGTAACAAAAAAAGGACGATTCTTTCGTCCTTTTTTATTTGTTCAATCAACGTGCCGTTCTGTTTCGGTTTGCGCTTCCTTTTCGACGGAAGGCTTCTTTTCTTTTTTGGCGGGTCTTATCTGCACCTGTCTGTAAATGCTTTTACACATCTTATATCCGCAGAATTTATCCGCAAGAATGATTATATAAAAGATTATCACGCCGAAGCCCGCAACGATTACGTCCCAAATCGTATCCCACAGCGGGTCGTATCCGCCTTTGAAAAATTCTTCTACGGTCATACCCCCGACCTCGCCCATCTCGGGTATCCAATGTTGCATATCCGAACCGATTATCGCGTTTGCTATATACTCGTAGATTTCCCAAAGCGCTGCCGTACCGAGAACGCAAAACATTATTAAGATGAAGAAGCACCACGGACTCAACTTTTCGCCCTTGCCGTACAGCAGCAGAATGAACACTCCGAACGAACCGACGATACCGAAAGTCGTATGCAATATTTTGTCGTAGTACGGAATAAGTCCGTAGAAATTCAGCACGGACGCAAAGTTTATCGCAAACAGAGCGAACACCGCGACGGCTATATTGAAAGCCAAAGGTATCCTTATTCCGCAAAGTCTGTTCAGCACGGGAATCACAAGCGTCACAAGCGGAGACACAATCACCTGCAAGATACGCACAAGCTCTCTGCCGTTCATAGCAAACAGATATATGCACATTATAACCGCGCTTGCGACAAGCATTCCGAAGAACGGGAAAAAATCGGCTATTTTCTTTACTTTCATAAAACTTCCCCTCGCGTATATCTCAACGTATCATTTGCGTTTGGGGTCGGTCTTATTCGTCGACGCGGGTTTTACCGTCGATTTCGCCGTCGAGGAGGATTTGGATACCGTCCCCGTCTTTCCCGCCGCAGAAGTAGTCTTTACGCCGGACGCCGCAGACGGTTTCGCGTTTGCGGTCCTTGCTCCCGTCGAACCGCTGCTTGTCACGGGCCTGGACGCAGGCGACGAGGGAGCCGGTCTCACGGTCGGCTTCTGCGGAGTTACGCGCGTGGTGTGCGACGTATCCGTCGCCGTCAGTTTTGCGGCGCTGGTCGTGGAAATTCCCGTCACTCCTGCCGCTGTCGGCTTTTCGCGTTTTTCGGCTTTCGCGGTCTTTGCTTTCGCAGTCTTTTCTTTCTTCGCCGCTCCGTCGTTTTTAAACAGGAACGTACGCACCGACGGTACGAAGTAAATCACGCAAATTACGGCGACCGCCATCGCAAACAGAAGTATGAACACGACGAGAGAGATTATGAGACCTCTTTCCAAGTAGATGTTCGGCGCGTTCACAAGCGACGAATTATATGTCGCGCCTATGAAGTCCAGATTGAACGGACTGTTCGATGTCGTTATGATTTCCACTGTATGCTCCTTATTCTCTTTTAAGTTTTCCGCATAGAATATAAGCTGTCTGCATTCCTGCTTATCGCTTTGCAACGATACGGTATCCATAGGTTTGCCGTCGAGTTTGATTTTCGCACTGCCGTATCCGACGCCTTTGTCGCTGTACAGCGCAATCGCGGACGACTTTATTTTGAACACGAGTTTGGCATTTTTCTTTTCCGCCCACATAAGTCCGCTGCGCTGACGGTCGCCGTTGCCAGCCGCCGTAGCACGCCAACCTTTCGAATAATAATACTTCGCACTGTTGGACGGATAGACCATATCTGTGTGCGATTTGATTCCCGCGTCAATCTCGCTTATCACCGTATAGTTGCCGTTGGGCGCGGACGTTTCTTTTACGACAAGTTTCAGATATCTTGCAAACGTCTGCGGAAAAGTCAATTCCGCCACACCCCTGCGGTAAGCAAGCGGGCTGTCCGCCGTTCCCTCCGCGATTTTCGTATACGTTACGTTATCGTCGGAAATCAAAAGCTCGTAACGTTTAATGCAGTAATCGCTTCTGTTCGGCGCAGTTATCTTAAAGTAGTTGAACGACTGCCGTCTTTGCGTGTCGATTACGAACACGTCGGGATTGTCGTCGGTTGCGGGCGTGGGGTTCTTGCTCCACACCGTATGGAATATTGTTCCCGTCTGACCGTCTATGAGCCACGTCCTCTTGTCGGTTTTGAAAACGGTCTGTTCGCCCGTCTCTTCGTCGGTCATTATCTCTTCCACATATCTGCCGCCCTGAATGTCTTCCGGCGCTTCGAGGACTTCCCACTCGCCCTTGTCGGTTGTCATAGTTCCCGCTATGACGTTGTCCTTTTTGGAAACCAGAAGTTTCGGTTCGTAAACGGGGTCTTCCACGACGGACGGATTCTCCACCGTCGCCACGCGTATCTGCGAAGCCGCGATGCTCGCATATCCGGTCGCGTCGCCGAACTTGACGCCGACGCCCGCGCCGCCGTTGCCGCCCGTATTCAGGTTGACAAGCTTAAACGCATAATATCTGCCCTCTTGCAAGGTTGCCGTAAAACTGTTTTTATCGTCGTATTTGCCGATATAAGAATCGATTTCGATTTTCTGCTCCATAGTTTCGAAGTTTTCTCCGAAATACAGTTTGCCCTTGTCGTCGGCAACCATCGAAAAACCGTATTGACCGCTCGACGGAGCTTTATACCAGAATTTCGACACCTTCACTTCGTATTTGTTTTCCGCACTGCTGGTATAATTCGCAACGCCCGCCGCCTGTTCCGTCACGACGGTCAACGGGGTTTTTTCCGCAAGCAGCGCTTCTTCCGCATTCAAATCGGCAGATGCCGCTCCGCCGTAGCTTTCCACGGTCGCACCCGAAAATACAAATCTCAAATATACGGTGAGGCGGTGGCAGATACCGTCGGAAAGGCGGACGTCGAAGGTAAAGCTGTCATAGCCGCCCGTATATTTTTTGTTAAACGAATATCTGTATTTTCCGTCGCCCTCGTCGGTGAGAGTCCCGTGCTCGGGCTGTTCGAAGCCGAGTATTTCAAAGCTCTCCGCCGTCGTAATCGTCGTGCTTTTCAAATCGAAAACTTTGTCTATGCCGTATCCTATACGGTAATCGCCGCCGGTTTTCACTCCGTCGATACCGCCCGCGTAGACATTGGATACGGGATAGTACTTCGGCAGTGCGTCCATTTCGGCAATCTGTTCCGCGCTGTACATCGCGGCGGTGGTATTGCCTTTGAAAATGCCGTCTACATAAGGACGGAAGTCCATTTTGTAAACCGTGGACAGGCGGTAAATGAAATCGGAACGCTTATTGCCCACAGCCTGATTGTTTACGACGGGGTTGAACGACGGATTGTCTTTATACGTGCGCATAAATTCGTAGAACTTATCCACGCCGAAAGAATGCATAATATTCACGTATATATTGAGAGCGTCGAAATAATCGAGATTGTTGAAATCCGCGTGGGTTTTATTCATTATGTTTTTCAGGCGCACCATTGCCGAATACGGATGTCCGACATCGCCGTGTTCCGCGCTTATAACGCCGTCTTCGTTACGCCAGGTACCCAAATCGCAGAATTTGAGATATGCAAGACAAGTCAGCGCGTTATTGCGAACCTCGCCCTCCTGACTTCCTCCCATACCCCAAATCGAGCCGTAAGCTCCTCCGTGGTTGTGCCCTATTTCGTGCAGTATGCCCCAACTGCCGTAGTTCAGCATATGTCTGTAATTTGTCGCCGCATTGTACCAATCCGTGGGACAGGCGTATACATATCCGCCGAGAGCGACCGCCGCGCCAGCGGGAACGTGCTGGTCGAACTGCACCTTATTCGGTCTGTTGTACGTTCCGCCCGTGAACGATTCGTTTACGGCAAAGAACGAATGCCAGAGATAGGCAAGTTTTTCCACTTCGTCGGCAGGCGTGTTATTACGCATATAGGACGCTTTTCCGATTAACTGTCCGTTTTCCGTATCTATAACCGAGTATACGCCGGGAGCGGTCTCTTCGCTTATGAGATACTTCTCGTAATACTCGGGCGTAGTGACGCCGAGAATATAGTGCGGAGTTTCCACGGCGCCGCGTATCGTCGTCGTGACGGGAGAATAGCAATTTCTCGGATTTATGTGCATTATTCCGCCGAATGCCGTGCCTATCGTATACGTGCGGTTTTCGCTGAACACGAATTCCGCCGTTATCCACGGCGCGCGGTTGTTCTGCCTGTTCCACTGCGACTGAATGAATTGATGCACGCTGCCCGCGTTATAAAAGTCGAAGAAGTGCCCGCCTGCGACAAGCGTGTCTGCATTGCCGAAAAACGCCCCGCTGCCCGAAGAGGGATTTGTCACGCCCATAGAACGCAACGCCGCCAAAGACGCACTGTCCATAGCGTTGCCGCGCCAAGCCAACGAGTTGTTCATTCCTATGAATATGCTTATCGATTCGCCTTTGCCGAGTCCTTCGACCTTCACCGTGACTGCTTCTCCCGCGGGAAGATACAACCCCGTAGCGTGGGAAGAGCGGTACAGCGTGTCGAGCGTTATGACCTTTTCGACGGCGTTGTTCGTACCCTTGACTTCGCCGTACTGCAAATCCGCCGCAGGGTGTTTTTTGAGCCACTCCTGCGTCAGCGTGCCGTTTGCGCTGCGTCTCTGCTCTTCGAGTGCCAAATTATAGCCCTGCGAAAGCAGCATATACTTATAATAATAGTAATACTTTGTACGCGCCGCGGCTTTTTCTTTCTCGCTTGCGCCGGCGCCTATGTTAAACATATCGTATGCTTGGTCCGCATACGCATTTTCAAACGCAGTCGCGCTTCCGTCGCCGCCGCCGGCACCGCCGGGATACGGATATTTGACGAAATTTATCGTTGCCGTATTGTTTCCCGTCACCCTGCCGAACACGGCTTTCGTGCCAGACGTCGATGCGGCATTTTCGTCGTATACGAGAGAATAATCGTCCGTCAAAAGCTGTGTCGTCGGGCGCGCGATATTGCGTTCCGTCACGTACATAGTGTCGGCGCGCAGAGTTGCCCGAACGTCTTGAAGCCGGTCTGCGTCATACTGTTCCAATGCAAATCTGTCCGCCACGTCGAGCGTAAGTTCGGACGGTGCGAAAAGCGTGTAACCGTCTTTGCAGCCTGTCATAAAAAGCAACAGCAACGCCGCAACCAAACACAGCGTCGTCTGAAAAATTCGTACGGTTTTTCTTTTCTTGTCGGTCATAAAAACACTCCTATTATAACGCCCGAATTATAACATTTTATATGCGGACTGTCAAGACAAAATGCAACTTGTTTCAAAAATCGCCCCTGTCTACAAGCCGCCTTATTCTGTCGGAAAATTCTTTCGGAGAAGTCAGTTCTTCTATCCTGTACGTCTCCCCGCCGTCCAAGCTCAAAACGACCGCTCTCTTTTTCTTGCTCTTATGTTCCACCGAGGAATTTTTGATGTCCGCAAGTTTCACGACTGCCAGCGAGCCGCCCGATTTATGCCAAACGTTTCTGTCCGTCACCGCCGCCTGCGCCCCCGAAATACGGCTTATTGCCGCTTTTGTCATTCCGATATAGATATACACGGGCAGCAAGTGCACCGCAAAAAACAGCAGTATAAGCAGCATTGCGGGATTTTTTCCGCTGATTGCCGCAATTATTATGCCAATCGCCGCGCCGAAATCTATGACTGCCCAAATCAACGCAAACACGAAAAACGGAGTGAACACGGCTTTCATTATCGCCTTTTTTCTGTCCGTCTTATCCATAATATACACGCGCTCCGCTTTCGGAATCAATTCCGAAAGTTCGGCTTTTTCGGAAACGGAACGCCGCTCCACAGGCAAATACACGTTTGTCTGTTTCGTACGTTTTCCGACTGTTTTTTGTTTCGAGTCCGAATCTGCGGCTTCTTCTTCGTCTTCTTTCGAGACGATACGCATAGACGCCGCCAATTCGCGCATATCGCCGAGAGTCGTGCCGTCGGATTTGTAAGAATCGCCGTCGGCTTCGAACATCTCGTCCACGGTCTGCAAATCCTCTTCCGACATTTCGAAGGCTTTCGGATTGTACCCGCGTATTTTTTCCGCGATTTCGGGCGGAAGTTTGTCGCAACCGAAAAACGCCGAATCGCCGATTGCGTCCAGATTTTGCGGAAGGTTTATATCCGCCAAACCGACACAGCCGTAAAAAGCTTTATACCCTATATTTTGCAGACTTTCGGGCAAGCGCACGCTTTTGAGTTCTTTACAGTAATGGCACAATCCGTCCAGATTGACCACGCCCTCGGGAATGACAAGCCGCGTTATCGAACAGTTGTCGAACATTTCGGTAAGTTCCGGCATTGTGCCGTCGAAGGAAAAATCCGCAAGATTTTCGCAATACGCAAAAGCGCCGATTCCTACACTTTCTACCGATGCGGGAATCTGTATCTCCCTCAACGAATCGCAGAAAGAAAACGCGCCGTCGCCGATTTCTTTCAGCGTTTCCGGAAACACGACGGTTTTCAATTCCTTGCAGTTGTGGAAAGCCTCTTCGGCTATACTCGCAAGACCGTACGGAAAGCGCACGCCTCTTATCGGCTTGTTGTCGAAAGCTTTTTCGGCTATTTCCGTAATGCCGTCGGGAATGACGGGAAACGGTTCGGAACCGAGATATTTTTCCAATGTCGTGCCGTCGATTTGAAATTCTTTCTTTCTGCCCAAGGTTTATTCTCCCGTCAATTTATTCTCCGAGGTTCGGAAAGCGTTTTTTCAGTCTCTCGAACAGTATATCCGCAAGCACCTCGCCGCCCGCCGTTGTCTTGACTTTCAAGCAAGCCTGTTTATACGGTTGCATAAGCGACGGGTTTTCGTAAAACTCGCGTATCTTTTTTACTATCTTCGATATTTTCGTAATCTTTATTGCCGTGCCGACTTCGTCGATGTAATACTCGCCTATCCATTTTTCTATCGGAGTGGCGTACAACGTTATTATCTGCGGAACTTCCAGATAGCTCGATTCGGCGAGATTGCTTGCTCCGCTCTTGCCGACGAACAAATCCGCCGCGGCGTTCAGCGCAAGAATCTTGTCCGTGAATCCGTACACCTTGAAGTCCACGTTTTCGTTTACTTTCAAAGCCGACAGACGTTCGAACAGAGGTTGATTTTTGCCGCACACCGCTATGACCGTCAGTTTCATATCGCTATTTACGAGAGCCTGCGCCGTTTTTTCCAAGTTGCCCTCGCCGTATGCGCCGTCCACCAAAAGCACGGTGAAGCGCTCTTTGTCGAGACCGAGCTGTTCGCGATAGTACTCCTTGCCCTTGTCGAAGCTTTCCACGTTCTTTCTCAACAGAAACGGTACGGTCACGAGTTGATTTTCTTTAAAACCGAGTTTTTCGGCTTTCTTTCTGCCGTTTTCCGAGCTTAACGCTATCAGGTCGCTTCGCTTATCCCACTGTCTGCCGACTATCGGGTCGGGACAGTACGCCGCTATATCGACGTCCAGACCGCGCAGGTCGCGGCATTCGTTTGCGTAGTACAGCGTGCTGAAATGCGTGTTCAGCACGAGGTCGGGTTTTAGGCTCATCATATAATCGAGCGCGGGTTTATAGCCCTTTTTATAGCGGCGGCGATACACATAGTTCATTGCGTTGCGCTGTCCCACGACAGCCATTGCCGCAAACTGCGCTATGCCGTTAATCCTATGGTGATTGTGTTTTCTTACCTGCACCACCAAGTCGTCCTCGACGGCTTTCATATCGGGGTTTTTCGTATCCTGAAAGAAATACGTCTTTACAACTTCGCACTTGTCGCCGTATTTCCTTTCGAATTCCGTACTGACTGCGGTTATCGGCATTATGTGTCCCATACCGGCTTCCACAAACGGAAACAATACACGAGGCTTTCTTGTTTCGGCGTTTTTGCCTTTTGAGATTATCCCGTCGGCAAGCGCGAGCGCGTCGTCCACCGCTCTGTCCATATTCACGTAAACATATCTTCCGAGACGTCCGGCAAGATAGAGATTCTCCGTCTTGTCCGCAACGGCTTTATAGCGTTCGAACTGCTCTCTCGCCTCTTTCGTGGGAAGCGGGTAATACGGCGACAACTCTTTCTGTCCCTCGTAGGCAAGCGGATATTCGCGGACTATGAGGCTGTCTTTCGACTTCGACTTTACGTCGGTCGTAAACTTTTTAAATTCCGATATTCTCGTGAAGTCCTCGTCTACGGTGTAATTGACGACGGCAAACGGTTGGAATTCTTCCGCCTGCACTTTTTCGAAATCGAAACGCAGTGTTCTGTACGGCAGCGCGCCGAATTCGTATTTCATCAGTGCGTCGAGACAGCCCGTAAACACCACGGGACACTCTGCCTTTTCATTGTCAACATACATCTTGGCGTCGCGTATCTCCACTCTTTCCAGCGCATCCACGCCCGTTTCCACCGTTATGTTATCGCTTTTCAGCATATTTTCCACGATTGCGGAAAAGCCGTTTTTCGGCATTGCCTGATATTTGTCGGCAAAGTATCCGTCGGTGTAGCTCGTGCGTACGGGTACGCGTTTGAGCACCGCGGGGTCGATTTTGCTCATATCCATACCCCACTGTTTCGCCGAGTAATACTCGAAAACCGTCTTATACACTTCTTCGGCAAACGCCTTGATTTCGGGGTCGGAATTTTCCCTCATCTCCGAAATGCTGACCGCGCCGCCCTCGCCGTATGCTTTGACGAGTTTTGCCTCTATTCTCTCCGCATCTGCTTTTTCGTGCAGCATTTCCAGCGACGTGAAATTGAACGGTACGGGAATGTACTTTCCGTCCACGATGGCGCGAACGGTGTGGCGGTATTCGAACCACTCGGTGAAGCGGGACAGAAATTCGTATGCTCTGTCGCTGTTCGTGTGAAACAGGTGCGGTCCGTGTATTTGTTTATAATAGTCGTCCTCTCTTTTGTCCGCGACGGTTCCGCCGACATAGGCTTCCTTTTCCCACACGGTAACTTTATATCCCTCGTCGGCAAGCGCACGGGCAACGGCGGCTCCCGTCAATCCCGCGCCGATAACGAGCGCTTTTTTTTCTTTCATATTTTCATCCTCTCCTCAACAAGTTTTTATGCCGCCTCCGATTTGCGGCTCGTCCTATCTCATACATATTTGACATAAAGCGAAAATATCCGCTCCGTTTTATTATAACACCGACGCGGTTATTTTGGCAAGCATTTGCCGACAAAACGAAAAAACGTCCGCCGGTCAAGCGGACGTTTTTTATTGCCGGAGCGATTATTGCGTAACGTCTTCCTCATCGTATTTGACGGGTTCTTTCGCCGCTTTTGCCGCGCGTTTTCTGGCTCTGCCCGCCTTGAAGAACATATTCAAGCCCTTGAAGAAATGTCCGTTGAACATATAAATCAAGCCGTCGAGCTGCGCGAAGTCTATTGCGCCGCCCATCATACGCGACAGCCCGCGCATAGGCTGATATTTGACGCCCATTATCAGCGTGTTGGCAAAGGTCTTTTTGCCGACGGCTTTCATAAACCCTATCGCAAAACGAATCGCACCCGAGAACGCTCTGCCCGTCCAACCGCGGGAATAGCGCAGCTCTTCCACCGTCGTATTGTAATCCACCCAAATACGGTTCTTCTTATAGAAGTTCAACGTGGCTTTCGGTATCTCTCTTCCGAGCAGCGTCTCGAACTCTTCGTCGCCGACGTTTGCCGCATTGCCGCTGTAATACGACGGGAGTTTCTCTCTGTCGTACGGGTTCGGGGCATTCGTGCCTTTGACGTTTATCTTTGCCGACAGTTTTTCGTCCGCAACGGACGCGCCGACTATTATCTCGTATTCGCCGCCCTCGATTTCCCATTTATTCGTCAGGATATTGAAATAACGGAAAGTGTATTCGTCGAATTTGACTTCGACCTGTTTTTCCTCTCCGACGTCCAACTCCACTTTTACAAAGCCTTTGAGTTCTTTTTTCGGACGGAAAATTTCGCCGTCTTTTTTGGAGACATACACTTGCGCGACTTCCTTGCCCTTGACCGCGCCCGTATTTTTGACGGTAAACTTCACGCTCTTTCCGTCTGCCTCGATATTGCCGTATTCGAACGTGGTGTACGACAGTCCGAAACCGAAAGGATATTTGACGGGGACGTTTGCCGTGTCGTAATAGCGGTATCCTATATACTCGCCCTCGCGGTATTCCACAGTGCGGCCCTTGCCGGGGAAGAATGCGGCGGAAGGGTTATCCGCATATTTGAAAGGATAACTTTCCGAAAGTTTGCCGCTGGGATTGACCTTGCCCGTCACGACGTTCAAAACGGCGCGCGCGCCGCCCTGACCGCTCAAAGCCGCATAGACGAGTGCGTCGCAGTTTGCGTCGAAATCGGTTTCTATCGCGCTTCCGCAGGACAGCACGACCACAATCTTTTTGCCCGTCTTTTTGAGTTCCGAAAGCAACGTCTGCTGATTGAGAGGCAGAATCATATTCTGTCTGTCCAAGCCCTCGGACTCCGTTACCTCGTCCAATCCGAGGTAAACGAGTGCGGTATCGGCTTTTTTAAGGAGCTTGACCGCTTTTTTCGCCAATCCTTTTTTCTTTTTGCCGTAGCGGTCGAAACCCTGCGCAAAGCCGACAACTTCCACGGGATAGTCTTTTACGACGTCCAAAGTTTTATCGAGGCGCGTGGGTCTGACGACGGACGAGCCTGCGCCCTGATATCTCGGGTTCTGCGCGAAGTCGCCGATTATCGCAATCCTTTCCTTTTCTTTGAGAGGAAGCGCGGCGTTTTCGTTTTTCAGAAGCACGATTGCCTCTTCCGCCGCCCTTATCGCCATTGCGTGGTGCGCGTCCTTATCCACTTCCACCGCGCCCTTTTCCATAGTGGCGTGAGTCGTGAATATGAGGTCGAGCAATCTGTCTATATTTTCGTCGAGTACGCTTTCGTCGAGCGCTCCCGACTTTACCGCCGCGACTATTTCGCGGTTGGTCTCGCCGCCCGTCGTCGGCATTTCCAACTCGTTGCCTGCTTTGAGTCCGTCCACTCTGACATTGTCGCCGCCCCAATCGGTGACGATTACGCCGTCGAAGCCCCACTCGTCGCGGAGTATTTCTTTAAGCAGATGTTCGTTCTCGTTGGCATACACGCCGTTCACGAGGTTATACGCCGACATAATCGTGCGCGCGCCGCCCTGTTTCACCGCCATTTCGAAAGCCGTCAGATAGATTTCGCGCAACGTTCTCTCGTCCATTACGGAGTCCGTGGTCATACGGCTGATTTCCTGGTTGTTCGCCGCATAGTGTTTCGCGCAAGCCGAAATGCCGTTGCTCTGAATGCCGCGAATGTACGCCGCAGCCATTCTGCCCGCAAGATAGGGGTCTTCGGAGAAATACTCGAAGTTTCTGCCGCAGAGCGGGCTGCGCTTCATATTCATACCGGGTCCCAAAAGCACGTTGACCTGTTGGCTTACCGCTTCTTTGCCGAGCATTTCCGCCATTTCCTCGCCGAGCTCGTCGTTCCAACTGTTCGCCATCGTGACTGCCGTCGGGAAACAGGTCGCTTCCAGACTGGGGTTCAGACCGAGGTGGTCCGCCGCCGCCATTTGACGGCGTATTCCGTGCGGGCCGTCGGCAAGGAATATGCTCGGAATACCGTGACGAGGTATGTCCATTGTCTGCCAGAAGTTTTTGCCGGAAGTCAGCGACGCCTTTTCTTCCAGAGTCATTTTTTTGATGAGCTCTTCGTATTTCAAAGCTCCCTTTCTTTCCTGCCCCACATTCTTTTCTGCGTCTTCCATTCCTAATCCACCTTTACAATTTATTTTATCCGCGTCTTTTCTCCCTCTGACAAAGACGCAAAATTCCTATAATACAAAAAACTTTTTCGGAACGACTCGTGTCCTCGAAAAAGCCAAGACACCATTCGTCCCCGTTTCCTTATACGCCGCGCAAATCCGACAATTGCGGCTCTCTCACACCCGATATTTTATCATAAAAATGCTTTTATTGTCAAGCGGTTGCGGCGTTACCTTATGTTCGTTTATGCTTAATTTACGTCCGTTTATGCATTTTTGCGGCTTTTCCCGCCAAATTCAGATTGGCTTTTTTTGCCTGCTCGTACTCCTTTTTGTGCGGTATCTTATACCGTTTTCCGTCCTTTACGAAATTCGAGCCCGTTTGGCGGTATTCGAAAGCCGTGCCGCTTTTTTCGCACTGTCTCCGCAAATCGAGTATCCATTCGAATCTGCATTCTCTCGCCCCGAAACAGCTTTCCCCCGCCGCCGACACGAAATCTATTTTTCCGCCGTTCAAATATTCGGACAAGTCTATGTTTTCCAAGAGCGGCGCGGCAAGCACTCCGCGCTTTTTCAAGGGCGCGTCCAAAAGATACGGCAGACGTTCGTCCGCGCGTTTTTGGTTTTCGACCGATACGGCGACGAGCACGTTGTCATAGCCGTCGCCCCAATCATTCGGCAGACAGTCGGCGATACGCGCCGTTCTCTTCGTCGGTATTAAAAAGTTAAGGTCGGGTCGGCTTTTGATTACCGCCCAAGCACGCGCCCTCATACCGTCGGCGTCTTCTATAAAAAAGTCGGACGCAAAGCAGGTTCCGACTTCCGTGCCCGATTTGATTTTATATTCGCCTTTTCTGTCCCTTTTCAGCGGCGCGTCGAACGCCGTTTTGCTTTCGACGATTTTCGACGTATCTCTGTCGTATTTGCCGTCCATACGGTACAGCCAGCAATTCAAGCAGCCTTCGCTGCACTTTCTGCAACCGTGCCACGGATTCCACCCGAAGCCCTTCATACGTCCCACTTGTCTCCCTGCCGCGGCGGACTTTCCCTCTTTTCCCCGTCGGCTTTCTTATCCGAAGACTTGTCCGCCTCTCGCTTTTTCCTTTTCGCATTGTATACGAGAAAAGCCGTCGAGCCGACGAAAAAGACCAGCACTATGAAAACGTTCCACAGCGCGTAAGAAAGAGCAGACAAACGCGCCCGTGCCAAACACACGAGCGCAAAAGTCGCATAGATATACTGCGCGAACACTATCGGCAGTATTATGAAAACGGGGTTTACGGTTGCAAGAACGCTCATTTTATGAGAGCGGCGTAATCGTTAAGCACGTTGTAGAGTCCGCTTGTCGTGGACCAAATTTCGATTACGGGCATTTCGTAGTAAGCGTAGTCCTCGTCCGTGGGGTTGCCCATAACCTTGCCGTATTCGTACGGCATAATCTCTATCTTTTCGATTTCGCCGTTGGTATCGTATACAACCACGTAGGCGTTGTCGAAGCTGACCTCTTCGCCCTGCACCTTTATTGTGCGCAAAGAGTCGTAAGAGAATTTAAGCATATAGTTCTTGGTCTCGTTGGACATCACGCGAAGTTCGAGTCCGCTTTTCATAACCTTTTGCTGTTTTCCGTCCTCGTCCTTTTCCGTTTTGAACTTGGCTCCGTAAGCAAATCTGCCTTCCAGAATCGCGTGCATAACCGAGAACTTCGTCGTATCGACGCCTTCTTTTATCGCCTTTCTCGACTCCTCCGTGTTCGGCTGGCGCGCGTTTTCGCCCGTCAGATACACAGTGACTTCGCTGTAATCTCCTATGACCGTCTTTAACGGATTTACCGTTATCAGGCTCAAAATCAGCACACACAAGAGCAGTGCGGCTACTACCGAGCCGGTGATTATAATCGGCAACGCAACTTTCTTCTTCATAAAAACTCCTCTGTTTCGGACGTTTGAACCGTCCGTTTAGTATCCTTTTGATTTTAAGCGAGGCTGTCGGCAGTCGTCTGCGGCGGCTGCGGCGCGGAGTGCGACATACGCTCGTCGTATTTTTCTCTGACTTCTTCCACGCTCTTGCCTTCCATCAAGAGCTTGACGTCTTCCGTAAATATGGTTTCGCGCTCTATCAGCAAGCGCACCATTCTGTCCATAACATCGCGGCGTTCGGAAAGCACTTTCTTTGCGGTCTCGTGCGCTTTTTCCAAAAGTTTGGCGACTTCTTCGTCGATTTTGGACGCGACTTCTTCCGAGTACGAATGTGTGGACTGGTAATCTCTGCCGAGGAACACTTCCTGGTTGGAACCGTAATAGACGGGACCGAGCGCGGACGACATACCCCACTGCATAACCATTTTCCTCGCAGTGTCCGTCGCCTGTTTGATGTCTCCCACGGCACCCGAAGATATGTCCTGTATGACGAGTTCTTCCGCCGCTCTGCCGCCCATACTCATCGCCAAGTCGTCGGTCAGTTTGTTTATCGTCATATACTGATTGTCGTTGTCGGGGCGCATTTTGGTATAGCCGCCTGCCGGACCTCTCGGTATAATGGACACCTCGTGCACGGGGTCGCAACCCGGCAGCGTCAGTGCGACGAGCGCGTGACCCGCTTCGTGATATGCGGTTATGCGCTTGTCGAACTCGGTGACGAGACGCGATTTTTTCTGCGGTCCGAGCGTCGCTTTGTTTATGCCCTCGTTTATGTCTTCCATAGTTATGTCTTTACGGTTGGCGCGAGCGCACAGAATTGCGGCTTCGTTCAAAAGATTGGCTATTTCCGCGCCCGTAAAGCCGCTGGTCATACGCGCCAGCACTCTGAAATCGACTTCCGGCGAAATTGGTTTGTTTCTCGCGTGAACGCGAAGTATCGCTTCTCTTCCGCGCACATCGGGAACATTGACGTATACCTGTCTGTCGAAACGGCCGGGACGCAACAGCGCGGGGTCGAGAATGTCGGCGCGGTTGGTCGCCGCCATAACTATGATACCGTCGTTGGTCTCGAAGCCGTCCATCTGTACCAAAAGCTGGTTCAGCGTCTGCTCTCTCTCGTCGTGACCGCCGCCCATTCCGGCTCCGCGCTGACGGCCGACCGCGTCGATTTCGTCGATGAAGATTATGCACGGCATATTCTTTTTTGCGGTGTCGAACAAATCGCGCACGCGCGACGCGCCCACGCCCACGTACATCTCCACGAAATCCGAACCCGAAATCGAGAAGAACGGCACGTTTGCTTCGCCGGCAACGGCTTTCGCAAACAGCGTCTTACCCGTTCCGGGAGGTCCCACGAGAAGCACGCCTTTCGGAATTTTGGCTCCAACCGCCGTAAACTTCTGCGGCGATTTCAAGAACTCCACGACTTCGGCAAGTTCTTCCTTTTCCTCTTCCGCGCCCGCAACGTCCGTGAAGCGCACTTTGAGATTGCTTTGAACGTTGGCGTTGGACTTGCCGAAATTCATAGCCTGTTTTTCTCTGCCCATCATAGAGCGGAACATAAACACAGCCACTATAATAAGCATCACGACCCCGACAATCGGTATCGCCAAACTCCAAATCGAGCCTGCGTTTCGGTCGTTCAGCGTAAGCGTTATATCTGCCGCTTCGGCATTACCGTCGTTATATTCCATAACTACGTCTATAAGTTTGCTGTCGCGAATATAGCAACGGTTTTCGAACTTGTCTTTTCCGACATATCTGATTTCCGCAATATCGTTTGCGATTTTGATTTCCGCAATCTCTCCCTGATTTATCTGCGTAACCAACTTATCGTAACTGATTTCGGGCTTCGGTCTGTTCAAAATCAAGAACACGACAAGCGCCGCCACGAGCGCAAGCGCCACAGCCGCGATAATGATTATCTTTTTGCTGTTTTTAGACTCCAATACAATACCTCCGAGCCGCGCTTCGAATCAATACGCGACACCAATACACTTTGATTAGTATATCACATCGAACGCTCGTTTATCAAGTATTTGACAACTGCTTGAAGTGATTTTCATAGGATTTTCATACAAAGCGGCATTTACTCCATACCGTCCAGCCACACGGGAGTGCCGAGCTCTCGCGTCTTTTGCATATCGAGTATGCGCTGATTGCGCGAACCGCGGAACTTTAAAGTCAAGTCCCTTTCCTTTTCCGAGTATCTGCCGTCCACAAGAACGTCAATCTTTTCCAACAGCTCTTTGACGCCGCCGTCCGTTTCGGAAAGCTCTTTCAACTGTTCGTAAGTATAACCGCTGTAACACCACACGTTCAGCTTGCGCTTATGCAATTCGTCGCACAAGACCGCGAGCGGTTTCGGCTGCAAAAACGGTTCACCGCCCGACAGCGTGACTCCGTCCAAAAGCGGGTCTTTGTCCGCCTCGTCCAAAATGAATTTCAAGTCCACGATTTCGCCGCCGTTCAAGTCGTGCGTCTGCGGATTGTGACAGCCCTTGCAATTGTGTTTGCAACCCTGCGTAAACACCGTCATACGAAATCCCACGCCGTCCACGACAGACTCCGAAACTATGCCCGACAGGCGGACGGTCGAATCTTTCAAGTCTACCATTTTTTTTCGTATCTCCGCACTCTCAATTTCGCGCCGCAGCTCTCTGCGATTTTTTCGCACTCTCTGACGGCGTCTTCGCCTATTATATCTACGACGCTCATAATCGTTTTTATGCCTTTGGCGGCGCAGGACGCGGCAAACTTTTTCAATTCCTCGAATGCGTCCGAGCCGTATACGGAATGGCAAACTTTATCGTATGCCGCCGCGCTTGCCTCGTTCAGCGACACCGACACGGTGTCTATGGCTCCCGCAAGCTTGTCCGTTATGTCGTATCCGCAAATTCTGTTTCCGAGTCCGTTGGTGTTCAGCCGCGTTTTCAGTCCGATTTCGTGGGCGAAAGCCGCAACTTCCACCATTTCGTCCACGCGATAAGTCGGCTCGCCGTAACCGCAAAAAACCATTTCTTCCGCGGTCGGCGTCATAATTTCCCGAACGGCTCGGATAACCTCTTGCGCCGTCGGCTCTTTATTCAGCCACAGCACGCTGCCGCCCACGCCGTCGCCAGTGTTGCGCAAACAGAACTCGCAATTATTGCAACAGCGATTGGTCAGATTTATATAGACGTTGCCGCCGTACAGATAGGCGTATACGTCGTCTCTCTTTTTCATACAGTCTCCTCCGCCGCTTATGCGCGTTTCATTTTTGCGAACAGGCGGTATGCGTTTTCCGTCGTAAACCTTTCCACTTCGCCGACTTTCTCGCCGAGAATGTCCGCGATTCTTTCAGCCTGATACTTCACATACTTCGGATAGTTGATTTCGCCTCTGTGCGGAGGGGGCGCAAGATAGGGGCAATCGGTTTCTATCAGTATTCTGTCTCTCGGCAGCGCCTTTATAATTTCGGGAAATTTCTCGGCGTTTCTGAAAGATATGACTCCCGTGAACGAGACGTAAAATCCGAGCTTTATATATTCGAGCGCGGTTTCTTTGGAACCCGAAAAGCAATGTACGACGCCGCCCACTTTGAATTTGCCGATATTGTCCTTGACTTTTTTCATCATATCGCCGTCGGCCTCGCGGATATGGAATATGACGGGCAGTCCGGAGTTTTCCGCCAACTCGAACATCTTGTCCAAGCCGTCGTGCTGCACGGGCTTGTTCGTGTCGGGATAGTGATAGTCCAAGCCTATCTCGCCTATCGCAACGCACTTTTCGTTTTTCGAAAGCGCAAAAAGTTTGTCCAAGCCGTCGTCGGTCATTCTCCCGATTTCCGACGGGTGATAGCCGACGGCGCAATACACCGCTTGGTTCTGCTCGGAGAGTTTCAAACTCCCCTCCGACGATTCCAAATCGTAACCGACGCTTATTATTCTTTCCAGACCGTCGGCTTTCATATTGTCGATTATGTCTTTCGCACCGCCGAATTCCCCGTCGGTCAGATGCGCGTGGGTGTCAATCAGCATACTTCCGCTCCCGATTCGATTGCCTGTTCCGGCGTTACCAAAGTCAGTTTATCTCCGTGCGAAGCGCACAGAATCATACCTTGGCTTTCTATGCCGCGAAGTTTGGCGGGTTTCAGATTCGCCACGAGCACGACGCTTTTTCCGACCATTTCTTCGGGAGTGTAGAACTTGGCTATTCCCGACACGACGGTGCGGTCTTCGCCGCCGACATCGAGCGTCAGCTTCAAAAGTTTGTCGGCTTTCTCCACTTTTTCGCAGGCTTTTACGGTTGCGACTTTGAGTTTGGTTTTGAAAAACTCGTCGATTGAAATAAGTCCGTCTTTATTTTCGGGTTCTCTGTTTTCCACTTCGTTTTCTCCTTTCGGCTCTTTCTCCGCCGCTATGGCTTCCAGCTCGGCAAGCTCTTTTTTGACGTCCAGCCTGTTCATAAGCGGCTCGACTTCCTTTATATCGTAAGTATTTATTTTTCCGTAAGCGGCATTGCCCTCAAACTCCGTCGGTTCTTTGACGGCGAGACCCTCGAAAATTACCGAAGGATATTTCGTCAAAAACGGTTTCAAGCAGACCGCAACCACACGCAACGCTTCCAACAGGTTATATATGACGGCTTCCAGACGTTCTTTTTTGCTCTCGTCTTTGGCAAGCACCCAAGGCGCGTTGGCATCTATATACTTATTGGCATTGCCGACCAAAGCGAATATTTCTTCCAGCGCCTTATTGAACGCGAGAGCGTCCATCTGTTTTTCCACTTTGCCGACAAGCCCGTTTATCTCTTCGACGAGAGCTCTGTCCGTGTCGTCGGAAACGGCTCTTGCGGACACTTTGCCGCCGAAATATTTCTGCGCCATAGCAAGCGTGCGGCGCAACAGGTTGCCCAGGTCGTTGACAATGTCTGAATTGAGTCTGTTTACGAACGCGGCGTTGGAATACACGCCGTCCGACCCGAAAGGTATTTCTCTCAAAAGATAATAGCGCAACGCGTCGGCGCCGTAGCGGTCGCACAAGACGAACGGGTCCACGACGTTGCCCTTGGACTTGCTCATCTTGTCTCCGTCCAAAAGCAGCCAGCCGTGACCGAATATTTTTTTCGGGACTTCCATACCGAGAGCCATAAGCATAGCCGGCCACACGACGGCGTGGAACCTGACAATTTCCTTGCCCACCATATGCAGGTCGGCAGGCCAATATTTTTTCAAAAGCGACTCGTCTTTTCCGAACGCGCCGAGCGCGGTGATATAGTTGGACAGCGCGTCCACCCAGACATAGACTATATGACCCTCGTCGAAATCGACGGGTATGCCCCATTTGAACGACGTACGCGAAACGCACAGGTCGTTGAGACCCTTGTCTATGAAGTTGTTCACCATTTCGTTCACGCGGCTGGCGGGCTGCAAGAAGTCGGTTTCCGTTAGCAGTTTTCTCACTCTGTCGGCATACTTCGACAAACGGAAGAAATAGCTTTCCTCCTCTGCGTCCGAAACCTCTCTGCCGCAATCGGGACATTTACCGTTTACAAGCTGCGACTGCGTCCAGAACGCCTCGCAGGGCGTGCAATATTTGCCCTTGTATTTGGATTTGTATATATCGCCGTTTTCATAGAGCTTGCGGAATATTTTCTGCACCGCTCCGACGTGGTAATCGTCCGTAGTGCGGATAAACTTATCGTAGCTTATGTCGAGCAGTTTCCACAAATCTTTTATTTCGCCGACCAATCCGTCCACGAATTTTTTGGGCGTCGTCTTGCTTTCCTCCGCACGCTTTTCTATCTTCTGTCCGTGTTCGTCCGTGCCCGTCAGGTAGAAAACGTCGAAACCGCTCATACGCTTGAAGCGCGCGATTGCGTCGCAGGCTACCGTCGTGTACGTATGCCCCAAATGCCAATGACCGCTGGGGTAATAGATGGGCGTGGTGATATAATACTTCTTCTTTTTCATCGAAGCTCCTTTGACGGTTATTTGCCGTCGCGTTCCTCTATGCGCTTTATGACCTTTTGCAATACGCCGGAGTCTTCTTCGTCCTCCGTCTTTTCGTTGACTTTGACTTTGACTTCCAACACTCTGCGCGCATTGGCTTTCGTCACGACTATATCGAGATTTTCAAACGCGAAACTCTCGCCCGCGACGGGTATCTTTTCCATTTGTTCCGTTACCCAACCGCCGACGGACGTGGAATCGAATTCCTCCCTCGTTTCCACTCCGAGCTCTTCGAACATATCGTCGAGGTTCTCGTTGCCCTGCACGAGGAAAGTGTTGTCGTCTATCTTTTTATACAGCACTTCGACTTCGTCGTGTTCGTCCCATATTTCGCCGACCAGCTCTTCCAAAATATCTTCCAGCGTGACTATGCCCGCCGTGCCGCCGAACTCGTCCACGACGATGGCAAGATGCACTTTCGCCTTTTGCAGCATTCGCAGTACCTTGGATATTTTCATATTCAGCGATACGCAGATACAGGGAGAAATCTTTTCGTGTATATCGCTTCCGCCCTCTCTCAAAAGCTGATAGAAGTCCTTTTCGTGCAATACGCCGATTATGGAATCGACGGTCTTGGCATAAACCGGCAAACGGGAAAATCCGCTGCTTGCGAACATTTCGTTTATATCGTCCAGCGCTGTCCCCTCTTCAATGGCGACAACGTTGACTCTCGGCACCATTATGTCGTCGACGTCCAAATCCTCGAATTCGATTGCCGAACGTATGAGCTGGGATTCGTGCTGTTTTATGCCGCCCTCTTCTTCCGCGGTTTCCACTATCGTTATGAGTTCGTCTTCGGTGTAGGTCTGTTCCTTTTTCTTTTTGAATATCAAGCTGACAAACTTGCGCCAAACCGAAAACAGCCAATTTATCGGATACAGTATAATCATTATTATCGCAACGGTACCCGACACGCCGCAGGCAAAGCCTTCCGCATTTTCTTTCGCCAATGTCTTCGGCGTTATCTCGCCGAATATCAGCACCAGCACGGTCATCACAATCGTCGATATCGTCGGCGCGAAATCGGCGGCTTTCGTCGAAGTCAGAATCTCGACGAAAAACAACGTTGCGAGAGTGGTCATCGTGATGTTCACGATGTTATTGCCGACAAGCACGGTGCTGATGACTTTGTCGTAGCTTTCCAGCTGTCTCAATACGCGCGTTGCCCGCTTGTTCCCCTGTGTTTCCATACTTTTGAGTCGTATTTTGTTACACGACGAATACGCCGTCTCCGTTGCCGAAAAGTACGCAGACAGCGCAATAAGTATTAAAAGCGCCACTAATAAACCTATCTGATATGGGTCCATAGCTTATCCGAAAATTTTACTCCTTATCTTTGAAATTTTTATATGTCCGTTTTATAATCTTTCGATTGCATACAACAGCAGTTTCACGTGGTCGAAAGCCAAGCCTTCCGACTCGACAATCTCCGTCTCGTTCACGTCTATATTGCCCATTTTGTCGCGTTTGACGTTGAGTCTCGCGGTAAGAACATTGTCGCCGCAGGTCAGTTTCACGACGTAATCGCTGCCGTTTCGCACATAGTCTATATTAAACCACGCGGCTTCGTCGGCGTCGTCTCCTCCCACGGGCTGTACCGTTCCCCTGTCCATAACCGCCATATAGCAAGCAGTAACCGTCCAACCTCTCGGGTCGCGGTTCGGCGTGCTGACGAGATACATCTGGTCGAGATAAAGTCCTTCCAAACCCGTTTCTTCTTTAAGTTCTCTGCCCGCCGCCTGCTCCGTCGTTTCGCCGTCGTGCACGAAGCCGCCCGGGAACGCCCAGCAACCGAGATACGGGTGACCGCCGCGTTTTACGAGCAGCACCACGGGTCTGTTGTCGTCCACGGAAAACACGACGACATCCGCCGTCAATGAGGGTCTGTCCCACGCCGTGCGGTCGTAGCCGCGGAGAAATTCTTCTTCCGTCTGTCCGTTTCTGTCGGTTAAACTCATTTGTTCGACTCCGAGGTTATAAAAGTAATTTTAATTGTATCACAACGCCGCGAATAATGCAAGCCCTTTTCGGGATATTTACAAACCTTACGCAAAAATTTCGTCGTTTTCTCACCGACGTCACAATATGAAATGCAACACGACTATGATTATCGCCGCAGGAATGCCGAAAAGACCGGTAAGAACCGCGTGCCACCAAGTAAGCGAAAAGCCTACACTCGGAATGAGCGAAAACAGGTAAAGCAAGGCGCAGCCTATCGCCGCGTTTATTGCGATTTTGACCAATCGTTTCACGCTTGACTTCAATATTTTGAAAACAATCAACACCGCGGCAATCACACCTACGAATATGAGCATACTCTGCCAGGGAAACACCGCCGTCCCTTCCGCCGCAGTTTCCGCAACCGAAAAAACTATATTCATTCTCTGTTCCTTCTCGATTTCCTTGTCACGTTTTAATCCGATTCAATATATATCCGCCGCTTTTCCTGCGTCTTTGCACGTCCGCCCGTATCTCCGCCGTTTACGCATTGCGTTTACGGAAAAGCGCCATAGTACTCTCCTTATTAAAGACCGTCGTCTCCTGTTTATTTTACCACATTAAAGCGATATTGTCAACTTTATTTATTTTACGGTCCGACCGAGCTTGTTTCGAGTCGAAAAAATATCAAAACGGCTTGCGACGTCAGACAGCCGCAAGCCGTTTGTTATGTTTTACTTCGATGCTCTTTCCGACTTTTTGAGAGTCAGCGTGTGCTTCACTCTGTCCTTTTCCTCGGCGCGCTTGCCGTTGTTGAATCTGTCCAGAGTTCCCACGAGATAGCCCGTTATTCTTCTGATACGCTCGAAAGGTCCTTTGTCGTCGTTTTCCTTTCTTCCGCACTTCGGACAGGTGTCGCCGATGACGCCCGTATAACCGCAATACGGGTCTCTGTCCACGGGGTGGTTTATCGAACCGTAACCTATATTGTTCTCTTTCATACAGCGAATGATTTTTTCAAAAGCCTGTACGTTGTTCACCGTGTCGCCGTCCAACTCCACGTACGAAATATGTCCGCCGTTGGTAAGCGCGTGATACGGAGCTTCCAACTTTATCTTGTCGAACGCGGATATTTTGTAATATACGGGAATGTGGAACGAATTGGTATAGTAATCTCTGTCCGTCACGCCCTCGATTATGCCGTATTTCTTTTTGTCGATACGCACGAACCGACCGGAAAGTCCTTCCGCGGGAGTGGCTATCAACGAAAAATTCATATTGTATTTTTCCGTCGCGTCGTCCATACGTTTTCTCATATGTCCGACGATTTCCAAACCGAGGTTTTGCGCCTCTTTGCTCTCGCCGTGGTGCTTGCCTATCAACGATTTCAAGCATTCCGCGAGACCTATGAAACCGCAGGTCAGCGTGCCCTGTTTCAGCACTTCTCCGACCTCGTCTTCGGGCGAGAGTTTTTCGCTTCCCAGCCACACGCCCTGTCCCATAAGGAACGGATAGTTCTTGACTTTTTTCTTCGCCTGTATCTCGTAGCGTTCCAAAAGCTGGTCTATGACCACGTCCACCACTCTGTCGAGCTGTTCGAAGAAGAGTTCGACGTTGCCCTTTGACTTTATCGCCAATCTGGGCAGGTTCACGGACGTGAACGAAAGATTTCCTCTTCCCGTCACTATCGCGTTTTCGGGGTCGTAATGATTTGCCATAACTCTGGTTCTGCAACCCATATACGCAATTTCCGTTTCGGGATGACCCGGCTTATAGAATTCGAGGTTGAACGGCGCGTCTATGAACGAGAAGTTCGGGAAAAGACGTTTCGCGCTGCAACGGCAAGCCATTTTGAACAGGTCGTAGTTCGGCTCGCCCTCGTTGTAGTTCACGCCCTCCTTGACCTTGAATATCTGTATCGGGAATATAGGCGTTTCGCCGTTTCCCAAGCCCGCTTCCGTGGCGAGCAAAAGATTCTTTATCAGCATACGTCCCTCGGGCGACGTGTCCATACCGTAGTTAATCGACGAAAACGGTATCTGTGCGCCTGCGCGGGAATGCATAGTATTGAGGTTGTGCACCAGCGCTTCCATAGCCTGATACGTCGCGCGCTCGGTCTCTTCGACGCCTTTCTTTCTTGCGAACTCCTGCGCCTTTTCCACCGCCTTTTCGTCTATCTTTTTGGCTTTGAGTCCCGCCGCTTCGAACTTGGCGTAGTCGTCGCTTCCCGCAAGCGTGGGTTTCAAGCCGCGCTCCGTCTTTATCTTTTTCATATTGTCGGTCACGACGTCTTTGGCTTTTTCCAGACCGACGGAAATCTCCAACGCTTTCGCCAAATTGTCGAGATAGTTTTTCGTGTAGGTCTTTGCCACGCCCTTTGCCAGCGCGTAATCGAAGTTGGGCACGCTCTGTCCGCCGTGCTGGTCGTTCTGGTTGGACTGTATTGCTATGCAGGCGAGCGACGCATAGGAAGATATGTGATTGGGTTCGCGGAGAAAGCCGTGTCCCGTGCAGAAACCGCCTGTGAAAAGCTTGTCGAGGTCTATCTGCGTGCAGGTCGTCGTCAGCGTCAAAAAGTCCAAATCGTGGATATGAATGTCGCCGGACTTGTGCATTTCGCTGTGCTTGGGATTCAGCACGCACATTTCATAGAACTGTTTTGCGCTCTCGCTGCCGTATTTGAGCATAGTTCCCATTGCGGTATTGCCGTCTATATTTGCGTTCTCGCGCTTAACGTCGTTGTCGCGCGCATCCACGAACGTCAAATCTTCCAAAGTTTTCATAAGACGGGTGTTGGACTCTCTGATTCTCGTCCTCTCGGCGCGGTACAGTATGTACTCCTTCGCGGTGCGGACCAACCCGTTTTCGATGAGAATGGCTTCCACCTTATCCTGGATTTCTTCCACGGTGGGCACCACGCCCTGCTCGAACGAACTCTCCACTTGCTTCGCCAAAGCCACGGCTCTCTCGTCGTCCGTGATGTTTGCGGCTTTAAGCGCTTTGCTTATCGCCGAAGCGATTTTCGAGGAATCGAAGTCTACCTTTCTTCCGTCTCTTTTGATAATCTTTTTCATTTCAATACCTTCCTTGTCTTTGTACCGATATTATATGCCCGCACCCGTCGATAATTCTATATATTGACAAAAATAAATAAAATTATGTTTTGATACACAATATATTGTGTGCCGTTTTCGGGCGAGCAAGAGCATTATAACTCCGCGCAACAACGAATGTCAACGATTTTTATATAAAAAAACTTAACTTTTTTTCATTTAAAACGGTATGAAATGCTTGACACATTTCGTTCGCTTTTAAGGACAGGCAGGGACATATCCATATGTAAGAAACAGGAAAAATATTATTGCATTTTCGGGTTTCGGCATTGCATTTTTATCACAATTCGAATTTTGCTATTGACAAAATCCGCGGCGACTGCAATAATTAAAAACGAAATCGGAGGGTGAAATGATACGCATTGCCATAGTCGAGGACGAAAAAATCGAGCACGAGCGCATACGCGAATGTTTGGATTTTGTTTCGGAGCGGGAAAAAATCGAATTCGACATCAGCGATTTTTATTCCGCACCGTCCTTTCTGTGCGACTACGAGCCGATATACGACATCGTGCTTATGGACATAGAAATGCCGGAAATGAACGGAATGGAAGCCGCGAAAAAATTGCGGGTCATAGATCAGACCGTCATTTTGCTGTTCGTCACGAATATGGCGCAATACGCCGTAAGCGGCTACGAAGTGGACGCGCTGGACTTTATCGTCAAGCCCATAGAAAAATATCATTTCGCGCTCAAAATGTCGCGGGCGGTCTCCCGTACGACGAGGCGCACGGAGCGGGAAATCATAGTGGACGGCGAAGGCGAAGTTTTGAGTATCTCCCTGCCCCAAATCGTATATCTGGAAGTCATCGGTCACTATGTATATTGGCACATAAGCGGCGACAGAGTGGTCAAAGAGTATTCCACTATGAAGAATGCCGAAAACCGAATACTTCGCGGCGGCGCAAATTTCGTCAAGTGCAACCGCTGTTATCTGGTCAATCTGCGTTATGTGGAAGCGGTGAAGAAAGACACCGTCATAATAGGAAAAGACAGACTTTCCATAAGCCGTCCCCAACGGAAGGCTTTTTTGAATGCTTTTGTGAAATATATAGGAGGTAACTGTTAATGCGCTGGGGCTTTTACTCGGGCAATATATATTTTATCGCGGAAATACTGCTTGCCGAGCTGATATTTCTGTATCCCGTTCCGAAAAGAAAACTATTCGCTTTGCGGTTGATACTCTCTGCGGCTGTTGTGATTGCGATGGCGGCGTTTACCCCGCGCATTACCGTCATACACTCGGTTTTCAACGACCTGTTTCGTTTTCTCTTGCTGTTTTCGCTGTCGGTGGCGGCGATGGGGCTGTGTTTCAAACTGAAATTCGGCGCGCTCCTTTCAATGTGCAGCGCGGGATACGCCGTGCAGCACCTCTCCTATCAGGCTTCGCGGCTTATGCTTCGGCTTCCCGTGCTGACGGACTTTTCGTCCGACTTGCTTTCCCGACAGAGGCTTTTCGAAATCGTGGTTATGTCGGCAATATATGTCGCCGCATTCTTTGTTTTCGGAAGATTCTCCGCAAAAAACGAATGTTACAAAAGCAACGATATGCGGTTTAACGTGCTGTCGATTACTACGGTTTTCATCTGTATGGGTCTGACTCGATTCGCAAGATTTTTCGGCGAAAGCGGCAACGTCACCAACGGCATTTATTCGATTGTCTGCTGTATTCTCGCGCTGTACATTCAATTCAATCTGCACAAGCTCTATCTTGCCAAGCACGAAGCAATGGCAATCGAGCGCGTGAGGACGGAAGAAAAAAAGCAGTATGAAATCAGCAAGAACACCATCGAAGCAATCAACATCAAATGCCACGATTTGAAACACAAACTTTCGGCATACGACGGCAAGCTGCCGCGAGACGAACTTTTGAGTTTGAAAAACGATATAGACGCATACGACGGCATAATCAAAACGGGAAACGACGCATTGGACGTGCTTCTCACCGAAAAGAGCTTTAAATGCAAGGCGGAAGGAATTGCGCTGACCTGCACGGGAGACGGGTCGGCTCTGTCTTTTATGAAAACGATGGACATCTATTCCCTGTTCGGCAACGCCGTGGACAATGCCATCGAAGCGGTGGAGAAACTTTCCAATCCCGAAAAGAAAATAATCGACGTCTCAATCGAGAGCCGCGGCGACCTTTTGTTTTTCAGTTTCACGAACTATTGCGATTCTGCGCCCGTTTTCGAAGAGGGATTGCCGAAAACCACAAAGGCAAGCGAACCCGGATATCACGGTTTCGGTATGAAAAGTATGAAGCTGATTGCCGAAAAATACGGCGGAGAACTGACGGCGTCGGTCGGCGGCGACAAGTTCAATCTTATTATTTACATAACCAAACCTTAACGATTTAACAGAAAAATATACAATTCGTTCCGTAAAGAAACAGTTTATTCTCAAAAACCGTTTCTTTATTTTTTTGTGCTATAATGCAGGCAGCTTTTGAAATGCGGCAATGTCGCCGCAAAAAATTATGCAAAACGAAAAACGGAGGTAAGGAAATGTAAAACAAACGCGCGTAAAAGAAGGATGCTCTCGAAGCGCTTTCTCGGCGTTTCGGCTCTTGCGGCAGAGATTCCGCAAAAAAATTTAATAGGAGACAAAATCGATGTTTAAAAAAACCGCATTATACAGAGGTCTGACCTGTGCGTTTGCGATAGTCCTCGTGATTATGGTAATGCTCGCCCTCGTGCTCGAAGAGAACAGGACGATGGTCGACCAGACTCTCGGAACAAAGAGTCAGCTTATGGTGACGGAGAAAGACGACGGTACGTTGTATACCGCGTTCACTCCCGACGAAGAATTCTTGACGAACGGCAAACTCGACCTCGACAAGGACTTGAATATCCACAAAAATCTCGGGGTAAAAATTTCCGAAGAGGGTTCTGTCCTGTTGAAAAACCAAAACACGCTTCCTCTGAAAGAGGGTGCGAAAGTTACGGTATTGGGAGTCAGAGGCTATAAATCGCTGGGCGGCAGAAGCGGCAGTTTTGTGGTAGCAAACGGTCTGAAAGAGTCCGGGCTGCAAATAAACCCGACTATGGAAGCCGTGTACGAACCCATCAGATTTTCCGATATGGCACCCGGTTGGGCGAGCAACAAGACCTACGACTTCAAATACAACCCGAACGAGCCGTCGCTTGCCGAACTTGCCAATCAAAACGCAAGCTATGCCGACAGCTTCGGCGAATACGGCGAAGCGGCAATCGTCGTGCTCGGCCGCAATAACGGCGAGGGCGCGGACTACAAACCCGGTACGGACGGAGTGGCGGACGGCGTGGGTTCGAGAACTGCCCTTGCTCTTTCCTCAAACGAAAAAGCCGTCGTGCAGCTTGCCTGCGACAACTTTTCCAAAGTCGTCGTGCTCATAACCGGCGTTTCGCCTATGGAACTCGGCGAACTTCGAGACAACGATAAAATCGGCGCGATTATGTATATCGGAATACCCGCGACTTACGGTTGCGAGGGTGTCGGCAATCTCTTGCAGGGAAAAGCCAATCCGTCCGGCGGACTTTACGATATTTACGCGCGCAACTCGCTGTCCTCGCCCGCTATGCGCAATATGGGACACTACGAGCTTACGAATGCCGATTTAATCACGCGCAAGGACACGTCCAGCGTGGGAACGCGCGGCACCGACCCCGGCTTTAAGCACTACGTCATAGAAGCGGAAGGCATATACGTCGGATACCGCTATTACGAAACGCGCTATTTCGACTGCGTGAACGGCGACGTTTCCGCCAAAACGAAGACGGACGCGACGGGCATTTACGAGGATTCGACGACGGGCTGGAACTATTCCGAAGAAGTCGTCTGGTCGTTCGGCTACGGGCTGTCATACACGACGTTCGAAAAGAAGATTACCGACATAAGTTGGGAAAAGACGGCGCACGAGCAAATTGCCCGCGTATCCGTTTCCGTCAAAAACACGGGCAGCGTACCCGGGAAGACTTCCGTACAGATTTACGGACAGGCGCCCTACACCGCTTACGACAGAGCCAACGGCGTGGAAAAATCCGCGATACAGCTTTTGAATTTCGAAAAAACCGACGTTATACCCGCGGGTCAGACGGTCACGGTGACGGTGGACGTCGATTTGCAAAACCTAGCCAGCTACGACGAAAACGGCGCCGGCACTTACATTATGGAAAACGGCGACCATTACTTTGCCGTCGGCAACGGCGCGCACGACGCATTGAATAACATTCTCGCGGCTATGGGCAAAACCACGAGCGACGGAATGGACGAAAACGGCGTGGCTGCGGCTGCCCGTAAATGGACGTACGACACCGCGACTGTGGCAAACGGCGTGGACGATTTCACTTTCTCGCAATCCAAAAACGGTACGAAAATCGAAAACCGACTCGACTACTGTAATTGGAACGACTACGAATCGGGCAAGGTCACTATGCTCTCCCGTAAAGATTGGAGCGGCACTTTCCCGAAAACCTACGACAATATGACGGCGACCGAACTTATGCTCAAACACTACAACGGCGAAGTCATCGATGTCAAAACCAAGAGCAATCCCGACTCGGAAGAAGCTCTTGCCGCCGTCAAATTCGGTCAGAAAACCGACCTCAAATTTGCGGATATGAAAAATGCGGAATTCGACGATTATCGCTGGGAAGAAGTTTTGAACGCTATGTCCATAGAAGAGCTGGTGCTGTTCTGTATGGAATCGGGTCGCGGTTTTGCGCCAATAGAATCTTTGAACTTCCCGCAGGGCAGTTATGCGGAAAACGGTCCCGGCACTCCCGCTTGGATTGACAATTCGGAAGGCGTCACGAATGCGCCCTGGGCAATCGAAAAACCCTCGGGCAGCTATTCTCTCGGCTCTTTCCCCACCTATGCGGTTATCGCGTCGAGCTTTAACCCCGAGCTTTCCAAAGAGTACGGCAGAGTGCTCGGCAACGATTCCATTTTCGGTTTGAAGCCTATGCTTTGGCTGCCCGGAGCCAACATACACCGCACGCCTTACAACGGCAGAAGCGAACAGTACTACTCGGAAGACCCCGTTCTTACCGGCGTTATGACTATGGAAGCCACAATCGGCGCGCTTGCCAAGGGTGCGATTGTCACGGCGAAACACTTTGCGTTCAACGACCAAGAAATGCACCGCAGCGGCGTGGGCACGTTTATGACGGAACAGAGAGCCAGAGAAGTGGATATGCGCGCATTCCAGATTGCTTTCGAAGCAAACAAATACGACACCGACGAAAAGGACGTCGGAATGCTCGGCGTTATGACCTCGTTCTCCAAGCTCGGCGGCATCGAGTGCACGGTAAACAAGGGCTTGCTTACCGACGTGCTTGCCGGCGAATGGGGCTTTGACGGCTATATGGTTTCCGACCTCAAAGACGACCTCGACCTTATGCCGCAGGCGTTCAAGGCGGGTCTCGGCGGCTATGACTGGCGCACCGAATCCGACGACATAACCCCCTACCGCGACGTTGACAACTTCCGTTTCGACGCGGAACTGCTGGAATGTATGAAAGAAGTGGCGCACAAAAAGATGTACACGTTTGCCAATTCCAACTTTATGAACAGCGTGAACACGACCACTCATTCGGTTTGGAATATGACTTGGTGGCGCGCGGCATATATCTCCGGCATAGTAATTTCGGCGGTTCTCGCTCTTTGCGCGCTGGGTATGCTTACCGCCTGCCTCATAATAAATAGAAAGGAGAATGCGTGAAATGTTTGATTTTCTGAAAAAAGTATCTCCCGCCGCTTATCTGTTTGCGGGAAGTGCGGTCATATCGCTTGTCGCGATGATTATAGCCGCAGTCAGCTGCTCCAGCGAAGGCTTCGGAATGAAAGAACTACCAATCGTTATCGTTCTGTCGGTTGCCGCACTCATTTGCGGCGCGGCGATAGTATTCGCCTCCGGAAAATTCGGCGACGGCATTGTTTCCACGGTTCTCGTCGTGGCAATGACGCTGGCAACTATATTCTGCGTGTACGCAATGATTACGGGCAAGAGCGACGTATTCGGCACGGTGCTGTTTTCCGACCTCGAAAAAGGTTACGCCCCCGCCGAGAGAGCCTGCAACCTCGGTATCGCAAGCATAGTCGTATATCTTATCGCGGCGGTATTGACTGCGGCGGGCGGATTCTTCAAACTTGCCAAAACCGACAAATAAGTTTTCCCCCACTACTCATTTTTCTCCAAAACAAGAGAGCCGACAGCTTTAAGCCGTCGGTTTTCTTTTCGGCGCGTTTTTCGCCGCACATATTTACGGCAAAGAAGCGGATACTATAAAAAACAATCGGAGGATTTTTATGAACAATGCAATCGTTATAGGCGGAAGCAGCGGCATAGGCAAATCGGTTTGCGACGAGCTTTTGAAACGCGGCTTCGACGTATACAATCTGTCGCGCACGCCCTGCGACCTTACGGGTGTGCAAAACCGCGAACTTGACGTGACGGACGGCGGAAAAATCGAAAGCGTACTGTCGGAACTGCCCGTCCCCGAAGTCGTAGTTTACAGCGCGGGTTTTTCGCTTGCCGCACCCGTGGAATACGCCTGCGAAAGCGATTACCGCTATCTGTTCGAAGTCAACTTTTTCGGACTCGTCAAGACGGTGCGGTCATTATCGGCACGTATGCGGGAAAACGGCGGAGGACGCATTATAGCCATAAGCAGTATCGGCGGCATTATTCCCATTGCTTTCGACGCGTATTATTCCGCATCCAAAGCCGCGGTGGATATGTTTGTCCGCGAGGCAAACATAGAACTGAATCCGTACAACGTATACCTGACTTCCGTGCGCCCCGGCAGCACGCAGACGAGATTCACTTTCAAGCGCAAAGTATATCCCGACGAGGGCGTAGGCGTATACGGAGACAAGCTGCACAAAGCCGTCGTCACGCTTGCCGACGTGGAACAGCGCGGTATGCAACCGCAGGACGTGGCACAATGCGTGATGAATGTTCTCGACGCCAAAAAACCGCCCGCCACGGCGAATGCCGGTCTTGCGAACAAAAGTCTGTTTCTTGCCGAAAAGCTGCTGCCCGAAGCATTTACCGATTTTTTGAACAGAAGTTTATATTTGCAATAAGACATAAAATACCGCGCTTTATAATGCGCGGTATTTTTTCAAGTCGGTATTCCGTCTAATGTTTCGCAGATTCTGTCGGGGAGCGATGAAATGCTACGCATATCCGACGTTTATTACTCCAATTCGAAAGCGCCCGTATACAGCCTATAATACTGTCCTTTCTTTTCTATGAGGCGCTCGTGGTTACCGCGCTCGATTATGCGTCCCTTTTCCAACACCATAATCACGTCGCTTTTGCGGACGGTGGAAAGTCTGTGCGCTATCACGAACACCGTTCTGCCCTTCATAAGTCTGTCCGTACCCTGCTGAACTATCTGCTCGGTTCGGGTGTCTATCGACGAGGTTGCTTCGTCGAGAATCATTACGGGAGCGTCCGCGACGGCGGCTCGGGCAATGGACAGAAGCTGTCTTTGTCCCTGCGAGAGATTTGCGCCGTCCCCCGTCAGCATAGTGTCGTAGCCCTCGGGCAACCGGGTTATAAAGCTGTCCGCACCCGCAAGAGCCGCCGCCGCCTTACACTCTTCGTCGGTGGCGTCCAATCTGCCGTATCGGATATTGTCCATAACCGTGCCGGTAAACAGGTTTGTATCCTGCAAGACAATGCCGAGCGAGCGGCGCAGGTCTGCTTTTTTAATCTTGTTTATATTGATGCCGTCATAGCGTATTTTGCCGTCGGCGATATCGTAAAAGCGGTTTATCAGATTGGTTATAGTGGTCTTGCCCGCACCCGTCGCGCCGACAAAAGCCACCTTTTCGCCTGCGTGCGCGTATACGTCTATATTCCGCAAAATGGGTTTGCCTTCCTCATAGCAGAAATCCACGTCGTCGAGCAGGATATCGCCGTTAAGCCTGGTATAGGTGAGCGTGCCGTCGCCGTGCGGATGTTTCCAAGCCCAAATATCCGTGCGTCTGTCCGTCTCGGTTATATTGCCGTTCTCGTCGATTTCGGCGTTCACCAAAGTGACGTAGCCTTCGTCCGTTTCGCTCTCTTCGTCCAAAAGCGCGAACACGCGCGAAGAACCGGCCTGCGCGAGCGCAATGAAGTTGACTTCCTGCGAAACCATTGCCACCTGCATACTGAAAGAGCGTCCCATATTCAGAAACGACGCAACGACGCCCACTTCCAGCAAATTGATTCCCGTCACTGTTACGTTGGTCGCCTGCGTGACGACGAGTATCGTACCCAAGAACGCCACGAGGACGTACATAATATTGCCGATGTTTCCCATAACGGGCATCATAATGTTCGCATAGCGGTGAGCCTTCGACGAATTGCCGAACAATTTATCGTTCTTTTCGTCGAAGCCCTCTTTGGATTTTTTCTCGTGACAGAATACCTTGACGACTTTCTGCCCCTGCAACATTTCTTCTATATAGCCTTCCAATTCGCCGACGGACTTTTGCTGCAAACCGAAATGTTTACCTGACTTTCCGCCTATTATTCTTGCGGCAATTGTCATAACCGCTATACAGCACAGCACAACGGCGGTAAGCCAGACGCTGTACGTCAGCATAACGCCGAGCAGCATAACAATCATAACGGCGGAGACCAAGAGCTGCGGCAAGCTTTCCGAAATCACCTGACGCACGGTCTCGATGTCGTTCGTATACACGGACATTATGTCGCCGTGATTGTTCGTATCGAAATATTTTATGGGCAGGCTCTGCATATGCGCGAACACGTCGCAACGCAAATCGTCCATAACTTTCTGCGTCACTCTGTTCAGCACCTGCGTATAGACCGTGGCCGACACGATGCCGACGAGATAAATGCCGCCCATCACGAGAGCAAACCCTATGAGCTTGCCCGTGACCGCGCCGAGTCCCTGCGACAATGCCGGCGTGACTATGCTGTCCACGACGTACTTTATCGCCACGGACGAAGAAATGCTTCCTATCGCGCTGAACAGTATGGCTATCGATATGACAACCATTGCTCCCTTATTCTTTTTCAGGATATACGCGAGCAGACGTTTTATGGCGCCCTTTTTCTTTTCTTTTTTTATATTCTCTTTATTCATTGCCGTCCTCTCCCCGTCTGTTTTGCGACTCGTATACCTCGCGGTATATGTCGCAATTATCCAGAAGTTCGTCGTGCTTTCCGACCGCCACGACCTTGCCGTCGTCCAACACTATAATCTTGTCGGCGTCCATAACCGAAGCCGTGCGCTGGGCTATGATTATCTTTGTCGTATCTTTCAAGCCCGTCCTAAACGCCTCGCGCAATTTCGCGTCCGTCTTCATATCCACCGCGCTCGTGGAGTCGTCCAAAATCAGCACCTTCGGTTTTTTCAGCAGTGCGCGCGCGATACAAAGTCTCTGCTTCTGACCGCCTGACACGTTTGCGCCGCCCTGCTCGATGTGCGTTTCGTAACCGTCGGGCATATTGCACACGAACTCGTCTGCCTGCGCCATTTTGCAAGCCTCGATTATTTCCTCCTGCGTCGCGGTTTCGTTACCCCAGCGCATATTTTCGTTTACCGTTCCCGAGAACAAAGTATTCTTTTGAAGCACCATAGCAACCGCGTTGCGCAGAACGTCCACGTCGTAGTCTCTGACATCCACGCCGCCCACTCTGACAGAGCCGCAACTCGTGTCGTACAGTCTCGGTATCAATTGCACGAGAGAGGATTTGCCGCTGCCCGTACCGCCTATTATGCCTATGGTTTCGCCCGCGCCTATTTTCAGGTTTACGTCTTCCAGTGCCTGACGCTCGGCTTGCGTGCTGTATTTGAACGCGACGTTTTCAAACTCGACTTCGCCGTTTGCGACTTCTTTGACGGCATTTTCCTTGCTGACAATCGTGCTTTTTTCGTCCAGAACTTCGACGATACGGCGCGCGCTTTCCGCAGACATAGTAATCATCGTTATGACCATAGCCAACATCATAAGAGAGTTGAGTATCTGCATCGTATACGTCATAAGACTGGAAAGATTGCCGACGGACAATTCGCCCCATATCGGGGTCATCGCTCCGTCAACCATTTCGTAACCGCCGAACGTATTGACTATAAGAATGCTGCCGACCACGGAAATCAACATCATAGAAACATAAATCGCAAACTGCATCATCGGCGTGGAAATCATCAAAATTCCGTCCGTCTTCGTGAAAATTCTTCTCAAATCGTTGGATTCTTTTTGGAACTTCTGTTTCTCGTAGTCCTCGCGGACATAAGACTTGACGACCCGCATTCCCTTGACGTTTTCCTGCACGGAGGCGTTAAACGTATCGTAGCGTTTGAAAGCCTTGCGGTATATCGGAAACACCTTGCGGATAATGAGAATCATTCCGACGGCAAGCAACGGCACGAGACAGGCGAAAATCAACGACATCTTCCAAGAGACGGTCACCGTCATAGCTATGGAAAATATCATCATAAACGGCGCGCGCACCGCCATACGAATCAGCATCATAAACGCATTCTGCACATTGTTCGTATCGACGGTGAGTCGGGTTATCAGTCCCGCGGTGGAAAAGCGGTCTATGTTCGCAAACGAAAAATCCTGTATTTTATAATACATATCTTTGCGCAGATTCCGAGCAAAGCCCGAGGACGCGGTTGCCGCAAAATAGCCCGACAGCGTACCGCAGAGCAGCGACAAAAGCGCCAATCCCAAAAGGGACGCTCCGTATATGTAGATAAAGCGCATATTCGAATCGTGAATACTCGTGACCTCGTACATAGAGTTTATGAGATACGCCATCACGAAGGGGATGACGCATTCCAGACCGACCTCTATAAGAATAAAGAGCGGTGCGCATACGGTATGTGTTTTATACTGACGTATACTGCCCGCAAGTTTTTTGAACATATTGTCTTTCTTTTTTTTCATATTATATACCCTTTATAACACTATTTACCACAATAAAAAAATATTGTCAACATTTTTCGCACCGGTTGACAGCATTTTTTCTCGACCGAAAAGAATTCTCTTTTCGTTTAAAATACCGACTCATCGGTCGCCTCTTCCTTATTTGCATCCGTTTCGTTACCGCTGCCGACGCCGTCGTCCGTCGGTTTCTCCGTTTCGGGGGCGGCGCTTTCACTACTTTCCATTCCCCTTTTAAACAGGGTTTTTACACCCGACGCAAATTGTTTCGCGCCGGATTTCAGAGAACTCAATTTTTCGGCATAACGGCGTTCAAACCACCTGACGAAAATCAGCCAAGCTATGTTCAGCACGAGATTGACTATCATAACGACGGCAAGCAGCGTAATCAGAAAACTGTTTTCGAACACGCCCATATTGATTATCGCGCCGCCCGTTACAATCGTATTGACAAGCAGCGTCAGCTTTCTCGTCAGTTTGTATACGCGTTTCGACGCTCCGCGAAAGCGTTTGCCCTTCCTGCCCATAACGCACTGTATGACTATGAAAAGCACGAGATAGGCAATCGTTATCGACAGCAAAACAATATTTACCGCGATATTGCCGAGACCGCTCGCAATAAAATAAATACAGTAAAAACAATAAAAAGCCAACGTGAGAATATTCCACGTCAAAACGAGCTTTTGCCAAGTCGTAAACTTTTTCTTTTCCGCGTTTACGCTTTTTTCGCCGCCTTTTGTTTCTGCCAAAAAATATATCTCCTTGCGCTTGTTTCGGTATTATAGCACTTATTCAAACATTTGTCAAACCGCAATATCGGGAAAGCAACCGACGCATTTGCTATTGACAAAACCGCAGCAACGTGATATACTCGAAAAAGCCGGCATATCCGCTCCGCCCTCGTCCGAAAAAACGAACGGAAACTGCCGCAAATTAAAACAACGAATATCGAGGAGAACAAAGTTATGGAAAAGAAGCTTACTTTAAAAAAAGAAAACTGTCCGCAAAACCACAAATGTCCCGCAGTGAACGTATGTCCCGTCGGCGCGCTGTCGCAATCGGGTTTCGACGCGCCGACAATCGACCACGGCAAATGTGTCAAGTGCGGAAAATGTTCCGACTTCTGCCCCAAGAAAGCCTTGGTTCTGCAATCGTAACTCGCAAGCAACTTCTACGAAAAAAGTCTTAAACGGTATCGTTTAAGACTTTTTGTCAAATGCGAAGTCTTAAAAAATACTCATTTATTGTTTTTATAAAGCAGTTCTTGCTCACGATAATAGGCGTTGTACGTTTCTTTCACGAACGTATACAATTCCTCGCGGGCTTCCTTTTGCTCGTATCCGCAATGCTTTTTTGGTATAAGGTAGGTATGCACGAATTTCTCCGCTATGAAATGAATGGTTACATACATACCGCCGAAAAGCCCTCTCGACGCCCAAATGAATTTTCTCTCTTTTAATTTCTTTCCGTACACCAAATCGCTTTTCTTGAAAACAAGACAGTTTCCGAGATATTCGCCCGTTTTTTTGTCGATTTCAATCAGCTTCAATTCGTCCGCATTCGCCGTCATAATGCAGTCGACTTTCGATGTAATATAAGTCGTCGTAACGCCGTTGCTTTCGCTTTCGGTCTGAAAAAGGCAGACCGCATATTTGTCGCCGCTCTCGATAAGCCCTTCTTCTTTCAAAGAGTCTATTGTTTTCCGATAATCTATTTTCATAGCAACCCCCGAATTTTTTTTGATTATATCACAAGCAAAAATAGTTTTCAAGCGAATAAAACAAAATCCTCGAAGAACAAACAATCGAAAGTCGGCAGCGGCGACAAGAATTTTGTATTATCGAATCGAATTTCATTTGATTCTGTTTTTGACGGCCGCGCAAATTTCGGCGCAGTCTCCCGACACTCCGTCAAACTCGCAATCATATATTCCGTCGTCGAACATACCGTGTTTACGCATAAGCATTTGTTCCACGGGCAGAGGCAAATTGCCGTTCATTCTTTTCTTGAAGCGTTCTTTTATCGTATCCGTATCCGCTTTTACAAGTATTCTCATCGCCTCGCTCGGAAGCAGGTTTAAATGTTCTTTTTCGGAAATGACATAAACGATATTTTCGACCGTTGCGGCTTTCAATTTTTCCTTGAACAAGTGTTCCGCCTCGCTCTCCGACTTCGCCATTCTCAAATAATCTTTGCCCGTAACAATTTCCGCTCCGATTGTATTTCCGATTTGCTCCGCAAGCACGGACTTACCGCTGCAATTTTCTCCGATAATTGCTATAACCATATATCTGCCCCGTCAATATTTCTGTTTATCGTACTAGAAATTATATCACGTTTGACCCGAAATTGCAAATACAAATTTCTATATAATCTCAAACGGCGTCCGAAATGCCGCCGCACTTTTTCAAGCAACGCTTGAAATCGGATTAAATATGTGATATAATTACAACATATAAATTTATATGCGGGAGCAAAGTATGTACAGATACGATAATTGCGGCTTGATACAGGACGGCAAGGTAATCTCTTTCAGAGCCGCCAATGGTTTTGACGGAAATATAATAATTCCCGACGACGTTACCGAGATAGGCAACCGTGCTTACGAAGTGGCGTTTTGCGGCATTAAAAAAGTCATTATTTCTCCGTCTGTCAAACGAATCGGAGAAAGGGCTTTTGCCTGCTGCGAACGCTTACGGGAAATCGATATTCCCGCCGGCGTGGAAATTATAGGCAAAGAGGCTTTCAGCGATTGTCACAGCCTTAAAAAAATCACTATTTCCGAAACCGTGACTTCGATTGGCGCCGGCGCGTTTGACGACTGCGGCGACATAGAAGAAATAATCGTGGCAGAGAACAACCCCGTATACCGCGGCACGGGCAACTGTCTTATAGACATAAAGAAAAAAACTTTGGTTCGCGGTTGCAAAAACAGCGTTATTCCTTCCGACGGCATCGTTGCAATTATCGGCGAAGGAGCCTTTTCCAACAACACGGCGCATCCCAGAAACAGCGTTCACAGCAAAGGCAGTCGTAAAATCGTTATCCCCGACGGCGTGACAAAAATCGGCAAGCGCGCCTTCGACTTCAATTACGAGCTGGAAAACGTCGTTATGGCGGACAGCGTCAGAACCATTGAAAAAGAGGCGTTTGCTTGTTGCGGCAAGCTGAAAAGCATTGAGTTCGGCAAAGGTCTCAAAGTCATAGGCAATAACGCATTCTTTTCCGCGCGCTCGTTGAACGGCGAAATAAACTTGCCCGACAGCGTCAAAAAAATCGGTGCATACGCATTTTACGACAGCGGCGTTCAGCGCATTGTCATAGGCAAAAACGTCAAGTCGATAGATAAAAACGCCTTTAACGGCTGCAAAAATCTGACCGAGATAACTTTCTCCGAGGGAGTCGAAGAGATTTGCGAAAGCGCGTTTCACTACTGTAAGGCGCTTGAAACCGTAAACTTTTCAAGCAGTCTCAAAACAATAGGCAAATGCGCGTTTTACGGCTGCGACAAACTCAAAAATCCGACTTTTAAAAACGGTCTGGAAACAATAGCCGAAGCCGCGTTCGAATGCTGCGATTCGCTGCAAAGCATCGAGGTCCCCGACAGCGTCAAATACTTGGGCGCCGAAGCATTTGCTTACTGCAAGAATCTCCGCTCCGTCAAACTGCCGACAAGCGTGGATTTTATGGGCAGCAACGTGTTTAAAAACTGTCCCGCAAAAGTCGCCGCGCCGAAAAAGGTCGGCGCAGTCGGCTTTGAAATAGCAAACAACGAACTCATCAAATATAAAGGCAAATCCGACAACGCCGTGATTCCGGACGGCGTTACGAAAATTGCGGCAAAGGCGTTTTTCAGAAAGAAAAACCTCGAAAGCATTACCATTCCCGAAAGCGTCGTCTCGATTGCCAATCGCGCAATCGAAGGTTGCGGCAATCTCAAATACATAAGGGTTGACGGCGCGAACACGGCATACCGCTGCGAGGGCAACTGTCTTATCGACATCAAAAAGAAGTCGGTCGTTTACGGTTTTGCAAACAGCGTAATACCCGACGACGGCAGTATAACCGCCGTTGCGGCAAACGCATTTGCGGGAATTGAATTAACCTCCGTGACAATACCCGACGGTATCAAGACCATCGGCGCAAACGCTTTCAAGGGCTGTACGAATTTAAAGAGTCTTAACCTTCCCGACAGCATAAAATCCATCGGACCGAGCGCGTTTAAATATTGCAAAGCGCTCGAAAGCATTACCATACCGCAAAACGTCACATCGCTGGGCACGGAAGCATTTGCCGAGTGTACGGCGCTGACGGAAATAACTTTCGACGCCGAGTGCGACAGTCTGTCCTGCAACAATGTATTTGACAGCGCGGGCAAAAACTCGTCCGGGGTAATTCTGCACATAGGAGCAAACGCAAAACATATTCCCGACAGTTTTATGATGTCGCAAGGCAGTGAAAACATTCCTCATATTATCGCCGTCGATTTTGCCGAAAACAGCGCCTGCGAATGCATAGGTTCCACCGCATTTTGGTCGTGCAATATGATTAAAAGCGTAACGCTTCCCGAAAGTATGACGGAAATAAAGAGAGATGCATTCCACGGATGTTCCGCACTGGGACATATAAATTTTCCCGAAAGTATGACTGCGATAGGCTCTTACGCTTTCGACAAATGCGTAAATCTCAAAGAGATATACATTCCGGCGAAAGTGACCAAACTTATATCGGTATTCGAAGGCTGCGGAGGTTTGGAAAGCATAACCGTGGCAGAAGGCAACCCCGTTTTTCACAGTGCGGGCAACTGTCTTATCGAAACCGCGACCAAAAAACTGCTGCGCGGTTGTTATAACAGCGTTATACCTGCGGACGGCAGCGTGGAGCGCCTTGACAATTACTCTTTCGACAAATGCAATAAACTCGAAAGCATCGTTATTCCCGACGGTGTGACCGAAATTTTCAACAATGCTTTCAAGCAATGTGCAAATCTCAAAAGCGTGACGATTGCAAAAACGGTTACTTACGTTTGCAATCCCTATTTCGAAGGTTGCGACGAGCTTGTCAAAATAACGGCGTCGAAAGAGCTTCTCGAAAAATACAATTATTTCGATTTCAAGGGCAAACAGTTCGGTTTGAAAAACAGACGAGTCGAATTTGCTTTTATATAAAAAATCAACAAATTAAAGACGCGAGCCAAAACGTGCGGCTCGCGTCTCGCTTCCCCGTAAGTGTGCGTATACCCCCCCCCACCGTAATGGTGGAGAAGTTGAAAAATAAAACGAATATTCAACGATACAAACCCTAATCATCAAATAAATATTTTTGCATTTTTTCGGGACATTCCAAAAAGTGACGATAAATCTTATATATTTCAGTATCTTTATATGCTATTGGTTTCAAATCATTGTCGGCATTTAAGATTTGCCCGGCATAATACGAAAGCAATATCGGAGAGTGTGTTACTATTATAAACTGTGAGTTTTTAGCAAGAGAGTGAATTCTTGATAACAATCGCATCTGACTTTTAGGCGATAACGCCGATTCGGGTTCGTCCATAAAATATAAACCATTCGGCGAAAACTTGGAAAACAGTTCATTGAAGGCTTCCCCGTGAGATTGATTAAATATGCTTGTATCTCCATTATTATATTGAGAAGAAGCCTGTGCCATAGTGTAAAATGTTTCCGCCCTCAAAAAATATTTCCATTGCGGACTCATCCCCGATTTTATTATTGTTAAGTATCTGTCGAGCGGAGATGTTGAGTTATATGTTTCATACACCATATTTCTCGTGCCACCTTCCGCACTTAATCCCACGGAAATCGCCAGAGATTCGATTACTGTTGACTTTCCAGAGCCATTTTCGCCCATAATAAAAGTTACAGGTTTTTCAAATTTAATTTCCGTTAAATTCTTAATAATCGGAATGTTAAACGGATACTTGTCGAAATCATCTACGCGATTCCTATTTAACTTTATGCTTTTTACAAATAATTGCTCCATTTTTGATATTTATGTAAAATACTCCTTACTAATTTAATTGTTGAAATGCGGTAAAAGAGGTAATTATATTATAAGTCATTGCTTGATTGATTTGTAATTGGCATTTGAAATTTTGACATAAAACACCTCTTTATGATTTTCAAGTATTATAGCACATAATATGAATCTTTTCAAGTTATGCTATGCTAAATAACAAAAGAAGTCAATCCACTCAATACAAAACAAAGACAATAAAAATAGGTATACCGCTGTTCGATATGCCTATTGTACTATTTGGAAATTGCTTACTCATCACGCTTTTGTGTTTGTCACGCAATAGGAATAGACGGTTTGGGCAGTAAGTCCGTAATGGGTAATGTACACGCCAAAGCGCTCATATAAAAGAAAAAGCACGAATCACTACGGTTCGCGCTTTAACGCTATTGGTGAAACTGAAAGCGGCAAAAACGCACACCGTAATATACAAGATAAACGGACGAGAGTTTTATTGCGCCGTTGACTTGCCGCTGGCGGCGTCCTTTATCATTTTTAGAAACGACGGGCGGCTGTCGTTCGTTCCCGTTCTTGCCTTTTCGGGGTAAACGGTCAAAACATTATAGCCTTGACTTTCGGCATACTCGCGGCAAATGCGAACTTGCCCCTCGATTGTCATTTCGTTTTGCCCGTGTGAACTGAAACGTGCATAGATAACTGCGTTTTTCATTATGCTTTGCTCCTTTGCGCCGTCTGCGTATGTGCGGACTGCGGCTTAAAAATTTTGTTTTTCGCTTTGGTGGTCGTCTTAACCGGCAAAAAATGCCGCCGCAGGCAAATTGTCAAGGGTTTGCGCCGTAGGCGACGACGGTTTTATGCCTTACGGGAGATAAATCGTCGCCCTTTACAATTTGTCAAGGCGGCGTATTCCGTCCCCCAGACGGTAAGCACAAGCGAATAACAAAGTCTACTCCATTTTAACATAAATCATTTGACAAGTCTATCATTTTCGTATATACTGAACATTGTTCAAAACTATGTTCAACGGGAGTAGTAAAATGGAAATAAAAGATAAAATTATCAATTTTACTATTGATTTGATAAAAGAAGCAAACGGCAATATTGATAAAATTACAATAAGAGAAATTGCCAAAAGGGCGGAAATAGGCGTTGGACTTATTAACTATCATTTTCAAAGCAAGAAAAATTTAGTTGATATTTGCGTACAGCAGATTATCAGTAATGTGATTGCTCAATCAAAACCGAATATGGACGGGCTTTCGCCTATGGAAAAACTAAAATGTTCGGTTAAAATTCCTATTGATTTTTTAATGGACAATCCCGAAATCGCTAAAATATCAATTTTGGGCGATTTAAAGCAAGGGCAAGCAAACGATAATACTTTCCAAACATTAGCACGATATTATTTTCACGCAAACAATTTAGGGCTAAATGAAAATACATTTTTCAATACCGCCCTTTTAATTCACGGACTACAAGGTATATTTTTGCGTTGGGAACTTTATAAGGACAAATTTGATTTTGCCGATAAAGCGCAAAGAGATATTTTAATTGATAGTTTAATAGAAAAACTATTCGGAGCGGAAAATGAATAGAAAAATAGGTTTTATTTCTTCAATAGTGATTTGCTGTACGGTTGCAATATTTTTGATTTGTTTGATTGTAGCGTTGTTTGCTCAAAATGTATTTACCGAAAATTTAAGTTACGGCGTTTGTGCGGTGCTTTCGTGGGGTTGGGTTGCTACTGCTTGCGTTTACTCTTGCTATACGCAAAAAGAACGCTGTGCAGCGGCAAAAATCGGTGTTGCCCTAGGCGTGATATACGCTACAATTATTAACATCGTATATTTTACTCAATTAACTACTGTTTTACATAAATCGGCTGACGATAAAATTTTGCAAGTCTTTGCATTTTCATCTGCGGGTAGTTGGCTGTTTAATCTCGATTTGTTGGGGTATGGGTTGCTTTCTATTTCCACGTTTTTTGTCGGCTTAACTTTGCAAACTGAAAATAAAGTCGATAAAGCGTTAAAATTACTTTTAATGTTACACGGCGTATTTTGTGTTTGTATGCTTGTACCTATTTTGCCGTTACCTGCAACTAATCAAGGCAACGGCGGTACAATAGCGTTAATTTGCTGGTGCTTATTCTTTTTACCGATTTGCGTATTATCAATTTTACATTTCAAAAAATTAAATGACAATAATGCAATAAAGGAAAGCCTATGACAAATTACATTGTATGCCACGAATGTGGGTATAAATTATTCAAATTGGGCGACGGCTCAAACGCGGAAATCTATTGTCCGAAATGCAAATTAAAATTACAAATAGAAATCAAGGACGGCAAAATAACAATACTGAAAATTATATCGGAAAAAGCATAACAACCGAATAAAACTTTATCAAAAATAAAGAATTGAGTGTACGAAAGTAAAACGACAAATTATTTTCGGGAGCTGGAAATGGCGCACTCAATTCTTTTTTTATACAATACCTCATAACAAACGCATACATAACCCACTACAAACTAATATGGGGCTGTAAGCGCACGCCCGTTTACGGCTGACATTTGTTATATGTGTTAAGGCTCTCTATGAAAGAGCAAAACCCGACAAATTTTTAGGACTAAATCTCGGTTTAGTTCAAGAGTTTGTCGGGCTTTTTTAATACATTTTTTCGCCCGTCAGTTGAGATTTACCTTTACGCCACTATGTAACACTGTAACACCTTTGGGGGTATTATGGACGATAAAATAAAATTGACCTGTCTATTACGGAAGAACAACCCGAAACGAAAAAGAACACGCAAGCCCGCGACTGGTGCTTTACCGTAAACAACCCCGTACAAAGTGAACAGAATTTTTAACCTATTTGAAAACTTTACCCGACTTGCGTTATGTGGTTTTTCAAAGAGAAAAAGCACCCGAAACGGGAACGGAACATTATCAAGGGTATTTCGAGGTTACGCAACCGAAATGGTTTACAACGATTAAAAAGTATCTTTCAAAAGAAAATATCGGCGTTGCCGCTCATATAGAACAACGGCGCGGAAAACGCTCACAAGCGCGTGAATACTGTATGGACGAGGAAACGCGCATTAGCCCGCAATACTACGAATACGGCGAATATGCGGAAATCGGCGAACGCTCCGACTTAACCGACATTATGAAAGATATTGAAAGTGGTATGTGCTTTTACGACCTATCTAAAAAACACGGCAACCGTTTTATTAAAGTTATAAATTGGGCGCGGGAATTTAGGCAATCACATTTGGAAAATAAGTATAAAAGAGTATTCCGCGATATGAAAGTCTATTACATTTACGGCTCTGCTGGGTGCGGCAAAACGAGTTACGTTTTCAATAAACACGGCTATGACGACGTTTACAGAACAACAAATTACGAGTTCGGCTGGGTTGACGATTACAACGGCGAAAAAGTATTGTTTTTGGACGAGTTTCGCAGTTCGTTCAAAATCTCGGAAATACTGGACTACTTGGACGGGCAACCGATACGAATACGGGGGCGAAATTATAACCGTGTGGCTTGTTATGATACGGTGTATATCGTTTCAAATATACCGCTTACGGAGCAATACAAGAACATACAAGACAACGAGCCTAAAACGTGGGCGGCGTTCTTAAGGCGTATAACGGCGGTATATAATTTTGACATAAGCAAGGAAACGCCCGTAAACAAGCACACGGGCGAAAAAGCCGCTTTCGCTCATACCTATCGACGACGACAGCGACTTGCCGTTTTAACGGCTTATAGGGTGGGTTTCCTCTTGGGTGGGGCAATAGGAAAAAGCACAAGGCTGTTTGCCTTGCGCTTTTTTCTTTTACTGGTATGCGATAAAGCCCGCGACACCGTTCACGAAAATTTATTCCGTTTTAAGGTGTTCAAACTTTAACGACATTGGTGGAGTTGCCCCTTCCAAATCCGAACTCAATTCTTCTTCCAATTCTGCCAAAGATACCGATTTTGTACCGTCTTTGTAGTTGAAAGCGAACACAATCTTGTCATCATAGAGATAAATACTGTTTACAAAGGTATCTATAAGCCGCTTTCTGCTTTCCAAATCGTTGACGTTTATTTTGCGGTATCGCTCTATGTAACAAAGAATATGCTCTTTCGTTATTTCGGGTTTTTGTAGCTGTTCGCTGTAAATTGCCGTTTCTATTTCAGCTTTTGTCTGTTCCAAATCGTCAAGCCGTTTCTTTGCCGACGCATTGAATAAGCCTTGTTGTATTGCGTCGAGTATGTTATTGATATATCCGTCAACTTCTTTGAGCTTTGCTTGCAACTGCGGAATTTTCGTATTTTCTTGCGAAAGCAAATTCAAAATTCTATCGGCTATCGTATCTATCAATTCGTCATCCATTACTATCTTCATAGTGTATTTGACGACCAAATCTTCTATCCATTCTTTCTTAACGGCTTTCTTGTTACAATCTCTGCGTTTCTTTGCTGAAGCGCACTTATAATAATGATGAACAATACCCGTTTTACTCGTTCCGCATTCTCCGACCATAAACGCGCCGCATTTGCCACACTTCAATTTTGTGGATAAAATATAATCGTCTTCGGCTTTGTGCCTTGCAGGTGCTTTTTGATTTTTGAGCATTTTCTTTTGAACGTGCTCAAACAGTTCTTCCGAGATGATTGCAGGGAAGGCGTTGGGGTGGACTATATCGCGGAAGCGGTATTCGCCTAAGTAACGCCGATTTTTTAACATATGGTGAATGATATTCAGAGTAATGCGATTGCCATATTTTGATTTTACACCACGCAAAGTCATATCTTTGGCTATCGCGGTCATTGTTTCGCCGTCGGCATAGCGCGTAAAAACCTCTAAAACGATAGGCGCACTTTCTTCGTCGATTACGAGATTTTTCTCTTTGGTAAGTGTATAGCCGATAGGGATACTGCCGCCGTTGAGTTTACCTTTCAAAGCGTTTTCGGTTAGTCCGCGATTTATCTTTTCGGCAAGCTCGACGGAATAATACTCTGCATAGCCCTCAAGCATCGCCTCAAGGATAATTCCTTCCGCGCCTTCGCTTATATGTTCCTTTGCCGAAACGACTTTCACGCCGTTCTTTTTGAGAATGTTTTTATAGTGTGCGCTGTCGAAGCGGTTACGGGCGAAACGGTCAACTTTCCAAACAATAACGGTATCGAACACCTTGCGATAGCTGTCCTTAATCATTTTTTGAAAGTTCGGGCGGTTATCCGTCTTTGCAGACAAAGCGCGGTCTATGTATTCGCCGATAATAGTAATATCGTTCTTTTCGGCAAATTCTTTACATTCGCGGAGTTGTCCTTCTATGCTTTCTTCGCGCTGATTGTCTGAACTGTATCTTGCGTAAATTACGGCTCTCATTGTTTTTGTTCCTTTAACATATTCAATAGAGTTTCTTTCAACTTGGCATTTGCTGGGGAAGAAGGATCAAAACACATCTCGACAAACGCTTGCATTTGCTCGTTGTCTTGCCAAACTTTCGGCTGAAAATCGTATAGCTTTCCTTGTGGATTATCACACCTACCGTAGATATAATCAAGAGATACATCAAAGTAATCCGCATACCACAAAAGAATATCACTCGGAACTTCCGACTGACTGTTCTCATAGCGATTGACAGCGGACTGTACCATTTTGCCGTGTGCCTTTGCTAACTTTGCTTGCGATACCTTTGTGTTCTCTCGCAGAGCCTTCAAGCGTTGACCTATAACTTTATTCATTAAACCACCTCAATAGAGAGTATAACACATTAAAAAGATAATGTCAATATATTATCTGGGTTATTCTAATCTTTTCGACAAAACTTTCTAAAAATCGCAAACATTTGTTTAGATAATCTATTGACTTGCCACTTCCGTTGTGATAAAATACATAGCATACCATGATAGTGTAACGAGTGGTATTGTACCCTTTTAGGGTGAATGTTCTGCGGTGGGCGTAAAGAGTTCGTCCATAGGAAGGCAGAAGGTTTTGGGCGGTAAAATCGCCCGTGCCTTAGCTTACGGATAGAGCGTAGGTTTTTTAGTTGTACGCAAAATTCGTGAGCCGTGATAGGCTTTTATAAGTGTACAATTTTTTTGGAAAACGGCACTTAAATCATCTCTCTAACTTCATAGAATGACTAACCATCATAGAGCAATTAAACATTGCTAAACGCGGTTAAAGTCGGTGATTACGGTAAAGTATCAGCGGCTTTTTTGTGTCCTTTTTTACGCTATCTACCACCTTTCGCGTGGACGAGATAAATATAAAATCACGGAGGAAATCATTATGACTATCAGACCGCCATAGTACCGTTTATCGGTATGGCGAGGTACGCAAGTGGCAAGCCACTTGCCGCGCTTACGCTTGCCTCGTTAGGGGAAATTCTTTCCCCTAATACCCCTTGCCGGCATTGTCGGCAGAACAAGCGAACAATAAAATTTTGGAGGTAAAAACTATCGAAAAGAAAGTAAACAGAGCAAGACCATACGCCTATTCTTTTAGAGTATCGGCAGACGAAAAACGGCTGTTAGACGAGAAAGTTACGGCAAGCGGACTGAACAGAACGGACTACCTTATACGGGCGTTATCGGATAAACCTATCGTCAGTATAACAAGCGGAAACGAGATTTTGGCGGAGTTAAAACGGCAAGGAAATAACCTAAATCAAGCCGTGAAAAACAACTACTTCGGGGACATAACCGAGAGAGAATTATTAGCCGTTGTGGACGATTGTAAACGCTTGTATAGACGGTTATCTTCCGCTATCGGAGGAAGTTAGTATGCCTTTATTCAAAGGATTATCGAGCAAGAGTACGCCGAGAAAAGCAATAGACTACATAACACGCGAAGATAAAGCGGCGATTGTATCGGTTCGCAACTTATTCGAGGACGAAGATTACGCCGAACAGTTTGCGGACACTATGCGACGATTCGGGAAAGGCAAAAAGTTTGACGAGCGCAAGTATTATCACTTCAAATTGTCGTGCGCTCGGAAAGACAACGTGCGCCCCGAACAAGCGCATTCGTACGCGGAAGAACTTGCGGCTATTCTGTTCCCCGACGACGAGTGCGTTATAGCAACTCACACCGATACAAAGACGGTTCACAGTCATATCATTGTAAATGCAGTCAACCCTATCACGGGAAAGAAGTTAAGAATTACGGAAAGTGACTACACGAAAATGAAAGACGAAGCCAACCGTTTGGGAAGCGAGTTCGGGTATTCCACTATTGACTTCCGCAAGAAAGCGCAAAACAAAAGAACGACGGAAGAAAGTCATATCATAATGAAAGGCGGCACGTCGTGGAAAGAAGATTTGCGGGAAGTCATTGAAGAAGCAAAACGCAGCTCAACCACGCAGGAAGAATTTATATCGCACCTTGCATTATACGGCGTATCGGTTACGCGGAGTAAGACGGAATATTCCTTCCTGCATCCGCAAAAGAAAAAAGCCATTCGAGGGCTGAAACTCGGAAACAATTATACGAAAAAGGAGATAGATATTGTCATTGAAACAAATAGGAACGGAAATAACGGCAACGCCGTTGGAGGATTGGGAAGAACGGGAGTTCGAGAAACGAAGCGAGGAATTGCACCGCATGACGGACAATCAACTACTCAAAGAGATATTGACCAAATCGGACAAGAAATGCAACGCCTTGATAGAAAGACAGAATACGTTCATCGAGGACTTGACTATGACAGTGAAGTCGTTAGACGGCGCAAACGCGAGGAACGCGCGAGACTTGAAAGAGAGCGTATCGAGCGCAGTCGCCGAGATAAAGAGCTTGCAAGCCGAAACGCGCAGTCTAAACAATCGGGTGGCGACGGAAACAAGCAACGCAATAAAAAGAGCGACAACTACTTTGGAAAATGAGTTGCGCAAAACCATACAAACACAGTCTGCCGAAGTCTTTGCGGAAGTTAAGAAAGAGCTTGACGAGAGCAAGCAACTTTTGGAGTCCACGCGCGAGGAACTGAAAGTCGAGCGCGGCTTCCGTAAGTTCTTGTTTTGGGCAACCCCCATACTCTTGCTCGCGCAGACTATCGCCATTATTATCACGGCACTATAAAAACTGAATAACCGCTTATAAGGAGGACAACACCAAGAGTTAATGTCAAGACGGAAAAAGAATACTACGGGGATACCCGATTTCGAAATCGATTCCCTTGCAAGAGCATTACTGCCCGCTATTCAGCAATACTTTGCAACCGAAGAAGGACAAAGAGAGTTTGCGGCGTGGCAAGCCGAAAGGCAACAACGACAACTGAATAACAAACTTAATAAAAAAGAATCTCGTTAATTCGTATAGGGATAACCGTTGAAAAAGACGGATAAGGAAAACCGCCATAGCGTAGCGGTATATAAATGCAATAGATAAACCTAATAAGTTAGGCAGCCGCACATAGATGAAGATTAAACGGCAACCGTCGATAGAGTAAGATTGCTCTGTCGGCGGTTTTTTTATAAAGAAATAAGCACTCGCAAAAGTACCAAACTGAAATTATTGATATTCATATCAAATAGCGTGTTTTCCATATGCATCAAAATTTCAAATTGTTTTTGTAAAGCAACTATCATTTGCTATGATTTTCAAGAAAAGTTTGCTATAATATACGCATGGATAAACGGATTATCAAAGAATGGAATAAAATAAAAGATTTTAATTTATTTGAGTCTATTGAGGACTTCGCTGCCCTTTTTTCTTCAAAACCATATGGTGTCTGTTTAAGAAAATACACCTCATACCCTTGGTGTAAAGAAAATTTCTTCTTTGGCACATATGAAGAATTGAAAGAATGGTATAAGACTACAGATGAAATCCCTTTCTATGTTAAGGATGGTATTGGACAAAAATTCGGCAAATTAACAATATTAGATTTTGAGTACGCGATTAATTCAAAAGGCTTACGCACATTACACGCTAAATGTAAATGCGATTGTGGAAATATAATTTTAGTAGAGTATAGGTGTTTGAAGCATGGAGATGTAGTCGGTTGTGGGTGCAAAAAAGAAAAGTCGATAAAATCCGTGTTTGAATATTTTCCAGATTTAGTAAAAGAGCGTTGGGATTATGATAAAAACACGAAAAGCCCGCAAGAGGTTTCTTTTAATAGCGATGAAAAATTTTGGTGGAAAGGGTTTCGCGATAGTTATCTAATGGCACCTTGTGAGCTTTTAGGTAAGCCTAATGGTACTTCGTTTCCCGAACAAGCAATATTCTTTTATTTAGAAAAACAGCTATCCAATGTAGAAAATAGAGCGAAACTTATTTGTGGTAACTCGAAAATAGAAGTTGACATATTTTTAGCAGATTATAACATAGCTATTGAGTATGATGGCTATAATTGGCATAAGGATAAACTCCAAAAAGATATTGATAAAAGCAATAGTTTAGCGAACGAAGGGATTTATTTAATACGCGCACGAGAGTCTGGGTTGATAGACTTTGATATGAAAAATGGGACGATACTTAATGTTGATATTATCAATTTGTCTTATATAGAAGCAATAGCAACTACAATAAATAATATTATAGACATAATTAAAAATATGGTTGATCTCCTTAATTTGGATCGGATACAAAATTTACCGAAAACTATTTTAAGAGACAAAACTATAATTGAAAGTAGATATTTATTGTCTTATGAAAAGAGTAACATTGCAAATTTATGGTTAATAGAATTTTGGGACGCAGAAAAAAACATTGTAGAGCCATATAAAATTTCTGTTGCATCAATCGACAAGTTTTACTTCAAATGTAATGCACAAAAAAGTCTACTTATTTCCCCTAATACCATAGTTTCCATTCGAAATAAATTAAAAAGCGCAGAAGATAAGATCCAATTTGAAAACGCTTTATTTTGCAATAATTCTTGTCCCTTTGCGGCTTTACAATATTGCCCATGCAATGCGTTATATCATATCGATGATTTGCAATCACCCTGTGCTTTGTTTGAAGATTATAACGCTACTGAACCACTTTCAAAAATAATTTATGCGTCTGAGCCATATGAGATTTTGGCTGATAAAAATTTGAGACTTACTCCATACCTTGAATATAAAGAAATATATCTTAATTATATTAAAACTATAAACGATTATAACGACACTACAAAAGTAATGCTCACGCGCCATTTTAATAACCTACTATTTTATAGAGTGTCGTATGTAAATAATACAATAGCACACTTCCTCGATGCTTCCATTTGTGATGAAGTAAAACAAAAATATCTTGAAAGAATTTTATGTTATCCGAATATCATTTTAGAGGATATATGCCGCGTTTTTGAGAGTAAAAGCATGCGGGATTTTTACTTTTCGCATTTCAATTATAATATTATGTTTGAGGACGAAGGGAACATAATACTCAATCTTTCACATAACTATCCTATTTTCGATGTTTTACACGATTTAGTTTATGAGAAAAAGTTTAATATTCTCGCTGATGTAGTTTCGACAATAAAAAGTATCGTTGGACAAAATAAAACCGATGCGATTATTCTTAGTCTTGCATTACAACTTAGTCTTGCAAAAAATTATCGCTATAAAGAGGTAAAAAATAGTCCAAATCTATATAATAAGTTAAAATCAACTTTATTGAGCAATGTTTCATCGACCGAAATAATATTGGCAATAAATAAACTAATAGAGGATAATAATTCTGCTATTAATTTTTTTCAAGAATTCATCAAATTCAAGATTGATAATAATACTTTAACACAAAAGGATATAAATGAACTAAAAAACAAATTTGAAGGTGATTTAATAATTTCTTATATAGAAATAGTAAATGGCTTGTTGAATCTATACAAAGACAATCATTTAGCCATTTACCAGCTGAAAAGGTTGATTGACATAGAGAACTATTATGTCAATTCTATCGGGCAAATAATTTTTCCAAAGTCCGCATATATAAGCCCTGAGTATTTGTCGAAATTAACAAACGGATATGATAGTTTCACTTTACAACAGAAGCAAGATATACTTTTCATCATTGATTGCTATTTAAGTGAAACAACTTATAATAATGTTAATGTTTCAAACATCACAGAACCTAAAAAATATCTTGATTGGTTTAATAAATATGGAACGGGAAGATTTTTATTTGATATAAATGTTATTTCAAAAGATGACGGATATTCTAAAGATTTCTTTAATTTGCTCTTGAAAATATATGATGATGAACCAAATTATATGCGACTTCACATTAACCTTACCTACATATTAACCCAATGCCAACAGCTATTTTTATCTAAATCGCTGTCGAACTCTTTTATTATACGGCTAAAGAAATTTATTTCTTATATTCAATGTCATCGTTTTGACTTATCAACTTACAAAGGATTTGTTAGCGATGATATAAATAAATTGTTCGGCATAAAAGGTTTGGGAGAGAATAAACAAATATATCGAATTTATGATATTGATGAACCGATACGATTCAAAAAATATTATACAATAAGAATATGAGGTTAATGAAGATAAAAATGTTAGATAAGCTGTATCATCCCATATATTCGTTTTATAGAGGCAAACCTTATGATTTTAGCACTTTAGAAAATCAAGAGATATTCTTATCTTATGCCGATACGTTTAATGATAAATTCGAAGGTAGCGTTTTCGTTGACTGTAAAGAATTCGAAGAACAATATTTGCATAATTTTGTAGGCGACTGTTATTTTCAAGAATTATCTTCAAAGTTCAAATTTTGCAAAGATATTAGTATTTTAGATGAAATATTTATTCATACAGATGTAAACGGATTATCTATTCCTAATGATATGAGTATGGGAATAAAAGAATTGCTAATACATACCGATTGGAAAAAATTCAAAAATCGTTTAGAGAAAACCTATCAAAAATATCTTTGCGAAATCGATAAAGTGCGAAAAAGTTTTGGCATAAAATGTTTTACAGTTATACCTCCCGAAACTAATTCAATTATGTGGGCATATTACGGCAATAATTATAAAGGTTTTTGTTGCAATTTTTCGTTAGGGAAAATCGTATATGATCTTCCAAGTAGTAGATGCGATGAATACGGTAAATTCATTTATGAGCATTTTGAAAAAGTAAAGTATAAAGACAATTTTGCTCCGAGTATTAAAATCGATTGTTTTAAATTATTGGAAATACCCATAGATAAAATCAAGTGTTCCCCATATATTTTAGATGCCGTAAAAAAGTCATTGGCAATCAAACAATCTCAGTGGAAGCATGAGAAAGAAATTAGACTTATAATTAAAGATGATGAAAATATAGAAATTGCAGAAAGGACAAAACACGGATTCAAAATTAGATTCCCTTATTTGTCTGAAATTTCTTATTGCTGTAAAAAGAGCCACCCCTTTTTAAGTGAGGAAAAGGGTGAGAGCAAAAAACATGAACATGTAAAAATATTAGCAAAAAGATTAAATCTTATATGCAAGAGATTAACTCCCTCAAGAGAGAAGAAAATCTTCAATGTTGAACAAGTTTTTCCGTATCCACCCAAAGGAATAGCTTACGATTATTCGCCAGATGATGAATTACCTTTTTAATGTGTAATAAAGTCTCGAAATTTAGTTTCTTCTTGTTTCGTTATAGAAACTTTTTAATGCGTTTCAAAGTAAAAAATAAATCCGAACCAATCACGAGTGATTATGATTGAGTTCGGATTATTTTGATTTGGCACAAGACTACGAAAGGTATATATATCGCTCAAAAATCATAGTGTGCCACTACGAAAAGTCTTAACTACTCAATCTTTGCAGGCTTATCAATTATCGCCATTTTCGGCCCCGGCTTATTATTTATTTTAAGCACATAATTATCGCCTATTTTTATTAGTGGGCCCTCTAACTTTGCATATTCTGGCGGCATAATTATTGCTTCTCTATACCACCATTTTGTTGCTTGCAAACGATCTGCATATAAATTGCATTGACCTTTTAGTGCTGAAATTATTGTTTGAATAGCCAAATAACACTTATCGAAATTATCAAAATTCCAATACAAATCACTTATGATTTTTTCGCAATTACCTAATCGAACAGTAGCTGACACATTAAATCCAACAGCTATTTGATATTCATTATTCTTTAACAAATAAATGCCAATCCCTGCTTTCTGCCACAATGCATCTATATCTTTATCTACTGTATGTCCCTTTGCTATATTTAAATCGGAAGAGATAATATGCAAATTATCCAAGCAACAATTATACTTTTCGTCGTTGTTTAAATGGTCCACAACAAAGCCATTATTCGTTAATTCTTGCAACCTTTCCGCACCGACTTTAAACTCAACAACTAATCTATGTAAATATTTTTTCAGCTTGGCGCAATAAAGATAACCATTATTATCACTCCACATATTTTCTTTTACGACAGTGACTATTTCTGGGATATTATCTATTTGAGCGATGCTATTCCATCCTTCTTTATAAAATGAAACGGTATCGCCGTGTTCGTCAAACCTTATTATGTTTTTCATCAGTGATTCCTCAAAGCCATAGCGCACAACCACAAAAGTCTTTTATATTTTATTCATATCCACATCATATCCAGCACTGCGCAATTCTTTTGCGAGCTCATATTTCCATGCCCCCGCCTCATCGTAATTGACATAAACAACACCAGAAATATCATTGGGCTTTTCAACTTCTTCTTTCACTAAAGCACAAACATGACTTCTTCCTAACTTACCTATTAAAAATCCGTGTTCGAAAACAACGTTTTGTCTGGCACGCCCCATTTTGTCGCATTCATGATTTTTTTTATATCCTACATCACAAGGAGTATATAAAACGATACCAAAACCAACATTGGAATACGCTTCAATCTTTTCAATTATAGTCATTCCTTGACTCGGTTGTTCATGTAGAATAATTGGTTTAATACCAAACCGCTCGACAAATCGTGCAACCTCTTGTTTTAATTCATTATCTCTGCCATGAACAATAAATACCTGCGTATAATCCATTTTTTTATTCTTCCCCAAATTTTTATTATTCTCTAAAATGATTTGCTTTGCTTTTGCAATCATAGAAGACGTTACATCTTTAGTGTATTTGTTATATTCTACAATATCGCTTGCCGAGACAAACATCAAAATACCTTGAGGCATTGTTTCATTTTCATGTGCAGCTAATTTGTCAGCGGATTTTTCAGTTATTCCTATTTTCAGTCTACTAATTTTATCTTTACGCAACACAAATCCATTAACATAAAATTCCTGTTCCGATAAATATGGTATAAGGATTCTTTCGAAAACTTCATTGCTATCATTTATGTCAACTTCCGTTACCTTTTCATTTTTATTTGTAATTATAAGAACTTGATAAAACCCTTCATTGTTGTTCTTTGTTTTATTATTTTCTTTCATCTCAAAATAATATCTACCATCAGGCGTTAAAAGTGCAGATGCCGATAATGTAGTACAATACTCCTTTACCAAGCCTTTTCTCGACAATGATTTAACCGCCATGCAAATATCCGCAAGGCTTTCATCTTCAAATCTTATACCTGTATATTTACCTTCTTTATGATTCTCAATAAGATACCGAAGGATTTTCTCTTCTAAAGGATTTATCATTGTTTGTCCAAAATATTTTTATTTTATAGATATTATAACACTTCGCACAAGTTTTTTCAACCATTCTATAACCCAAATAAAAAAAGCCGACCACGGATTTTACTCCGCAGTCAGCGCTTTTCCTTAATGGCGTACTATCGTCACGCTTTCCGTCACTCCTACCTTGAGATGGAAGTCTAATGTATAATTATTTCTGACCACTACCGTGTCTACTATGTTTTTGAATATCTCTCCGTCGAACTTGTTTGCGATGTCCATGCTCTCTATTAGTTCGATTATCTCATCCACTCGTTTTCTTGTCATTTTTGCTGCGTGCGACTTTTGCTCAAGTCCTTCTCGTATCCGAGTCAGCTCGTTTATTCTTATTTCAATTTCTCCGCCACGCTTGTTGTATTCTGCGTCTGTCAGCTCGCCTGCTCGCTTTGCTCTTACGACGGCAAGCATCTCTTCTTGACATTGCTCTATGACTCCCAGAGTTGCGTCAAGCTCCTCGGCAACCGAGTCGTCGAGTGATGTTATTATATTCTCTCGTAAGACCGTTTTAACCGCTTGAAAATCGCCCACAAGGGTTTTTATCATTTCAAGGAACGCTCCCTCTATCTCACTCTCTTTCAAGTAGGTTTGACTGCACTTTTCGCTCCCTTCAAGTTTATGCGTTGCACACACCCATGTCGGCGCATATTCCCCTCTTATGTATTGTGCGTGTCGGCGATAAAATGTACCGCAGACACCGCATACTATCTTTTTGCTGAATGGATATTTGCTACTGTATCGCCCTTGATTGCTCTCCGAATGTCCTCTGATATCTCCGCGTCTCTGCATTTCAGCTTGCACCATATCGAACTCTTCTTTGCTGACGATTGCAGGGTGACTGTTTTCAATGTAGTATCGTTCTACTTGCCCCTCGTTCTTATAGCGCTTTTTGCTTAATACATCGGGTTTGAACGTCTTTCCGCATATTAAGCCACCGTAGTATTTTTCGTTTCGCAGTATGCTTAATATAACCGATGGATACCATTTCGGCTTATTCGATGGCGACGGTATCCCTTCTTCCGTCAAGTGCTTTGCTATGGTTGCTGACGAATAACCGTATAAGTATTCTCTATAAATTCTTTGCACGGTTACCGCTTGTTCAGGGACTATAACAAAGTTATGTTCTTTGTCCCGTGTGTAGCCGAGGAATCGTTTGTAGTTTACTTGTATGTCGCCGTTTTGGAATTTCTTTTGATATGCCCATTTGATGTTTGTCGATATTGTTCTCGACTCTTGCTCTGCCATAGCCGCAAGTATCGTTATTAAAACTTCGCCGCCGGGCGACAGCGTATCAATGTTTTCGTTTTCAAAGTACACGCTGATTCCGAGTTCCTTGAGTTCCCGTATCGAGTTTAATGCATCAACGGTGTTTCGTGCAAACCTCGCTATCGACTTGACTAAAATTTTATTGATCAACCCTTTTCGGCAGTCTTCCATCATACGCTGAAAATCTGCTCTTTTATCGGCTCTCGTTCCCGTTATACCTTCGTCGGCATAAACATCTACGAATTGCCACCCTTCGTGATTTTTAATGTATTTCGTATAGTGTGCGACCTGCCTTTCGTAACTGTCTTCTTGCTCATCCTTCTTTGTGCTGACACGAGCATAAGCGGCGACCTTTATTAAAAGTAACAGATTAGCCGCAGTTGTCCGTATAAACGATGCAGGTATCGTTCGTACTACCCTTTGTTTTTGCGTTTCAGCCATTTGCGAGTTCCCTCCTTGCTTTTTGTTTTAGTTTCCAATCTTTGATATTGCCGGGCTGTCCGTTAGTGTAGGTTCGTGATATCTGCACTCCGTTATAAAATTCAAAGGTCACCACCCACCTATGGATGATGACCTTTCGGACAAACCTATGCAGTTTTTCTTCATCGAATGTTTCTATTGCTTTGAAATCGGTTGCTTGCAAGTGACAGTATCGGATATCTTGCAGTTTTTGTTGCGTCGCACGGATTTCGCTCAATAGTGCTTGCCTTTCATTTTCGTATTGCCTTTGATTTATAAGCCCACGAATCGACAGCATCGTCAGTTCGTTTTCTTCTTTATAAAGGTTATCGAGGGTTGCTTGCAATCGCCCCTCTTCGCCTTCGTTGGTTTTGTATCCGCCTTTTATAAATTCGTTGTAGCACTCTACAAATAAGTCGTTAATGACAGACTCTTTAATCCCCGAATTTCCGCAGACCTTGACACCGTGTGTTATCGAATTATGGCATTTCCAAAAATTTGCCTGCCATATCAAACCGCTGTTATTAACCTTATGCGTATATTTATGTCCGCACTCGCCACATATAATCATTCCCGTAAACGGATATAACTTTGTGACCTGCCCTTGTAATTTTTTGTTCGTCCGTGCATCCATTATCGTCTGCACTTTCTCCCACAGTTCTCTGTCCACTATCGGCTCATGGCTGTTTTCTACATAGTAGCAGTCTTTCTCGCCTCGGTTGGTTTTCTTCATCCCGTTTTCAAGAAAGGTTTTTTGCAACAGCATATCGCCCTTGTACTTTTCATTTCGTAACATGGCGCGAATTTGGTTATCTGCCCATTTACCTCCTAAAGCCGCAGGGATACCTCGTTCATTTAGCCAAGCCGCTATTTCCCTTGAACTGCTCTTGCCCGTAGCATATCTCTCAAAAATTTCTTTAACCACTTTTGCCTCTTCGGGATTAATGGTTGTAATCGTAGCCTTTGCCACCTCGTAACCGTATAACCGTGGTCCGATAATGCATTCGCCTCTTTGGAATCTATCTTGTATTGACCACGATACGTTGTCGCTGTATCTTACAAGATCGTCTTCGGCTACTGCTGCGGCTATCGTAAGGAATATTTCGCTGTCGGGATTAAGCGTATTGATGTTTTCTTTCTCAAAAATAACCGCTATGCCGATTTCTCGCAGTTCCCTTACTATCGTCAGCATTTCCTCCGTATTACGGGCAAATCGCTGAACCGACTTTGTGAATACCACATCCACTTCGCCTTTCTTGCAAGCATCCATAAGTGCCATGAATTGTGGTCTTCGATTTGCAAATTTACCGCTGATACCCTTATCCGCAAATAATCCGACATATTCATAGGTTTCATCATTCGACAGTCGTTCGTTCCAATATCTGCTTTGGAACTCATAACTATGCGCCTGCATTTTACCATTCGTCGAAACTCGTGCATAAGCAGCGGCTTTTTTCTTGTCCATTTTTACCTCCTTTTTAGACTTTTAATTTTCTTGATTTACCCTTATGAGAGGACTTGATTTGCGTAAAAAAATTTGTCCCACCCATTGCGGGCAGGACAAACAATACCGTGCTCATTTCAAATAGTCCAGCGAAACGCTCCGAAATCAGCAATTAAAACTTGATTTGTTTTTTTCTATAATTTTATCTTTTTCTTCGGTGGAAATAAGGTTTTTTACCCAAAGTTGCATCACAATCGCATTGGCGATTTCGCACTTGAGTTTATTACTTCTCTCCATCGCCACCATCCTTTTTGCCGAGTTGCTTTATAATCTGGTTTGTACCTGTTGCAGTCAGACCGCTTGCTCCGCCTATGACTATTGCCACCACGACGTTGCTTGCAGGAATTATGCTCGGCAAGGCAAAGAAACAAACCACTCCGCATATCACGCCGATTGCCGTTGCGATCAGCGGAATAAATCGTTTGAACTTCTCGTTCTCGCCCACGCACTTTTTGATTATTTCAATTAATGCGTACACAACCGTGACAATGGCAGGTACGCTGATGAGTTCCAAATATTCCATTTCTGCCCTCCGTTACTTTTTGGAATTTTGTTCGAGGAGATAATCGTACATCTCCTGTTTCGATTCGCTGTAGCATTCCATCGCTTCGTGCATTTCGCCGTTAGTCTTCCCGTCCCTTATGGCGATTGCGTTGGCGTAGGTAAGTTTGCCCACGGCGTCGATGCTTTTGAGAATAAGGATGTTTTCCTTTGCTTTCGCCGCATCCCTTTCCTCGTCCTTTTTTGTTTTCTTTTTGAAAAACCGCTGCAAGAAAAAAAGCACCATCCCGCTGATGATGCTTGATGCAACGCTTATAATGATTGCTACCATTTTTCTCTCCTATTTCATTCGAACCCAATATTTGAATTCGGTTTTCTGCGTTCCTACCGCCTGTTGCCATTCTCCGCCGAGTGTTTCCGCCGGGTTGATTTCCCCGACCGTAATCCGCACGGTGTTAATCGGGAAGAACGCATCAAGGATTTGTTCTTTGGTCATCCCCACTATAAAATACGGCATAGCCGACCACTCGGTTTTCCCGTCCCCGATTTTAATTCTACCCGTGTCTTCTTCGACTCCGAATTCCCCACGGAGCAGTACGGGGTTGGCTGTATGCCAATTCCCCGAACTATCCGTGCGAAGACAGAGCTTTGAATTTATTTCTCTCTCTGCCATAGCCACCGTCCTTTAAGCGTTGCCGCCGTTAATCACATAGGCGTCCGTTGCAAGCAGAACATCTTCTCCGCCCGACAAGTCCTTTGCGGTCTTCTTCTCGAAGTTTTTCTCGAAGTTCGCATTGTCCCTTTCCTCGGTGTAATAGAGGTTACTGCCCTCTCCGATGTCCGTGGTCGAAAGCACGACGTCGCCTTGCTTGCCGTTTACAGAGAACACCGTGCATTCGGGCGATTTGAGTTCAAGCCAATTCGCCAAGTTGTCCGCAGGCGATTGCTTTAAGATGAACGAGCGGTTGAGGTCGGTGCGGATTGCCACGTCGCCTTTCTCGGCGGTAAGTGCAAGCATCTCGGTTTCGTCAGCCACAACGTGCGTATCCGTGATTGCAATTTTCGGCAACAGCGTTTCGCTGATTTTTCCGTCTGCACTAATCTCTACAAGATTGCCCTCCGCCGTACCGACGTTCCTTGCCGCCGCCGTGCCTGCATCGGTAATCTTGGCAAGCGTTAATTCGGGGATATCTTCGGGTGTAAGCAGTTCGGTCTTCGTGATGAGTCCCTTTTCGTTTACCGTTACTTTCGTGAAAGTTCCCTCGGTCGCACCCGTGTTCTTCAGCACCACCGTGATGGTTGCGTCTTCGCTGCCGTCAAAGGTAGTCGCACCCGTTGCATCGCCCGTCAGCGAGATTGCTCTTGCCGTTTTAAGTTTCTGCGCTACTTGTGCTTCAGCCACAACCTCGACTTCGTCTGCACTGACGAGCTTCTTCCACACAGCGGACGAATCGCTCGTAGCAATAAGGATGAACACCGCCTTGTCGGACTGGTTAACCCAAAGTTCGCCTACATCGTGGTCGGTGTCTGCAGTTGTAGGATTCGTGTTTGCAACGATGAGGTCATCGCTGACATACTTGAGTCCCGTCCATGCACTGATTCCGTCGCCGATCTTGAGTTTGCGTGTATCAATCTCGATGCCGATTTCGCCTTTCAATAAGACGGGGTTGGCGGCTTTCCAATTCGCCGCCGTGTCGTTACGCAGTTGGATTTTACTCTCCAATACTCTTTCATTTGCCATTGTTTGCTGTTCCTCCATTAATAATTTTTATTTGATGCCAATCTGCTCCGATGCAGATATAACTCCCTGTTGCTTCGTCCCAACGGTATGATTCGTTATCGTGTATATCGATATAAACTACCGCCGGGTTGCCTTGATTCGGAAAGGCGTATTTGCTTGGATACTGCTGTGGTTTGAGTTTTACTTCAATGGTTCGGGATTTGTTTCTTACCACTGTTTCCGTTGCGTCGTTTTCTATCCCTTGATATTTCTGCGAGATAGACCTTAACGCCTCCACCGACACACATCCGTCGCATCCGCCGCCGTGTCCGTGTCCATGTCTGTCATTGCAATCGTTCACTTTGCTACCACCTCCAATTCTTGATTAACAAGCGTATATATTTCCTCGCCCAACGACTCGACGTCTATCGTCAGTTGCATCTGATAAAGTAAGCAGGGCAATCTTGCCGTTTCCTCTGCTGTCAAATGAATTACGAATGTGTTGCCCCATTCTTTATCGAAGTCTTTCAGATATTCCTTGACGATCACGGGTTTTCGGTTCTTTCTGCCTATCGAAAAAATCACTTTGTCCCTTTCGGTTATCTTATAGCGTTCGTCATCGTTCAACGGGATTTTGACATTCAAAAAGGCGAAGCCACGAGCCTCGCCTTTTACTATGATTTGTCTTTCCATTACCGCCTCCGTTATCTCAATACTTGGAAATTGTAAAGCGGCATCATCTCAATGTAACCCCCTGCTTGGTCAGACCACTCGACGGTCAAGTAACCGTTTCGTTTGCAGGATATTTTAATCGTCAATTTATTCGGTGTTTCGTAATCGAATAAACCGCATTCGGAAACAAATGGCGACTCGCTTGATAGCTCTTTTTCTCCCATATAGCCATAGTCGTATTCGTCTTGTAACTGATACCATCCCGAACCGTCAAACACCCAACCGTAGAGAATATTGCCCGTATTAAAAAAGTAACTCTCGCTCGTATAATCCATATTGACTTTGAGCGACATCGCCGTTGCTCTGATTGTATCGCCGACTTTCAAACCGTCAACGGGAACTTCGACACTCTTCATACTCATATCCCCGTAAACGTATGCGGCATCGACATCCAAGTATTGCCATGTTTTATCAGGCTTTGAATTACTATCGACATCGTAAACCTTACCAAGTTCGATTACCCTTTTAATAGCAGGACATGAATGCCCGTTTATACTTAAATAACCGTTTCCGCTAACTCTTCCATCTTCTATATCGGCACTACCTTCCACATAGAATGTTCCGCCACCTTCATAATTCGCATTGCCATTATAATTTGTTGTAAAACATAGAATATACAAATTCATGACGCTATCGGCAGCATAGCAGTAACCGGGAATACAAACACGCAACGTGGTATCTTCGCCTTCTCCAATTGCTATCCCTTCCCCAACGGCGTTTGATAATTCTACAGCATAACGGTAACCGCCTTTAATTTTGAATCCGAGATCATAATCGTAATGATTTGCATTACCGTTAAACACAACGGTGGCAGTTCCGCCGCCACCGCTTGGTATTGTCGGCTTATCAGTTAAATCGTTATAGCTTCCGCTCGTAGCGACCTTATGCAGTCCTGTTACTTTGCTTGCCGACACCGAGTTTATCTTTTCATCGGTTACCGCCTTTGCGTTAATCTTTGCGGTTGTTACGGCGTTCGATGCTATCTTCGCCGAAGTTACTGCATTGCTTGCAATCTTGGCGGACGTTACCGCCGAGCTGTCAATGTCTGCCGTGCCTACCGTTCCCTTGAACGCCAATGCTTTAAGGTCAGCAAACCACTTTCTTACTTTACCGAAAAATCCTTTCACTGTTTCCTTGTCCCCCACATTCTCACGGGTTGCACTTTGCTTGCTGTTTACTTCCGCATCCTGCACTTGCTCCGTGGTTATTTTCTTTTCTTGCAGATACCGTTCGTTCTCGGCAAGGGTATTGAATATTTCGGGGACGACTTGGTCTTCCTTTTTATAATCGTTTTTAGGCTCTTTCCAATTAGCCATAGTTGCCTCCCTATTTCTTTCTGCCACGGGTTTCTTGTTTCAGTCCCCCGTCGTAGGTGAATTTGTTGTACTCGCACAAAAGCCTTTCTTTGTCCCCAAAGCGGTCAATGCAGTCGTAGGCGAGTCCTACTTCGAGTTCGGGGTTTCCTCGCCACACGACCGTTATACTGCCCTCTCCCGCTTTCATACGATTAAGGAGCAGAGTTGCCATGTACTCCGCTTGCTCATAGCTTTGTACAAGTTCGCTCGTAGGGTGCGAATATTCTACGATCCCATAAAGCAGGATGCTTTCTTCATCCCTTACCGTTACCGTTCGGGTATTGATTTCAATGGCGTTTCCCGTAATCGTAATGACTGCAGTCTGTGCCGTACCCGTGTTGTTCTTTACGACGCAAGTGCAGGAATTGACTCCGCTTTCATACGAAATAATCCGCACCGATGCATTGTTGCTTGTCGCATTCGGATACGCCACCTCCGACGTATAGTCGATTGTCAGCGTCTTCGTTTCGTTCGGCTCAAGCCGTATCTCTGGCTCGGCTACTTCGATCATGTCATCCTTTATGCTAATCTCGCAGTAGTCCACCGACACGCTGTTAGAAAAGTCCGTCAGCGTGATGTTTGATTTATAAGAGAACATATTGCCGGGATTGATTTCCGTTGGATTGTATTCGGGAGTATCTTCTTCGCACTTGATAACGATTCTGTTTTCCCTATCCACGAATACCTTGCATAGCCCCGCATTTGCGATTTCTTGCAAAGCATCCCACCCCGTGGTCTTCGGCAACAACGCCGTATCTACCACAAAATCTTTCAACCTTTCCGTGATTACGAACTCCGCCGAACTCAACCCCATCTTCGTCAGCACGTCTTCGGCAATCTCGTACAGCGACACGTTTTCAATGAGCGGAAAGCCGACGTATGTTTTAATCTGCAATCGCATCATGCGGTCGGTTGCAGTGCATTTTACCCATTGGCTGTCCTGCGGTATGTCCCATTCATCAGAGTAAAAAACGCCGAGCGGTTTATATTTGATCTCGCCGTTTTGCTCTATCCCTATAAAGGGGTACAGCTTACGGTCAAGGAGCATAAGCGTCCGCAAGTATCCTTTGTCGAATTTGCGGTCTTCGTTATAAATGCTTACGGTCATCGAGTCCGAATTGATGTTGTAGTTTCCCTCGCTCGAACACAGCTCTTCTCCGACTTCGAAGGACAAAAGCGAGTCGCCCTCGTAGGTTTCATATACACGTTCGAAGCACCGCAGAATTTTAGCCACGGCGTTCGGATGACTCCATTTTTCTATGGTCAGCCTTACCGCCGTGATGTCTTCAACTTTCGGCACTACGACTATTTCCACCTCGGTGTTGTCTTTGACGGTATCGGTTTTCACTATTGTCCCGTTTCGTTTATACTGTAGCGTAAAGTCCACGGGGTATTGGTTGAGCTTCTTGTCGCCGATGATTCGCCAATAAATTATGGGACGCATCATAAACGTCAATTCTATATACGGCTTGCTTGCATATACACCGTTGCCGTCCGCTCCCGTGTTACTCCACCATCCGACGATCAAGTCATCGCCCATCATTTGAAAAGTCCCGTCCATCGTAGAGTTTCCGTCCATCGTGCAAGCCTTGATAGTCGGCTCGCTCGGCAGACGGAATACTTCGTTCGGATGGCTGATTTGCGAATTACCGCTTACCGCCACTTTTATATCACGGCTCAACTCTTCGTCCGCATAGACGATTTCCACTTTGCCGTAAACCTTACGGGGATTATCCGAATATTTCATAGGCTACCTCTCCGTAAAACTGACCGACACGCTTTTCCACATAATCTTGCCTTTTGCCCAATCATAGTGCGGTTGGTAGGTCAGCCCCTCCGACCGTCCCGTCATTGTTACAAGACTGCCCGTGGCGTTATCGTGATAGGTTATCTCGGCGAACTTATCTCCGCCGATAGCTTTCGTCAGCGTGGTCATATCTTCTTTTGAAAGATACTCCCAACTCACGTCCACTTTTCGTTTCGTGCCGATTATGTCCACGACCATCGTTCCGTCAACGGTGCGTTCGGCTTTGTCGAGTATCTCTGGCGACACGGTCAATTCGGTAGGCGCTTTTATTTTCTTTCCGTTTACTTTGAAAAAGTCCATATCACACCTCCTGCAAATTTACGCCGTTTCGCCTATACTCTCTCGACAGCTTCGGCATCATAAGCCTTGCGAAAGTCTGTCCGTCTACTTGCAAGACGAGTTCTTTTTCCTCCGCTCCACCCATTCCGTTCATCGCTGCCATTCCTTGCAACAATCCGTTTAAGAGGTCGCCGTTCGGACTTGAGCCCGTTCCAACCATTGCCCTGTTCGGCGAAGTTGTCAAGCCGAGCGTGTTCGCCACTTCAATTGCCGCTCTCTGCATCATAGGAATGTTGGCGTACATATCGTTTGCCATCATGTCCATTAGATTCGGTATCCACTCGTCTGCGGTATGACCGGGACCTTTCTTTGTAGGCGATCCGAAACCGAGAAAGTCTTTGATTGATTTGCCGACAGACTTCACGCCGTCAACCACCCAATTCCAACCCTTCTTTATTCCGTCGCCGATATTCGATATAAGGTTCTTGCCCCAACTGAACCCGTCCGAGAAGAGGTTTTTGAAGAAATCTCCGACCTTCCCGAACAGCCCCGTGATGCCGTCCCAAATATTTCCGCACATCGATTTGATTCCGCTCCAAATATTCGAGAAAAAGCCGCTTACGCCGTCCCATACCTTTTTGAAGATATTGCCGATAGTTTCGCCGCAGTTCCCGAAGAAAGACACAATATTCTCTCCGAAGCCTTTGATAAACTCCCAGATGCCGAGGAATAAGTTTTTGATTCCCGACCAAATATTGCTTGCGAAACTCTGCATATATTCCCATGCAGACGACCAGTCGCCACGCAACACCGCACACACCACTTTGATGATGTCAAGGATTGCGCTGACCACGTCGATTATCGCTTCAAGAAACGGGCCGAGTGCTTCGATGATTGCTCCGAGTACGCTCGACACCACGCCCCAAAGCGTCATGACAAGTCCGCCTATTAAATCGAAGACGGGTTTCAGCGTTTCGTACAGTTCAACCAATGTATCCCACAGCGAGGCGAACAAGGCTTTGAGTTTTTCCCATATCGGTCTTACGTAAGAAAAGAATTTGTTTAAGGCGTCGCCTATGATGCTGAATGCCGATTTTACGCAAGTCCAAATATTCGTGAATATGGTCTTGACCGTATTCCAAATCTTTGCACCGTTGGTTTCCCAAAATTTGCGGATTGCCGTTACGACGTCGATTACCACGTCTTTTACAAAATTCCAAACCTTTTCCGCATACGGCTTTATCTTGCCGAATATCGTCTTCACGGTCTTCCATATCGCTTTGAGTGCGGACACCACTCTGTTTATGAGTTTCTGTCCGTTCTTCGCCCACCATTGCTTGATTGCCTCGACTGCACCGAGTATCTTTGCCTTTATCTTTTCCCATATCTTGGTTACGGCGTTTCGGAAGTCCTCGTTGTTCTTCCACAAATAAGTAACGACTCCGACCACCGCTGCGATTGCCGCTATGATCAAGCCGACTTTGCTGAACAGCAATTTTCCGACTTTGAGTATTGTACCGATGCTACCGATGAGTTTGCCGACAACTAATAAAAGCGGCCCGATTGCCGCCGCCAATAACGCTATGGTTACGATGTTCTTTTTCGTTCCCATCGACAGCCCCATCAGCTTCGCCGTCAAAGGCGAAATATACTTTTGGATGAACTGTCTTATAATAGGAATTAACACGTCGCCGAACGATATGGCGATTTCTTCAAGCTCGGATTTTAATATCTTGACTTGACCTTGCAAAGTGTTGAGCTGCGTTGCCGCCATCTCGGATGCTTTGTTTGTTCCCGTGATTGACGCAGTCATATCTCTGACCGCATCTCCGCCCGCCGACATTAAGGCAAGCATACCGGGGCCTGCCCTTGCTCCGAACACTTTCATTGCTTGGGCGGTGTCCATACCCGCTCCGCCGAGCCTGTCTATAATTGTGGCAAGGTCATTCGTTGCAGGATTCACGTCGTCAAAAGTCAACCCCAATTCCTCGAACACTCCGAGTGCCGCAGCCGACGGATTCATCAGCGATACAAGCGATTGACGGAGTGCCGTTCCTGCGGTCGAGCCGTCATAGCCTGCATTGTACAGCACGGACAATGCACCCGTAACTTCTTCGATTTCATAGCCGAGGCTGTTTGCCACAGGCCCGACATAACCCATTGAGTTCGAGAGTTTATCCATACTCGCCATTGAGTTGCCGATTGCGGCGGCGAATACGTTTGTTACCCTTTCCGCTTGGTTCGCTTCCAAGCCGAACTGATTCAACGTAGATATTACCGTATCGGTAGTGAATGCGAGGTCGCTCTGCGTTGCCGATGCAAGGTTCAAGGTTGCCTCTATGGAGTCTGCCATTTGGTCTACCTTGTAACCTGCCGATGCCATGTAGTATAAAGCATCCGCCGCATCCGATGCGGAGAACACCGTTTTACTGCCCATATCTCTGGCGATCGCTGTCATTCTTGCAAGCTCTTCGCCCGTTGCCCCTGCGACCGATGCCGCATTTGCCATACTCTGCTCGAACCCTTGCGACACGTTGACTGCCGCCGTTCCGAGTGCTACGAGCGGTGCGGTTATGCTTGCCGTGAGCTTTGTTCCTGCTTTTGTGAAAGACGCCGACACCTTTTGTATTTTCTTTTGTGCGGTTTGTAGTCCTTTCGACAGCGAGGATATATCCGCCGCAATCTTCACGACAAGGTTTCTAATTACAGCCATATCTCGCCCCCTTTATTTGATTGTTACGCCTTTTGCCGCCGCCATTGCTTTTAAGATCGCATCGCTTTTACTGCTTGCTTTTTTGCTCGGTTTCTTCCTCGCCTCTTTCAGCAGTTTTTCAAACCGTGGCAACTTTCTTTGCCGTGCAAGAGCTTCGGTGTGCCATGCAAGACACAGCAAGTTCTCAAACTCGGTCTGCTCGGCATTCCGTTTCTGCTTGGCTATGAGCGTGAGTTCATACGGCGTATAATCGCCGACCTTTAACGGATCGACGCCCCACATTACCACCGCTTGTTCGGACAATGCGAATAAATCAAAAACGGCGGTTACTTTTCCCCCGGCGTTTGCTCCGTATTCTCTCCGCCGAATGCTGCGGTCAATGCCTCGCCGAGTTTCTCCGCCACTTCGTTGAGGTTGGAATATTCGTCGATTAAGTCGCCGACCTTTTGTATTGTCAGCGTTTTGTCTTCGTGATAAAGACCGCCGTACACGATGGCAAGTAAGTCTTTAATGCCCAACTTATTAAGGTCGAGCGAAAGAATGGATTTGCCCGTTAAATCTTCGATTTTGGCAAGTGCATTCATACCGTATCGCAAGGTTCTCGGTTTATCCAAATTGATAGTGATTCCGTTCTTCATAGTTCCTCCGTTTATTCCGCCGTTTCAAAGGTCAGCGCACCCGTTCCCGTGAATTCGATGCTGATAGACACAACGTCGTCAACGGGATCTTCAATGGAAAGGCTGTTTATATAAGCCTCGCCCTGATAGTAGTTCGTTCCGTCAACGTAAAGTTTTACCGTTACCGTCGTACCGTTGAGAAATGCATCTTGCAATGCTTTCTGCCCCTCGGTATCCACGGGTACTTCGTAGTCGCCCTCGCTCGATGCCGACCACTCTTTGAGTCCCGTGATATAGTTCTTCCAATCGTCGCCGAGTGCAGTTGTTTCCAAAGTATCAAGCGAAAGTTCGAGCGACCAATTCTTGATGCCTACCACTTTCTTGCTTGCAGATGCTCCGACGACCACTTTGCCGTTCTTTCCTGCTACAGCCATATTTGCCTCCTATTTTTCGTTAAAATGAAATTCAAATTCGATGCTCGACATATACTCGTTCGTATCGAATTTAAGTGCCGTATTCCCGTTATACTCATAGTCCGATTTGATGAATACGGCTTGTATATTTAGCCCGCACATATCTCCGCTATAATCTTGAAATACACACTTGACTTTACGGGATAGTTCCCGTGCTTTTTTGTATGTCGTATCGTGGCATACAAGCTGCATCGTTTGCCGTACAAAGCCTGTATCCCCTTGCAAAGCCGAGTCATAATTCGCCAATACGGGAGTGTAAACAATAGCGGGCAACGGTGCGTCTTCGGGCAAGACTATGGGATATATACGGCCGCATACATATCGGGAGATGTTCAAATCCGAACACAACTTCTCATACACGGCTTGGCATATATCTTTCATATTTTCCTCCCGACCGCTCTCGATATCTCCGACACGATTGCGGCATTGATTTGATTTTGGTTATCATCCACGGCATTCCGCAAAAACGGATTCGCAGGTCTGCCCCTTGCTCCGAGTTCGACGTGCGTTCCGTATTTGAGCGACTTGTCATAATCAACTTGCACGGTCGCTTTCGTTGCCGTTGCCTTGCCTTCGGTCAGATGCAGACTTTGCTTTAATGCTCCCGTATCCACGGGGCAATTCCGCTTGGCGTCTTCAAGTGCGATTTTACCGCCCGCCTTTGCTCCCGCCATCATCACGCTTGCCGCCGCATCCTCCATTGCTTTTAGGTCTTTGACAAGCACACTCGCCCCCTCGACCGTTGTTTTGACTTTCCTTTGCTTTGCACTGTAACCCATCGCTTACCAACTCCTTCGCATTCAGTATCGTGGCGGTATGGGCAGTTTCATTGTCGAGTTCGCCTACGATCTCGTACAACTTATTCCCGTATCGGATACGGTGCAAGACCGTCAGCCAATGACAATACCGCATGGTGATTCGCACCACTTTCTCGGCTGTCACTTGCTGTGCGAACATCTGCTCCGTTCCGCTTATAGGGACGATTGCCGCCCATACCTTTGCCACGCTTTTCCACTTGCCCGTTTCTCCGCCGTATTCATCTCGGTCTTTGAAAAACTGCAAAATTTCCACCCGGCGGTTAAGTCTGCCAATATCCATCAGAACGCCTCCCGTCTATACGCAAACAGCATTCGGCGGACAAGATCGAGCGTTTCCTTGATGTCCACGCCCGACTTGTCTTTCGCCACTTGCCGTTCTTCATATAAGGTTGCCGTAACGATGAGCATTGCCTGATGCACGGGTTCGGGGATTTCCTCGAACTCCGAGAGCTGCCGTCGCAACACTTCTTCGGTCAAGCCTTTCGCCGTAATGATGAGCGAGGAAATGAGCGCATCTTCGTCATCCCCGTCCAAGCGGAGAAAGTCTTTTGTTTCCTGTAACGTCAACACGCTCGATCACCCCCTTTTGTTTTACGAACCTCTCTTTGCGAGAGTAACGAACGGCGACACGCTCGAACTGCCCTTGTAAGGAGTGAGCGGTTTGTTCCAGATAGGTTTGCCGTCCACACGGTAGATAAAGCGGAACACCGACTCATCGTACAAAAAGCGGACGTGGATGGAACTTGCCGCTTTTACTCCGCCCTTGTCAATGAGCAAGTATTGTCCGATATCTGCGAGAACGATGTCCCCGATATCGCCTGCGGCACTGCACTGTTCCAAAGGAATAACGGGACGACCGAACAGCGTTCCGTAAGGTTTTTCCGAAAGTCCGCCCGCCGGGATGTACACGGGTTTATCGCCGAGTTTCAAAGTGTAAAGGTACGGCTCAAGTTCCTGATTAATGTACCAAACAGCATTTGCTCTCGACCTTGCCCAAAGGCGATTCCACATCTTGATGAGGTTTTCGACCGTGATGATATCGGTCTGGTCTTTTTCCTTTTCGACCTTAACGATCGCACCGCTTTTAAGGATGCCGAGAGGTTCGCCCTCGCCGCTTCCGTCAAGAATTGCATCGTCGATTTTGAACCCGAACTCTTCCGCAAACGCCTGACGGATGACCGCCTCCAATGCCGCAGCATCCTGCAACAGTTCATCCGTCGCATAGCATAAGCCCGTGAGTTTCTTGAGCGAAAGTTCCAACTGACGAAACTTCGGCTTGCTGCCCGTAAGTTCGTCCGCCTCGCCTTCCCAATAGGTTTGAACTCCGCCCCATCTCGAACCGTTGGCACGGCTGTCTTCGTCCACGGCGTTTATCTTCATGCCGTTGGCATTGGTGCTGATAGGGATTTTCTTCGCACGGCTTGCAAGAATTCCCGTTTCATAGGTGCGTTTTAACAGTTCGGTTACGAAGTCCTGCTGTACGAGGAACCCGCCGTCCGAGGGAGTGCTTTCGTTGAGTCCGCTTGCCGCCCTCGTAGTCAGTCTTTCATCCACCTTTCCGCCGGGAGCCGCCGCCCTGTATGCCGCAAGCAACTGTTCGCCAAAGGTGGCGAATCTCTTCTCTTCGCCTTTATTCGGCATAGGCTTGACTTCGGGTTTCTCGGTTACCGACCTGTCTTCGGGTTCGATTGCAAGCATCTTTTCCGCACGGCTGATGCTCTCGTCCCACGAACGGATTTCCGACTCATATCCGTCGATTTCCTTTTGTTCGTCTTCGGTGAGGAACCTGTCCTCTGCTTCCGCTTTATTGAGAACCGCCATTGCTTTGAGTCTGGCGTCTTCTCTTTTTGCTTTCATTTCAAGCACTTTCTTCATAGTCATATCCTTGATATCCTCCGATTAATAATTTTTGAATTTGGTCTGCAAGCCTTTGAGTTTCGCTTGCTGTTTTGCTTTCTCGGCGGTTTTTTCTTCCGCCTCCGCCTTGCTCCGCTGTTCAGCCTTGTAGCCGTTGTATTCTTCCATCGCTCTCACACCAACGTCCGTGGCGGTATATGCGGGGAACGTTACGGGACTCACGTCGAACAGTTGAACCTTACGGATTTCTCTCGTATCCATTCCGTTTTCTGTCGACCATTTGTCTTCTTCGACTATGAAACCTATGGACATCTGCGTGATATCTCCGCGTCTAATACTTGCCTGCAAATCCCTTGCCCAACTTGTATCGGGCGGTGTTATCCGCACACGCAAGCCGACTTCGTCTTCCACGAGTTCGAGCGTTCCTGCACGGTTACGCCCAAGCACATAGTTCGGATCGTGGTTGAACAATGCACGGATATCGTCTTTACCGATGCTTTCGTTGAATGCACCTTTGCGGACGATTTCCTTAAACGGAAAGATTCCGCCGAGCGTTTCCGACCATGAGTCGAACACCGCTGCGTGTCCTTCGATTACCGAACCGCCGTCACTGTCCGCTATTCGCAGTTCCGCCATCGGGAGCATTCGCAATTCCTTTTTGCCCTTCTCCATCGCTACCTCCTTCTTTGTTTTCTTTGCTTACCGCTGTCATGTTTCCGTTCACAAGGTAAGCGTCGCCGCCTTGTTCTTTCGGTATCGGCGGTAGGTCTTCCAAGTGTCGGATGTCGTTTGCCGACAGCCAACCGTTTTGCCGACCTATTGCGTAGCCTTCCATTCTCGACTTGTAATCGCCACGCATCAACCCGTCCACGTTGAATCTGCTGAAATACAAAAGCCGTTCTTTCTCATCCAAGAGTGAACGGCTTATCGCTTGCTCCCACCTGACTAACCACGGGCGGATTGTGTGCTGTACGAATTCGATCGATTGGTGTTCTATGTTGCTGAACGTCGCTCTTTCCAAGTCGCCGACAAGGTGCGGCGGAACACGGAATATTCGGCAGATTTCGTTGACTTGATACTTTCGGGTTTCAAGGAATTGTGCATCTTCGGGTGCAATGCCGATTGTGTGATATTTCATCCCCTCTTCAAGCACCGCCACCTTATGGCTGTTTCTCGTACCCTGATATACCTTGTTCCAACTTTCCCTTAACTTTTCGGGATCTTTCAGTATGCCGGGGTGTTCCAACACACCGCCCGGTCTTGCTCCGTTGCCGAAAAACTTTGCACCGTACTCTTCCGTGGCAAGCGACAGCCCGACAGCTTCCCTTGCTTGAGATATCGGACTCAAACCCGTTACCCCGTCAAGCGACAAACCTTTTATGTGAAAGATTTGTTCGGGTTTGTACTCGTAGGTTTGATTGGTGATATCGTCCGAATAGGTGTATTTTATCCTGCCCGTTTGCGTATCTCGTTCTACCGTCATGAGCTGCGGCTTTAAGTACCACAGTTCGGTTACGTGTCCATTTTTGCGGATTTTCCTCGCATAAGCGTTGCCCCATAAAAGGAGCGATGTCATCATCATTTCCCGAAACTCGAAACTCGTCATTTCGTCGTTGGGCATTTCGTAAAGGCAAGAAAAAAGCGGATGTTGCTCCGCCATTTCACTCTTACCGCCTTTGCCCTTTTTGAACAGATGCAACGGCAGACTTGCTACCGTTTCGGCAAGGATTTTCACACACGCATATACCGCCGAGGTCTGCAAGGCACGGAGTTCATCCACTTGCACTCCGCTGTTGCTGTTGCCGATAAAGTCCATGTCTACACCGCGTATAAAATCTTGCATTTCCTTGCTCGGCTTATTGCGTCTTTCACGCTTTGGTGCATCCCTACTGCGTCCGAATATTCCCATTCATACCTCCGTTTTGAAATAATAAAACCGCCCTTGCGGACGGTTTGTGTTGTTTGTTTTATTTGCAGTTTTCAGGGTTCTTAAAGTATTTGATTAATTCCTTGACCATCGCTTTCCCCTCGACGGTCTTTGCCCTTAAGTCCCAACCCCTGTCGTAGTTAGCTATGCCGTCTATCCATAATTTGCTTACGTTGCCACCGTTAATTCCGAACTCGCTCGGCTCTTCGTACACTTTTGCGTTGAATTTTATGCCGTCTATCGTGCCTATTTTCCATTGTCCGTCCGTTCTCGTTACTTTAATCGTTGCCATTTTTTCGCTCCTTTCGGACCTTTTGCCCTTTCCTTTTTGTAACACAACAATACCGTAAACAACCGAAAGAGCCCAGTGAAATCGTGCAGAAACACACAACTTTTTTCGAGAAAATCAAACTTTTTTTGAAACGAAAAACCGCCCTTTGGGACGGTTATATCATTATTTTCTTATCCGTTTCAATTCGTTTTCCATCGACAAGTATAGCTCCATCATAAAACTCGACCATCGGCTACTCAACGTGTCCATTCCCTCGGCAATGGAATACACGCCGATGCCTTTCTCTTTGAGTTTTTGGATCATTTCTATTTTCTGTGCTGTTAAGCATCCGAACTGTCTAAACCCTTTGATTATTATGTAATCGAATTTATGAGTTTCAGCATCCTTTATCATTCGGTTGTATTCAGGTAGATTTTCGGCTCTTTCATACTTGCTGACATCGATATAGAATTCGACGATCTCGCAATTGTTTTTGCTTTTTATTAATTCGTTAAAATATTGTTTTTGGCACTCAATAACGAGTGCGTCTTCTTTTCTTATTCGTATATAAACTGCTATTTTAACCATATTTGCTCTTTCCTATTATTGGCTTATGTCAAAATCTTCAAGGCTCTCGTACCGCTGTAAGACTATGAGATTTTCCTTTTTAATGTCTGCATCTGCAAACTCTTTAGTCTTATATGCACCAAAGTACGATACGCCATTTACATTTTTTCGATAGGCTATCATTACTGGATAGCCTTGCTTTGCATACTTTTTATACTGCTTTTCATCGTCCATTAATTCGATGAGTCTGCCAATCAGCATTTCCACATCGGGTTCAAGATTTTTGTATTGCTCTTCGAGCGGATATTTTTTGTAATACATTTTAACGATTTCTTCGAGCTTCGCTTCGTTCTCTTTCCGTCCGCTGATATCATAAAAATCTATGTCCGCAGGGCCGCCGTTCCCGCTGTCGTTGTACCATGCGATTTTCTTTTCGTTGAGATAAAGATTGCCTTGATTGCCTTGCCAATCTCTGCCCTCAAAACTGCGTCTGCCCTTGAGCTTTAACCCAAATATACTTGCCATTTTCTTGCCTCCGTTTTTTCTTTTACAATACCGTAAATTGCCAAAAGAGCCCAGTGAAAGTGCGTCCCGAAAGGCAATTATTTTATTAATCTTCGGGACTGAATTTTGCGGTTTCCAAACCGATTAATAAACCGATTTTGAATCCTCTGCTATAAACGCCCTTTCGTTTCACTCCTTCTTGTATTGCTTGTTCTTCCAAGAACTTTTCGAACATATCCATTTGTTCGTCTGTCAGCATACTTTTGAATTTTTCGTATGCTATATACTCTTTGTCCTTCGATAAATCTTTCGGTTTGCGTACTCTATTCCGCTCGTCGATTTCGCCGTCAAAGAGCCAATCGATTATACTTTCCATTTGTGCCTCCTTCTTTGTCGTAACCCAAACAATACCGTAATGGTTTCAACAAGTCCAGAGGAAATCGGCAACTAATCGAAAATTTCCACCCCGTCTCGGATATGCTTGATTTCAGCTTCGGGGCAAAGTTCTTTGTATCTGCGGACAATAACGTCGCAGTATTTCGGTTCGAGTTCTATCGCCCGACACTTGCGGTTCAGTTGCTCGGACGCTATAAGCGTGGAGCCGCTACCGCCGAACGGTTCATATACCGTATCATCTTCGTGGCTGCTGTTGTAGATGAGCTTGGCACACAACGTGATGGGTTTCATCGTCGGATGGTCTGGCGATTTGTTCGGCTTGTTATCCTCTATGACCGAGTTCGGCAAACCGAGTATTTTTTCTACCAACTCAACGAGCTCGGCTTTGTTCATCTTTCGCAGATTCTCCGTCAGTCCCTCCATCACAGTTGCAAGCGTTCGATCGTCAATAAAATAATGCCCCGCACCTTCTTTCCATCCGTAGAGTATCGGCTCATGCTTCCACTGGTAGTCCTGCCTACCGAGCGTGAAATGATTCTTCAACCATATAAGCGTCTGCGAATACTTGAACCCTGCATCCGTCATCGCTTTCGTAAAGTTTACGGTTTCTTTTGTGCTATGGAACACATAAATCGGCGCACCTTTCTTCAAGTTCTTTTCCGCCGCCTTATAGAATGCCAAAAGAAATTGATAGAACTCATCGTCCGAAAGGTTGTCGTTTGCAATCGTGCTGCTCGACCGAGACTGCGATTGATGCTTGCCCCTTACCGCCGAACCGTAGTCCACATTGTAAGGCGGATCGGTTACCATTAGGTCTGCCATTTTACCATCCAACACTCGGCTTACGTCATCGGCTTGCGTACTGTCCCCGCACAGCAGTCGGTGCTGTCCGAGTATCCACAAATCGCCCGTTTTCGTCTTCGGCTCGGTTACTTCGTCAAGAGCGGATTCAGCGTCAAAGTCGTCTTCGTGGACATTCTCCATACTACCGCTCCCGAACAGTTCCTGTGCTTCGGCAAGGTCAAAACCCGTTAGTGTGATATCGTATCCGCTCCCGTCCAAGTCTTTCAAAAGGCTTGCCAAGAGATCATTGTCCCACTCGCCGCTGATTTTGTTCAGAGCGATGTTCAATGCTTTTTCCTTGCTTTCGTCAAGGTCGACCACAACGCAGTCCACTTCGGTGAACCCAAGGTCTTTCATCACTTTTAAGCGTTGATGCCCGCCCACAACCACGCCCGTGCGTTTATTCCATATAACGGGTTCGACGTAGCCAAATTCTTCGATGCTGCGTTTGAGCTTTTCGTATTCGGCATCGCCGGGCTTTAAGTCCTTACGGGGATTGTAATCGGCAGCTTTTAATTCTTCCACCGCTCTCTTTTCTATTTGCATTGATTTCCTCCTAAATAATGATAATTCCTCTATCGTTATAGACGCTGTCCGTTGTTCCCTTATTGCGGATTGCACGGTCTAAAGCCATAACGAGTGCGACCGCTCCGTCTATTCTTTCGGTGGACTTTTCCTTGTCCATCTTCACGTTCCCGGCAGGATCGGTTCTAACGAACACATTGTCCATCATCCAACGGAGCGGCACGTTTCCACCGTGCGCTATCTTCTGCTCAAGCACGAGCTTCATCAGCTCTTTCGTCGGCGGACTCATATCCTTGAACCCTTGCCCGAACGGTACGACCGTGAACCCCATTCCTTCGAGATTCTGCGTCATCTGCACGGCTCCCCATCGGTCAAAGGCTATTTCCTTGATGTTGTATTTCGTGCCGAGGTCTTCTATAAAGTTTTCGATGTATCCGTAGTGGATTACGTTGCCCTCGGTGGTTATAACTTGCCCCTTTGCTTTCCACACATCGTATGGAACGTGATCGCGTCTAACTCGCAAATCTATTGTGTCTTCGGGTATCCAAAAGAACGGCAGAACGATGTATTTATCGTCTTCGTTCAATGGCGGAAAGACAAGCACGAATGCCGTGATATCGGTGCTTGACGAAAGGTCAAGTCCGCCGTAGCATTCACGCCCCTTGAGCTTTTCCGCATCTACTTGAAAATCGCATTTATCCCAAGCGTCCATCGGCATCCAACGGACGCTTTGCTTTACCCATTGATTGAGTCGCAGTTGTCGGAACAAGTTCTCTTCCGCCGGGTTCTCTTTCGCCGACTCGTAGGCGGTACGGAGTTTATCTATTTCCACCGTGATGCCGAGCGACGGGTTTGCTTTCGCCCATACCTTTTCGCTACCCCAATCATCATCGTCATCCGCTCCGTAAATTACGGGATAGAATGAGCGGTCATGCTTGCGTCCTTCGAGTATGTCTTTCGACTTTTGGTGGATTTCCCAACAGATTGAGTTGCGGTCAGTGCCTGCCGTAGTTATCAAAAAGAACAGCGGTTGCTTTCTTGCATCGCCCGAACCGTGCGTCATTACGTCGTATAAGGCTCGGTTCGGTTGTGCATGGAGTTCGTCGAATACAACGCCGTGAACATTCAGTCCGTGCTTGGTGTACGACTCCGCCGACAGCACCTGATAAAAGGAATTAAGCGGTTGATATACGAGCCGTTTCTGGCTCATTATAGGCTTGATTCTCTTCTTCAAGGCGGGGCATTGTTCTACCATGTTGCAAGCCACGTCGAACACTATACTTGCCTGTTGGCGGTCGGCTGCACATCCGTAAACCTCCGCACCCCACTCGCCGTCGCCCGCTAAAAGGTATAATGCGATTGCGGCGGCTATTTCCGACTTGCCTTGCTTTTTCGGTATCTCGACATAAGCGGTATTGTACTGCCTATAACCGTTATCTTTTACCGTTCCGAAAATGTCCCTTATGATTTTGTCCTGCCACGGCAACAGTTCGAACGGTACTCCGTGCCATGTGCCTTTCGTATGTTTTAACGAGTTGATGAAAGCAACGGCACGGTCTGCAAGTTGTTTGTTGTATGCCATTGCTCCCTCCGTTTACAATAAATAAAAGGAGAGCCGAAGCTCTCCCTTTGAACACGCATTTGATTTTGTTTTTATGCTCTCGCTCTCATTCGCTTTTTCGTATCGTCGAGAGCCGCTTGCAGGTATTTCGGATCGAGTCCGACATCCCTGTATCCTTCGTGAATTGTGTTGTAATAAAATCCCGACGGCATATTCGGCTTGCCTTCGTTCATTATGTACACCATTGCCTCGACCGCTCCGTTCGGCATATCTACCGTTACCGTTTCCTTTCGATAATAACTCGGATACCCTTCGTATCTGTCGAGTGCCAACTCGTCACGAGGTGTGATTTCCCACACGCCGACAGGCGTCTCCGCCCCATCGACGGGCTCTATCGTTGCCACTCCACGGAATGTCAGCTGATAGTTTTTGAGTGTGCCGATGCCCACTACCTTTGCGTCTGGACACCGTCTTGCCATTTGTGCAAGGTTGAGGTTGCTACCGTATGCTACATAAAGTTTTGCCATTTTTTTATCTCCTTCTTTTGTGAGGGGGCGGTTAAGCCGCCGCCCTCGGTCTACCGTTTTTAAATGCTATGTCGCCGCTTAAGTTTTCGAGTAAAAACTTTCTTGCCGTATCGAACTCTTCGCCGATCATTCCGAGGCGGAGCAGCCATGTGCGGAAGGTGTATTTTTCGTTTGCGGTTACCGTTTTCTTTGCGCTTGCTCCGTTCTGCGTTAAGGCTTGATGGCTGATTGCGAGGCACAGTTGTATGTAAGTTTTAATTTTGCCTGCGTGCGTCGTTCCGTTAAAGCATCTAAACTCGATGCCCTTGCCTTGCCATAGGCTGTGCAGGTTGAGTGCATGGTAGCGACTGCTGTCGTAGTGTGTGTTCCTATGCGAGTTGCCGTTGTACCATAATCTTTCGACCGCCGTTTTCGTTGTCGGCTTTGTGCGGTTCATACTCTCTACGAACCTCTGCTCGGTCTTTTTGCACCATCTGTTTGCTCGGCTTGTGCTTACCCCGACCGCCTTGAACAGCAGGTCTTCTTTGCTCGTCATAATGTTTACGAGGTTCCGTAGCGTCTTTGCCGTATGCTGTTCCGCTCCGACGTGTACGTGGATTCCGCAGCTACTGTTTGCCTTTGCACCCTTGTGTCGCAGTTGCCTTACGATTTCCTGTATGTCTTCGATGTCTTCCCATCTGCATACTGGTGTTACGATCTCGCAACTGCAGTTTGATCCGTAGTGTTCCGTGTCGATGCTGCCGTCGCTCATCGCTTTCCATTTGCGACCTTGTCTGTCGGTTGCCTCGTAGGTATCATATCCGCTACCTGCGTAGTAGGATGTCGTTCCGTAGTAGTCTGCGATTACCTTTGCCGCATCCTTTCTGCTGATGCCTGTGAGTTCGATTTCGATGCCGAATGTTTGAGTTTTCATTTGCGTGTTCTCCTTTGCTTTGAGGGTGTTTCCCACCCCCGTTTTGCAAGACAACAATACCGTAAAAACACACAAGAGCCCAGCGAAACGCGGTCGAAATCCGAAAGAATTTGAAAGAATTTTTAACTATTTTTCGGGGTTTCCAAACCTATGCCTTTATAGTTAAAATCGCCATTTTCGATTGCCTTTTTATCGGCTTCGGCTGCGGCTTTATAGTCCGCTCTCTCCGTTTCTTTTCGCTTGCATTCCAAGCAAATGCATTCCGTGTTATACATAGACATTATCCGCCCGCCCGATAAATCTCCACCGCAGCGGTCGCAAGTCCTTTGACTGAAAAACTTATCCATTCTACTCCTTAATAAATCCCGTCAAGGTCTATAAGCGTTACCTTTTCTTTTATTAGCACTATTGCCTGTTCATACGAGCCTTTTTGTATCTGCGACCATAAAGCATCGAACTCTTGCTTGTCATGTAATGCACTATTAACCTTGCCGAGCAGGGCAAATATGTTTCCGCTTTCGTGTCTGCTCTCAAAGTAGACCGTAGGTTTTCCTTCATTCGCCTGTCTTGAGTGCAGATAACTGACAAGCGTCGTTACCGATTCGTTTAGGTAGTCTTGCTCGTCCTCTACCTTATATAAGGCATCAAGCAGTCGTTTTGCAGTTTCATCGCTTATCTTGGTTAATCCTAACCTTTCAATTATGCTATCGGTCATTACCTACCTCCATTTTCTTCAAACAATACCGTAACCGTCCGCCGAAGTCCAGAGAAAGACGCCGTAAAAACCTATTAAATTTTGACGGCTTTTTTCAGAGCTTCCGCCTTATCGGTCAACTCCCAAGCGAGGTAATCTTTACCGAAATGTCCGCCGACCGCCGTTTGTGCAAATACCGCCCTGCGGAGGTCGAGTTTCTCAATTGTGCCTGCGACCGATAGGTCGAATACCTTCTCCACCGCCTTGACGATTAAGTTCTCATTGACCGATGCCGTATAAAAAGTGTTTACGTCGATTGCCGTCGGCTTGGGTACTCCGATTGCATACGAGAGTGCGACCTCGCATTTTTCCGCCAAGCCTGCGGCAACGATATTCTTTGCAATGTATCTCGCCATGTATGCTCCGCTGCGGTCAACCTTGCTTGCGTCTTTACCGCTCAAGGCTCCGCCGCCGTTATGTGCAACTCCGCCGTAGGTATCGACCATTAGTTTGCGTCCCGTCAGTCCCGTGTCTGCTTCGAAACCGCCAAGCACAAACCTACCCGACGGATTGATGAGTATCTCGGTTTCCGTAAGATCATAATTCGCAAGCACCTTGCCGATGACCTTTTCTCTTATTTCCTTTGTCAGCTCGTCAAGGTTCTTCGATTCGGTATGCTGTGCCGAAACTACCACCGACTTGATTTTATCGAACCTTTCGCCGTTGTATCTGATAGACACCTGACTCTTCCCGTCGGGGCGAAGTCCTATAATCAGTCCGTCCTTTCTGCACTCTTCGAGTCTGTCGGTCAGCCTATGTGCAAGCTCGGTTGCAAGTGGCATATAGTCAAGCGTTTCATCGGTTGCGTAACCGTACACGATTCCTTGGTCGCCCGCCCCTTGTTCTTCCTTGCTTACTGCCTGCGAGATGTCTTCGCTTTGTGCGTGGACTCTTATTTCCACTTCGACGTTGGTTGTATCGTAGCCGACTTGTGCGATTACCGAACGAGCTATGTATTCATAGTCCACCTCGGCTGCGGTTGTTATCTCGCCGCTTATAAAACACTTGTTATGGGCAAGCATAACTTCGCAAGCCACTCTGCTGTCTTCGTCCTGTTCGAAGCACTCGTCGAGTATGCTGTCCGCAATAAGATCGGCAAGTTTGTCGGGGTGTCCGCTCGTTACGGACTCCGCCGTTATCGTTCTGGTTGTCATTATTTTATCCTCCAATAATCTCCATTTGAATGTTCTGCCTATCGGCACTTTTGCTTGCGATTCCATCTCGAACCGCTTGTCGAAGTCCCGAACCGTATGCCCGTCGCCTTTGAAAGTTACGAGACTGTCTGCATCCCATTTCAAAAGCAATGCCCATAATTCGGGATAATTTTTGCGTAACTTGCGGAGTTGATTCACGCCTTGGTTATGACAAAACCAACAACCGCCCCGCAATGCTGTCGTATAAATCGGCGATAATAAGCCGTTAGCCTTGCACCATTCCCGGCACATACTCTCCGTCCAATCGTATTCCACAAGCGGACTGCGTTTCGTTTCGGAGAGCGTATGAAACCTTGACGGTTCGTCTGCCGCAATGCCGATATAAACGACTGCACCCTTTTGGACTTTGTCAAGCACGTCGACTTTCAGCCGAGAGTTGCACCAATTCCCTTTCTGCAACGGGAAGCCGTATATCTTACCTGCATTCTTGCTTTTCTTACCGTTGCATTTGTAGTAAAAATAATCTTCATACGACTTGGGTGCAGTAATATGCTCCACGACTATGCCGAACTTTTCCAAGATAATGGCGTCCGCTTTTGCCTTAAATTCCACCATCGGCGGAAGGTCGGCGGGGACGTCTTTCGTCGCCATAATGTCCACCGTTACGATGCGGTCTAACGGCAAGCCGTTTTGCTTTATCACTTCGAGCATAGCAAGGCTGTCTTTTCCGTAACTGATGCTTGCAATATGCTCCATCTCCGCCTCCGTTTAACAAAAAAATAAAGCCTTGAAAATAAACTCCAAGACTTGCACTACTATGCCGTTGCCCGCTTGTCGGTACTGCTGCGTACCGCTGATTTTCGCCGCTTGTATTTTGTCGATCTGTTCGTCGTGCCAACCCATAAGACGCAGACATTCTCTCGGCGTGAGCTTGCGGATTCGGATGTTCTCCGTGATGACCGCATTCCCGTCGCCGCACGTGAGAGTTTGTGCGATACCCTTGCCTACACGACCGCGTTTGGTTTTACTGCCGGGATAGGTTATGTTGACAAAATCGCCCTTTTCCGCTTCTTCGTAGCCTTGCTTTGTCGCTACCTTGACTTGTATGGGTTCTTCCATCATAAGCACAGCAGAACTGCCCGACGCACTGGAACATTGTCCCGTAAGCGTCGGCGCTATATCATCGACTTCCATTTTGTTGTAGGCAACAAACATTTCGGGTATGTAGCCTTTCTCTTCGATGAATTCCTTGTATCTTCGGGCAACGTATTCTTTCGAGCCTTTGCCTTGCTCCAACACGAGATTATCTTTCTGTACCGAGGTCAATGCATTGCAAAGTCCTTTGCCGTTGACTTCGAGCCTTTGCTCCAAAGGTGCGCCCGCCGTGCGATCAGACGGATTGTCTGGGTTGCGTCCACGCATCGCCACGATGACGGGATTATCCGACTTGTCTTCGACTATCGGTAGTATCGCAGTTTTGAAACCTTCGGGGCGAGTAGTGATTGTCGGACACACTCCGCTGCGGTTGACCTTCTTATTGAATGCGTCCACGGTGTCGCCGACTCCGCATTCGTTTTCCATTACCGTTTCCACAGCTTGCTTGAAAAACCGCTCGTCATCGGTCTTCTTTGTGTCGATAATAACTGGCGTTTGTCCGCCGCCCTTGCCCATCGCTTCGGTGAGTGCCGGGCTGATACCGTCCGTTCTTGGCGTTTGATGTGCTTGTAGTCCGCCGAGTACAAAGTTCTCCGCTATTTTGAGTTCGGTGTTTCCGCCTTGCTGACAATGCACGGTCGGAGATATTCCGCTCGGCTCATAAACTCTGCGACTGATGTCGTGCATCTTATCCCACTTTTCGCCGACCACTTCTCCGACTTGAACGCATTGCGGACCTTTCCAATCTCTCGCCATCAGCGTGTTAGCCACTCCGTCCCCGGACTTGATGCTGTCACGTCGTGAGTTAAAGGTTGAATTGATAATACTGCGGATCGTGCTTTCTTTCAGATAGTATTTTTCATCTACTACTTCGTCAATCATATCCCGTAAGCGTAGTTTGAGTTCTTGCTTTTCGGGAAACACAAAAGGCGTGTGATCGCCACGGATTGAAACGCAGAATACCCGCTCACGGTTCTGCGGTATTCCGTAGTCCTTTGCGTTGAGTATCTGCCAATAATTCGTGTACCCAAGCGAAGACAAAAAAGAAAGCCAACGGTCAAAGTCGGCTTTGAATTTCTTGCTCACAAGGTTCTTTACGTTTTCAAGCAATAGGTATTTCGGCAATGTTCCGTCTTCGGCTGCCTGTATCAATAGTCTTTCAACCTCGAACAGCAAACCGCTCCGAGTCCCTTCCTTTATACCCGCACCTTTGCCTGCGACCGATATGTCTTGGCACGGAAAAGAGTATGTCCAAAAGTCGGCATCCGGGAGAGCTTCGATTGCACGGATATCTCCGAGATTGTTGACCTTGCCGTGTATCGCCTCGTAGCTTTGAATTGCGTATTTGTCGATTTCGGATATCGCAACAACTTTGTGCGGTACTCCGATATTCTTTAAGGCTTGCGTTTGACTGCCGATGCCTGCGAACAGTTCAATGAGTCGCAACGGGTTTTGTTCCGTGTATTCCATTAACCGCCACCTCCCAATAATTTCTCCATGATGTCGTCATTCGGGTTTTTCTCATCCCACTTTGTGAGTTTACTTTCCCTTACAACGAGATAAATCTTGCCCCACACCTCGTTCGTTTGTTTTAGGTATTGCTGTGCCATAGCCACGAACGGCGACGGCATTGCTTTGCCGTTGGTTGGATCTTTCACGAGCAAGCCGTGCTTTGTGTTCATCTCTTCGCACTCCAACCATCGAGCCTTGCAGAATGCATACTCTTCAAGGTTGTAAGGCAGTATTCCCGTAGTGCAACCGACTGCTTTCAGCCACGCATACACCGTGCGGTAGATTTCCTTTGCCCTTGCCGATAAATAAGACGGCGGTTCGCTCGGCAGTTCTACACCCTCCGCCGCAAAGTTCACGACTTCGACGGGACGCCTGCCGGGATTGCCTTCCAATATCTTTTGGGCGGCGGCTTTTTTCGGTCTGCCTGCTCCGACTCTTCGTCCTCCGCTTGCCATATTTCCCCCTTTGATTTTTTGATTGTTTGATTTATTTTGATTTTCAAGGCAAATAAAAAAGGGGCGGTTGCCCGTCCCCAATACTTCGTATTGCCTTTTTCAATTTTGATTTTTTCGTTTGATTTTTGATTTTGCGAAAATTCGCGTTTGACTGCGGCCCCGCTGTTAGGGGTTGAATTCGTAGAGATTGACCTCCCCCTACCCCTTACGAAACGATAAAGGTCAGACCGCTTTGCTCGGTCTGACCTTGCCGTTCCCTCGTTTCCTTAATCCGCCCCGCAGTCATGGCAAAACCTTTTGCCTGTCAGCGGATTAAAATCGATTTCATGTAGCGGACGAATGTTTCCGCATTTATCGCAGTAATCGCATCTCTGGTCATCATAGATAATCCATACCACTTTCGGTTCGTTCTCCCCGTCGCTGGCGGTTAAGATATAAATGTCTTTTCCGTCTTTAGTTCCTTTGTGGACTTCGCCGTCTTTCGAGGTGATATCCACTACTCCGATTTTGCTTGCAAGTTCTTTTACTGTCATAATTAACCCTCCAGATTTTTTTGGGGTACTTGCTTGCCCCTTGTTATGGTCAACTATACCGTAATCGCTTGTAAGAGCCCAGCGAAATTGCGTAGAAAAAACTCACTTTTTCAATAATTTTTTTTGCCGAATCTGCTGCCTTCTTCAACCGACTTTCGGCTGTGGCAACTCCAACAGAGGCTTTGCAAATTACTCGGTGCGAACTTATCTCCGCCTTGCTTGATAGGCACTATATGGTCAACCATAGTTGCCTTTGTTCGTTTCCCTTCTTTCAGGCATTCCTCGCAAAACGGATGAGCTTCCAACTGTTTCTTTCTCGCATATCTCCATTCGGGTGTCTTATAAAAATTCTTTGTAAAGTCATCCCTACCGTAGAGATTGTATTGCTTATCCGTCAACCGCTTATGCTCTTCACAGTATTGCCCGTCCACAAGCCGTGGACAGCCGGGATAACTGCACGGACGTTTCGGTTTATTCGGCATTTGTTTATTCCTCCGTTTTTAATCGGGTAACGCAAGAAAGGCAACCGCCGTTCCTACCGCTTTTATTCGCTTGGGATGCTTCCCCGTGAACCGTGCCTTTCTTGCTCTCCCCAAGATTATCATATCACGGGTTTCGTTCTCTTTCGTATGAATTTCGTTCTCTGCCGTTCTCTTTTTCAATCGCTCATAATACTTGCAATCGCTTTTTCGACAACTTTCACTCTTTTATACATTCCCGTCTTGCTGTAGCCGAACCGTCTGGCGACTTCCGCATACGACTTGTTTTCGAAAAATAACAGGCGGATTATGTGGTAGTCGTTTTCGGGCAAGACGCTAATGCTTTTTTCGAGCCGTTCGACGTCTTGGCATATACTGTCGGTAGCCAACCCACTTTCCACCTTTCCTTTGTAGATGCGAAACTCTTTCAAGTATTTGGCTATCTGTTCCGTCGTATATTGCATTTACCACCTCCTTCGGCAGTCCCACCAAAGAAAAAACCGCCATCTGTCCTATCTCGCCCCGTCTTCGGGCTTCCCTTAATTCAATTACCCAATCGCTTTTATCGTCGGGGTTTACTTTCGTTTTTAACCAATTACGGATTTGACCGTCTTGTTCGAGTTCCTCCGTCCATTCCTCCGCCGGGCAGACTCCCGACAGCTCCCACATCTGCATACAACCGAACCTTTCGCCCTTGTAAAAGAACAGCATCAGCATCCGTTCGGTCGCCTCGTCATAATACTTGACACGGAAATAGTAACCGTAAAACCGAACCGTTTTATTGTTTATGTACTCTTCGGTTTCCCGTTTGATATCTGCTGTCGGTAGCGGACGGCTGAATTCGCTCTCGTAGTCGAACCGAGCCTCCGCCGTTATCAAAACCTTGTTGATTACCGTTTCCATTGCCACCTCTACTCTTTTTCAAATGCCGTTATTATGCTCCGCACCTCTTCAACCGTTCTCACGGCCACGGCGTATCCGTCTGCTTTTATGATCTGCTTTATCGTCATCTCTTGCAAAACGGTCGGTTTGTTTTTCCCGACTTTACATTCAAAGGCGATAAATCTTCCCTTGTAACAGACAATTAAATCGGGTATTCCCGCCGTTCCGTACATCCCGCCGTGTTCCTTCCAAAAGAACAGGTTCGGCACGGTTTTCAAGTATTCGCTTATCTTGCGAATCAAATCGCTTTCTTTCATATCCGCTCCTTTCACAAACGCAAGTGTCCCAAGTGTCCAAGCGTCCAAAAGGACATATATTCTAAAAGGACACAAACCTCGTCTTGTGGATTTTTACTTTATCTGGGTTTTTCGTGCTTTTTTGTTGGACACTTGATGTTGCTGTTTGTAGGGTTAAGTGTCCAACTTTTTAGGGCAAAGCGTCCGTGTTTTAGGCTTTATCGGCTGTTTTTACCGAGTTTCGGCGGTTTTTGGACACTTGGACACATTGGACACATAGTTTTGTTAGATGATCAGTCATCATCGTAAATCGTCCGCTGATATCCCATCGGCGTATTTACCACGACACGGCTGAACGTGTGAGCTCTGCTACCGCTTTTGCTTGCCTTATGGTCGATGCCGTCGCAATGCAGTCGGTATTCATATTTCGATATTAACTTGCCCACGCCCGTCGGCGATTCCGAGAGCTGCTTGCCCGTTATATCGAACACCGCTTTCATCAAGTCGTTCGCCGAGCCTTTCCATCCGCCCATCGGATTTCGCTTGATGAGTTCTTTGATAGTGATCACGATAGGACTGTTTTCGTATTCCTGCCGTTCTCGCTTCGCCGCTATCTCTTCCGCAGTTCCCCGCACTTCCCACACGAAGTCGTATTTATTGAACGCTATGACAAGGTCGCTTTGCTGAATGTCACGTCCCGTCATTGATAGTATGGCGTCTTCGTCCATACGCTTTTTCTTCGAGATGATAAAAATCGAGTCGGCGGCACCCATCAGAGCGGTACTTCCCGATATCATGTTGAATACATCCGAATCATCGGCGAGCTTGCGGAGGTGATGCACGAACAGCAGGCATATTTTCTGCTTGTCGGCAAACTCTTTCAAAGCACCCATTTCACGGTAGTCGCCGCTGTACACCGACTCGTTCTTTACTACCTTTCCACGCACCTTTTGCAAGGTGTCGATGATAACGAGCCGAATGTTCGGAAACTCTTTGAGTTCTTCCTTTATCTTTTCAAGCAGACCGCTGTCCACGGTGTCCGCCTGAATTACGAACCGTAAGTCGCTCGGCGCTTTCTTGCCCTTGAGCATTTTGTTGAGGCGGTCTTTGATTCGGCTTTTACTGTCTTCGAGTGCGTAATACAATACGCCGTTTTTCTCCGTCTTAAAGTCAAGAAACTCTTTGCCCTCTGCTACCGCCAAGCCGAGCTGCAACATCATCCAAGACTTGCCTATCTTCGACGGCGCACACAATATTGCAAGTCCCGTCGGCAGAACGTCCTGCACTACCCACGTCGGCGGCTCTATGTATTCACTCTGCAATTCCAAAGCGTCGAAGCTGTCTTTCGCTGTGGCGAAGTGCTTGCGAACCGTCCGCTTTGCCGACTTGACGTTTTCGGCGAGTGCCTTTGCGTCCGCCATCAGCAGTTCGTTCGGATCTTTCTTATCGCCTGCGACGTTGTATAAAATGTGCGGCACTTTGAGTTTCGTCAATTCGTCCGACAGACTTTGCGTTGCTTTCTGCCCCGGCTCATCGTTATCCAAGCACAGCACGAGCGGTGCATTCGGTTTCTTTGCCTTTACTTCTTTGACGAGTTTGTTCGTCCCGCCGATTCCGCAAAGCGACACCGCCGAACCGCCACATTGACATATCGACAAGGCACACAACGGACTTTCCACGATAAAGACTGGTTCTCGGCTTGCACCCCACAACGCCTTTCGGTTAAAGAGCGGCTCCGCTCCCGCCTCTTCGGTGGTCGGCTTATAAAACTTCTTGTCGGCGATACTCCGTGTTTGGTAGTATTTCAGCTCCGACGAATACGGCAACACGACTGAACGGTGCTTTACGTCATAACCGAGACAATATTTCTTTATGGTTGCGGCGGTCAGTCCGCGTCGTGTAAAATAATCCGTCTGCCCGACGTCACGGATGCACGATTTCAGGTAGTCCTTTATGCTTTGCCTTTTCGGACAGTCGTCTATGTCGATACGGAACGACTCCGCCAAAAACTTTGCCGCCTCCAACGGTTCGCACTCTCGCATCTTTGACACAAAGGCTATGACGTCGCCCGTTTCTCCGCATCCGAAGCAAGTGAAGATATTTTTCTTGCGATCAACGGAAAACGACGGAGTTTTCTCCGCATGAAAAGGACACAGACCTTTGTCTTTACTATTCAGTTGTATGCCGAACAGCGAAACCGCCTCGGCGATATTGACTTGGTCTTTTACCTTTTCAAATATGTCCGTCATCCTTCCTCCAAGTTCTCCGAAAAATACCTTGTTCGGATTCCACTCTTTCTCGCACGCTCGATCTCGGTTTTCATCCCGTCGCTTATTGTCGGCCCGAACACCCACAGCTCGGCACATAGGTCAAGGAGTTTGAGCCCCATCGCCTTTCCTCTTTCACGCTCTTTGGGATTATCGTCATTCAAAAATTGCGTGAATACCGTGTGCGGAGCAAGCGGGATGCATCCCTTTTCGTAAGCAAATCTTGCATAGTAGTTTGCCTTTGCGATATTCTTCTGCACGTCGCCTTTGAGCGGTGAGCAGATATACACGATTTTGTTTGCTTTCATCCTGCACCTATAAAAAAGGTATCGGGCGGCGACGCTCCGCCGCTCTTGCCTTTGCGTTTTTACTCTTCGTCCAACTGCGTTACCTTTTTCGACAACGCCTTGACCTGTTCGCACATCGGAACGATGTTTTTGAGTTCGTCCTCGGTGAGCGCCCTGTCGATGGCGAACACCGCCTGCGAATAGTTGATACCGCCGCTGTTCTGTGCCTTCTTCAAAGTAAACTTCGTTACGACGCAGTAAGTCCCCGCATATTTTGCTCTCACACGAACGATGTACTTTGACAATTCGCCGAGGCTCCCCGTCGGCAGCGAAAGGATAATCGGGAGAGCTTCGCCCTCTCTCAAGAGATAAATTCTGCGTTTTTGTTTGCAAGCCTTTGCACCGTTTTTGCCAGTGCCGAACTTGCTGAACTCACACTCGGCGCAGTTCTTGACTTCGCCCGTTTCCGCCTCGATTCCGACGTGTCCGTCCATAGAGCCGCAGTCGGGAGGATTGTTGCCGCCCGTGTACTCTTCTTTGTAATAACAGTTAATCGGGTGATGATAAAGGATTACCGCTTTGAATTCCTTGACGCTGTCGGGACTTTCGGGATCGTTGCCCGGCACTTCGAACGCAAGACCGCCGCCCGCCGGGATTTTGATTCTCTCGAACGAGGGAGTGAGTCCGTCGAGTTCATCGGCGAAAAAGTCCCCCAAGTTCACGCCCGCACCGTACTCCGCTACTGCCTTCTCTTCCACTTTTGCCACTTCGTTTGCCATAATTTTTATGCCTCCAAATTTAATATTTTTTAGACTTTGTCATGCGGATACTGTTTTTCTCCGCTACCTTGATTAAGCCGCACAACCATTCGGGCAATTCCCCGTTGTTCTCGGCTATGAGTTCCTTAACCGTTGCGGTCAGCGTCTGACTGTTTATCGTGAACAGGTCTTCGAATCCGTTTTGTTTCATCGCTTCCCACAGTTCGGGTTTGCGGTCGGGTTCGGGTGCAGGATATTCCTGCGTTACGAGCGAGAACGTCGTGCCGTCACGTTTGAAACTCGTCAGCTCTTCGTTTGTCATCAGTTCGATCATCTCTACCGTGATTCCGTCGATTTCTTCGTTTACGCTTTTCGTTTGTGCATCCAACTCGCTCTTCTTGGCTTTTAGGTCTTTGAGCTTGTCGGACAAGATTAGTAGTTGCGTGTTCAATTTATACCTCCCGTTTTCTATTAACGCCCTTTCAAGGGGAACGCCTTTTTTGAGTCTGCCCTCTACCGTGCTGCGATGCTGTCCGTAGAGTCTGCAGAGTTCGGCAAGCGAAAATTCCTTGCCGTATAAAAAATATTTTTTAGCCATTTAAGAGTGTCCTCCAATCATCCACCATAAGGTTGGCGATATCGCCTTTATGCTTTAAGGCTTGCATTATCTTTTCGTCCACCGTTCCTTTGCATACGAGATGGATATACAAACACGTCATCTTCTGTCCGATTCGGTGGATTCTCGCTCGGCTCTGTTCGTAGTTGGCGTATGAAAAGTCCAACGAATAAAACACCGCCACGCTTGCCGCCGTCAGCGTCAGTCCCATTCCCGTGGTCTGCAACTGACCGATGAATACCTTTGTGTCGGCATCGGTCTGGAACTTTGACACCTGCTCTGCACGGTCTTTCGTTGCTCCGTAAATGAGCGAGTATCCTATACCCTTGTCTTTGAGCATTTTCTCGATGGCTTCTATCTCTGGAACGAACCGAGCGAACACCACAACCTTTTTCCCTTCGGCTATGCAAGTATCCACAATATCTTCGAGGGCTTCGAGCTTCGCTCCGCTCACTTGCTGTGCAGTTCCCGTTGCATCGTCCCTTATAAATCCGCCCGTGCATTGTGCCAACCGCAAGAGCTGCGTCAGCACGTTCCTTGCCGTTACTTCTCCGCTTGCGAGTTCGGCGTAGCAGTCTTTTTCTATCTGGCGATAGGTTGTCTGTGCTTTCGGTTCGAGCGGAACTATCTGCGTTTTATCGATAAACGGCGGCAAATCCACGGCGTCTTCGATCTTGATGCGAAAGGCTATGCTATGCACCTTTTCCACGAGTTCGTCCAAGTGTCGGTATCCTATTATCATTCGGTTTTGGTAACCGCCCATTATGGCGTAGCGGTTTCGGAACAGATAAAAACTCGAACCGAAGATGCTATCGTCCAAAAACTTGTACTGCGAGAAAACGTCGAGCGGACTGCCCGTTATCGGCGTTCCCGTGAGTATCATGTTGTACTTTGTAATTCGCCCCAACCGATGCAATGCTTTCGACTGCGATGCCGACGGAGTCTTTATCTTGCTGCTCTCATCGCACACGATTAAGTCAGGATGCCACTTTGTGATTTCCTTTTCCAACCGCCAACACGATTCATAGTTGACGACGATCACTTGCAAGGCGGCTCCGTTCATAAATCCGAACGCCGCTTTCTTTTTCTCCATCGTTCCGTCCAATACCGTGAGTGCATATTTGTAGTCTGCAAACTTACGGAACTCTTCCTCCCACACCCCGACGATGGATTTCGGACAAAGCACGAGCATCTTCTTAACGCTGCACTCTTTCTCAAGCGTTCCCGTGATTGCTATCGTCATCATCGACTTGCCCGTTCCCATATCCGCAAGCAAAGCGACCGCCTTGCCTTGCTTGAATATTTCGAGTGCGAAATCGTATGCATCCTGCTGATGACGGAAGAGCTTTGCTTTCACTCTCGGCGTAGGATGCGTACAAACGCTCACAAACGCCCCACGTTCGGTTTTAGCCATCTCCGTGAGTTCTTTGTCGAGTGTCGCTCCGAGAAGTCCGAGCGTTGCGACGTTCTTCGAATTCAGCGGTATTACCCAACACTTCTCATTTGCGTCATAGAACCGTCCGTCTATTTCCTTGATGCTTTCTCGGTAGAGATAACTGTCATAGATTCGGATCGTATCGCCTTGTCTTACCGCTCTCATCTGCCACCTCTCTTCGGTGTGCGAAAGCGATTGATAATTTTCTGCATCTGCACGAATTCGCTACCCGTGAGCCTTGTTGCCACACCTTCCAAAAATTCCGTTTCTTCTTCCGTTAAATACTTATTTCCGTATCTATATCCGTCCACTATATGTACGCCACCCCCTGTTCCCTTTGTGGTATAGATAGGTCTGGATAGGCTCAATAGTTCGATATCTCTTTCTATCGTGCGACGGTCAACGCCGAACTGAAATGCAAGATTGTCTATTGTGTCATGACGGCGTTCGCACATCACTTCGAATAGTTCTTGTCGTCTTTCGAGTGCCGATTGCATATCCTTACCTCCTTCACAAAGTCTTCGTGCCTATTTTGGCGTGCCAATACGACACCTGATGTCGGATTGAAAATTTTTCTTTCGTGAATTTAGGCAAATAAAAAAAGCCCGACAGCGTTGCAACACGCCACCGGGCAGAAAAGTTAAAAAGCCGAGTCAAAGCAAATTAACCTTCCAATTTTGGGAGGCAGTATTGCTCTGCTCGGCTTGCAATCATTTTTCGGATTCGGGCTCGTAACAGTATGAAATTCGGCTGCTTTCACGTTTCTCGCTTTATGCGATCACCCCGCGAGTGCCTATGCTCATACTATCATTTTTATGACAGAATAAAATTGTAAGTTTTGACGAATTTTATCTAATAAAATAAAAAGCACCCTTTCGGGTGCTAAGTTATTTATGTTTCTTTGAGTTTGGTCAACACCGAATCATCCTTTATTATGATGTGAATATAGCGACCGCATTGCGGACATTTTATAAAGCAATTTGTGCCGTTCTGCCCTTGCGTTAGCGTCGTTCGGCAAAACGGACAAGCCGCATAAAAATATCCTTCTATTACTCCTCTATGTTCTTCTTTTGGTGTAGCCATTCTTTTGAAGCTCCTTAATTTCCAATTACCACTTAAATGCAGTTAGCCATGATTACCAATTCTAGATATTATTCAACTGTACATTTACGAAGAAAGCATACTTTTAGTGCCACAAGAGGGATTTTGCCAAAGCTTCGGTATGCCCATTACAATTCTAACCTCATATAAATAACTTCTTGAAACCCTGTCTTACGAGAATTAAAACCTTTCGGATTTCTTCCATACTCGACAAATCCAGCCCGTTCATACATAGAAACTGCTCTTTCATTTTCAGCAACTACTTTAAGTTCAAGCTGGTTAT
>CAJUPB010000008.1 GCA_910588155.1 uncultured Christensenellaceae bacterium
TTATTTGAGAGGAAAACAAAGCAGACGATTGAAGGCGCTTCAATCGTCTGCTTTTCCTTTTACTCCCGAAACTTATGTCAAGACTTGTCCGCCCGAACCTCTCACATTTACTCAACCAAATAGCTCTGTCCGAACCTCTTTGCCCGGATACTATATCATCAAACACCATACGCTTGTTCAAGCAACTCACGCGCGAACTTAAACCCGACTTCGACAAAGCACAACCCACGCGAACCCCGACTCGCCCGAAATGTTCACCGCATATAGGGGATAGGTGCTTTTTCTTTTTCCCCCACAACATTCTTCAACCTGTCTGTCCGCTTTGCATAAACCCTCTGCCACTTTGCCCGGACACATTTGAACCAAGCAAATCCATTTAAACTTAACGCATCAAACCCTATATGCTTGTCCAAGACAATTCACGCGAAACCAACCCACGTAGCCTCTCTGCCTGAAACCCAAACCCGTCCAATGCTTTGAAAAGTCTGCCTCGAACCTATCTTTCCGCCAAACCCGACTTCGCCAAAGCACAACCTCTGCGAACCCCGACTTGACCGAACCCGACTCACCTGAAATGTTTACCCCATAATAAGGGTAACTGTTATAGGGATTTCCTTGTGGGCAAAGAAATGGCGCACTGTCTTCACTTGCGAAGTATAGTGCGCTATACTTTATAAAAGATTACAAAGCTAAATTGAAATTTAGCGTTTGTATTGTCTTAACGATATTATGTCCAAACCGTCATTGCGAGCCGCAGGCGAAGCAATCCGGAAGTAAATGTTTGGACAAAGCCGAATAGTCCGGATTGCCGCAGTCGCGTTGCTCCCTCGCAATGACGAGCATTCAGCAAAATTACTGTTTATAGTAATTTCATTATAGCAAAACCGCATTGAAAAAGCAAGGACTGATTATCGTTCTTGCTTTAATCCCGCCTTTCCGCCGAACCCAACCGCCGATATTACCTGCCGACGGCATAAATCCAAATCGCAAGTAATCGAATCGAAACAGGGCGGGGAACAGCCGAGAAACTTTGTTATAAAAAGCGTCGATGTATTGCATACTTTTGTTGTGCCTTGAAAAGTCCGAATTTAAAAACAGTGTTTGCTTTGAAGGTTAAGAATCGTGTCTTTCTGCACTGCTCTCCAATTCGATAATTTTAGGAGAAAGAAAAGCGAGGAGTGGTTCGAAGCGGTCGGGGGGGGATAGCTTTTTATTGCCGTTGTAAACCCGACGGCAAAATAAACGAAAGCTTGACTTTTGGGACGCGCGGTATCCGAAAGCAGAGTGGACGAATTTTGAAGTATTTATGCGCTTGACGGGAAGGGTACGACTTTATATTCCCGTCTTTGTTACGGTACTTGCGCAATGCTTTTCGATATGTTTCACCGCATATCTCTTGACATCAAATGAAAAAACCGCCGACATTCTTGCCGACGGTTTTCTCTGTTATATATGGGTTTAGGATGAAAAGCAAATTTGACGATTAACATTTAGATATAAACAAATGTGCTATGTCCGTAACATACAATATCATCGGGGGGGGGACGCGACGTTATTTGTGTCGAGTATTTCGTGACTGACAAAATAGCGATTTTCGTAGCGGTAGTCCGAAGGCATTTGTTTCGGAGCAAAACCGGTATACTTTCTGAATACGTAGTTGAAATTGCGAATGGTATCGAAACCGCAGTTCATTGCCACGTCCGTAATTTTGACGCCCGGTTTTTTGAGAAGTTCCACCGCCTTTTCCACGCGTACTCCGTTTATGTATTTGGAAAAGGTCGTGCCGACGAATTTGTGAAAGGCGGACGAAAAATATACGGGAGAAAGGCTCATATATTCCGCAGCGTCGTCAAACGTGAAAAAGTCATAGCAATTGTCTATTTTCTGCAAAAGTTTTCCGAAAGTTGCCCCTTCGAGTACTTCGTCGCATTGCTCGTGCGGCTCGTTGCGCAAAATGTTTACTACAAGCGACGTTATCGCGCTTTTGACCGCGCTTTCGAAATAAAGCTCTTTTCCGTCAAGCTCCGAACAGATGCTTTCCAAAAGCGTCGGAATATCGTAGTTTTTCGATAACTTCGCATTGCTTAATTTTTTGCCGTGCGTGAGTTCGGCGGCAGAATCGTCGAATAACAACACATTTATTTTGCTGTCTGCGTCGGGACGAATGCTGTGCGGCACTTTGCTGCAAACGAAAAACGTATCGCCCTCCATTGCGTCAAACTTATCGTCTCCGATAAGCACCGTTGCGCTTCCAGATAAGACGGTCAAAATTTCGCAGTCGTCGTGCCAATGCGGGTCTGTGTCAAAATTCGAAAAAACGACTTTTGCTCTTATGTTTGAAGAATAGTGTATTATTTTTCTTTTTGCCAACATCGATTGTCCCCTCCTTGGCGTTATGAAAATCAAAAAATTGTTTTCTTCGCAACCCCATTCGTTGTTACACACGTATAATAACATATTTTTAGCACTTTGTGTGTGATTTTGACTATATTTTCAATAAAGTTGACAAATGAACATATTTTTGATATAATATGAACATAAACGAACAAAACTGTGCATAGAAATGCGTATGTTCGACAAGGAGTGAAGAAGATGGCAAACAGTGCTTTTGTAAACGAGAGAATAACGGGCATACTCGAACATCTGAAAGAATATCGGTCGGCAAGCGTGGAGACTCTTGCGAAAATGTTTTATGTTTCGGAGGCGTCCATAAGGCGCGACTTGAAAGAAATGCAAAAAATGGGAATGATAGAACGCAGTCGCGGCGGAGCATTGTATTACGAGAATGCCGACGAGGTTTCGATTTTCGTCCGAGCGGAAAAGAATGCGAAGGAAAAGGAACAGACGGCGACGATTGCGCTTAAAGCGCTGCCCGATTTTCAAAGCGTGTTTATCGACAATTCTTCAACCTGTCTGGCGCTTGCCGAGAGAATGAATCTCGCTTATAAAACCGTGGTGACAAACGGTTTGCAGATAGCGTCGAAATTGAGTCAAAAAGAAAACGTTACGATTATTATGCCGGGCGGCGAGGTTCATTACAACACTAATTCGGTTACGGGAAGCATAACTTGCGATGCTTTGGACAGATACAGGGTCGATTTGATGCTTTCGTCGTGCGCAGCGATAGACGACGGAGGCACATTCGAGCACTCGCCCGAAACAATGCAACTCAAACGCCGTGCTTTTGAAAGAAGTCGAATAAGATATTTGCTTGTGGACAGTTCCAAATTCGGACAGAGCGCGACATATTGCACGCGCAAATTGAGCGATTACGACGGAGTTATTACGAATGCCGACGACAAAACGGCGAATGTTCTCAAACAGTGGGGTGCAAATGTTATCAATAAATAATATATAAGATATAATAATTTGCAATTTTCCGGCGGCTTGAAAAAGCCGCTTTTTTTGTTGTGCAAAATATTAAAAATGTTCTGTTTTCGTAAATAAATAGGATAAAAATTTTCCATATTAAAAATAAAACCTTTCTTGTAAATCACCCCGTAAGTCAGCTATAATCTACGTATCTTGAAGGCCGGGCGGGGTGTAGACTGCCATCAACGAGCCGAAAGGAAATACAAATCATCATAAGGAGGGAACAATTGATGTTCTCAAAGAAGACATTGCCGATATGGCGCGGACTTACCGCCGTGTTTGTGGCTCTCTTTGCGCTCGTCATAATCGGTACGGGTATCGCGGAAGCGAATATCGGTACGGTTGACGAAGCATTGGGCACGAATACTTTCACGACGGTAACGGAAACGGTGGAAGGCGAGGATTTGTTTACTTACAAGTCCGACTATACGACGGCAAAGGATATGGTTGAGGAAAACAAGAAGTTTGCCGAAAGAGTAGCGGCAAACGGCTCGGTGTTGCTCAAAAATACCGAGAATGCGCTTCCTCTCAAATCCGCCGCCGACAAGAAAGTCACCTTGGTCGGAAAAGCCGCTTATTCCAACGTGTTGGGCGGACAAATGGGTTCCGGTGCGGCAAATAACACCAAAGAGGCAAAGAACGGCAGAAACCCGACAGTCAGCGAAAAATTCATCGATTATCCGCAAGTGACGCTTACTGCGGCTCTCGAAGAAGACGGTTTCACTGTAAATTCGAGAATGAGCGAAGCTTATAAGGTGGATACCGACAGAAACGGAAAATCCGTTTACAGGGCTGTTTCCACAATAAGCGGCGGTTTCGGTATGATTAACGAAAGTGACGTCGCAAAATATAAGTTCGATATAAACGAAGTCGGTTTGACAGAGTTGGAAGCGAAAGACGCAGGCGTAACCACCGCTGCCGGTTTCGGCGAGTATAAGACGGCGATAGTCGTGCTCGGAAGAGTAAACTCCGAAGGCCGCGACTACCTTCCCGGACCCGACGGCGTAAAGAACATCGGCGCGGGCGAGGCAAACGAGGGAGCGAAAGACCCTCTCGGACTTTCCAACCGCGAACGCGATATGATAAAGATGGCAAAAGACAATGCCGATAAGGTCGTTGTTATTATCAACTCCAACTCTCCTATGGAAATCCCCGAAGTCGCAAACGACGAGGGTGTGGACGCGATTTTGTGGATAGGCACTCCCGGCTCGTACGGAATGAACGGCGTCGTTGATGTGCTTACCGGTAAGGTTAATCCGTCCGGCAAGCTGCCCGACACCTATGCCTATGACAATTCCGTTTCTCCTGCGGCGCAGAACTGGGGCATATTCAGCTATGACAATCTCGACGAGATTGCAACGACGGAAAACGACGTCGCAATAACGGCGGTTAAAGGACCCGACGGCAAGCCTGTCGGAAGGGCTGCTTCGGCAGACGACCTCCGCGCTTCGGCATATACGGTTTATCAGGAAGGTATCTACGTCGGATACAAGTATTACGAGACGAGATATTTCGATTCCGTTATGAACTCCGCAGACACGAAAGCATCTTCCGCAAAGGGTGCGAAAGATGGCGCAAGCTCTTGGGTTTATAAGGACGAAGTGCTTTGGCCGTTCGGTTACGGAATGAGCTACACAACTTTCGAACAGACGCTTAAAAGCATTAACGTAGATAAAGGGGCCAAAACCGTTACGGCTGTCGTAAACGTGAAGAACACCGGTACGTTAGACGGTAAAGATGCGGTTCAGCTGTATGCATCCGTTCCTTACACCGGTTACGATAAGGAAAACAAAATAGAGAAATCGGCTATACAGCTTCTTGATTACGGCAAGGTGGACGTTCCGGCAGGACAGAATAAAGACGTTACCATAACGGCGGATTTGTCCGATTTGACTTCTTACGACAGCAAAGGCGCGGGAACATATATTCTCGACGAAGGAAAGTACTACTTCACTGTCGGAAACGGCGCACACGAAGCGGTAAATAACGTGCTTGCATACCTCGGAAAGAAAACCGCCGACGGTATGGACGGAGAGGGCAAGGCGGCAAACGTCAAAGAATGGAATCATTCTTCGCGCGACACCGCGACTTTCTCCGTATCCAAAAACGGAACTCCGATAAGAAATCAGCTTGACAATGCCGACCTCAATTACTATATGAAAGACAAAGTCACTTATCTTTCGAGAGAAAATTGGGATTCGACGTTCCCTGCAAGATTCAGATTGGAAGCGAACGAGGCTATGATTAAAGAGCTTCGCAACAAGACCGTGGAAGTGAGCCAGGACGACAGAGTGTCCACAAAGTGGGGCATCGACCATGAAATAACGCTCGGCGCAATGAAGGGCGTAGGGTTCGACGACCCGCGTTGGAAAGACTTCTTGGAGCAGATAACTCTTCACGAGGCTATTCATATAATCGCAGTGGGCGGCAATACTACGTGGACGCTTAAATCGATACAGAATCCCGCAGGAAAACAGGCGGACGGACCCAACGGTTTCAATTCCGTAACGCTCGGTCAGATGGTTCATAAAGACAGTCCCATATATGCGGAGTCGCAGAAAGAAGAACACAAGGGTTACAGCTTCAATACCACGCCCAATGCTCCGATACTTGCGGCAACGTTCGACAAAACCGTTCTTGCCGACTACGGCAAACAGCTCGGCAATATGTCGCTGTGGACGGGCGGTCCTTCTATTTGGGCAGGCGGCGCAAATCAGCACCGCGCACCTTACGAGGGAAGAACGCACGAATACTTCTCCGAAGACCCCATTCTGTCGGCATACTGTCTGCTTGAAATGGTGGATAAAGCGCTCGATTACGGTTGCCTTGTAGGGCCCAAACACTTTGCTTTCAACGCAATCGAGTACAACCGCTACGGACTTTCCGAGTTTATGACGGAGCAGACTGCCCGCGAAACCGAACTTCGTTGCTTCCAGAAAGCATTCGAATCTGGTCGCTGTCTTGCGGTTATGACTGCGTTCAACAGAATCGGCGCAAGCTATATCAACGGACATCAGGGTCTTATGCAGAACATACTCCGCAGAGAGTGGGGCTTTAAAGGTCTTGCGACTACGGATATGGTGAACGGCGAGTTGATGTTCCTTCCCGTCGAAACCATAATGGGCGGTCTTACGATGATGGCTAACGGTCAAGGTAAAGACGCAGACCTCAAAGCGACTTGGGTATATTCCGAAGAAGAGTACGTCAAAAACGACGCGAGAATAAACGAGCAGTTAAAGACGAATATGCACTATCAGTGGTATGCTTACGCGCACAGTAATCTTATGAACGGCTTGAATGCGTCCAGCCGCGTCATACGCAACGTAACCTGGTGGAGTGCGACATTGCTCGCTCTTGGAATAACGTTCGGCGTGCTTACGGCGGCAGGCGCTGCACTTTATGTGGTTTCCGTCGTAAAGAGCAAAAAGGAGGAGGCGTAAACAATGGAAGCGGTAGTTAATTTCTTCAAAAAGCAGGGCGTAGCTTTCTATGTCTTGATAGTTGCGCTTGTTATGGCGATTGTGTCGGTGTGTATGTACAGCGCAGACGTTCAAATCGAATACTTCTTCGAAGCGTATGCGAACAGCGCGGTAATCGCGTTCAGTACGATTGCAATCATTCTTATTGCGGCAATATTGGTTGTGAGCCAGTTCGGTTTTGCGCAGAACACGTATGTCAAAATCGTTATAGATATTGCGGCGGTTCTTGCGGCGGCTTTCGTAATCGCGCCTATGCTGTATTTTATCGGCGACAGAGTATATCACTTCGGCGTCGTACTCGGTTCCGACCTCGAAAAAGGTAACGACATAGCGTTTGCCGCAGTCAACCATTCGATTGTCACAATCGTGATGTACGGCATAACTCTGGTATGCACTCTCGTTGCGGCATTCTTCAACGTGACCAGAAAAGTAAACGCATAACAACCCTCCTACAAGGTTTGAGCGGGCAAGGTGTTCTTTGCCCGCGAGAACCGAAGTTTGAGGAGGTAAGCAACAAAAGCGCGGAAATAATCCGCGGTGCAATAAAGGAAATATCCGTCGACGGCTTATCGTCGGTTCGCTCTCTTGCTTTTTGTTCCCCGTTTGGCAAGACGGCGATTATTGGACGGAAACAAAAATGTTCAAACGGGGAACCCAATTATATTTCGATTGCCGTTTGACATATCGTTTCGGCTGCGGTATAATGTTAAAGCGGACGGTCGATATCACCCAATCGACAAGGAGAAAGAATATGCTTGAAATAACCGAATTTACGTGCGAGGGATTGGCGCAGGGCTGCGTTACGGACAATAAAAACCCTCGCTTTTCTTTTTCCGCGAAGAGCGACAGAAACGGCGCTTTCGTAAAAAGCGCGCAGATTACAATGGGGGAATGGAGCAAAGCCGTTGTTATGGGCGAGAAAACGACTTATGACGGAGCGCCGCTCGCACCCTTTACCGAATATACGGCGTTGCTGGAAATCGAGGACGATGCGGGAGAAACCGCGACGGAAAGCGTGTGTTTCGAAACGGGCAGAATGGATACGCCGTGGACGGGTAAATTCATAACCGACGGCAACTATAAATTCACGGAAAAACGCGTTTCGCCCAAACCTATGACGTTTGTGCGGGATATAGAAATCGACGACGGAAAAACGGTAAAAGAAGTTAAAATATATTGTACCGCTTTGGGAATATACGAGCTGTCGGCAAACGGCAAAAAAATCGGCGACGAATATTTCGCGCCGGGCTTCACGTCTTACAAGCATACGCTTTTATACAACGTATACGACGCCACGGAGCTTTTGAAAAACGGCGGAAAGCTCGTTGCCGAAGTCGGCGGCGGTTGGGCGGTGGGTTCTTTTGTCTTTACCCGCAAGAACAGAATTACCGCGCCCAGACAGGCGCTTTTGTGCGAAGTGCGAATGACCTATGACGACGGCAGCGTCAAAACCGTCGGTACGGATAAGCGCTGGCAGGTTACGTTGGACGGCAGGTATAAGGCAAGCGACTTTTACGACGGAGAAGTTTTCGACGGAAGAACGGACTTGAACATTCTTATGAATTTGCACGCCGCAAAAGAAGAAAAGGTAAAAATAAATCCGAAAATCGTCGCATATAACGGCTCGCCCGTGAGAGCGCACGAAAAAATGGTGCCGCTGTCTTGCACGCCGTCGATAAGCGGAGAATTGATATACGATTTCGGTCAGAATTTCGCAGGGGTCGTTTGCGCGAAGATAAACGGCAAATCGGGTCAAAAAATTACGTTTCGCCACGCCGAACTTTTGAATGCCGACGGAACGCCGAATGTCAAACTTTTGCGAAGCGCAAAACAAACCGCCGTATACTATTGCCGAGACGGAGAGCAGACGTATAGTCCGCGGCTGACATATATGGGCTTCCGTTATGTTTCCGTCGCCGGTATAGAGGAAAGCGATATAGAGCTTTATGCGTTTGCGATGTATTCGGACATAAGACAAACGGGGTTGTTCGAGTGCAGCGACGAGAGGATAAACCGCTTGCAGAAAAATATTGTTTGGAGCAGCAAGTCCAATTTTATGGATATTCCCACCGACTGTCCGCAACGTGACGAGCGTATGGGTTGGACGGGCGATATAGCGGTATTTGCGCCGACGGCGTGCTATAATTTCGATATGTCCCGCTTTTTGGAAAAGTGGCTCGACGACGTGAAGAACGAGCAGTTGAAAAGCGGCGGCATACCGAACACCGTACCCGTTCAGGGTTACGGCTTTCCTGCGACAATGCCTGTTATGGCAGTCGATTTTTGGGGCGATGCGTGCGTGCTTGTTCCGCTTGCCGAATATGCGGCAAGAGGCGATGCGGCGATTTTGAAAGAGATGTATCCGACAATGAAAAAATATGTCGACGCGTGCAAGTTCTGGGCGGGTTTTTTAAGCGTCGGCAAGCGTCGATATATCTGGAATACTCCGGGTGTGCTTCACTTTGGGGATTGGCTTTGCCCCGATTTACCGAAGATGTCGCAGTGGCAAGCCCGACGCAATTATACGGCAAGCGCTTCGCTTTGCAATACGAGTATGCTGGTGTCGAAGATTGCCGCTCTGCTCGGAAAGGAAGAAGACGCGAAGAAATACCGAAAGCTTTCCGAAAGGGCGCGAGAGGCTTTTCGCGATGTGCTTACGAACGGAAAAGGAAAGACGAAAGAGGAATTCCAAACGGCGTATGTTCTGCCGCTCTATTACGACATTTTCACGCCGCAAACAAAACAGGCGGCAGCCGACAATCTTGCGGAATTGGTGAAAAAGAACGACTATAAAATAGGTACGGGCTTTCCGGGAACGCCGTATATTTTGTTCGCGCTTGCCGATAACGGGCACGAAGAAGAGGCATTCAAAATGCTGCTTAACGACGAATGTCCGTCGTGGTTGTACGAAGTCAAGGCGGGCGGCACAACGATTTGGGAACGTTGGGACGGACTCAAAGCCGACGGTACATTAAATGCAGGCGAAGGCGACGGCACGGGCGGTATGGTATCCTTCAATCATTATGCGTCGGGAGCCGTGGGTGATTTTCTGTATCGCAGAGTGGCTGGAATCGAGGCGACGGAAGCAGGATATAAGACTTCGAAAATCGCGCCGCTTGCGGGCTACGGTTTGACTTATGCCAAGGGCAGCGTTGTCACGCCTTACGGCGAGTTGAAATCGGAATGGAAAATAGAAAACGGCAGATTCGAAATAGAAGCTGTTATTCCGATGAATACTCGGTGCGAGCTTTTGATGCCGAGCGGAAAAAGGCATATATTGCAAAGCGGCAGATATGCGTTCGGAGAAGAAACGGCAGAATGAAGTATGACGCCATAAAAAAATACGCCGAAAGAAAGAATAATAAACGGCGTGAAAAAATCGAAAGAGGATTTCTCTTCGGAAAGCGCATCGAAAGCGAAATGTGCGGCGAAAAAGTCGTCACGCTCTTTTACGAGGGCGAAAAAGACGGTCTTGTCATAACCGTTCACGGAGGCGGCTTTCTGTACAACTCGGTTTACGACGAAGATTGTTATTGTGATTTTATCCGAAAGATAACGGGATATAACGTCGCGTCGTTGGACTATACTTTATCGTATAAGAGAGGGTATCCTTTACAATTGAATCAGTGCGACGGTCAGATTAAAATGCTTTTGAAAAGCGGTGCGGCGCGCGGAGGCAAAATCGCGCTTGTCGGACACAGCGCGGGCGCGAACCTTGCGGCAGCGCTGGCGCTGAAAAGTCTGCGGGACAAAGAATATGAAATTTCGGCGCTCTGTCTGAACTATCCCGCGCTCGACAATTACAAGCTCGGAAAAGAAAGGAAGTTCTATCCGTTCACGTTTACAAATTACGAGCTGGACACGTTTGCGGAAATTTACTGCGAGGGCAGGGAAAACCGCCGCGACCCGTATGTGTCTCCGCTGTTTGCCGAAGACGCGGAATTAAAGTTGTTTCCGCCCACTTTACTGGTTAAAGCGAAAGGCGACAGGCTGGGGGAAGACGCGGAACGAATGTATGAAAAACTTTCGGCGGTCGGAGTGAAAGCGATAATTTCGGACGCAAAAATGCGCCACGGCTTTATCGAGGACGGAATGAGAAGAAAGAGCGGAGCTATGCGAGGTTATGCCGAGCAAGTCACGGAAAGCACGGTGAAAATACTGTGCAAATTATTGTCGGAGGACACGCGTTTATGAAAACTTTTCTTGCAATAGATATCGGTGCGTCAGGCGGGCGGCATATAGTCGGAATGTTAAAAGACGGCAGGCTTACCGCGACGGAGGTGTACCGCTTCGAAAACAGTGTGGAAAACGTCGACGGCAGACTTGTGTGGGACTGCGACAGACTTTTCGGCGAAATCGTCAACGGTCTGAAAGCGGCGGGCGAAAAGGGGTTCAAGCCCGACTTTGTGGGCATAGACACTTGGGCTGTGGACTATGTGCTTTTGGACAAAAGCGACAATCCGATTTTGCCCGTATACGCATACCGTGACATAAGAGGCGAAATTGCGGCGAAAGAGCTCCACGACAAAATACCGTTCGAACGGCTTTACGAGCGCAGCGGCATACAATATCAGCCGTTCAACACTGTCTATCAGTTGTACGACGATTTGAAATGCGGACGGTTGGAATATGCCGAAACTATGTTAATGCTGCCTGACTATTTCGGATTCCTTTTGACGGGCGTGAAGAAACGCGAGTATACGAACGCGACTTCCACGGCGCTTGTGAATGCCGAAACGCATAATTGGGATAAAGAGCTTTTGAAAGAAATAGGCTTGCCCGAAAAACTTTTCGGAGAACTTTCCCAACCGACGCAAAAAGTCGGAAAATTCAAAAAGCAAATTGCGGACAAAGTCGGATACGACGCTTGCGTGGTATTGCCCGCCACGCACGATACGGCGTCTGCGGTGGTTGCCGCTCCGTTAGAGGGAAACTGCTGCTACATATCGAGCGGAACGTGGTCTTTGCTGGGAACGGAACAGACTGCGGTTCATACGGACGAAAACAGCCGAAAGTATAATTATAGCAACGAGGGCGGTATAGACAAAACATTTCGCTTTCAAAAGAACATCACGGGACTGTGGCTCATACAGCGCGTGAGAAAAGAACTTTCCGACCGATATTCGTTTGCCGAGCTGGCGGAACTCGCGCGAAAAAGTCGCGTCGACGTTGCAATAGACGTAAATGACCCCCGCTTTCTCGCACCGAAGAGTATGATTTCTGAAATCGAAAGCTCGGTCGGACGAAAGCTGTCGGTCGGAGAACTTGCGTACGTAATTTATAACAGTCTCGCATTGTGTTACAAAAAGAGTATCGAAGAAATGGAAGAGATAACAAAACAGAATTACGACGGCATTCATATTATAGGCGGCGGTTGCAACAATACGTTTTTGAACGAGTTGACGTCGAAAGCGTGCAATAAAAGAGTGACTGCGGGGCCTGCGGAAAGTACGGCTATCGGCAATCTCGTCATACAGATGATTTCGGCGGGAGAGCTTGAATCGCTTAAAGAGGCAAGAGAAGTCGTGAGAACTTCATTCGAAGTCAAGGAGGTTTTAATATAATGAAAGACGAACGTTTCGAGAGCGCGAAAAAGATTTACGCAAAATTCGGCATAGACGTCGAAAGCGCGCTGAATAAATTGAAAGAGATTCCCGTTTCCGTGCACTGCTGGCAGGGCGACGACGTTCTCGGATTGGAGGGCGCGAAGACGCTTACGGGAGGCATACAGACAACGGGTTCGTATCTTGGCAAGGCGAGAAACAAAGAAGAATTGTTTGCCGACACGGAAAAGGCTTTTTCGCTTATGCCGGGCAAAAAAAGATTGAACTTGCACGCTTCGTATGCAATTTTGGGACGGGACACAGGAAAGACGGACAGGGACGCCTACGAATTTCGCCACTTCGAAGAGTGGGTGGCGTTTGCCGAAAAATTGAAACTTGACGGCATAGATTTCAACCCGACGTTTTTCGCCCATCCGAGAATGAAAGACGGTTTGACGCTGTCATCGCCCGATGAAGAAACGCGAAAGTTTTGGGTGCGGCACGGCAGAGCGTCTTTGGAAATAGCCGCGAAGATAGGCAAGGCTATGAACAGTCCCGCGCTTGTGAACATTTGGATACCCGACGGATACAAGGATATACCGGCAGACAGACTTTCTCCGAGATTGCGGCTCAAAAAATCTTTGGACGAAATTTTGGACGGCTACGACGAAAAGTGGGTCATACCCGCCGTGGAAAGCAAAGTGTTCGGCATAGGAGTGGAAAGCTACACGGTGGGCAGCAACGAGTTCTATCAAAACTATGCCGCCCAAAGAGGTATTTGCTGTCTGCTGGATAACGGACACTATCACCCGACGGAGTTTGTATCCGACAAGATACCCGCGCTTCTTGCGTTTTACGATAAAGTTGCGTTGCACGTCACTCGCCCCGTGCGTTGGGACTCCGACCACGTTGTGCTTTTGGAAGACGAGCTGACCGAAATAGCGAGAGAAATCGTCAGAAACGACGCTATTGACAAAGTGATGATAGGGCTTGATTATTTCGACGCTTCCATAAATCGAATCGCAGCTTGGACGACGGGACAGAGAAGTATGCAAAAAGCTCTGCTTATTGCGCTGACTGAACCGCACGCCGAAATGAAACGATTGCAGGACGAAGGCAACTTTACCGAACTTATGATTCTGCGCGAACGGGTCAAGCAACTGCCTTGGGCGGACTTGTGGCACGAATACCTGTTGCGGCAGAAAAAGGACGACGACTGTTATTCCGAAATCAAAGCATACGAGAATAAGATTTTAAAGGAGAGAGCATAATGAAGGACATTCTGACATCGCGTTTTGTGGAAGAAATGAGAAGAACGACGGCAAATATGTACCGCCTCGGTTGGGATGAGAGAAACGGCGGAAATATAAGTTATATGTTGGATGAAAACGAGGTCAAAGAGTATCTCGACGTGAAAAAAACAATACGCGAAATTCCGACGGGGTTCAACGCTTTGCCTTTGGCCGGCAAATATTTTATCGTGACGGGAACGGGCAAATACTTTAAAAACGTGGACGTCGACCCCGAGACAAATCTCGGCGTTTTGCGAATAGCTTCCGACGGAGAAACGGCGCAGCTTTTGTGGGGTTTCAAAGACGGCGGCAAATTTACCAGCGAATTTCCCGCGCATATGATGAGTCATATTGCTCGGCTTAAAGTAAATCCCGAAAACCGAGTGGTTATGCACAGTCACCCCACAAATCTATTGGCTATGAATTTCGTGCACGAACTTGACGAAAAGAAGCTGACGCATACGCTTTGGGAAATGTGTACGGAGTGCATTGTGGTCTTCCCCGACGGAGTGGGCGTGCTTCCCTGGATGTTGTGCGGCACAAATTCCATAGGCGAGGCTACCGCCGAAAAGATGAAAGAGTTTAGGGTTGTCGTTTGGGCGTTGCACGGAGTGTACGGAGCGGGCAGAAGTCTGGACGAAACTTTCGGACTTATAGAGACCGTGGAAAAGGCGGCGCAAATATATATGCTGACGGCGCATCTTCCGAGATTGAACACGATTAAAGACGAAGATATGGTCAAACTTGCAGAGTTGTTCAAGGTCGAATATCGCAAAGATTTTCTCAATCTCAATTAAAACCGACCCTTTTTGCGCAAACTGTGTTTTTTGCGACAAGTAATGTAAATGCAATCACTTGACATCGAAATGCAAAGGGTTTATAATGACAGTAATGCGCAGTTTCTTATAGAGAGGGATATAAAAACTTGCGAAAGTTTTATTTTAAGAAGGAGAGAAAATGTAAATGGAAAACAACTCGGCAAGAAAGAAAAAGTCGTTTTTCGACGGGCCTTTGTTTAAGACGCGGATAAAATCCGCCAATGCAAAGCTTTTTCCCGAAGGCGTAATCGGATATTTCATCGGTCCGACGTTGGCTCTTTTGACCAACTCCATATTGGCGGCTTACCTCAACCAATATATGACCGACGTCTTGAATATGACGACTTGGGCGCCCGAATTTTTCAAGTGGCTTCCCGTCGTATCCGTAATCTTCGTCGTACTCGGAAACATAGTCGTGGGACGTCTTATGGACAAGTGCAAGACAAAGGCGGGCAAAGCCAGACCGCTAATGCTCGTCGCGATACCTCTTGCGATACTAGCGCTGCTCTTATTGTTCGTGCTTTCGCCGTTCACGACGGATACTGTTGCAACGGAAAAGCATATGCTGTCGATGATATTCATCGCAATAGGTTATAACCTTTGGTTTGCAATCGCATATCCGTTCTATTTCACGTCGCATTCCGCGCTGGTCAATCTGTCCACGCGTAACAGCAAAGACCGTTCGCTGCTTGCGACGATAGCCAACGCTACCGCGCTTGCCGCTATGGGCGCGTCCTCGATGGTATTGCCTTTCTTGGCGGGACGGTTCTTGCTTACGGGCGACTTGCAGGCGTCCTATAACGCTTGGAAGATATTTGTAATCGCGCTGATTGTAGTCAACACGCTCGGTATAATAATAGAATTCTATTTTACGAGAGAGAGAATCACGGAGGAATCTTTCAAGAAAGAGGAAACGCAAGACGGAGAAACCGCCGTCGTGAAAGCGGAAGAAAAGAAAAAGTCCGTTTCGCTGGGACAGCAGATAAAGGCTTGTTTCAAAGACAAGTATTGGTGGATAATAGTCGTATTCTTCTTCCTTTATCAGCTCGGCGGTATGTTGAAAAATATTTCGCAGCCGTATTATTGCAAGTTGATGTTTTTCGACGCGGCAAACAATTGTTATTCCAATCAACACGGGCAAGACTTGATGGGGACGCTGTCCATTATAGGCGCGATACCCACTGCGCTCGGTATGGTCATAGCTTGGCCGCTGTCGAATAAAATAGGCAAAGGCAAGGCGATATTGTTAGGCAGTATTTTGGCGGTTGCTGGCGGCGTCATAGGCTTTATCGATTCGACCAATTTTGCGGTTGTCGTTACGTCGTTCGTCATAAAGGCGCTCGGTTCCACTCCCGCTATGTATCTGTCGCTTGCCTTGCTTGCCGACGTGCTCGACCATCAGGAAGCTATGCACGGTTTCCGTACCGACGGATTTACTATGACGATATACGGAGCCATTATGGCGGGTATGACGGGCATTGCCACGGGCGTGCTGAACATAGTTTTGGATGCGATTGGATACGTTGCGCCTGATGCGGCGGGAATGTTTCATCCGACCGCGCTTATGCAAAGCGCAATGCCGTGGGTTTTCATAGGCGGCGAAACGATATGCTACGGCATAATCGTGCTTATATTCCTGTTTATGGGTGTGGAGAAATTTACCGCGCTTGACCACAAGGCAATCGTCAAGGACCAAAAAGCCAAAGCCGAAGCGGAAGGCAGGGAATATCTCGACCCTGCGACGGTGCTTGCAATGCAAGAGGAAGAAGCCAACGCAGAGGCCGAAAAGCAGAGAATTGCCGAACTTCAAGCCAAGTGTGCGAAAAATAATTTGAACTTCGAAGACGAGGAGGCAAAATATCAAGCCGCGCTTGCCGTCAAACAAAAGGCAGCCGACGAAAAGAAAGCCGTCGCGGAAGAGAAGAAGAGAGCCGCGGAAGAGGCAAAAGCCGCCGCATACAATGCTTTGAGCGAGCAGAAACGCGCCGAAATAGAGGCGAAGCGTGCGGCGAAAGCAGAGAAAAAGGCGAAGAGAGAAGCCGCCGCGCTTGCCGACTTCAATAAGTTGCGTGTCAAATGCAAGCAAACGCCTTTGGAGCCGGAAACCGAAGCGGCAGCCGCCGAGTAAAAGGGTTTTAAGTCGATAGGATGAAAACACTCTTGCTTTGATAAGCAGGAGAGCTTTCGACGACAAATTATGCAGTCAAATATGCCGCGTCGGAGAAAACTTCGGCGCGGCATTGTTTTTAAATCGAAAATATTATCTAAAAAGGAGATTTTATAAATGAACAGATTTGTGTTGAATGAAACGAGCTATCACGGAGCGGGCGCGATTGAAGCGATACCCGAGGAAATCAAAAAGCGCAAGCTGAAAAAGGTGTTTGTATGTTCCGACCCCGACCTTGTGAAATTCAAAGTAACCGACAAAGTGCTTAAAGTGTTGGACGGCGCAAAAATCGCATATTCGCTTTTTACCGGCATACAGGCAAATCCGACGATAGAAAACGTCAAAGACGGAGTGGACGAATTCAAGAAAGCAAAAGCGGATTGCATAGTCGCAATCGGCGGCGGTTCGGCGATGGATACGGCAAAAGCGGTCGGCATAATAATAGCCAATCCCGAACACGCAGACGTTCGTTCCCTCGAAGGAGCGGTGAACACCGAAAATCCGTCCGTTCCCATTATTGCCGTCCCGACAACGGCAGGTACGGCGGCGGAAGTTACTATTAATTATGTCATAACGGACAAAGAAAAGAACAGAAAATTCGTTTGTGTTGACCCTCACGATATTCCCGTCGTTGCCGTTGTGGATTCCGATATGATGAGTTCGATGCCGAAGGGCTTGACTGCGTCCACGGGTATGGATGCGCTTACTCACGCAATCGAGGGCTATATCACAAAGGGCGCGTGGGAACTTTCCGATATGTTCCATTTGAAAGCGATAGAACTCATAAGCAGACATTTGCGTTCGGCGGTCGCGGGAGAGAAGTCCGGCAGAGAGGGAATGGCTCTCGGGCAGTACGTTGCGGGTATGGGCTTTTCCAACGTGGGTTTGGGTATCGTTCACTCTATGGCGCATCCGCTCGGCGCGCTGTACAATACGCCGCACGGGGTGGCAAACGCCATACTTCTGCCTACGGTTATGCAGTATAATGCATCGGCGACGGGCGAAAAATATCGTGAAATTGCCCGCGCTATGGGTGTGGCGGAAGTGGATTCTATGAGCGCGGAAGAATACCGCAAGGCGGCTGTGGACGCGGTCAAAAAGTTGAGCAAGGACGTGGGCATTCCCGCCGACCTCAAAGAAATCGTCAAAAGAGAAGACTTGGATTTTCTGGCGCAGTCGGCTATGGACGATGCCTGCCGCCCCGGAAATCCGAAAGACCCGACAAAGGCGGACATAATAGCGCTCTATGAAGAGCTTCTTTAAATTGTGCGAAAAATGTTTGACATAGATTGCCTTCGTAGTGTATAATTGCAAACGGACAACTTCATAGTCCTTTAAAAGGGAGTAGAAAGCGTTTGTCAAACGTGCGCTATCCGTCAATACGGTATCTAAAATACCCGGTAACGCTTAAATTTCGAGACTTTTACTGAATACATATTCGGTAGGGGTCTCTTTATTTTTTAAGGAGTGAAATATGGACGTCGTTTCGGTCATAACATCGGTGTTGACTCTCGTTGCGGGCGTGGGAATATTTTTGATTGCCTGCACGATGATGAGCTCCAATCTCGAAGCTCTCGGCAGTAAAAAACTGAAAGCGCTTTTTTCAAAAACGTCCAAAAGCAAATTGCTGGGAGTCGGCGTGGGAGCGGCGGCGACGGCGGCAATTCAAAGTTCCAGCGCAACGACTGTTATGGTCATAGGTTTCGTCAATGCGGGAATAATGACTTTGGCGCAGGCGGCAACGGTTATTTTCGGCGCAAACATAGGCACGACGATTACGGGTCAGCTTGTCGCTCTGGGTATGTTCGGGGCTTCGTCGATTTCCACTTCCGTTATCTTTGCCGCTCTTGCCGGCGTGGGCGCATTTATACTTGTCTTTGCGAAAAAAGACAAGGCACAAAAGATTGGCGGCATACTTGCGGGCTTCGGTATGCTGTTTGTCGGACTGTCTATGATGAGCGGCGCGATGGGATATTTTTCCGAGCTGGAATCGGTCAAAAACTTCCTTGCGCTGTTTGAAAATCCGCTTCTGCTGGCGCTCATAGGCGCACTGCTGACGGCAGTTGTTCAAAGCTCGTCGGTGATGACGTCGATGACGATAACTATGGTCGTGACGGGACTCATATCGCTGAACCAGGGCATATATCTGACTATGGGTTCCAATGTGGGTACTTGCGTGACCGCGCTGATTGCCGGACTTACAAGCACCAAAAACGCAAAGCGAACCGCGCTCGTACATCTGTTTTTCAACGTGGGCGGCGTTGTCGTGTTTATGATTGCGGGTATGTTTTTGAGATTGGGCGGCGTGGACTACGGCTTTTTATTCGGCAAAATGTTTCCACACGTTCCGCAAATGCAACTTGCTATGTTCCACACGATATTCAACGTCGTCACCGTGGTAATAGCTCTGCCGCTTACGGGGCTGTTGGTGAAACTTGTCACAAAGATAGTTCCCGACAAAAAAGACGAGTCGGAAAAGGATAGTGCTCCGAAATTTGCTTTTGTCAACGAGTATATGCTGAAAACGCCGCCGATAGCCGTGCAGCAAACCAAAAACGAAGTGATAAATATGGCGGCGGTGGCGAAAACGAATTTCGACATTGCTTGCGACATAGTATGCACGTTGAATTACGACAGATTGGAAGAGTTCGTAAAAAACGAAATATTTTTAAACTTTTTGAATTCGGAATTAACGGCATTTGTCGTTAAGCTGTCGAGGTCGGATTTGAGCGAAAAGGACAGAACATATCTGTCTACGGTTTTCCGTTCGGTCATCGATTTGGAACGCATAGGCGACTATGCCGAAAATATCGTGGAATATGCCGACAAACTCAAAGAGTCGGGCGAAAGTTTTTCTTCCGAAGCGATAGAGGAAATCACGGAACTTAAAAATCTTGTGAACAGCCTTTACGATAACGTCATAACGGCTTACAAAGACGCAAAGAGAAGCGCGCTTAAAGCGGCGTACGTCGTGGAAGAAAAAGTGGACAAAGCCGCGGAAGAAATGACGCAAAGTCATATCGGGCGCTTGCGCGACGGCAAGTGTACGCCGGATGCGGGAACGCGATACGTCTCTCTCGTGGCGAATGCGGAGAGAGTTGCGGACCACTATATAAACGTTGCCAAATGCGTGTTCTGACGTCTTGACTTTCGTTGCCGTTTGGATTAGGAAAGACACGGGTCGTTTTCGATTCGTGTTTTTTATTTTACGGTATGCGGTATTACACAATACTTGAATATTTGTTCAAATATTATATAAAAATGCTTGACAAACCGTATACGGCGGAATATAATATATACAGTTGAACACTTATTCAACTGTTTGTACAAATATTTTTAGGAGCTCAAAGAGAGGAGATACGACAAATGGACGAAAAAAACGTGAAGGAAGCGGAAGAAATTTGCGGCAGCGTGCACGTGCACGGCGAGGCCGTGGAACGAGTGAGAAAAGCTATGCCGGACGACGATTTGCTGGTGGACGCGGCGGAACTGTTTAAGGTGTTCGGAGATTCCACCCGCACGAAAATATTGTCCGCGCTGTTTACAAGCGAGCTGTGCGTGTGCGATATTGCGGAAATTCTCGGAATGAGTATGTCGGCGGTGTCGCATCAACTGCGGATTCTGCGTCAGACAAAGATAGTAAAAAGCCGAAAGAAAGGGAAGGAAGTATTCTATTCGCTCGATGACGAGCATATTTCCGAGATATACCGCATTGCGCTTATACATCTTTCCGAAATCGAATAAAGGAGCCGATTATGAAAAAAGTTTTTAAAGTATGTGATTTGGACTGTGCGAATTGCGCTATGAAAATGGAGCGCAAGATAAACGAAATCGACGGCGTCAATTTTGCGAGCGTCAGCTTTATGATGCAAAAAATAACGCTCGATTTCGACGAAAGCAAAAAGGACGAAATCTTGAAGAAAATGGTCGAGACCTGTAAAAAAATCGAACCCGACTGTAAAATTATCGTGTGAGGCGGTGAAATATGAGTAAACGCCTTATTACACTTATTCGAATAATAATAGCCGCGGTTTTGTTTATCGCCGCAGTAGTGACCGTCAAACTTGTTTCGATGCCTTGGTGGGGAAACCTCGTCATATTTATTCCGATTTATGTTTTAATTGCTTACGATATTTTCGTCAAAGCAGTAAAGGGTGCATTCCACGGACAACTGCTCGACGAAAACCTTTTGATGATAATTGCGACGGTCGGAGCGTTCGTTGTCAGGGAATATCCCGAGGCGATACTCGTTATGTGGCTGTATCAGATAGGCGAACTTTTTCAGAGTTACGCCGTCGGAAAATCGCGTAAGTCGATAGCGGCACTTATGGATATCCGTCCCGACACCGCGCGCGTGATACGCGACGGAGAGGAGTTGATATTGCCGCCGGACGAGGTGGAAATCGGCGATACCGTCGTCGTATTCGTCGGCGAAAAAATACCGTTGGACGGCACGATTACTTGCGGCAGTACGTCAATCGATACGTCTGCGCTGACAGGCGAGAGCCTGCCGAAATCGGCGAAGGAAGGCGACGAAGTGCTTTCCGGCTGTATAAACCTGACGGCAAAAATAGAGATGAGAGCCGAAAAAGAGTTTTACGATTCCACGGCAAGCAAGATTTTGGACCTTGTGGAAAATGCGGCGGGAAGAAAGGCGAAAGCAGAAAACTTCATTACAAAATTTGCACGTTGGTATACGCCGATTGTCGTGTTTGCGGCGATAGCGCTTGCCGTCGTTCCGTCGATTTTTACGGGAGATTGGAACGTGTGGGTATACCGCGCATTGTCTTTTTTGGTGGCGTCCTGTCCCTGTGCGCTTGTCATAAGCATACCGCTCGGATTCTTCGGCGGTATAGGCGGAGCAAGCTCCGTCGGCGTACTTGTAAAGGGCGGAAACTATTTGGAGTTGCTTGCAAAAGCCGACACGTTCGTTATGGATAAGACAGGTACGGTGACGAAAGGCTCTTTCGAAGTCGTGAGCGCGACTCCGGAGAATAAAAGGCAAGAATTGTTGCGCCTTGCGGCAATTGCGGAGAGTGCTTCCACGCACCCGATTGCAATGTCGATACTCCGCTCCGCAGAAAAGACGGATGCAAGGGGTTGGGCTGTCGAGGAAATTGCGGGCAAAGGCGTACGCGCGACGAAAGACGGGGAAACAATCTGCGTCGGCGGAGAAAGTCTTATGCGGTCGGAAAACATAGAATTTGCTCCGTTGCAGCAAATCGGAACGACGGTATATGTCGCAAAAGACGGCGAGTTTGTCGGAAGTATTCTTCTTGGGGACGCACTCAAAGAAGGCAGCAGGGCGGCTGTCGAGAAGATGAAAGCCGACGGTTGCAAAACCTATATGCTGACGGGCGACAACGAGCGCACGGCGAGAGCTGTTGCGCAGACGGTCGGTATCGACGAATTCAAAGCCGAGCTGTTGCCCGCGGATAAAGTGACGGAGTTCGAAAAAATACTCGAAAGGAAGAAGAAAGGTTCGGTCGTTGCATTCGTCGGCGACGGAATAAACGACGCTCCCGTGCTTACGAGAGCGGACATAGGCATTGCTATGGGCGGCTTGGGAAGCGACAGTGCGATAGAGGCGGCGGACGTGGTGCTTATGCGCGACGACCTTGGCTCCATTGCGGAAGCAAAAAAGACGGCAAAACACACCGTGAACGTGTGCAGAGAAAATCTTGTGTTCGCGCTTGTCGTTAAAGCCGCGGTGCTGGTGCTGTCCGCATTGGGCATAACGAATATGTGGCTGGCAATTTTTGCGGACGTCGGCGTGATGATACTTGCGGTTTTAAACGCGTTGCGACCCGCTTTGGCTGCCGGACGTCGGGTAAAGAGAAGCAAATCCGAGACGTAGACATAGACCCCGTTCCTTTAAATCGGAACGGGGTTTTAATATGCAATACTCTTCGATTTATTGACTTTTTGCCCCGAATGTGATACAATGATACAAAGACAGAAATCAAAATCGTAAAAGAGGATACCATAATGGACGCAACTCAAAGACAGATGACCTATTCCGAGGCCGTTCGCAAGTTCAAAGACAACGACGTCGTCGGAGCTTTCGAGGCTTTTGATTCGATAGGCGGATACGGCGACAGCTATACCTATCTCGGCTATCTTGCGATGAATAAAGCGGTAAGCGGCACGACTATGGAATTTGCGGCGCATTGCTTTGCGGTCTCGCAGAAAAAAGGCGACGCAAAAGCACAGATGCTTATGGGCGAGTTGGCAAGAATGGTAGGCGACGACGAGCAAGCGGCGAAATACGTGCAGGGCGCGGTTGCGGGATTGGAAGCGCAGGCAGTCGGCGGCGACTTTTTTGCGTCATACCTGCTTGCCGATTACTATCTTTCGACGGGCGACAAATCGAATGCGTTTACTCACGCATTGAAGTCGGCGGACAGCGGTTATTGCGCGTCGCAGTTTTTGGTATCACAAATGTATGCGGAGGGCAGCGGCACGACTCCCGACGAGACGAGAGCGTTTGCCTATCTCGAAAAATCGGCTTATAAAAATTACGGCGAAGCACAGTATGCGCTCGGCTTTCGCTATTCGAAAGGAAACGGCGTTCCGCAAGACGACGATATGGCTTTGAAGCTTTATCAAATGGCGGCGGAAAGCGGTATAAGCGGCGCGGCATATAACCTGTCGCTGTGGTACGAAAGGGCATACGACGAAAACAATTCCTTCAAGTGGTTGGAGCGGGCGGCTCTTCTCGGAGATACCGCGGCGATGTTGAAACTCGCTATGTACTACGACGGCGAGAAGGGCGGCGACGCAAAAGAGGCGTGTATATGGTATGACAGCGCGATGAAGAAGGGAAGCAACGAAGCCTGTTTCTTGCTCGGCGAGCATTACGAAACCGGCGACGGTGTGGATAAGAATATGAAAAAGGCGATTGAGTATTACGAAAGCGCGGCAGCGAAGGGATATTCTCCCGCGCAAAGTAAACTCGGTTATATTTACAAGACCGAAGAGGGTTTCAAAAATCCCGAACGCAGTATCTATTGGAACGACAAAGCGGCACAGGGCGACGATATGCGCGCGCTTTGCAATCTCGGTATAAGTTACGAATTCGGCAACGGCGTGGAAAAGAACGAGAAAAAAGCGTTCGAGTTATACCGCCGCAGTGCCCGTCTCGGCTACGACAGAGGAATGTATAATCTCGCATACTGCTATATGCGCGGTTTCGGTACGAACGAGGACCATTGGCAAGCGGCGCACTATTTCGAAAAGGCGGCGCAAAAGGGACACGTAGAAGCAATGTACAATATAGGCGTTATGTATCTCAACGGCGACGGAGTAAACAAGGACTGCAAGCGTGCTGCCGAATGGTTTTACAAAGCGGCGCAGAACAATAATATCGAGTCGATTTTCTATCTCGGGTATTGCTATATGAACGGACTCGGCGTCAAAAAATATCCCGCGATGGCGGTGCATTATTTCCGCAAAGCGGCGGACGGAGGCGACCCCGAGGCGATGTTCAATCTCGGATATTGCTACTACAACGGCAACGGCGTCGCAGAGGACAGAGCGCAGGCTCGCGAGCTGTGGAAAAAGGCGGCGGAAGCGGGACACGCCTATGCAAGAGAAGTTCTGACTTCTCTCGGAAACTGATTTGCCGAAGTAAAAGAAAGAATTGGCAAACAACGAAATACGGACCGAGTCGGGAAGCAATGCTCTCGACTCGCTTTGTATAAACGGAGTCGATATGAAGATAAACGAATTATTCGAAAAAAAGAAACTTGTTTTGAGCGCAGAGGTTTTCCCTCCCAAAACAAGCGGTACATTGGAGCTTGTCGTGCGCGCGCTTAAAGATATTGCCTCGTGTAAGCCCGACTTTGTTTCGGTGACTTGCTCTGCGGGCAACGAAATGCGAACCGAGGATGTTGCGACCGTAGTCAAAGACGCCTTTTCTATGGAATGCGTTGCGCATTTGACTTGCGTGAACGCGACGAAAGCAAGCGTTGCCGAACGGTTGGAAACACTGAAAAGAAAGCGTGTGGATAATATCCTTGTGTTGCGCGGCGACGTGCGCGACGGCGACAAGCTGACCGATTTTCACTATGCAAGCGAGCTTGCCGAGTTTGTTAAAAGCAGTTGTCCCGACTTCAATCTCATAGGCGCGTGCTATCCCGAGGGGCACTTCGAAGCCGAAAGTTTGGATAAGGATATAGAAAACCTGAAACGTAAAATCGACGCAGGCGTGACTCATCTCGTAACGCAACTGTTTATGGATAACGAAGTTTTCTATCGGTATCTCGACAAGCTGGAAAAGGCGGGGATAGACGTACCTGTCGCCGCAGGAATAATGCCGATAACGACGACTGCTATGATAAAACGCACGGTGGAACTGTCGGGCGCAAGTATGCCGCATCGTTTCACCGCGCTTGCCGCGCGTTTCGAAGGCGTGGCAATGCGCGAGGCGGGACTGAACTATGCGGTCGAACAGATTACCGAGTTGATTTCTCGCGGTGTTCGCGGCGTACATTTGTATACTATGAATAAGGGCGACGTGGCAACCGAAGTGTTTTCGAGAATAGAGAAAGTGGCGGAAAGTGTGAGACAGTGAGTTATTCGGCAAAAGACTTATCGAGAATATTGACCGACGGCAAAAAAGACGATTTGGTTATTGCCGAAACCGCATTTGCGCTTGTGGAAAAAGCGGCAAAGCCGCGCATCGTCAGGCGGCGTTTCGGACTTATGGGCGACAAAATAGTCGGAACGGGAATCACGCTTTCGGGAGAGGACGTCAAGCGTCATTTGAACGGTTGCAAAGAAGTTTGGCTTATTGCCGCCACCGTCGGAAACGAGGTTGACAACGAAATCAAAAGGCTGTCTGCGTCCGACCTTGCGTTGGCGCACGCTTTCGATATGGCGGCGTCTTTGAAAGCGGATTCTTTGTGCGACGAATCGGAACGCGAAATCAGAGAGGAAATGAAGAGAGAGGGAAAGAGCGCAACTCCGCGGTTCAGTTGCGGATACGGCGATTTTCCTCTGTCGGTTCAACCGAAAATTCTCTTTGCTCTCGATGCGTCGAAGTCGGCGGGCATAACCGTAAGCGCAGATTTCACAATGCGTCCTTTTAAGTCGGTAACCGCGATTTTGGGCGTGTGCGAAAAGTTCGAAGGCAAAGCTTTCGAGTGCGGCGATTGCAGGTTTAAGTCGGTATGTTCGCATAAGCTGTGCGCGAGATAGAAAGGAGAGTATATGCCGAAAAAAATCACACCGAAATTTTTCGAACAAAAACATACGTTGGACGGCGCTTTCGGAACGTTGGCGATAGAGTGGGGAAACCTGCCCGCAGGTTTTTCGAGCGAAAGACTGAATGTCGAAAATCCCGAGCTTGTAAAGCGTATTCACGGCGCGTATTATCGGGCGGGCGCGGATATAATCTGCGCAAACACTTTCGGCGCAAATCCGCTTAAAGACGCGAATTTCGGAGAACACGTCAAAGCCGCGGTCGAGCTGGCAAGACAAGCCGCGCCCGATGCGTATATAGCTTTGGATACGGGGAGTTCCGGCATTACCGTCGGAGAGGGGGCGGTGGATTTCGATGCCGCGGTGAGGGCTTACGAAGAGTTCTATGCCGCATCCGACGATTACGATTTGATTCTAATCGAGACGATGACCGACTTGAAAGAATTGCGTGCCGCCCTGATAGGCGCGAAAAAAGCAGGCAGACCGGTGATATGCTCTATGTCGTTCGAGGAAAACGGCTATACTTTTTTCGGTTGCTCGTTGGAGAGTTTCGTCGTCACGGCGGAGGCGCTCGGAGCAAGCGCAGTCGGAATAAACTGTTCGCTGGGCAGCCGAAAAATAACGCCGCTTGCCAAGAGATTGCAGGAAGTTTCGCCGTTGCCCGTTTTCATAAAGCCGAATGCCGGTATGCCGAAAACCGTAAACGGGAAAACGATATACGACGAAAGTGCGGACGAATTCGAAAAAGCTATGAGAGAAATCGCGTCTTTCGGCATCGCTATGCTCGGAGGGTGTTGCGGAACTTCGCCGGAGTATATTCGGCGTGTCCATAGAATAGAGCGAAACTGTAAAATCGGAGGCACTTTCGGAGGAAAGCTGTGTTGCGCGAATCGTTGCGTAAATGCCTGCGGCGAGACGCTGACGGTGGGCGAGAGAATCAACCCGACGGGTAAACCGCTTTTGAAGCGCGCGCTTGCCGACGGCGATATCGACGAAGTCATTCGGCTCGGACTCAAACAAAAAGAGGACGGAGCCGATTTGCTGGATGTCAACGTCGGTATTAACGGCATAGACGAAACCGCCGTTATGAAAAGGTGCGTGGACGCGCTCTCGGGCGTAGGCTTGCCGTTGGTAATAGACAGCAGCAAGGTCGAAACGATTGAAGCCGCGCTGAAAGCTTACGACGGAAAAGCGCTTGTGAACTCAGTGAGCGGCAAGGAGGAAAGTCTCGACAAGGTTCTTCCGACGGCGGCGCGTTACGGAGCGGCGGTCATAGGGCTTTGTCTCGACGACGGCGGCGTGCCGAGTTCGGCGCAGGAAAGAGTAAAGATTGCCGAAAAGATAATAGCCCGCGCACAGAGTGCGGGAATAAGAAAAGAGGATATATACATCGATACGCTGACAATGGCGGAAGGCGCGGGAAGAGGCAACGCAAACGCCGCGATAGAAGCGCTCGAAACAGTACGTGAAAAGGGCGTCAAGACCGTGCTGGGAGTGTCGAATATTTCTTTCGGTATGCCCGACAGAGAGGACGTAAACGCCGCATTCTATCATAGGTGCAAAGATGCGGGACTGTCACTTGCGATTATCAATCCGACGCTTGCGAATATCGCGGCAACCGAAGTCGCTTACGATTTTTTAAGCGGCAGAGAGGGCGCGGCAAAAGATTATATCGCGGCAAAGAGCGGATTTGTCAAGACAGCGGCAGAAACGGAGACAAACGCAAACACAGATTTGAAAACGGCGGTGATAAACGGATTGTCAGCCACTGCGGCAAAAGCGGCAAAACAATTGCTCGAAGAGACGGAGCCGTTGGAAATAGCGGAAAAATTCATTGTTCCCGCGCTTGACGAGGTCGGCGACGGGTACGGTTGCGGCAAACTTTTTCTGCCGCAACTCATTGCATCCGCAGATGCGGCAAAGTCGGCAATGGACGTGCTGTCCGCGGCAATGGGCGGACGGGGCGACAACGGCAAACGGTTTGTGATTTGCACGGTTAAAGGCGACGTGCACGATATAGGCAAGAATATAGTGAAAGCCGTCGTAAAAAATTACGGTTACAGAGTCATAGATTTGGGCAAAGACGTGTCGGAAGAAGAAGTGCTTGCCGCGGTAAAAAAATATTATCCCTGCGTACTCGGTCTGTCCGCGCTTATGACGACGACGGCGGAGAATATGGCGCGAACGATTGCGTTTGTCAGAAAAGAATTCCCCACGCTGAAAATACTTGTCGGAGGAGCGGTGCTGACCGAGAGTTATTCGAAAAGTATCGGCGGAACGTATTGCCGCGACGCCAACGATACGGTCGAAAAACTTAAATTATGTAAGTGGTAAGTTATTATTTGAATTATGATTTACAAGCATAATTCCTGCTTTTGCTTTAATTCTTGTTTATAATATGTTTACTTGTTACGGGAGGACGGTTATGGAAGAAAATCGGTCTTGCGAAAATTGTAGACATTTCATAAACACTATACTTTATCGAAAAAGAGAATTATGCCTGTCGACTGCGGACATTTTATTTGCAGTAAAATGAGAGGAATATCGATGAAGAAACGTAATATTGACGGGTGTCGGTATTGGGAACAAAATGAAATCTCTCGTGTAAGCAAAGAAAGTATTGAAAACATTGCGTTATATGGCAAAAAGAATAGACGAAATGACTTTGATTATCGAGCACTTTAATTTGTGGAAAGATTAAGACCTATTCTTGACAAAGAATATAGTTTGTATCCACATCTAACAGTTTGCAAAGATTTGCGAATGTGTCAAGAGCCGGCAATATGTCCCCTGTTAAGTAGTGCGCTATTGTCGACCGGTGAACATTTATACAATTTGCTATTTGGGTTTGAGTCATTCCGCTTTGCCGTACTTCTGCCAATCTTATTCCTATATTTCCGAACGTAATCATTTAAAAGACCTCCGATGTGCTTTCGAATAAATTATATCACATAATTAAACAAAAATCTTAAATTATCGCTATTGGCTATAATAAAAAAAACCGCAGGTTGTTCTGCGGTTTTTGAAATTTAATAAACGTATAAAATTTATTTATTGCTTAAACGTCCCTTGCCTTTGAACACGAAACCGAGCATACCGCCGCCCGTGTGCGCGCCTATAATCGGACCGACCCAGCCGATTTTTACGTTGCAGCCGTATTTTTCGATGAGTTCGGCTTTGAACGCTTCGGCAAGCTCGAAATTGTCGCCTTGGGGAAGATAGACGTCGCCGTCCAATTTCTCGGCATATTTTTCGTATTGTTCGGTAAAATATTTGAGAGCGTTGCGCACGCCTTTTGCCTTGTGAACGACGGCAAGTTTGCCTTCGTTGTTGATTATCAGCACCGGCTTTATTTTCAGCACGGAGCCGATAATCGCGCTTGCGGCGGACACTCTGCCGCCTCTGTGCAAGTGGAACAGGTCGTCGGCAAAGAACCAGTGGTGAACGTTTCCCGCCGTTTCGTAAAGTCTGCGGGCGGCTTCTTCTGCATCGACTCCTTCGTCGCGCAAGCGTATGCCTTCGTCCATAACAAAGCATTGCCCCTGCGTGGCGGACAGGCTGTCCACGACGTAAATCTTTGCGTCGGGATATTTTTTCATCGAATCCGCCGCGCCCATAACCGCGCTGTTGTAAGTGTTCGACAGTCCGCTGGACAAAGTCAGATGTATTATGTTTTTTGCGCCGCCTTCGATGAGCGAATTAAAATACTCTTCGTGAGTAAAAGCCGTGATTTGCGAAGTGGTCGGCATTTTCTTATCTTTCAGCATAGCATAGAAAGCCGCATATTCTTCGTTGCTGTCGAAATCGTCGTCGTGCGTGACGCCGTCCACCGAGTAAGTCAAAGGGATATAAGATACCCGTTTTTCTTTCATTACCGATTTGAACTCGTCGCAGGACGTGTCCGTGGAAAGTAAAAATTTATCCATAAATCTCCTAAATCCGAATATTGAGCCGAGCGGCTAAATTCCGTAATCGCCTTTTTTGTATTCAGATTATACATTATATATCCGTTCAAACGCAAACAAATTAGCGGTCTTTTAATTTTTCTAATCTGATTTTAATGTTACGGCTCGAAAATGTGCGAAAAATCGCAATAAGGTTCGATTGTCTTATCTTATATATAAAGCGAACAGATAAAAGAATAATTAGAAAGATTAGAAAATGATTAAATCGCAAAAAAAGACTTTATTTTGCGTATAATATATGCTATAATATCACCGTAAGCAAAAAGGGATACCCCTGCGGAAACAATGTGTTTCCGTGCTTATTCAAGGAGTTGCAGAAAATGAACGACTGGTGGATGGCGCTGTCGAGCTTACAGCAAGTGATGTTTGTCATAGGCTGTGCGACGCTGTTGTTTATGATAGCGCAGATTATTATGATGCTGATGGGGCTGGGCGACCACGACGTATCGGCTGACGGCGACGTTTCGGCAGATGTCGACGTAAGCGCCGATTCCGATGTCGATTTGTCGGTCGATACCGACGGCGACGTTTCCCTCGACGCCGACGCAAATGTCGAGGTCGATACGGGTTCGGTCGTCGCGTCGGTGGGAACTCCCGATGCGGAAACTTCCTGTTCCGGCGGCGAAGTTTGCACGCATCCCGAGGGTATGGAACATTTCCACGCATTCGGGTTGAGACTGCTCTCGTTGCGTTGTTTGATAACTTTCTTTTGTTTCGGAGCCTGGGCGGTATTCATCTTCGAAGAATATCTTGCTTGGTACTACGCCGTTGCGATAGGCGTTGCGGTGGGTCTAGCGGCGGCTGTCGGTATGGCTTTGCTTATCGGAGAACTGATGAAGTTGCAACGCGACGGAACGATAAAGATGAAAAACTGCGTGGGGTGCGACGGCGAAGTCTATCTGACCGTCCCTGCGGCGAGAAACGGAATCGGCAAAGTCAATATCCTCGTTCAGGAAACATTTGCGGAGTTCGAAGCCGTAACCGATGACGACGAGGCAATACCGACGGGCGAAAAAGTCAAGGTTTTGAAGACCGACGGCAGCACGTTGATAGTGGAGCGCACTTCGGAAAAGAACAGACAGTCGAAGAGCGACGGAGAAATAGGTAAATAATCATATACTTTCAGGAGGTATATTCATAAAATGGGAAACTTGTTTGCAATTAATATCGGAGGCATAATCGGTATAACGATAGCCGGAGTAGTCGTATTGCTGCTTGTTGTGATGCTTGTAGTAAGCAGATACAAGAAATGTCCGTCCGACAAGGTTATGGTCATATACGGTGCCGTCGGCAAGACGAAAGACGGCTCTGCGCGTTCGTCCCGCTGTATTCACGGCGGCGCGGCTTTCGTATGGCCGGTCTTTCAGGCATATAACTTTCTTGACTTGACGCCGATATCGATAAACGTCGATTTGAGAAACGCATTGTCCCGCCAGCACATACGTATAGACGTTCCCAGCCGTTTCACGGTCGGTATTTCCACCGAACCCGGCGTTATGCAAAATGCCGCGGAACGTTTGCTCGGACTCAAACTCGTGGATATTCAAGACTTGGCAAAGGACATAATTTTGGGTCAGCTCCGTTTGGTTATCGCACTTATGGACATCGAGGAAATCAACTCCGACAGAGATAAGTTCCTCGAAGCCGTAACGAGAAACGTGGAGGGCGAACTCAAAAAGATAGGCTTGCGCCTTATCAACGTGAACGTCACGGATATTTCCGACGAATCGGGCTACATCGAAGCTCTCGGTAAAGAAGCCGCGGAGAAAGCGAAGAGTGACGCTCGCCGTGCTGTTGCCGAAAAAATGCGCGACGGTGCGATAGGCGAAGCCAACGCGCAAATGGAAGAGAGAATTCAAGTCGCACAAGCCAATTCCCGCGCCGTGGAAGGAGAGAACGAGTCGCAGGCAAGCATATCCCGCTCCAATGCCGACAGGCGCGAGCAGGAAGCCGAAGCGGAAAGACGCGCGACCGTTGCCGAAATGATTGCCGAAGCAAAGGCTAAAGAGGAAGCATATAAGGCGGAGCAGCTTGCCGAGCAGGTTCGTGCCGACAGAGAAAAGAGCACGTTGGAAGCCGACGTCATAGTCAAAGTCGAAGTTGAAAAGAGAAAGAAAGAACTCGAAGCCGAAGCCGAAGCCGAAATGATTAGAAGAAAGGCACAAGGTGAGGCGGACGCTTTGATGGCAATGAAAGTTGCGGAAGCAAAAGGTATGTACGAAGTGCTGTCCAAGCAGGCGGAAGGTTTCGAAAGAATAGTCAAAGCCGCCGGCGGTGCGGACGCAGCCGTGCAGATGTTGCTCACCGACAAGATGGAAGAGCTTGTCAAGTTGCAGGTTGAGGCAATCAAGAACGTCAAGATTGACAAGGTCACCGTTTGGGACAATATGAACGGCAAGGACGGCAGTTCCACGACGTCGAACTTTATTTCGAGTATGTTAAACGTCGTGCCGCCTATGAACGAGATTTTCAAGATGAACGGTATGCAAGTGCCCGAATATCTCGGCAAGAGCACGGAAGCGCCGAAAGAGCTTCCCGAATCGAAGTCCGCAAAGGCGAAAAAATAATTCAATAAAAGCAATATAACACAGTGAGGCGTAGCGGTTTATCGACAGGTAAACCGTTGCGCCTTGCCGCGTTTTGAAACTTCCTGAACGGAATTAAAAAAAGGATAATCGGATATGGAAAATATTTTCGAAAGTGCAAAATGGATATGGGCAAAAAACAACGCCATTCGCGGAGACGTGGTGTATTTCCGCAAAGTGTTCGACATAGCCAAGCCGCCGAAAACGGCAGTCGCATTCGTCGCCGCGCAGAGCCGCTATTTTCTTTCCGTAAACGGAAAAAGCGTGGTGACCGACGGCGGTATGAACGGCTGCTATGACGAAATCGATATTGCGCGTTATTTGGTCAAGGGCAGCAACGTCGTCAGCGCGGTTGCCGTGTTCGACGGCGAGAGGGGTACAAATATCAAAAGTGCGGACTGCGCCGGTTTCATTTTTTGTTGCAAGGCGGTCGACATATATTCGGATTCCTGTTTTACCGTATTTCCGAACGGCGCGTTTACAAAAAGCGAGGACGTCGTTTCGTCGGGACATCGGGCAGGTACGAACATACGCTACGATGCGACGTTGGAAAACGCCGTCGACGGTTATGAAAAAGCGGAGTTCGGGTCGGGCGCGTTTACTGCGGCAACGGAGTACGGCGAATACGGCGCTGCGCCTTGGGGTGAGCTGAAAAAACGACCGATACCGTTTTTTGTCGGGGAATTCGTGCCCAAAGTCAAAAAAATCGAACGCAGATTCGACAAGTTTTCGGGCGACAGATACGCCGACGTGTATACCGCGGCTTTGCCTCGCGCTATGTATGTGTATCCGTATTTTTCGGTTACGGCTACGGCGGGCGACAAAATAGAAATAAAGACGGACAGATTTGACGGCAGAGGCGGCTACGGCGACGAGGGAACGGCTTATGACGGTTTCAAGCTCGAATATATCTGTAAAGAAGGGACGCAGCAGTTTATGTCTTTGCAGTGTCTTTTCGGAGAAAAATTGATAGTCTCGGTATCGCCGAGCGTGAAGGTTTCGGCAATAGGTTATCGCGAAAGCGCATATGACGGCGAGCAGGTCGGTTATTTCGAAACGGATAACGAATTTTTCGAAGAAAAACTTTTGGATAAGTGCGCGAACACTTTGGCGTGCTGTATGAGGGGTAATTTTACCGATGCTCCGGAAAGAGGAGAGTTTTTGTCTCCCGCATCGGCGAGCGCGGGGGCAAGAAGCGCAAGCTATATATTCGACAGAAACGCCGTGCTTTTGACGGAAAAAGCTATGCGGGCGTTTATAGACAATGCCGAAAACGACGTAATCTTTTTCGACCCCGAGGGGGAAAGAAAGGAGAAGTCCGTGCACGCGCTTATTGCGCTGTCGCAGTACGGTATCGGTGCGGACTATTTTGCCAAAAACGAGAATCCCGAACTCTTGCGGGAATGGTCGCTTGCCGGACTCAAATATCTGGCGAAGTGGGACATAGGCGCAGACGGCTTCGTTGTTTGCCGCGGTTTGAAAAACGGCGACGGATTGTTCAATGCCGACGACAAAATCATATTGAACGCATTGTATCTGTCGGCTTTGAAATGCATTAAAAGTTTGTCCGAAAAAGCCGGCGACGAGTTGCAGTCCGATTTTTTGAATGACAGAACGGAACAGGTCGCCGCGGCGATAAAAGGCTGTTTCGACGGAACGGGCTATACGACGAGAGAGGGCTTTTACGACGACAGAGCAAACGCGCTTGCTCTTTTGAGTCTGGGAGAATACGGCGAAACGGCTGAAAACAAAAGTATTGCGAAAATTCTTTCTTCCGTGGGCAATGCAACTCCTCTGTTCGAGGGCTTTGTATTACAAGCTCTGTGCGAGGCGGGAAGAGGAGATGCGGCGTTCGACAGAATGTGTTCGCGTCATTACAATGCCGCGATGAACGACTCCTCGGTTATGCCGGAAGATTTCAACGGTCTGGGCGCGCGTTGCTATTTGGGCGCGGTTGCTCCGCTGTATATCGCGTTCGAGTATTTTGCCGGAGTAAAAATAGACTGCGGCGGAAAAGAAATAACCGTCACTCCCGATTTGCGGCGACTGAAAAATATACGCTTTGCCTGCCTTGCTGGCGAGGGAAAACTTGTCGGAAAATATTTCGACAACGGCGGAAAAACCGAGATTTTAATCGAAAATACGACAGGTACGGAAGTGACTTTGGTGTTAAAGCGCGACTTTGTCTGCGCGGACATCGGCAGCGACGAGAGAGTGGTGAAGCTGTCCAAGGGCAAAAACAAATTTACGCTTTAAAGTATTAAACGGTTGACAAGTATAGCCAAAAGGTGTACAATGATACCGCAATTGGTATTGATATTTCAAATTTTTTTCAGGTCCGCTTTATGCATAGTTTGAACCTATTGACGCCAAGAGGGAAATATTTAAAGGAGGTGTAAACTATGGCAGCGGATAAGACACTTGTTTGCAGGGACTGCGGAAAAGAATTTATCTTTACCGAAGGGGAGCAGGCTTTTTATGCTGAAAAAGGATTCACTAACGAGCCGACTCGCTGTCCCGATTGCAGAAAAGCAAGAAAGCAAGCGAGACGTGAAGGAAATTTCAGAAGAAGCGATTATAAAGGTTGAGAGAGGTTAAAAAAGAACTCCGAACAGAAATCGGAGTTCTTTTTTTGTGTAAATATCAAATACAACATTTCATACAAAATACACGTTTAACAATTGATTTTTTTGCTCCGATATGATAAAATGAATATGATGACTAATTTTACGCTTTGATGCGAAAGGAATTCTTCAAATGAAAATCAGTAAAAGAGCAAGCTCGGTGTCGCCGTCGCTGACACTGGAAATAACGGCAAAGGCAAACAAACTCAAATCGGAGGGAGTGGACGTCGTATCGTTCGGAGCGGGAGAACCCGACTTCAATACTCCCGACTTCATAATAGACGCCGCCAAAGCCGCGCTCGATTGCGGAAAAACGAAATATACGCCTGCGGCGGGAACTCTGTCGCTGCGGAAAGCGATAGTCAACAAGTTGAAAAGAGAAAACGGACTGAAATACGAGCCAGACGAAATTGTGGTTTCCAACGGAGCGAAACATTGTTTGCACAATGCGTTGCAAGCCATACTCGACCCCGGCGACGAGGTCGTAATACCCGCGCCGTATTGGCTGACATATCCGGAGCTTGTGAAAATATCCGACGGTGTACCCGTGTTTGTACAGACGAAAGAAGAGGACGATTTCCGACTGACTGTCGAGGAGTTGGAAAAAGCCGTTACGGACAGAACGAGGGCGGTCATAATAAATACGCCGAACAATCCGACGGGTGCCGTGTATTCGGAAGAAGAACTCAAAAAACTCGCCGAAGTCGTTTTGAAGCGAGACGGCATATATATAATATCCGACGAAATATACGAACACCTCGTATATGACGGAGCCAAACCCGTTTCGATAGCGTCGTTTTCCGACGAAATCAAAAATCGCACGATAATCGTCAACGGCGTGAGCAAGACTTTTTCTATGACGGGCTGGCGAATAGGTTATACCGCATCGAACAGAACCGTTGCCAAAGCAATATCGGGATTGCAGAGCCACGAAACCTCGAATCCGAATACTCCCGCGCAATATGCGACGGAAGCCGCGCTTTGCGACGGCGGTCACGGCGGTTCGTTCGTGAAAAATATGCTGAAAGAATTCGACGAGAGAAGATTGCTTTTGATGAAAAAGCTGGACGGTATCGAAGGAATAAACTATGTTCGTCCGAAAGGTGCATTCTATGTTATGATGTGCGTGAAAAACTGTTTCGGAAAGAGCAGCCGAGGCAAGAAAATCTCGACGGCGTTGGATTTTGCAAACGCACTGTTGGTAGAGGAGAACGTGGCGGTAATTCCTTGCGAGTCTTTCGGTGCTCCCGATTACGTAAGATTGAGTTATGCTATTTCCAAAAGAGACATAGAAACAGGTGCCGACAGAATAAAGTCGTTTGTGAAACATTTGAATTAAGAGAAAAAGACGCGTCTTGACGGGCGCACTGCGAGAAACGGGTGTGTATGGAAAAAAAGTACGTTGCTGTCAATAAAAGAACGGGGTTGCTCGAAGCCAAGGAATTCGATTACGAATTGCAGAACAGGGAACAGCCCCAGCTTTTCCGAGGCGTGTTCGACTATGAGCACGTTCCCAAAATCGTGTTCAACGACAGACTGGTTCCTATGCATACGCCGAAGTCCATTTTCATCACGGATACGACTTTTCGCGACGGACAGCAATCCACCGCGCCGCTGACAGTGGAGCAGATAAAAACGCTCTATACGCTTATGAGCAAGCTCGGCGGAAAAAAAGGTCTTATCCGCCAGACGGAATTCTTTCTGTATTCGGATAAAGACAAAGAGGCTGTCAGAGTCTGTCGGGAACTCGGGTTGGAGTTTCCGGAAATAACCAGTTGGATACGCGCCGACGAACGTGATTTCAAGCTCGTCAAAGATATGGATATCAAAGAAACGGGCATACTCGTTTCTTGCAGCGACTATCATATCTATAAGAAGATGAAGCTGGACAGAAAGCAGGCGATGGACAAATATCTCGGCATTGTCAAAACGGCTCTGTCGAGCGGCATAATTCCGCGCTGTCACTTCGAAGACATAACGCGCGCCGATTTCTACGGGTTTGTCGTTCCGCTCGCGCACGAACTTATGAATTTGAGCAAGGAGTCGGGACTGCCGATAAAGATACGTGCCTGCGATACTCTCGGATACGGCGTGTCTTTCCCCGGCAGCGCGTTGCCGAGAAGCGTGCAGGGAATAATATACGGTCTCAATGCTTATGCGGAAGTTCCCAGCAGTCAGTTGGAATGGCACGGGCATAACGATTTCTACAAAGCCGTCAATAATGCGACAACGGCTTGGCTGTACGGCTGCGGCGGCGTCAATTGCTCTCTGCTCGGCATAGGAGAGCGGACGGGAAACTGTCCCACGGAAGCTATGTGCATAGAATATGCACAGCTCAAAGGTACTCGCGACGGTATGGACTTGACGCAGATAACGGCAATTGCAGACTACTTCGAACACGAAATCGGATATGTTTTGCCGCCTATGACCCCGTTTGTCGGACGCAGTTTCAATGCCACGAGAGCGGGAATACACGCCGACGGAATGCTGAAAGACCCCGAAATCTACAATATATTCGACACCGAAAAGCTGCTCGGCAAAAAACCCGTCGTATCGATAAACAATGCGTCGGGGGCGGCGGGAATAGCTTATTGGATAAATGCATATTACGATTTGAGCGGAGACGACGTCGTGACAAAAACAGACGACATCGTAGTCAAAGTCAAAAAGCTTGTGGACGAACAGTATGCGTGCGGAAGGAACACCGTTATGGGTGACGACGAACTCGATTCGCTCGTTCGAATCGCCGACAAACGTTTGCATAAACTGCTGACAATCGGCGAGCGGCGGTAATCCATTATTATGAAATCCCCAAAAAATATATAATAAACGGAGGACAGAAAAATGATAAATCTTATTTACGGGGCAAAAGGCAGCGGCAAGACCGGCAAGATTATGTCGGCGGTAAACGAAAGGAGCAAAAGCGCGCCCGGTTCTGTTGTGTTTATAACAGACAACGCCCGTTCGCTCGACATCGATAAAAACGTGCGTTTTATAAACGTAAAGGACTTCGGTGTAAAGTGGGATTGCTGTTTCATTGCTTTTCTCAAAGGAATGATTGCGGCAAACAGCGACAACAATGAAATCTATATCGACGGTATTTCACGTATTCTCGGCAAACCCGCGGAAGAGCTGGAAGAGTTTATGACGGAACTCGACAATCTTTCCACGACATTCGAAATCGATTTCACGTTGACGGTGTCGGCGGCTGCATTGCCGAAGTTTATGCTCAAATACGTATAAAAAGGAATGCGCGTGTCGCATTGTTCGGACAATGGCATATCTGCGCCCGAGAGCGTACAGAGATACGCTTTCGGACGCAAATGCTTTCGCCGTGCCGCGCGCCGACCGTTTTCAACGATGCGCGGTTTATAAATGTCACATTTCATCGGAAAGGAAAAATAAATGTATTACATCTCCACAAGAAACAAAAGCGAGCGCGTGAGCGGCGCGCAAGCCGTCGTGCAGGGAATAGCAAGCGACGGCGGTTTGTACGTTCCGGAGCAGATTCCGAGCGTTACGAAAGAAGAACTCGCCGCGCTGAAAGCTATGGAATATCCCGAGCGCGCGGCATTTATAATCGGCAAATTTTTGCCGGAGCTTTCGGACGGGCTTAAAGATTGGTGCGAACGCGCATACTCGCGTTTCGACGGAGACCCCGCGCCCATAGTCAAAGCCGACGGCAAATATTTTTTGGAATTGTGGCACGGACCGACTCACGCGTTTAAAGATATGGCGCTGACGTTGCTGCCCTATCTGATGACGGGAAGCAAAAAAATTCTGAACAGGACGGACAAAACTCTTATACTCGTCGCGACCAGCGGCGATACGGGCAAAGCCGCTTTGGAAGGATTCAAAGACGTGGAAGGTACGGCTTGCGCGGTGTTCTATCCTTTCGGCGGGGTGAGCAATTTGCAAAAATTGCAAATGACTACGCAAAGAGGCGGCAACGTATTCGTATCGGCAATAAAAGGCAATTTCGACGATGCGCAGACAGCCGTCAAAAAGATTTTTGCAAGTCAAGGAGTAAAGGATAAACTTGCGGAGAAAGGATATAATCTTTCAAGTGCCAACTCCATAAATTGGGGTCGGCTCGTGCCGCAGATAGCGTATTATTTTTCGGCTTACGTCGATTTGGCGGACAGCGGAGAAATAGAGGACGGAGAAGAGGTGGTTTTCACGGTTCCGACGGGAAACTTCGGAAACATTCTCGCGGCATATTACGCTATGAAAATGGGACTTCCGATTAAGCGTCTTGTGTGCGCATCGAACAGAAATAATGTATTGACGGATTTCTTCGAAAGCGGTACTTACGATTTGAAACGCGAGTTTCATAAGACGATAAGCCCGTCTATGGATATTCTGATATCGTCGAATTTCGAGAGACTGATTTTCGAAACTAGCGGCAGGAACGACAAGCTGACGAAACAGCGAATGGAAAAACTTGCGACGGAAGGAAAATACACGGTTTCGGACGTCGAAATGAAAGAAATAGCCCGAACGTTCGCGGCATACAGTGCAGACGACGAAATCACGAAAGAGACCATTGCCGACTTTTTCGACGAGAGCGGATATGTTCTCGACCCCCACAGCGCGGTGGCGTTTGACGCGACGATGCGATTCGAAGAGGAAACGGGAGAGGAAAGGATTGTCACGGTTTGTACGGCGAGTCCGTATAAGTTTGCGGCAAGCGTGTTGGAGGCAATCGGCGAGACCGTGCCCCGCGACGACGGCGCGGCATTGACGAAGTTGGAAGAAGAGACCGCTTTACCTTTGCCCGAAAGCCTTTCCGAGCTACCCTCGCTGAAAATACGTTTCGGCGGATGTGTGGACAAAGACGGAATAGAGCAGGCTGTTATAAACAGCGTTATCAGGGAGTAATATGGAACAGGAGCAGAAAAAGCGCGTCTTTTCGGCGGTTCAGCCCACCGGCAGTTTGACGATTGGAAACTATATAGGCGCAATTAAAAACTTTATTGCGATGCAGGACGAATACGATTGCATATATGCCGTCGCCGACCTGCACAGCATTACCGTGGATATAAAACCGGAGATACTTCGAAAGAACGTAACCGATGTCACCGCATTGTTTCTTGCCGCGGGCATAGACCCCGAAAAAAGCGTGTTTTTCGTTCAGTCGCACGTGCACGAGCACGCGGAACTTACTTGGATATTGAACTGTTACACGCAATTCGGAGAGGCAAAGAGAATGACGCAGTTCAAGGACAAAAGCAAAAAAGCGCCCGAAAACGTCAACGTCGGTTTGTTCGATTATCCTTCGCTTATGGCGGCGGACATACTTTTATATCAGACAGACTGTGTTCCTGTGGGCAAAGACCAGATGCAGCACGTCGAATTGGCGAGAACGATAGCGGAACGGTTTAACAACAGAAACGGACAGACTTTCAGGGTGCCGGAAGGCGTGTTGCCGAAGCTGGGCGCGAAAGTGCAGTCGCTGTCCAATCCGAGCGCCAAGATGAGCAAGTCCGACGTCGACCCCAACAGCAGCATTCTGATTTTGGACAAGCCCGAAGATATTGTCAGAAAATTCAGACGCGCCGTGACCGACAGCGATTCGGAAATAAGATACGACCCGACAAACAAACCCGGGGTAAGCAATCTGTTGACGATATATTCGGCGTTTACGGGAAAGGACGTCAAGGACTGCGAAAAGGAATTTTGCGGCAAGGACTACGCCTATCTGAAAGCGCAGGTGGCGGAAGCTACGGCGGAGGGATTGCGCTCCACGCGCGAGAATTTCGAAAGACTTTCGAAACAGAAAGACTATCTGTTTTCGGTTATGAAAACTGGCGCAGAAAAAGCGTCGTATATTGCGAGAAGAACTATGTCGAAAGTATGGCGAAAGCTCGGTTTCGTCCGTCCATAAAAAAAGCGAGAACAGGAGAACGGTTTGTACGGTTACGTTGTGCCATTTAAAGAAAAACTTGCAATGGAGAATTTTGTGCTGTACCGCGCGTTTTATTGCGGTTTGTGCAAGAGTACGGGCAAGCTGTTCGGACAGTTTCCGCGGTTCACGACAAATTACGATATGACGTTTTTCGGCGTGTTTCTGCACGATTGCAAGACATTCGACGTTTCGCTGAAAGAAGAAAGTTGCATTTGCAATCCTTTTAAGAAAAAGCCGATTGCCAAAAGCAGTCTCGTCGACGAAATCGCCGCAGTGAACATCATTCTTTCGTATTATAAGGCGGTGGACGGAGTTATAGACGGCGAGGGTGTCAAAATGCGAATGATTAAACGCGTGCTCAAAAAGCCGTTCAAAAAGGCAAGCGCGATTTGCCCGGAAGTCGAAAGGATAACGCGCGAGAAATACGAGGCTCTGCGAAGAGCCGAGCAGGGCGGTTTTAAAGGGATAGATTCAGCCGCGGATTGTTTCGCGTCGATGTTGCGCGACATAACCGAGTGCCTTTTGGGCGAAAGTGCCGACGAATATAAAAAGGGCGTGGCATATAATATAGGTAAGCTGGTATATCTTATCGACGCGCTCGACGACGTAGACGAGGATTTTGCAAAAAAACGTTACAATCCGCTTATCGCGGAGTTCGGCAATTACGAAAATCGAGAACAATTCATCAGAGACAACTACGACGATTTGAGTTTTATATTGAACGGAACTTGCAACAGAGCCATTGCGGACTTCAATAACATAGAGTTCACGCAAAGCCGCGATTTGATGCAAAATATTTTGTATCACGGAATCCGAGAAAAAATCAAGGAACTGTTAAACAGTAAAAAGAAACTGTCGAAACCGAAAATTTGAATACGTTGCGGCAATAATAAATATGTAAACGACGTCGCGTTTCAAGCGACGAAAAGGAGCAGTAAATGATAAACGACCCCTATAAGGTATTGGACTTGCCCGAAGACAGCGGCGAAGAGTTGCTGAAAGCCCGTTACGAAGAGCTAAAAGCAAAGTACAGCGAACAGCGTTTTGCTTCCGGAGAAGAGGGAAACGAGGGCGCGAATAAGCTTATGGAGCTGGAAGAGGCTTGGAGAATGATTTCGGAGCAGCTCGAAAAGAGCAGAGCCAAAGAAAATTTCGGCGGAGATTTCGGTCAGATTGACGACCTTATAAAGAAAGGCAAATACGACGAAGCGCAGGCTATGCTGGATTCCTGTACGGACCGCAGCGCGGAATGGCATTATTTGCAGTCGATAATTTTTTATAAACGCGATTGGCTTACGGAGAGCCGCAAGCAACTCAAAATGGCAGTGGAACAAGACCCTTCCAACGAGAAGTATAAAACCGCTTTGACAAAGCTGGAAATGGTTATGGGCAATCCGCAGACAAATCCGCAAAATCTCGGACGGCCGCAGGGTGCTCCCGTCATAAACGACGACAGCGCGCAGCAAACGGCAAATTGTTTGAGCAATTGCTGTTTGGCATATTGCATTACCGATTGTTGCTGCAATGCCGCACGTTGTTGCGGTTAGGCCGACCTTGAAAGACAAGCGCGAACGAAACGACGAGCGTCGGGTCGAGGAGAAGAATTCGGTTGACCCGTTCGAGGGTTACGATGCGCCAAAAACCGCAAAAGCAAAGTCGGAGAAGGCAGAAAAACCGTCGAGGCGAATAGCCTATGCCGCGGCGGCGGCGGCGATTGCCTCCGTTTCCGCGATTGCGACGGTATATTTGCCCGCGAAGATATTGCCGCTGGTCATAGCGTCGTTTTGTTTTTTTCTCGCATACGTCAAGTGCGGTGTCGCATACGGCATTATTGCGGCGGCTGTTACGGCATCGGTCACTTTTTTGTGCGGCGGATTCTGCACTTCGCTTGTAATGCTCGCCGTATGTTTTTTTCCGTACAGTCTTCTCTGTTTGGCGTTGCGCCGCTTTTCTTATAAAAAGCCGATAAACGCACTGATTAGAATCGCCGCGGCGGTCGTGTTTGCAAACGTTGCGTTTGCCGCCGTGTATTTCATAGCCAAGTATGCCGTTTTGGGCGGAATGGATATTGTGGGCGCGGTGGGCGGCTTGGGCGGTTTCGGTTATCTGTTTGCGGCGTTCATCGTATCCGCGACGGCAGCGGTGACAGACGTGTTGTTTACGATGTGCGATAAAGTGATAACGCCGAAAATAAAATAGCCCGTATTTGAAACGAAAAAAGATGTCGCAAACGCGGCGCAATTGCTTGACAAGCCCCGCGTGATGTGCTAATATTATAAAGCACCACTAACGAGGTGGTGTTTTTGACTGTAAACCGAGGAGATAACACAATGAGAACGCGTATTACTCTTGCTTGTACCGAGTGCAAACAGCGCAACTACGACAATATGAAGAACAAGAAGAACGACCCCGACAGGTTGGAACTCAAAAAATATTGCCGTTTTTGCAAGAAACACACGGTTCATAAAGAAACAAAATAACCTCTGCGGGAGCTGAAAGAAATGGCAAAGCGCAATAATAACAATAACACCGCAGTCAAAGGCGAAGCGCCGAAGAAGAAGCGCGGCGCGGGACGTTGGTTCAAGGAGACCTTTTCGGAATTGAAAAAGGTGACTTGGCCCACCTTTTTGACTGTCGTAAAGCAGACGGGCGTCGTATTGCTCGTTACGCTTATTTTCCTTTTGGTGCTTATCGGCATAGACCAGGGACTGTACTATCTGTTCCTGCTTTTGAAAAAAGGTCTTACGTCCGAAGCCGTTTTGCCGCTTGTTTCGGCAGTCGGTTCCGTGTTTGACGCGATACCCGTTTTGAGCGGAGGGCTTCTATGAGTCAGGAAGTTATAACCACGTCCGAGCCTCGTTGGTACGTTCTCCACACTTACAGCGGTTATGAGAATATGGTCAAAGAAAATCTCGTTATGGTATTCAAAAAAAATAACCTGACCGAGAGACTGTTCGACATCACCATTCCGATGGAAGACGTCGTAGAGGAAAAAGCCAACGGAAAGACAAAGATAGTTCAGAGAAAGAAGTTCCCGTCTTACGTTATGATTAAAATGATATACGACAACAGTATGTGGCATATCATAACGAACACGAGAGGTGTGACGGGCTTTGTCGGTCCTCTCGGCAGACCTTTGCCGTTGACACCCGAAGAGGTCAAGCGTATGCGCTTGGAAACAGAAGTCAGAGAAATCAACTTCGTTGTCGGAGACAGAGTCAAAGTCACCGACGGTGCATTGGAAGGCTTTGTGGGCGTTGTCGACGCCATCGATATGGCAAGTTCGAGCTGTAAGGTCAATGTGTCTATGTTCGGAAGAGAGACCAAAGTGGACCTTGCATTGAACCAGGTCGAGAAAATACTCGAATAATAAATAAGGCAAAAACAGGAGGCAGCCTCAAAAACTGCCGTCGGTACTGCGATTGTAAATAAAATTACAAGGAGAAAGAAGTATGGCAAAAAAATTGCAAGCGGTTGTCAAGCTGCAACTGCCCGCCGGAAAAGCCACCCCGGGACCGCCCGTCGGTTCGTCGCTGGGTCCCCACGGCATAAACATTCCCGGCTTCACGAAAGAGTTTAACGAAAAGACGAGAGGACAGGAGGGACTGATAATCCCTTGCGTAATTTCGATTTATGCCGACCACTCGTTTACGTTCGTTTTGAAGACGCCGCCCGCGCCCGTTCTTATCAAGAAGGCGTGCAAGATTGAAAGCGGCTCGGCAAAACCGAACAAAGACAAGGTTGCGACGATAACCAAGGCGCAGATTAAGGAAATAGCGGAGCAGAAAATGCCCGACCTCAATGCGGCGTCGTTGGAGAGCGCAATGAGTATGATTGCAGGCACGGCGCGCAGTATGGGCGTCACGGTCGTCGATTAAGGGAGGCGCAGAGATTATGAAATACGGAAAGAAATACCGCGCTTCCGCACAGGAAGTCGATTTGACCCAGGCATACGAAGTAGACGATGCGGTCAAAAATGTCATCGCGACGGCAAAAGCGAAGTTTGACGAGACGGTGGAACTCCACGTTCGTCTCGGCGTCGACCCCAGACAGGCGGACCAGCAGGTTCGCGGGACCGTCGTTCTGCCTCACGGAACAGGTAAAAGCGTCAGAGTTTTGGTTATCGCAAAAGGCGATAAAGCGGATATAGCGACGAAAGCGGGCGCAGACATCGTCGGCGCGGAAGAAATCATCGCAAAGATTTTGAACGAAGGTTTCCTCGATTTCGACGTGTGTATCACTTCTCCCGATATGATGGGACAGATGGGCAGAGTGGCAAAGATACTCGGACCTCGCGGTCTTATGCCTTCGCCGAAGTCCGGCACCGTCACTATGGATATCGCAAAAGCCATAAACGATACCAAAGCAGGTAAAGTGGAATACCGCTTGGACAAGACGGCTATAATTCACTGCCCGATAGGAAAGAAATCTTTCGGAGCGGAAAAGCTTGCCGAGAACCTGAACGCTCTCGTTGAAGCGATAGTAAAGGCAAAGCCGGCTGCCGCAAAGGGCACGTATATCAAGAGCATTTATTGTGCTTCCACGATGGGCCCCGGCATCAAAGTCGTGTACAGAGCCAATTAAAATTTTTGCAGGTCAATGGCTTTCAGCAAAAGCCGCGAAAACATAACCTTTCGTAGAAAACAAGTGTTCGAAAGAACGTAATGGAAAGAAATTTCCGCTTGTCGAGGAAGATTTATAAGCCGTTTTATATCGGTTTTCATCGGTCCTCACTTGTTTTCGGTAAGGACCGATTTTTTAAAGGAGGTAAAACAAGTGTCCGAAAAGATTATCAAGCAAAAGGAAGCGGAAGTCGACGCGCTTGCCGAGAAGTTCGGCAAAGCCAAAGGCATAGTGCTGGTGGACTATCGCGGAATGAGCGTTGCGGAAGATACCGCGCTGCGTAACGCGCTTCGTAAGGAAAGTGTCGAGTATAAAGTTATAAAGAACAGAATTATGCTCCGCGCTTTCGACAAGGCGGGTTATAAAGGCTTCGAAGAAGTTTTGCAAGGAACGAGCGCCGTCGCCATTTCCTACGACGACCCCGTAACTCCGGCAAAACTTCTCTCGGAGAACGCGAAAAAAATCAATAAGACGAAGCTGAAAGGCGGAGTTGTCGAAGGCAACATAATGGACGAAAAACAAATCGCCGCAGTTGCGAACATTCCGTCGAAGATGACGCTTTTGTCGCAGCTCGTCGGCTTGCTCACGTCGCCGATGCGTTCGCTCGCAGTCGCCGTCAGCGAAGTTGCAAAAAAGAACGCTTAAATGCGTAGAAGAAGAAACAGGAAAATTCAGGCGCCGACACAAATGTCGGAAAACAAAATAAATCGGAGGATATTTTAAAATGGCAGATTTGAAAAAACTGTTGGAAGAAGTAAAGGGTATGACCGTTCTCGAACTCAACGAGTTCGTGAAAATGATTGAAGAAGAGTTCGGCGTTTCCGCAGCCGCTATGGCTGTTGCCGCTCCCGCGGCAGGCGGTGCGGCAGCTCCCGCAGAGGAAGAGCAGACCGAATTCACCGTTGTGCTGAAAGAAATCGGTGCAAACAAGATTGCGGTCATCAAGGTTGCGAGAGAGGCTACCGGTCTCGGACTCGGCGAGGCGAAAGCTCTCGTAGACGGAGCGCCTTCCACCGTAAAAGAAGGTTTGAGCAAAGAAGCGGCAACCGAACTCGTGAACAAGTTCAAGGAAGCAGGCGCAACCGCCGAAATGAAGTAAATTTGTTATAACTTTTACAAATCATCAAAAAAGGAGTTTCGAAAGAAACTCCTTTTTTTATCGATCGTCAAATTTTTGTTTATTGAATACCTTGCGCGAGCATAGCATCGGCAACTTTGGTAAAGCCCGCTATGTTGGCTCCGACTACGAGATTGTCTTTATGACCGTACTTTTCCGCAGCAGCCGCCGCCTGACGGTATATGTTGACCATAATGCCGTGCAGTCTTGTATCGACCTCTTCGAAAGTCCAATTCAAACGCTGACTGTTCTGGCTCATTTCCAAAGCCGACGTTGCCACGCCGCCTGCATTTGCGGCTTTGCCGGGAGCAAACAGAATGCCGTTTTTGATGAGGTATTCCGTTGCTTCCGCCGTCGTCGGCATATTCGCGCCTTCGGCTACCGCCGTGCATTTGTTTTTGACGAGAGCTTTCGCATCGTCGAGATTCAATTCGTTTTGGGTGGCGCAGGGGAGAGCCACGTCGCATTTGACCTGCCAAACGTGACCGCTTGCCGAATATTCCGATTTGGGACGGTAGTTCTTATATTCGGTCAGTCTTGCGCGCTTGACTTCTTTGATTTCTTTGACGGCGGCAAGGTCGATTCCGTCCTTGTCGTATATCCAGCCGTTTGAATCGGACATAGTGACGACTTTTGCGCCGAGAGCGGTTGCTTTTTCCGCGGCATATATTGCGACGTTGCCCGCGCCGGAGATTGCCGCGGTCTTGCCTTTGAGAGACTGTCCGTGCGCTTCCAGCATTGCCTGCGTCAGGTAAAGCAGTCCGTAACCCGTCGCTTCCGTACGTGCAAGCGAACCGCCGTAAGTGAGACCTTTGCCCGTGAGGACGCCTTCGTAAAGACCCGTAATCTTCTTGTATGTTCCGTACATAAATCCGATTTCGCGCGCGCCTGTGCCTATATCGCCTGCGGGAACGTCAACGTCTGCGCCTATGTATTTGTAAAGTTCGGTCATAAACGAACGGCAGAACTCGAATACTTCTCTGTCGGATTTTCCCTTCGGGTCGAAGTCGGAACCGCCTTTGCCGCCGCCTATCGGGAGTCCGGTAAGGCTGTTTTTGAAAATCTGTTCGAAACCGAGGAATTTGATTGTTCCGAGAGTTACCGAGGGGTGAAGACGCAACCCGCCCTTATACGGTCCGATTGCATTGTTGAATTGGACGCGAAAGCCGCGGTTTACGTGCGCCACGCCTTTGTCGTCTATCCAAGGCACACGGAACATAATTTGTCTGTCGGGTTCCGTAATGCGTTCCAAAATCGCATTTTTGCGGTAGGCGGGGTTGGCATCGATGACAGGTTCGAGAGATTCCAACACTTCTCTTGCGGCTTGGTGAAATTCCGCTTCGCCGGGATTCTTTGCGATTAGCTGTTCCAGCGTTTCGCTTACGTAAGACATTTTTTTATCCTCCTTAAAGATAAAATAAATTCTTTAATCGCTTTATCGTGTTAAAGTAATTACATTATAAAAAAACCGCCTCTTTAAGTCAACAATTTGAGGGGCGGTTTTCACAAAAAAACCGATTTTTTTATGCTTTGTCGGGGTCGAGGTCGGCTTCCGTGAGTCCGTGGGCGGCAAGAATTTTTTCGCGTTCCTTCATTATGGCGGTCAAGTCGACGTCTTCGCCGCGGGCAATCGCAATATTCGCCAGGCGCAATGCGCGTTCGTTCTCGTAGAATGCCGAATCCGTGTCCATAAGTTTCTTTTTGAGGTCTGCGGCGGCGTCCAGCTTTTTGTCGTCGTCCAGCTTTTTGAACATAGCTTCCAGCTCTTCCGCACTGTATGTGCGGGTCGGTTGAGAGGGAGAGGAAAACGACGAAGCCCGCTCGGCTTCTTCGGCGGTCTTTAATCCCGCGTCAAACCATTTTGCGAGAATGGAGTCGGCATACGATACCGCATATTTTTTGCCCGCCGCTTTATCGGCGGCAAGCGCAATCATTTCGTCGCTCATATTCCACTGACGTTTCCACTTGTAAAACGTGTTTCTTTCGCCGACGTCCATAGCGCATACAACGCCGTGCGCGGTCAGCAAATCGCCGACGTCTCTGCCGAGAGTGGCGAAAGCGTCGATGTCTGCGGCAGACAGCAGTCCTTTGCGGTGAAAGCCCGTGACGGCGCCGTTCATACTTTCCAACGTTCTCATATTTGCGGTCAGGCAGTATGTCGCTATCGTGACGAGAGTATCGTCGGTGAAGCCGAGAGACTGCCATTTCAAAAGATAGTTTTCTATGACGGAGTCCAACCTGTCGTAATTTAGCCCGAGTCGATGCAATATTTCGCCCATAAGTTCGTATTGCTTTTTGCGCTTGATTTCGTATTCGTCAATGGCGTCGGCGTCGGAGAGACGCAGTTCGTAGTATTTGGAAAGCACTCGGTCCAAACCCTCCATACCGCCGCGCTTTATAATATTTTTCGCCACGTGTATGATTGTTTCCGACTTGAATCCGAAAGTTTTCGTCCACTTGCCGTACAGCCGGCTGTCTTCCGGTTCGGACTTGCGTTTCAATTTCAACGCCTTCAACACGGCTGTCAAATCGCGGTATTGGAAGTCGTATTCGTTTATTTTTTCGGACACGCTTTCATATGTCAGACAGCCTTCTTCGGCAAATTTGCGTGCTACCGCAAGTATGTAAGACGTATGGATTTTATCGCCCTTAATCTGTTTGCAATACCCGATTATCATAAGCATTGCTTCCACTTCTATGCGCAGGGTATCCATAAGATAGTAGTATTCGTTGTACTCGTTGGGCAGAAAGTTGCGGTCGGGCAGAAGGGCGTGCAATTGGTCGTTGAACCCGCGGAACTTCTCTTTCGAGTATTTGCGTATCTGTTTGGACAGCGGCACGACGGGAAGATATTCGACGTAGGATTCTTCGCCGCTTTTCGTTGCGACAAGCCCGTTCTCTTCCCAGTATGCAAAAGCTTTCGATACGGTTTCCGCATCCGTTCCCGCCAAAACCGCCAATTTCTCGGGTGTTTGCGCGTCGGCGATACCTTGGGCGGCGCAAAGTCCGCAAAGATATACCTTGACGTAATTTTCGGGTGCAAACGGCAGATATTGAGTTATGAACACGCCGTCTACGTACAGTTTTCCGCTTTCGGCTGTTTCCCGCGATAATCGTGTAAACATTGTTTTATCCTCGAAGTTGAAGTATTGACATTATAGCATTTAAAGTGTTATAATGTCAATCACAGTAAGCCGATTGCGTTTCGAAAATCGACGCAAAGCATAAGAAGGGAAAAACTATGAAAATATTACATACCTCCGATTGGCATCTCGGAAAGCGACTTGCGCCGTTTGACCGAACGGACGAGCAAAAAGAGGTCTTGAAAGAAATAGAAAAAATCGTCGAGGACAACGCGGTTGACGTTCTCTTAATCGCAGGCGACGTTTTCGACGTATCCGTGCCTCCCGCAAAAGCGGAGGAGATTTTCTATCGCGCCGCTCTCGATTTGTCGCGGCATTGTCTTGTGGTCGCAATCGCGGGAAATCACGATGACGGAGAAAGGCTCAAAGCCCCCGATACGCTGGCGAAAGCCAGCGGCATACTTCTGTGCGGCGGTTTCGACTGTTCCGACCTGTCGTGCGAAAGCGTGGAGGCGAAAGAGGGCGGAATAATATACCGTAAAGGCGGCGAAAGGCTGAATCTCGCTCTCTGTCCGTATCTTACCGAGTCGAGAAAAGGCGACCCGCCTGCACAGGACTTTGCGGCTTATTGCGCAAAAGTTTTGAGCGAGCGTACTTTCGATGTTTTCTCTCCCGACGGGTGCAACATTTTGGTTGCCCACCTCTTTATGACGGGGTCGCTTACGGGCGAGGAGAGGGAATTGGGTTCGGCGAAAATGCTTCCGCTGTCCGTTCTGCCGAAATGCGACTATGCCGCGCTCGGACATATTCACAGACCTATGAAACTGACCCACAACGTTTTTTACAGCGGCAGCATATTAAACTATGCGTTTGACGGTCACGAAAAGAAAGAGGTCATTCTGTTTGATACGGTCACAAAAGAAACGAAGCATATACCGCTTGTATCGGGGAAGAAGCTCGTTACGGTCGAAGCAAACGGTTTCGATGCGGCATTTGCGGCAATCGAAGAAGCCGGGGACAACTTTGTGAAACTTGTTTACGATTGTGCCGTTCCGCTTTCCGCGTCGCAGACCGTACGATTGGAAAAGGCGGGCAAGCTCGTGCAGTTGGAGATAGTGCCGCAGGGAGTAAAAAGAGAGGCGGCGCGCAGAGCGCACAAAAGTGCGCGTGAACTTTTCGAAGAGTATTACCGAAATTTGAACGGCGGTGAAAGCGCTCCCGAAGAACTTACGGCAGAGTTTATGGCGCTGTTCGAAAAGGAGGAATTATGAAACCTTTGAGGCTGTCGATAGAGGGAATCAAGAGTTTTACGGAAAGACAGACGATTGATTTCGCTTTGATGGAAAAGAGCAAAATTTTCGTAATCTGCGGAGTGACGGGCGCGGGCAAAACCACGATTTTGGACAGTATCGTGCTGGCGCTGTACGGCAATAAAAAAGACGGTTTGAAAATCGACGAATACGTCAACATAAAGAGCGAAAAGGGCTATATCGAGTTTGATTTCGAGGTTTTTGCAGGCGGCGAGGAAAAATCGTATCGCGTGACGAGAACGTTTTACAGGGCAAAAAACCGCAGCAGCAGAGCGCAGCTTATCGACATTTCTTCCGGCGCCGTTTTGTGCGACGGCGGCGATAAAGTGACGGCTGCGACGACGGAGCTTGTCGGTCTGGACGAAGAGAACTTCACAAAAGTCATAGTGCTGCAACAGGGAAAATACGGCGAGTTTCTTAAAGCGACGAAAAAGAACAGAACGGAACTTGTCGGCAATTTGTTCAAGCTGGAAAAATACCGCGATTTGCACAAAAAAGCGTCGGGCAAAAAGAATGAATTGAACATAGAAATCGAAGCTCTCGACGATTATCTGGAAAACAAAAAAGAATTGACGGCAGCGTCAATCGCCGATAAAAACAAGCAATTGAAAGCAGCTCGAAAGACGGAGAAAGAGCTGGATGCAACCATTGCGGAATTAAAAAAAGACAAAGACAAGTTCAATAAAGCAGCCGCGGCATACGCCGATTACGAAAAGGCGGCAATGGCCCTTACGGAGGCTGAAAAGGCGCTGAAAGAGAAGGTCGACAAATTGACCGAGTTCGAGAAGAGAAGCGCGCAAAGCCAAGAAGACGACCGCAAATCGAACGAGCTGGCTTTAAGCGTTGCGGCGGCAAAGGCAAAACAGGTTTCCGTCGAAGCGCAAAAAGAAAATGTCGTACGGCTTTTTGAAATGCGCGCAAAGTTGGAAGAAAAAAGAGCCGAATATAAGAAAGCATTCAAAACATACGAGAAATTGAAAACCGAGTACGACGGCATAAGAAGCGCGCTGACGGCAAAACGCGACAGGATTGCCGAACTTGCGACGGCGTGTAAAAATTACGGAATAAGCGTCGGAGAAAATTCTTCCGCGGCGGCCGTTGCGGAGCTGCTCGGGAATTATCGTCTTATGAATTCCGCGGCGGCGATAAAACTGCAACTCGAAGACGGCGACGTCTGTCCTGTTTGCGGAGGCAAAGTCGCAGAAAACGTCGGGGCGAAGGTGAACGAGAATTTCAAAGCGGGCGAAAGCGTGTTGAAAGAACTTGCCCAAACGACGGCGTCTTTCGAGACGGAACAAAGGCGCTTGACGGAATTGAATGCGGAAAAAGCGGAAGCGGAACTTAAAAGTTTGGCGAGCGAAGGCGGCACGCTGAAAACGGCTTGCGAATCATTGACGGCGCAATTGGGCAGTTTGACAGATTTTGAAAAATACGAATCCGCTTTGACTGCGGCGAAAGCGGATACGGAGCTTTCGCAAAAGAGGTACGACGAATTCAAAAAGAATATCGAAGAAAGAGAAAGCATTCATAAAAGATTGATTGCCGAAAAGGCGTCTGCGCTCGGCGCATACGAGTCCTGTGCCGAAAGCGCGAAAAGCAGGAAGTGCGAAAAACCCGACGACAAAAAGGCGAGAGAATGCGAATGCTTGCTGAAAGACGCGGAGGACAGGCGGGACGGAACGCGCACGCTGATAAGCACGCTGAAAATCGGCATAGAAGCCGACGAGAAAGAACTTGCGGTCAAAAGAGAAAAGGAAAGCGCAAAACGCAGACTTTCGGCGCAAGCGGACAGGCTGTCGCAGCTTATGAAGATGTTTAAGGGAGATGCCTTTCTGGAATTTATTTCGCAGGAGTACATGGAAGATTTTTGCGTGGATGCGTCGGAATATCTTTCGAGAATGTCGGGCGGCTGTTATACGCTCGGTTACGACGGCGGCGATTCGGATTTTTATGTTATGGATTTTCGCGCGGGCAACCTGAAACGCAGCGTGAAAACGCTTTCGGGCGGCGAAACATTTTTGGCGTCGCTGGCGCTTGCGATAGCCGTGTCGAAAAGCATTGCGGCAAAGAATACGTCGGGATTGAAATTCGATTTTCTGTTTTTGGACGAGGGCTTCGGGACTTTGCACGAGGATGCGATAGGCGTCGTGGAACGCGCGTTGCGTTCGCTGTCGAAAGAGACGCTGGTCGGAATTGTGACGCATCGCAACGAGTTGAGCGAGCTTATCCCCGACAAGTTGGTTGTCGAAAGCGCGACGGAATCGGAAGGCAGCAAAATAAAGGTTGTCGGTTAAATCGTGATTACGTCTGCGAAACGTTTGCGTTTGGCGTAAACAAGTGTTATAATTTATATTAGGAAAAAAGGAGTTTTTTATGAAAGCAATCGTAACGGTGCTCGGACACGACAGAGTGGGCATTATTTCGGAAATAAGCAAGGAACTTGCCGCTTTGGACGTGAACATAGAGGATATTTCTCAAACGCTTATGCAGAACTATTTTGTTATGATAATGATGACCGACGTGTCGAAAAGCTCGCAGACCATTGCTCAAATAAATTCCCGCCTCAAAGCCGTCGGCGAAAAAATCGGCTTGGATGTCAGGGTGCAGCACGAAGACATCTTCAATTGTATGCACCGTATCTGATTCAAGCGGGCGAAGAATTACGGCATTTACGGCAATCGTGGCACGGGAGGTTTTAAAGTCAGGTGCTGAATACAAGTGAAATATTCGAAACAATCGGTATGATTGACTCGCAGAATCTCGACGTGAGAACGATAACGATGGCGTTGTCGCTTTTCGACTGTATCGACACGAGCGCAAAAAAGGTTGCGGACAAAGTATACGAAAAGATAGTGCGAAAAGCGGGCAGACTTGTGGAAGTGGGAGAAAACATTGCCGCAGAATACGGTGTGCCGATTGTGAACAAACGCGTTTCCGTCACTCCCGTGAGTTTGATAGGAGCGGCGAGCGGCGGTTATACGGAAATAGCCAAAGCTATGGACAGAGCCGCCGAGGCAACGGGAATAGATTTCATAGGCGGTTATACCGCTCTCGTGCAAAAGGCTATGACGGACGGCGAGCGGCGGTTTTTGGACACGATACCGGAAGCAATCGCGGGTACGGGCAAAGTGTGCTGTTCAGTCAACGTCGCGTCCACGAAGAGCGGAATAAATCTCGACGCGATAGGTATTATGGGCAGGAAAATAACCGAGCTTGCCCGTCTTTCCGACAGCTTCGGCTGCGGTAAAGTGGTGGTGTTTGCCAATGCCGTCGAAGATAATCCCTTTATGGCAGGCGCATTCAACGGCTGCGGAGAGGGCGACGCCGTCATAAACGTCGGCGTGTCGGGGCCCGGCGTCGTGAAATGCGCGTTGGAAAAAGTCAAAGACGCCGATATCACGACGGTTGCGGAAACCGTCAAAAAAACGGCTTTTAAAATAACGCGAGTGGGACAGCTTGTCGCACGCGAGGCGGCGAAACGTCTCGGCGCGGGTTTCGGTATTGTCGATTTGTCTCTTGCGCCCACGCCGAAAGTGGGAGATTCCGTGGCTCACATCTTGGAAGAAATGGGCTTGGAAAGCGTCGGTGCGGCGGGCACTACGGCTTGTCTCGCGCTGTTGAACGACGCAGTCAAAAAAGGCGGCATAATGGCGTCCGACTCCGTCGGAGGTCTGTCGGGTGCGTTCATTCCCGTGTCGGAAGATATAGGAATGATAAATGCCGTCAGAAAAAATGCGCTGTCGATTGAAAAATTGGAAGCTATGACCGCAGTCTGTTCCGTGGGCTTGGATATGATTGCCGTACCCGGCGATACGAGCGCGGAGGTTATATCTGCGATTATTGCGGACGAGTGTGCGATAGGCGTCGTAAACAACAAGACGACGGCGGTAAGAATTATTCCCGCGGTCGGCAAAAAGGTGGGCGACGAAATCGACTTCGGCGGACTGCTCGGCACCGCGCCCGTAATGAACGTAAGCGCGTATTCGCCCGCCAAATTCATAAATCGCGGCGGACATATTCCCGCACCGCTGCACAGCAATAAAAACTGACGCCGCAGGCGTATCATATAAAAACAGGAGGCTCTGCATATTATGAGAAGAGACGAAGTCAAGATTGAAGACAAATGGAAATTGGAAGACATTTACGAAACCGATTCGAAATGGGAAGAGGAATATTCCGAGCTGGCAAAAGATGCGGAAAGACCGCTCGAATACCGCGGCAAACTCGGAGATAAAGCGACGCTTAAAGAGTTTCTCTCGCTTGTGGATGCGCTGTCTTTGAAAGCGGAGCGGCTTTACGGCTATGCGCATATGCGCAAGGACGAAGATGTGTCGAATGACAAATACGTCGGAATGTCCGACAGGGCTATGTCGCTGTATATCGCGCTATCTTCTTCGCTTGCGTTTATGGAACCGGAACTTTCCGCATTGCCCGAAGAAAAACTCAAAGAGTACGTCGCCGCACCCGAACTGAAAGAGTATTCGTATATGCTCAAACAGATTCTGCGCGTCAAGGCTCATATCTTGGGCGAAGAGGGCGAAAAACTTTTGGCTATGGCGCAGGAAAGCCTCGGGTATTTTCAGAATACGTTCTCGGCAATCGACAACGTCGATTTGCCGCTTCCGAAAGTCAAAGGCGAAGACGGCAAGAAAGTGCAACTCACGCACGGCAAGTATTCCTTTTTGTTGGCTTCCAAAGACCGCAGTGTCAGAAAGGGAGCGTTTCAAGGTATGTACGGCGCAGTCAAGAGTCTTATAAATACGATTGCGACGAACTATACGGGTTCCGTCAAGCACGACAATTTCTATGCCAGAGCGCGCGGCTTTTCTTCGCCGCTCGAACAGGCTCTGTATATGGGCGACATACCGCCCGAGGTTTACGACAATCTGATTGAACACGTTTCGGAAAATCTTTCCGTCGTTCACGATTATGTGCGCTATCGCAAAGAACAGCTCGGCGGAAAATTGAATATGTACGATATGTACGTTTCGCTTGTCGAGGGCGCGGATTTGTCGTTGGATTTCGAAGAGGCGTTCGAACTTGTCAAAAAAGGTTTGAAGCCGCTCGGAGAAGATTACCAAAAGTTGCTTTGCCGCGCACGCAGCGAGCGCTGGATGGACGTGTACGAGACGGAAAACAAGCGAAGCGGCGCATACCAATCGGGCTGCTACGGAACGCATCCGTTCGTACTTTTAAACTATTCGCGTACCACGCACGACGTCTTTACAATCGCGCACGAGCTCGGACACGCAATGCACTCGTATTATTCCGATTCCGCATTGCCTTACTCGCAGGCGGGATATGCGATATTCGTCGCGGAAGTCGCGTCCACCGTCAATGAAGTATTGCTTTTGAAGTATCTTTTGGGAGAAACCAAGGACGTCAAACTCAAAAAATTCCTTTTGAGTTACTATCTCGATATGTTCCGCACGACGCTGTTCCGTCAGACTATGTTTGCGGAGTTCGAAAAGAACGCGCACGAAATGGATTTGAACGGGCAGCCGCTTACGCCCGCGTCGTTGTCCGATATGTACTATGAGTTGAACAAAAAGTATTACGGCGACGGTGTTACGCATAACGACGAAATACGTTACGAGTGGGCGAGAATCCCGCATTTCTATACGGCGTTTTATGTCTACAAGTATGCTACGGGAATCACGAGTGCGGTCAATATAGCCAACGGCATTTTAAAGGACGGCAAAAGAGTCGATAATTATAAGAAATTCCTTTCCGCAGGAGGTACGGATTCTCCGTACGAGATTTTGAAGATTGCGGGCGTAGACTTAAAGACGGCGCAGCCTTACGAAGTCGCAATGAAGGAATTCGCCGATACGTTGGCGCAACTCAAAGAGTTGAAATAAGCAATTTAAAGGCAGGTGTCTTTTGAAAAAAGCAGGTAAAATTCTCATAGCGGCTGTTTTATCGTTGTTCGTTTCGTGTGTTTTCGTCGGTTGCGGCGCGGCGGGAATAGACCTTGTGTCCTATTCCGACGGCGAACTCTACCACTACGAATTGTGTATATCGGTAAGCACTGAAAAGCGCAACGACATAGAGCGCACGGCGGCGTTTAAGCCTTATTCGAGGGAAGAGCGTTGGACGGTGTCCGAATGGGTAAGAGTTCTGACCGAGAATATGGGATTCAAGGACGGAAGCCGTTTCGAATATGTTTCCGAAGCCACCGTGGACGGATATTTCGTTATGAACTACGAGCGAGTATTCGACCCTTCGTTTTACGACGAGGAGGACGACGGCGAAACGGACGAAAATTACAAAGTGGAACGCAAAAATTATTTTTACGTTTACGAAACCGTGATAACGGCGTCCAATCCTTTCAACGGCTACCGCGCGCAATACGACGGTGCCAAAGAGGGCGAAGGCTCGCTTATGAGCATAATTAAGTACGGGATAAAAATAAATGTCGGCGGCGGTTCGTTTACGGTTTTGCCCGCGCTTACGGAGGCTTTTCCCGCTCTCGAAGGAGCAAACCTCGACTTGCTGTCCGTCAGTTACAGTATTCCCGCAGGGTCGGTCGGGTTCTCTTCCGGCGAAACCGTGAGAATAAACGGCTCGAAATTCTACCGCTTCGAGAGATTGCTCGACGACGAGGAATTAACGCTGACTTACAGTTATTTGTCGCCGAACGCCTACGGTTGGTATATTACCATAATAGCAATCGGCGCACTGACGGTAGGACTGATATTGCTTGCCACAACGAAGAAAAAGAAGAAAGTCAAACCGAGCGACAAGGATATGTTCCCTTACGACCCGTTTGACGAAAACAAAAACAAAGACAATCTGCCGAGCGGATATAACGACGGCGGATTCAGATTTTGACAAATATAACGGAGACTAAATGACAAACACACAGATAAGAAACGTCGCTATAATAGCGCACGTCGACCACGGCAAAACAACGCTCGTAGACCAGATGCTGAAACAGGGCGGAGCTTTCCGCTCCAATCAGGTCGTGGCGGAACGGGTTATGGATTCCAATGATTTGGAGCGCGAGCGCGGTATAACCATTCTCGCAAAAAATACGTCCGTCAAATACGGAAATTATAAGATAAACGTCGTCGATACTCCGGGACACGCGGACTTCGGCGGAGAGGTCGAGCGCATACTCAAAATGGTGAACGGCGTCGTGCTGCTCGTGGACGCATACGAGGGAACTATGCCGCAGACACGTTTTGTTTTGAGCAAGGCTCTGGAACTCAAACACAAAGTCATAATCGCCGTGAACAAGACCGACCGTCCCGACGCGAGAGTAAAAGAAGTCGTGGATGAAGTCTTGGAACTTTTGATGGAGTTAAACGCGACTGACGAACAACTCGACAGTCCCATTGTCTATTGCAGCGGCAGAAACGGTACGGCGTCTCTCGTGCAAGGCGAGCAGGGCGAGGATTTGATACCGCTGTTCGAAACGATAGTGCGGCATATCCCCGCGCCGCCGTGCGATACCGAAGCGCCGGTGCAGCTTTTGATTTCCGCTCTCGATTATTCCGATTACGTGGGAACGATAGGCATAGGAAGAATAGAGCGAGGCGTGTTGAAACAGAATATGCCCATCGCCGTGTGCAACTATCACAATGCAGACAAAGTCACGCGCGCGAAAGTTACGAATATTTACACTTTCGAAGGGTTGAACCGTATTGCCTGCGACAGAGCGGAGGCGGGCGACATAGTCTGCGTTTCCGGCGTGGACGGCGTTACGATTGGCGATACTCTTTGCGATATTTCCGCAGTCGAGCCGATAGAATTCCCGAAGATTTCCGAGCCGTCGGTGGAGATGACTTTTTCCGTCAACGACAGTCCGTTCGCAGGCAGAGAGGGCAAGTTCGTTACCAGCCGTCATTTGCGCGCGAGGTTGAATAAAGAGACGGTGAAAGACGTTTCGCTTCGCGTTACGGATGCGGACACTTCGGAGTCCTTCGTGGTTTGCGGAAGAGGCGAAATGCACTTGTCCATACTCATAGAAAATATGAGAAGGGAAGGATACGAATTTCAGGTATCGATGCCGAAAGTGCTTTACAAAGAAGAAGACGGCGTGAAGCTCGAACCGATAGACAAGCTTATAGTGGATGTGCCGGAAGAAAACGTCGGAACCGTTATGGAAAAAATGGGCGTCAGAAAGGGTGAACTCGTGACAATGACGCCGGTCGGCGGCAGAATGAAAATGGAGTTTTCCGTTCCGTCGCGCGGACTGTTCGGGTATAAATCGGAGTTTTTGACCGACACGAAAGGCGAGGGCGTTATGACTTCGGCATTCGACAAGTATGACGTTTATCGCGGAGAAATAGAACGCCGCCCGTTCGGCTCGCTTATAGCATACGAAACGGGAGAGTCCATAACTTACGGATTATTCAACGCACAGGAACGCGGCAACCTGTTTATAGGCGCAGGCGTTGCGGTCTATAACGGAATGGTTGTCGGAGAAAATCCGAAAGGCGACGACATTGTGGTCAACGTCTGCAAGAGAAAAAATCTCACAAATACGCGCGCATCGGGAAGCGACGACGCTTTGCGACTCGTGCCGTATAAAGTTATGAGTTTGGAACAGTGTCTCGAATTCATTGCCGACGACGAGCTTTTGGAAGTCACTCCGAAGTCTTTGCGTATGAGAAAAAAGATTTTGAATGCGGAGCAGCGAGCAAAGGCAGCCGCCCGCGCCAAAGGTTTGTAATTGCCGTTTGCGTTTTTATACGAAAGTTGTTTGACGACAGGAGGTCTTTATGCCGACGAAGAAAGAGGACGTTAATAAGAATCATCCCAACCTGAAAGCAAGGGAAATGCCGAAGCATATTGCCGCAGAAAAGGCTGTTTTGTGCTGTATTCTCGTCGACGACAAGGCGGCGCAGGAAATTTTTCCTATGCTGGAACCGGAAGACTTTTATCTTCGCGCGCATACCACCGTGTACGACGCGATGCGCACAGTCGCATATCGCAACGCTCCCGTGGATTTGGTGACGCTTGTCCAACAGCTCGAAGAAATGGGAGAATTGGAGAATTGCGGCGGAGTTGCATACTTGACGGACATAGCGGGAGAAATGCCGTCCGCGGCAAATTTCAAGCACTATGTGGGTATCGTCAAAAAGAATGCCAAACTGCGCAAAATAATCGCGACGGGAAACAAGATGATTGATATCGCCTATACGGGCGACCCCGACGACGAGGCTTTGAACGTTGCCGAAAAGGAAATTTTCGATTTGTCGGGAGAAAACGACAGCGGCGAAATGAAAGACATACAAGTGGCGACAAACAGCGTGCTCGACCGTTTGGAAAAACTTGCCGCCGACCCGAAAGCTATGCGGGGAATACCGACGGGCTTTGCTTCTTTGAACAGACGTTTGAACGGATTGCAGCGCAGCGACCTCATATTGATAGCCGCGCGCCCGGGACAAGGCAAGACGAGTATCGGTATGAATATAATACAAAACGTCGCTATGAACAGGGAAAGGCGCACGGAGTCGGGCAACGTAAAGCCGTATGTTTGCGCCGTGTTTTCGTTGGAGATGCCTGCCGAGCAGCTTGTCAAGCGTATGTTGTGTTCTGTTGCGAAAGTGGATATGACGAGGGTCAATGCAGGTACATTGGAGGCCGCCGAATGGAAGCGGCTTGCCGAAGCAAAAGCACGGTTGGATAAATCGAAGATATACATATTCGACTCGGCACAGACTACGCCTATGGAGCTGTTGTCGCGTTGCCGCAGGCTGAAACGTGAACAGGGACTAGACGTCGTTATGATAGACTATTTGCAGTTGATGACGACGGGCAAGCGCGTGGAAAGCCGTCAATTGGAGATTAGCGAAATAACGCGAACATTGAAGATTGCCGCACGCGAACTTGACGTGCCCATACTGTTGCTGTCGCAGATGTCGCGCGAAGTGGAAAAGCGTACGAATCGCCGACCGCAGATGTCGGACTTGCGCGAGTCGGGAGCGATAGAGCAGGACGCAGATATCATTATGTTTATTTACCGCGAGCACGATATGACGGATACGTCGGTGGATGCGGCGGTGCGGGATAAGGTCGAACTTATAATCGCAAAACACAGAAACGGCGAACCCGGTTCCGTGGAAATGCGGTGGGTGGGCAAATATGTCAGTTTCGTGGACGTGGACAACAGCAAAGCCACCGCACAGTTGGAAAAGTCTGCGCCTCCCGTCGACAAAACGGGTAATTTCGACGGCGCGGAAGAATACGCGCCGCAGGAGCGCACGGCGGCGGATATTCTCTCCGCCGACGACGGGGACGACGACGGACTGGGATATTAGATGACTGTTTATTTAAGGGTCGGGAGAAATTCAAAAAGGTTATGACTGTAAAAATAGAAAAGGTTAGTTTTCGCGGTTGGAAGAACTGCGTGAAAATCGCCGACGAAAAAGCGGAAGCAATCGTCAGCGCGGATTTCGGTCCGAGAATACTGTTTTTCGGTATGCCGCAGGGAAAGAATCACCTGTATGTGGACGACGGTGCGGCAGGTAAAAAATTCGGCAAGGACGAATTTGCTTTTTACGGAGGACACAGGACTTGGCACGCGCCGGAGCGTTCCGACCGAAATTATATTGCGGACAACAACGAGTGCGAAGTGGTTTGCGGCGACAATTTCGTGACCGTGACCGCACCGCTCGAAAAAGAAACGGCAACTCGCAGAGCAATGAAACTGACGCTTGCCGACGGTGTTCTCACGGTGTCGAACATCATAGAAAACAGAAATCTTTTCGACGTGAAATTTGCGGCGTGGGGAATAACGCAGCTTGTTTCGGGCGGCAGTCTCGTAGTTCCCACGGATTGTCCCGATACTGGTCTTGTCGCAAACAGAGCCGTATCGCTGTGGTCTTATTCGGATATGAACGACGAGCGCATATATTGGGGAAGCAAGTATATCGCCGTCACGCCGCAGGACAAACCCGTACCGCCGTTGAAATTCGGATTTACTTCCGCGGAAAAGAAATGCGTTTATTTCAATCACGACCAGGCTTTTGTTATGGAGTCGCAGTACGGCGCGGAAGGGGAATTTCCCGATTTCGGATGCAATTTCGAATGTTACAGCGGGCGCGGATATATCGAAGCGGAATGGTTGTCTCCTATGCGGGTTTTGCGCACGGGAGAAATACTGACTTTAAACGAAACTTGGCGCATTGCAGACAAAGTTTCATTTCCCGATATTAAAGATGAAGTCGAGACGTCGAAAGCAGTAAAGAGCGTATAACAAAAGAGCGCGAAACTCAAATCGCGCTCTTTTTCGCTTCTATATTATATGAGCATAAAGCAGACGATTGCGCCGTAAATGACCATTGCCCAATAGGGAAGAACAGTCACTGCCGAGCCGATAGAAACATAGAAGTTCACAATGAACTGTGCTGTCGTTACTCCGATTATGCCGAGCAGCCATATAAACGAGAACAGCTGCCATTTAAATACGAACAATGCGGGAAGAATCAGTATGCTCATCGAGTATGCTATTATCCACAGCGTTATCGAAGCCGTACGTGCCATCGGAGACGCGCCTTCTCTTTCGCTTGCTTTAAGCGTGAGGTAAAGGCTGAACCCGAAAACGAGTCGGGCGGCGGCGTCCAAGCTGAACATTGCCGCGGCGGGTAAAACATAGCCGGGACGTGCGAAGTCATAGACATACGCGCCGCACAGCCAGGTAATCAAAACGCCGAGCGCGGTTGTGAGAAATACCGTCCAAAAAAAGGTGAAAAAACTTGCTCTTTCGGACGAATGGTAAGTAGTTTCCATTAACAAAGTTCTCCTTTTTATTTTTGTTACGGTTAGTATGTTTTAAAACTGCGCCGAATATACGCTGATACGGTATCAATCGGTGAAAGTTCTCTTCTAAACGCAGACGGGTGTCAGTACAATAATAATATGGAACTTTTGTATTCTCTTTTGCTGGGTTTGGTTCAGGGCTTGACCGAATTTTTGCCCGTATCCAGCAGCGGACATCTGTTGCTGGTGGGGCGTATAATCGGATATAAACCGACCGTGGCTTTTGAAATAGTGGCGCATCTGGGAACGCTTGCGGCAGTGGCGATAGCTTATCGTACCCGCTTGAAAGAAACTGTTGTGCGTCCTCTTTCCAAGCCGTCGCTCGTGTTGGTATTGTCCACGGCGGTAACTGCCGTTTTGGTGCTTTTGTTCGAGGACACTCTTCGGGCGACGTTCGACGGTTCTCTGTTGCCGTTCGCGTTTGCCGCGACGGCGGTTCTGATAGTGCTGTCTTCACTCGTCAAACCGAGAGCGGGTCGGGAAATAGGCTTTTTCGAGGGCTTTATAGTCGGCGTGTCGCAAGCCGCCGCCGTCGTTCCTGGGCTTTCGCGCAGCGGAACAACTATTTCCGCCGCCCGCTTTTGCGGTGTGGACAGCGAAAGGAGCGCGGACTTTTCTTTTATGTTAAGCGTCCCGATAATCGTCGTTTCCGCGCTCGGGGAGCTTATACGTCACTTCGACGAGTTTGCCGGACAAAACATTCTCTGTCTTGCGATTGTGTTTTTTGCATCGTTTGTTTCCGGTTTTTTTGCAATCAAACTTGTTATGAAAGCCGTGAGAAAGGGCGGTTTCCACATTTTCGCAATATATCTCGGAGTGCTGTCCGTGCTGCTTTTTTTAAACGATTTTTTCTTTCATCTGATTTGACGATAAAAACAAAAAGACCGCTCGGATACAGGCGGTCTTTTTGTATGGTCGAATTTCAGTTGGCGGCTTGTGTTGGAATTTTAACGGGAGTGTATGCTTCGGTAAGAAAATTCGCCGTTGCGGAAATTTTGTAGGTTTCCAATGAATAAATCACGGGTGTCGCTTCTTCCGTATTATCGCCGTCGTCGGGTTGCTCTTCCGAATCCAATGTGCTGTAAATTATTTTTAAGTTTCCAGATATCTTTTCGGAAACGATTTTGTTATCTTTTACGGTGTATATTATTTCCGTGTCGGACACTTCGAATGATTGTTTGCAGGAAATAAACATTCCGTTGTCCGTTTCGAATGCAAAATAGTCGTTGCTTTCATACACGGCTTTGTCTGCGGTGATTTCTTTTAACAGCCCGTCGAACTCTTGCTTCAAAGAACGTTTGACCTCATCGAAATCGGTGTTTGCTTCGCCGGTAACGAGGTCTGCTATAAATTGCAAAGTAATATCTTCGATTTTTGCGGGCAGTGTTTTTTCAAAATTTTCCGCAAGATATTTATTTACTGCGTCGTACGCTTCGTCGGATTTTATGAGTTTCAGTAAATATTCGTAGGTGGTGGAGTTTTCGTCGGCTGGTACTGCCATAAGTGCATCTATAAGTCCCTGTTCATTGCCGTCCAAGCCGAACCAACTCAAAATCTCGGGTAAATCCACAGGGTCCGCTACGTTCAGCACTGCTTTGAAATAGTTGACCACCAACGGGTCGGTCAATATTTTTCCTACGGTATCCGTATTCTTCGCATTGTCTATGAAAGAATCTATAACCGTTTTTAAGTTATACAATGTTGCGTTGACGTCTATGGAAATTTTGTCGTTTTCGATATCGTAGTTCCCCGTTTCGCGTGCAAGCATAAGCAGGGTATAGTTGTGCCGCGGGGCATATTTGACGAGAAGATTGGGGTTTGCGGGGTAGATATGGTCGCTTACGTCGCCGTAATCTTCCAAACTTTCCGCGGGATATTCTTCCAAAATATCCTCTTCGCCTTCATTTGCGCCGTAGAGATAGACTTTCCAATCGCGGAGAAAAGAGTGGTAGATGTGAGTTTGGTTCACGGGATTTCCCTGCGAATCGGTGTCCGTGTAAGTGTCTTTCGTCACGATGTCCGCGTTGCCGTCTGCGCCGTTGAATTTGGCTTTGCCGGAGAGTGTGCTTTTCATTTCTCTTTGGCAGAACTTGTCGAGAACGGTTGTGTCAATCGTAAAGTTTCCGTCGAGATAATCGAGCGTCTTACCGGATATGCCTTCGATGACGCTGTTTATGTTCAATTTTTCTTCTTCGGGCTTTTCTTCTCCGTCCGGTTTTTCATTCTCGCTGCCGTCGGGCTTTTCCTGTGAGGGAGGCGGTTCCGGAACTTGCGTAAAGTCGCAGGCGGCAAAAGCCGCGATGCAGAAAATCGTCATAACAGCCAAAAATACCGTTACAAGTTTTTTAAACAATTTCATAGTTATTCTCCTTTTTAGTTTGTCGTACGAACGACTTTAAATACCTTTAAATTATATCACCGCGGGTAATCAAAGTCAAGAGTATTCGACCCGTTATCACATAATTTTCATATTCAAACATATAATCTCTTATTGACAAAACGGGGAAAATCTGATATAATAAAAGAGAATTAAACTTCTCTTTTTTGGACGCGCTTTACGCAGGAGGTCGTTATGGAAAAAAAGGAGCTCATACGTTTTGAAAACGTCTCGAAAATTTACGAGATGGGAGAAGTGAAAATCACGGCGTTGAAGGACGTGAATTTTACTATCGGCGAAGGCGAGTTTACCGTTGTGCTCGGTTCGTCGGGTGCGGGGAAAAGTACGATACTGAATATCCTCGGAGGAATGGATAAGGCAAGCGGCGGCAGCGTCGTTGTGGACGGAGAAGACGTCGCAAAGTATTCTTCGAAGCAACTGACTAACTACCGCCGTCTGAAAGTCGGTTTTGTCTTTCAGTTCTATAATCTGATTGCAAATCTCAATGCATTGGAAAACGTGGAGTTTGCCGCATCGGTAACGCCCGACCACTTGAATCCCGCAGACGTGCTGGAAAGCGTCGGACTCAAAGAACGGGCGAAAAACTTTCCTTCGCAGCTTTCGGGAGGGGAGCAGCAGCGCGTCGCCATCGCAAGGGCCGTTGCGAAAAATCCTATGCTGCTGTTATGCGACGAACCGACGGGCGCGCTCGATTACAATACGGGCAAAATGGTTTTGAAGCTGTTGCAGCAGGTAAACGAAAAATACAAAAAGACTGTGGTTCTTATAACGCATAATTCTTATCTCGCGCCGATGGCGGATAAGGTCATACGCGTCAAAAGCGGCAGTGTGGAGGAGATTATTCTCAACGAAACCAAGCAATCGATAGACGATATCGATTGGTAAGAGCGTCCCTTCGGGAGGTAAAAATTATGGGTTTCATTTTCAAAAAACTGTTTCGGGATATAAGGCGGGGACTCGGACAATTCATATCTATGATGCTGGTAATCGCGGTCGGCTGCTTCTTCTTTGCGGGAATGAGCGAGGCGTCTCATACCGTCGACAAGCTCGTGCAAAATTATTATTCGGAACAGAAACTTGCGCCCGTCACGGGCGGATTTCTGGTTGCCACAGAGTCTGCGGTCGAGCTTGTTTCGCGGCGCAGCGGCGTAAACAAGGCGGCAGGACGGTATAACTTCAACACGTTTTTCACTCACGGCGGCGGCACGTCGCGCGTGGATGCCGTCGTGAACACGCTGACGGAAGGATTCAACGAGCCGCTTATGGTAAGCGGAAAAATGCCGTCGAACGACGGCGAATGCATCGTGGACGCAGCGTACGCAAAAGCCAACGATTTGCAGGTCGGAAGCAGCATCAGTCTGTTTCAGCGCACTGCCGAAAAAGTGTATCTTTCCACTACGGACGCAAGAAACGACATTCAAAAAATCGACTACGAGAACTTTAACGTCGTTTATACTTCGCCCGATTCCGAGAATGCGGAATATCTCGAACTTACGGTTTCGGGAACGTTCATTTCTCCCGAATTTATTTACAAGGTAAACACGGCGGACAGTTCGGCAGTCGCGGAAGAGTTTGCCTGCATATATCTGAACAAAGCCGATATGATTGCTCCGACCATATCCTTTTATGTAAACAAGTCGCCTCGGCCGCTTTTTACGCAAAAGCGCGACGAGCTGGAAACAAAGCTGTATAACCAGATACTTGCCGACAGCAAGGACGGCTTGGAGATTTTCGACGTATTCGACGGAAACGTTTTGGATACGGAAAACAAAATGGCAGGCGTATACGTGGAAGCTATGTCGTTTGTCAAAGAGGACGGAACGGCTTACAAAAGTTTTGAAGAGGCGTATAAGCAGATACGCAACCTCGTCATAGTTTTGCCGCTTTTGTTCTTTCTCGTCGCGGCGGTCATAACATTCATATCTCTGGGAAAAATCGTCGACAATCAGCGTACTCAAATAGGTGTTATGCAGGCAGTCGGCGTAAGCAAAGGCAAGGTGTATTTCGGCTATCTTATGTATGCCGGTTTTGCCGCAATATTCGGTTCTTTGATAGGCGGCATTGCGGGTGCGTTATCGTTGCCGTATATTTACTATCTCGCTTTCGGAGCGCAGTACATTCTTCCGCCATTCGTTATGGGGGTCGGCGTGGGTTGGGCGGCGCTCGGAATCGTCGTGTCGCTTGCCGTGGCGCTGTTGTCCGCATTGGTGTCCTGCCGCCGCACGCTGAAAGAGAATCCCGCGCAGTCTATGAGACCGAAAGCGAGCAAAAAAGTCAAACAGGTTTTCATAGAAAAATGGAGCGGATTGTGGAAAAGATTTTCTTTCGGAACGAAAATGATTTTCCGAAATCTGTTGAGAAACAAAATGCGCGTTTTTCTTTCGAGCATAGGCGTCATTGCAAGTATGGTACTGCTGATAACCGGCGTAAATCTTAAAAGCCGCGTTTCTTATACGGTCAACGACTATCTCGGCAGAATAGGCTACGACGTGCAGATAACGGCGCAAAACGACATCGACGATTTGGACGAATTCGTATCGGCATATCCTCAAATCGAAAGTGCAACGAAAGTTGTTTCGGTGAATGCGGCAATATCCGCAAACGACGAGCGGTCGGACGTACTCCAAATCCTGGTGCCGTACGACGGCGATTTCGTGAATCTGTATTCCGATTTCAAAAAGACGGAGAAAATAGAACTGACCGACGACAGCTTGGTTTTACCGCACTATCTGGCCGAAAAACTGAATGTCGAAAAGGGAGATACGGTGACCGTGACGGCGGTCGGGTACCGCGCGGCGGAGCTGACGGTGACGAACATATCCTATCAGTATCTTTTGCCCAACGTTTATGCGGGAGTCGACCTCATAGAAAGCGTTTCCGCGGAAAGCGTTACGGGTCTCATATATGCACGACTTGCCGACGGTGGAAAAATAGAGGCGGGCGGAGAGATAAAGTCCGCATTGGATAAGTCCGAACTTCGCGCGAGGGCTATGAAAATGTCGGAACTTTTGGACGTTTTCGTGGTCATTGTCGTAATCGGTGCTGCGGTGCTTGCCGTAACCGTCATATACAATATAACGTCGATAAACGTTATGGAGCGGTCGAGGGAAATTGCCACGCTGCTGGTTCTTGGGTATAGAAAAGGAGAGACGGGCAGACTTATTTTTGCCGAAAACATAGTCATCACGATTCTGGGCTGTCTGATAGGATTGCCGCTTGGATACGGAATGTTCTATTGGCTGGCGCAGATAACGTCGAGTATGAACGTCATAATACCCATAAATCTGCCGTGGCTCGTGGTTTTAATCTGCGTCGTTTCGGTGTTTGCGTTCTCGATGCTCGCAACGCTTTTGATGACCAGAAAGATTTTAAAGATAGATATGGTGGAAGCGTTGAAATCGGTGGAATAATAAAGCCAAACGCTTGAAAAAATGCCGTGTTTGAGGTATAATATAACGGTAAATTTCGTTACGGAGAATTGAAGGTGTTCAAGATTTGGGCAAAGACGCAGACGGGCGACAAAATTATTTCCGATTATATGTACATAAACGGCGACAAGTATGACGAACGAGAGTTTTCGGCGTATCTTATGGAGATATGCCACGAAATGGATATACCGACTCCCGTAATTTTGAAACATCATATACGGGGATTTCATTCGTTTAACATCACGACTTTCAAAGCCGAGGATTTTGTCGAAAGCGTGGACTTCGATAAATTTGTGTTGGAAAACGCCACGGTGTAAGTTGCGGCGTTCGGTGCAAAAACTGTGCGGGGTTTAATCGTTTGACTTTTTATAGCTTTTCCGTTAAAATATAGAAAACTATCAAAGCGGAGAAGTCATTATGAATTTGGCAAGAAAAATAATAGCCGCACACCTTACGGAAGGCGAGATGACGGCGGGCGAAGAGATTGCGATAAGAATCGACCAAACACTGACGCAGGATTCGACGGGAACTATGGCATATTTGCAGTTCGAGTCTATGAACTGCGATAAGGTCAAAACTATGCGTTCCGTTGCATACATAGACCACAATACGTTGCAGAGCGGTTTCGAGAATGCCGACGACCACGCGTATATTCAATCCGTAGCCCTTTCTCACGGCATATACGTCAGCAAACCCGGCAACGGTATTTGTCATCAGGTCCATTTGGAGCGTTTCGGAGTGCCCGGGCTTACTCTGCTCGGCTCGGACTCGCACACGCCTACGGGCGGCGGCATAGGTATGCTTGCCATAGGCGCGGGCGGTTTGGACGTTGCCGTTGCGATGAGCGGCGGTGCGCTTCACTTGACGATGCCGAAAATCGTCAAAGTCGAACTGAAAGGAAAACTTAAAAACAATGCGTCGGCAAAGGACGTCATACTAGAAGTTTTGCGTCTTTTGACAGTCAAGGGCGGTGTGGGAAAAATAATAGAATATTGCGGAGAGGGCGTGAAAACCCTGACCGTTCCCGAGCGTGCGACGATAACGAATATGGGCGCGGAACTCGGGGCAACGACGTCTGTTTTTCCCAGCGACGAACAGACGAGAGCATTTTTGAAGGCGCAGGGCAGAGAGTGCGACTTCAAGCCGCTTGCCGCCGATGACGGCGCGTCGTACGACGAGGAAGTAACGATAGATTTGTCGGCATTGAAACCGCTTGCCGCTTGTCCTCATTCTCCCGATGCCGTCAAACCCGTCAAAGATATCGGAAAGATTAAAGTAGACCAGGTGTGCATAGGCTCTTGCACAAATTCGTCTTATGCCGATATGATGAAAGTTGCGGCAATTTTAAAGGGCAGAAAAGTTTGTCCCGAAACTTCGCTTACGATAAGTCCGGGGTCGAGACAAGTTCTCACTATGCTTGCGAAAAGCGGCGCTCTTGCCGATATTCTCGACGCGGGCGCAAGGGTGCTTGAATGTGCCTGCGGACCGTGTATCGGTATGGGACAGTCGCCGAAAACCGATGCCGTTTCCGTGCGCACGTTCAACCGTAATTTCTATGCCCGCACGGGTACTGCCAGCGCAAGCGTATATCTGGTAAGTCCCGAAACGGCGGCATTTACCGCCGTAAACGGCTATTTGACCGACCCGTCGGAAATGCCGCAGGTCGGAGAGATTCCTATGCCGACGAGCTTTGCGGTAAATGATAATCTGATTTTGAAACCCGACGACTTTGAGGACGTAAAGGTCGTACGCGGACCGAATATAAAACCGTTCCCCATAAACACCGAGCTTAAAGCCAAAGTGACGGGAGGTGTGTTAATCAAGTGCGAAGACAATATCACGACCGACCACATTATGCCGTCAAACGCGAAACTTTTGCCGTACCGCTCCAATATTCCGTATTTGTCCGATTATTGCTTGAATCCCGTGGACCCGACTTTTTCCGAGCGGGCGAAAGCGGCTGGCGGCGGTTTTATAGTTGCGGGTGCCAATTACGGGCAGGGGTCCAGCCGCGAACACGCCGCTCTCGTGCCGTTGTATCTGAAAATCAAAGGAGTGATAGCAAAGAGTTTTGCGCGCATTCACCGCGACAATCTCATAAACAGCGGCATACTTCCGCTCGTGTTCGAAGACGCAAAAGATTACGACAAAACGGACGCGGGCGACGAACTTGTAATCGACGACGCAAGAAAACAAATTGAAGACGGAGAAATTATAACCGTCAGAAATGTTACCAAAAATCGCACGTTCGAATGCAGACTTTCGCTGACGGAGAGATTGAAGAAAGTCGTGCTTGCCGGCGGTGTGCTTGCGCTTGCGGGCAAGAGCGGCAAATAGGAGACGGATATGAAAGAGCTTTCTTTGAAGATATTGGAGATATTGCAGCACGACGCCAGAGTTACGGCAAGCGAGATTGCCGTGATGTTGAGCGAGAGCAAAAGCGAGGTCGCAAAAGCTGTTTCGGAATTGGAAAAGAGCGGCGTGATTTTGAAGTACGGCGTAATCGTCGACGAGGAAAAGCTGGACAAGGACAGCGTGCAGGCGCTGATTGAAGTCAAGGTTGCGCCGAAGTCGGAAAAAGGCTTTGACGAGATAGCGGCTGATATCGGTAAATTCGAAGAAGTCAAAAGTCTTTACCTTATGTCGGGCGCCTATGATTTGTGCATAATAATCGAGGGCAGAACGCTGCGCGAAGTGGCGTTGTTCGTCAGCGAAAAGTTGTCCAGATTCGATGCCGTCTTGTCTACGGCAACGCATTTCATATTGAAGAAATACAAAATCGACGGAGCAAGCATAGCGGACGGCAACTTGAAGAGGTTGGTAATCCAGCCGTGAAAAAGGCAAAGGACAGAATCAATCCGACCGTAAACGGAATAAAACCGAGCGGTATAAGAAAATTTTTCGACGTGGCGGCGGAAATTCCCGACGCCATATCTCTCGGCGTGGGAGAACCCGATTTCGTAACGCCTTGGAGCGTGCGCAACGCCGCCGTTCGTTCTTTGCAACGCGGCTATACTTCGTACACATCCAACCGCGGACTCAAAGAACTTCGGGAGGAGATAGCATTCTATCTGTCGTCGAGGTTCAATTTGCATTACGATTTCGAAAAGGAGATATTCGTGACCGTGGGCGCAAGCGAGGCGATAGACGTTGCCCTTCGCGCGCTTGTGACTCCGGGAGACGGCGTTTTGGTTTCCGACCCGTCTTACGTCAGTTACGCACCCGGTATAACCCTTGCGGGCGGAGTGCCGCAACCGATAAGAACGGAGGCAAAAGACGATTTCAAATTGACGCCGCAGGCGTTGGAAAAGGCAGTCACGGATAAGAGCCGCGTGATTATTTTTCCGTATCCCAACAATCCGACCGGCGCGGTTATGAATAAAAAGGAAACGGAAGAAATCGCCGCCGTGATAAAGAAATACGATTTGACGGTCATATCGGATGAGATTTATGCGGAACTTACTTACGGAGAAAGGCACGTGTCGATATGTGCCGGCGAGGGAATGAAGGAGCGCAGCGTTGTCATCAGCGGCTTTTCCAAAGCGTTTGCAATGACGGGTTGGCGGCTCGGCTATATCGCGGCGCCGAAGGAAATAAGCGAAGCAATGCTCAAAATTCATCAATACGTCATTATGTGCGCGCCCACGTTTTCGCAATACGCCGCACTTTATGCGTTGCGAGAGGGAAGAAAAGACGGTTATCGCGATGTAGAGTATATGCGGGAACAGTATGATATGAGAAGAAAATATCTCGTGTCCGGTCTCAATAAAATAGGGTTGACCTGCTTCGAACCGCGCGGCGCGTTTTATGCTTTTCCCTGTGTGAAAAGTACGGGTTTGAGCGGCGAAGTATTTGCGGAAAGACTGTTGAGGGAAAAGCACGTCGCGGTCGTTCCCGGCGATGCGTTCGGCGACAGCGGCAAAGATTTTGTTAGGTGTTCTTATGCTTGTTCGCTGTCGCAACTGAAAGAGGCGTTGGAAAGAATAGAGGAATTTACGCGCGGGCTTGCAAGATGTTGACATTTGCGGCAAAAAAGTTTATACTGAAAAAGTGCGCCTTGAAAAGCGCGTTAAAATAAAAAAATCGAGAGGTTGACAAATATGGCAGAAATCGTTTTTATGACGGCGGAAGGAAAGAAAAACTTGGAGGAACGCCTCGAATTTCTCAAAGTTCACGGCAGAGCCGATATGGCGGAAAAGATTCGCGTGGCGCGTGAATTCGGCGACCTTTCCGAAAATGCGGAGTACGACATAGCGAAAGACGAGCAGGCGAAGATGGAAGCCGAGATAATCGAAATCGAAGCAAAGCTTGCGAATGTTCAGATAATAGACGAAAAGACGCGCGGCGACAGAGTGGATATCGGCTGCAAGGTCAGAATTGCCGACGATAAGGGCCGCGAAGACGAGTATACAATAGTCGGAACGCACGAATCCAATCCTATGGAAAACCGCATAAGCAATGAGTCTCCGATTGGCAAAGCTATGCTCGGGAAGCGCAAAGGCGACGAAGTTTTGGTGAAAACCGCTCGCGGGGAAGCTCGTTACAAGATTGTGAAGATAAACTGACGGGAGTTTGGAGTATGGCGGAAGAAAAGACTATTGCAACCGAACAGCAGCAGGACGAGGGACAGATTCGTGCCGTGCGCGTGGCGAAATTGGAAGAGCTTGTTTTAAGCGGCAAAAATCCGTACGAACAGACTCGTTTCGAGGCTACGCATAAATCGGCGGACATAAAAGACAATGCGGGCGAAATAGACGGTCAAACCGTGAAAGTGGCAGGACGTCTTATGTCCAAACGCATTATGGGCAAGGCAGGTTTCGCGCACGTGTCGGACAGCGCGGGACAGATACAGATATATCTGAAATCGGACAACCTCGGCGAACGCTATGCGGAAGTCAAACGTTACGATATAGGCGACATCGTCGGCGTGGAAGGCGAAGTGTTTACCACCCACAAGGGCGAAGTTTCCGTTGCGGTCAAGGATATAACGCTCTTGTCCAAATCTCTTTTGCCGCTGCCCGAAAAATGGCACGGACTCAAAGACAACGATTTGAGATACCGTCAGCGCTATGTCGATTTGATAGCAAATCCCGAAGTCCGCGAGGTTTTCAAAAAGCGTGCGAAGATTATAAGCGCGATAAGAAAAACGCTTGACGAACGGGAATTCGTGGAGGTGGAAACGCCGATACTCAATACGATTGCTGGCGGCGCGGCGGCGCGTCCGTTCATTACTCATCACAACACGTTGAACCTCGATATGTATATGAGAATTGCGCCGGAACTCTATCTGAAAAGACTTATAGTCGGCGGTTTGGACAGAGTTTACGAATTGGGGCGTATGTTCAGAAACGAGGGAATGGACGTCAAGCACAATCCCGAATTCACTATGGTGGAAATGTATCAGGCTTATGCCGATTACAACGTTATGATGGAACTGACGGAACAGATTTACGAGTCCGTCATAAATGCGCTCGGCTGCGGAGAAAAGATTGTCTATCAGGGGACGGAGTTGAATTTCAGGCGTCCTTGGCAGAGACTTACGATGAAAGAGGCTGTGAAGAAGTTTGCAGGCATCGATTTCGAAGGTATGGACGTCAAAAAGGCGAAGACGGCGGCGCAGCAGAAGGGCGTGGAATTGGACGCAAAAGCCGACAGTGTGGGCAAGATACTCTATGCCGTATTCGACCAACTCGTGGAAAAGCAGCTTATTCAACCCACGTTCGTCACCGATTATCCCGTGGAAGTCAGTCCGCTTGCAAAGCGCGACAAGAATAATCCGGATATGACGCACCGTTTCGAAGTGTTTATGAACGGAATGGAAATGGGCAATGCGTATTCGGAGCTTAACGACCCCATAGACCAAAAAGCGCGTTTCGAAGCACAGGCAAAACTCAAAAAGGCGGGCGACGAAGAAGCGCAGGACGCAGATTACGATTTCGTTACGGCGTTGGAATACGGAATGCCGCCGACGGGCGGTCTCGGTCTCGGAGTGGACCGTATGGTTATGCTGTTCACCGACTGTGCGTCCATACGCGACGTGCTCTTGTTTCCGACTATGAAACCGAAAAAGTGAGCATAAAATCGAGATTGGAAGAATATGCCGCGCTCGGAAACAAGCGTTGGCACACCCCCGGGCACAAAGGCGGACTCGATACGTTCGATTTGACGGAAATAGGCGAGGAAGGCGGAACTTTCCCGGCGGACGCAATAGAATTTGCCCAAAACAAAGCCGCAAGGTTTTACGGTGCAAAGCATTGCCGCTTTTTGGTGAACGGTTCGAGCGGAGGAATCAAAGCCGCGATTCTCGCCGCAGACGGCGACATCGTTGCGCCGAAAGCTCGGCATCGTTGCGTGGACGAAGGCGCAAAGCTGAATAAAGTAAACGTTTTCGATATAGAATGCGAAAGACTTCGTGACGGATTGTATGCGCCGCCGAGCGTCGGCGACGTTTTGAAATCTTTGGAAAAGCACAAGAGTGCAAAAGCCGTCGTAGTCGTCAGTCCGGACTATTACGGGGTTACGGCTTGCGAGGAAATTGCGGACGCCGTGCATTCGGCGGGCAAATTGTTGATTGCCGATTCTGCCCACGGCGCGCATTTTGCGGCGCGTTCCGACCTGTTCCCGAAAGGTTTTGCCGCCGTTGCCGATTTCTGTGTTATGAGCGCGCACAAGACTATGAACGCATACACGCAGAGTTCGTATATGTGCATAAACAACGACGAGGTCGCGGCAAAAGCGGACGAGTGTCTCGAACTGCTCGGCACCACGAGTCCGTCTTATCGGTTGCTTTCGGGCTTGGAAAATGCAATCGATTTCGCAGAGGAAAACGCACACAAATACGACGGTTTGAAAACTGCGACCGACGAATTCAGAAGAGAAATCGTCTGCCTCCGAAACAACGATTTCACTCGCATAGCCGTCGATGCCGCGGCTTACGGCTTGACGGGGCGGGAATTGTTCGACAGGCTGTACAAAGACGGTCATACGGCGGAAATGACGGACGTCAGATACGTCGTGTTCATAGCGACGCTTGCCGACGAGGTCGGAGATATCGTAAAATTGAAAGAAAGTATTTTGAGGATAACGAGTCGATGAACGGTAAATTCGTAACGATAGAGGGCTGCGACGGCGTGGGGAAATCCACGCAGGTGAGGCTTTTGAAAGAGCGGTTCGAGCGCGAGGGCATAGACGCTGTTTTCACGCGGGAGCCGGGAGGTACGCCGATAGCCGAAAAGATACGCGGCATAATACTAGACGCAGGCAACTCGGAAATGGACGGTCTCACCGAATTGTTTTTATACGAAGCGTCGCGCCGTCAGCATACGCTGGAAATAATCGAGCCTGCGTTGCAAAGCGGCAGACTCGTTGTCTGCGACCGCTATATAGATTCCACGCTCGCATATCAGGGCTACGGCAGAGGTCTCGATACGGATATGATACGCAAGCTGAACGAATGGGCTATGGGCGACGCGAAAATCGATTTGACGCTGTTTTTAAACGTATCGTCGCAAGAAGGATTTTCGAGAAAAGGCGGCGCAAACGGCGGTGACAGATTGGAAAAAGAAAAGTCGGATTTTTACGAACGCATTTACGACGGTTTTTTGACAATCGCGGAAAGAGAAGAACGGGTCGTGAAAATCGATGCGTCGGGAGATAAGTATTCCACGCACGAAAAACTTTACGGATATTTGAAAGATAACGGATATATCCGATGACGGAGATACAGCGCAAGTGAAAAAGTACGCCGATTTGATAAAGCGCAGCGTAGCGTATAATATGCTGCTCGGGGACGTGAAAAAGAACTCTCTTTCGCACGCCTATCTTCTTTTAAGCGAGGACAGGCTTTCCCTTGATTTGCTTGCGGAACTGTTTTTGCAGGCGGCGGTCGGCGGAGAAGACAATGCTTTTCGTTTGCAGGCAGTGGAAGCGGGAACGCTTGCCGACATCATTTCGTTGCCGGAATCGGGAGATAAGGTGACCGTCAAGGACATAAACTTTCTGACGGAAACGGCTTATATAACGCCTACCGAACTGAAAAAGAAGTTCTATGTCATCAACTACGGCGAGACTATGAACGAGGCGAGCCAGAATAAACTGCTTAAAACTTTGGAAGAGCCGCCCGGCGTGTCGGTTATAATAATCAAAGCCGCAGGCGCGGAAAAATTGCTGCCGACCGTAAAATCGCGTTGCCGAAAAGTGGAACTTGCACCGTATACGGAAACGGAACTGAAAAGAGAACTGTCGAAGTATTACCCCGACGACGAAAAACTTTTCCTTGCCGTGAACGCGGGGCGCGGTTCGCTTCAACGAGCCGTCGACTTTGTTTCGCAACCGCAGAACATCAAGCTTTTGAAACTCGCGGAAGAGATTTTGACGCAGTTGGACAAGAGCGGCGGTATCGCGGAGTTTGCTTTTAAGCTTTACGACTACCGCGATTCGCTTTCGGACATAATAGATTTTATCGAGCTGATTCTGATGTCTTCGGTGAAGATAAATTGCGGCGCGGCATCGGCGGGAGATTTTCCGTATGACGTTGCCGCAGTGGCGCGAAGATATCCGACAAATGCGGCTTTGAAAGAAACGGAAGTTCTGACGAGGGCGAGAAAGCGGCTGGCATTGAACGGCAATGCGACCGCGGTCATAGATGAGCTGCTGTTTTCTATTTTGGAGGTAAGAGCTAAATGGAAGTAATAGGTGTCAAATTCGACAAATCCCCGAAAGTATATTATTTTGCGGCGGAAGAGGGCGTGGATTACAAGGTCGGCGCCGTCGTGGTTACCGAAACGGCGAGAGGGATAGAGCCTGCTCGCATAGTTATGGGACGAACCGATGTAACCGCCGACAAAGTCGTGCAGCCTTTGAAACCCATATTGCGGTTTGCCACGGACGAAGATTTGAAAAAGATAGAGCAGAATGCCGAAAAGCGTTCGGAAGCTCTTGCGACCGTGAGGGAAAAAGTAGCGAAGAGCGGACTCAAAATGAAGGTCATAGATGTTGAGTTCACCTTGGACGGTTTGAAACTTATCGTATACTTCACGGCGGAATCGAGAGTGGATTTCAGAGAACTTGTCCGAGACCTTGCGGGCATATTCCGTTTGAGAATAGAACTGCGTCAGGTTGGCGCGCGCGACGAGTGCAGAATGAAGGGCGGCGTCGCACCCTGCGGCAGAGCCTGTTGTTGCAGCGACTATATCTCCGACTTTGCGCACGTGACGATTAAAATGGCGAAGAATCAAAGTCTGTCGCTCAATCCCGGAAAAATCAGCGGACTTTGCGGACGCTTGATGTGCTGTTTGAGTTATGAAAACGATTTCTACGCGGAAGTGAACAAAAAAATGCCGAAGCTCGGAAGCGTGGTGCATCTCGCCGACGGCAGGGAAGGCATTTGCGTTTCAATAAACCAGCTTAAAGAAACCGTGCGCGTGAAAATCGACGTCAACGACGCGATAGAGTTTGCGGACGTATCTCTCAAAGAGATAGCGAAAAAGGGCGGCGGCGCGCTTGCCGACGACATCGACGCCGATAAAATAGATGACGAATTAAAGGACTTAATCGATTAAAAAGTCGTCATAAAACGCTTGCTTACCGACGTAATATATGATATAATACGTTTAACACAATTTATATATTAAAAGGAGTGTACTGAAATGGCACATAAAATCAGCGACGAATGTATCAGCTGCGGTTCTTGCGAGTCGCAATGCCCCGTGAACGCAATAAGCCAGGGCGACGACCACTATCAAATCAATGCCGACGAATGCATCGATTGCGGCGCTTGCGCGGCACAGTGTCCGGTCGGAGCAATCTCGGAAGAGTAATCGAAGCGAAAAATTTAATGTAACCAAACAAAAAACTCCGTGGCAAACGGAGTTTTTTCTAATAAAAAAGCGCACGGACTTTTTCCGTGCGCCGTGTTTTGCGACTTGTCAGCTTATTTCGCGCATACGCTGTTCCAACAGAGGACGCTCGTCGGTTTTGATTTTGGAAATGTGCGACAAAAGCAGCGCCGTCATTTTTTTGTTCAGCACGATTTTTTTGTCCGAACTCTTTTTCAAAACTTCGATGAAAACGCGCTCTATCAAAGCTTTCATATATTGACCGAAGGTTACGCCCATAGCGTCGTTTTTCGCGACGCATTTGAAAATCTCGTCGCATATCGCAATCTTGTTTGCGACGGCGGCGTCCACGGCGACGTCGAAGAATTCTCCTTTTGCCGTATTCGGGGAATACTTGAAAGCGGCGTTTCTGATGCTCGGCACTTCCGTCACGGCTTTGACGGCTCGTCTGGAATCTTTCTTTGCAAACAAGGCATATATTTTATCGCCGAAGATTTCTCCGATTTTGCCGTCGTCGGCGATGTTGCCTTCTTTTTCTATCGTGAGATATTCCCACACGTCAAGCGCGAGATTGTAATCCAATTCCAAAAAGCCTTTGACGGAATTTAAAAGCTCTTTTTCTTCGGTGAGCACGTCAAGCCTGGAAAGCGACGCAAATTGTTTCAAAAACTTCAATTGTTTGGCGTTCATTCGGGTTTCCTCCGCAGTGATTAAAATATATTTTAAGTACGTTATTTATTATAACAAAATTCGCAAAAAAATGCTATAAAAATGACCTCTGTTTTCGAAATTTTTTCCGAAATTCTCTTTGAACGACGAAATATTTGACTTTTAAGCCGCCTTTATTGTATTATATAATGGGTTTACCCGCAGGAAGGAGAGAGCTATGCCCGTAAAAATAGACCCCGATTTGCCCGCAGCCAAATTTCTCGACCGAGAGAATATTTTCTATATGACGAACGAGCGTGCGCTTTCGCAGGAAATCCGCCCGCTGAAAATAGCCATACTCAATCTGATGCCGAATAAGGTTGCGACGGAAACGCAGCTTCTGCGCCTTATAGGCAATACCCCTCTGCAAGTGGAAATAGTGCTGCTTCGGACGGCAAGTTACGATTCGAAACATACGGAAGAAGAGTATTTGAAGTCGTTTTATATGACGTTCGACGAGGCGATAGAACGGCATTTGCGCTTCGACGGACTTGTGATAACGGGTGCGCCCGTGGAGAAAATGGAGTTTTCCTCCGTTGCGTATTGGGAAGAACTTCGGCGCATTCTCGATTGGGCAAAGACCAACGTCTATTCGTCTATGTATATCTGTTGGGCGGCGCAAGCGGCAATGTACTATCTGTACGGAATCGACAAATATCCGTTGGCGGAAAAGGCATTCGGCGTTTTCAAACACAAGGTTTACAATAAAACAAACCCTCTCGTGCGCGGCTTCAACGACGAGTTCAACGCGCCGCATTCCCGTTATACCGAGGTTAAGCGTTCCGATGCGGAAAAGGTGGAACAGCTGGAAATTCTCGCCGATTCCGACGAAGTCGGCTTGTACCTCGTCGCAAGCAGGGATTTGAGACACGTGTTTGTTTTCGGACACGGCGAATACGACGTGGACACTCTCGACCTCGAATACAAGAGAGACAAGTCGCGCGGACTCGGCACGAAAAAGCCGTTGCACTATTATAAAAAGGGTCGCCCGACTATGACTTGGCGTTCGCACGAATCGCTGTTGATAAGCAATTGGCTGAACTATTGCGTATACCAGGTGACGCCTTACGATTTGACCGAATTGAAATAGGAGATTAAAAAGAAATGAGAAGAACGAAAATAGTTTGCACTTTGGGACCGGCTACCGATAATTATGCGACAATCAAAAAACTGATAAAAGCGGGGATGAACGTCGCGCGACTCAATATGTCGCACGGCTCGCACGAAGAACACGCAAAGAGAATAGAGCTTGTCAAAAAAGCGCGCGAGGAACTTGCGATGCCCGTTGCGATTATGGCAGACACGAAAGGACCCGAAATTCGCGTGCGCACGTTTAAGAACGGAATCGCCAACCTCAAAGAAGGCGGCGAATTCACACTTACCACGAAAGATTGCGAGGGCGACGACGGCATAGTTTCGGTTACTTTCAAAGAGCTTCCCGAATATGTTAAACCGGGCGACCCTATCTTGATAAACGACGGAATAATAGAGCTTACCGCGCTTTCCGTTTCGAGCAGCGAAATCAAGTGCCGAGTGGTTTGCGGCGGCGAGCTTACCAACAGAAAGAGCATAAATCTGCCCCGTACCGTAATCGATATGCCGTATATCTCCGAAGTGGATAAGAGCGACATACTTTTCGCGTTGAGTCAGGACGTGGACTATTTCGCATTGTCGTTCGTGCGGTGCGTGGAGGATGTCCGCAAGGTCAAACAGCTTTTGGCGACGAAGAACGTTTCCGACGTGCAGTTGATTGCGAAGATAGAGAACAGAGAGGGTGTGAATAATTTCGAGTCCATTCTCGCGGAATGCGACGGCGCAATGGTGGCGCGCGGCGATATGGGCGTGGAGATTCCGTTCGAGGAACTGCCCGCCATTCAAAAGGAAATGATAAAGACCTGCTATAAGGCGGGCAAAAAGGTCATAACGGCGACGCAGATGTTGGAGTCTATGATAAACAATCCGCGCCCGACGCGTGCGGAAATATCCGACGTCGCAAACGCCATATACGACGGAACTTCGGCGACTATGCTTTCGGGCGAAACGGCGGCCGGGAAATATCCCGTGGAAGCGGTCAAGACTATGGCAAAGATAGCCGAAACGGCAGAGGACACAATCAACTTCAAAAAGAGATTTGCCTCGCTCAACGCCGAAATAAAGACGATAACCGACGCCGTGTCCCACTCGACCTGCGCGGCGGCATTCGACCTCGAAGCAAAGGCGATAATAACTGTTTCGCAGTCGGGCTACACTGCAAGAAAAGTGTCGCGTTTCCGTCCGAGTGCGCCGATAATCGCGCCTACGACAAGCAGTAAGGCGTATAACCAATTGGCAATGAATTGGGGCGTGACTCCCACTATGGCGGCTCATCAGAACAATTCCGACGATTTGTTCAAGCATTCCATTCAGTGCGCGCTTTCGACGGGCATAGTCAAAAAGGGAGACCTTGTCATTCTGACGGGCGGCGTTCCCGTCGGCATTTCGGGAAATACCGACACTATGAGAATAGAAATAATATAATCGGAGAAAAAGATGAACAATAAGATACTGATAGTCGAAGACGACGCGAAAATTTCGCGGTTCGTATCGCTGGAACTGACGCACGAGGGCTATGAAACGGAAGTTGTCGCGGACGGAAGAGTAGCTTTGGAAACGGCGCTCGAAAAAGACTACGGATTGATTATCTTGGACGTAATGCTCCCGTCGCTTAACGGCATAGAAGTGCTTCGGCGGCTGCGTCAGGCAAAGTCTACGCCCGTAATCATACTGACGGCGCGCGACCAGGTTATGGACAAAGTGTCGGGCTTGGACGTCGGTGCAAACGACTATATGACCAAACCTTTCGCAATAGAAGAACTGCTTGCGAGGATACGCGCGAATTTGAGAAAGACCAGCGCGGCGGGCGAAGTCATATCGATAGGCAAGCTAGTGATAGACTGCGGTTCGGTGTCCGTCACGTACGATTCGCACCCGATAGAGCTGACGAAGCGTGAGTTCGATTTGCTTACGTATCTTACCAAAAACCGCAATATCGTCGTCTCGCGCGAACAGGCTCTCGATGCGGTTTGGGGCTTCGAGTTCTACGGCAATACAAATGTCGTGGACGTTTACATACGTTACTTGCGCAGTAAAATCGACGACGTGTACAATGTCGAACTCATACAGACCGTTCGCGGCGCGGGTTACGTCATAAGAGACAGAGACTGATGCAGGAAAACTCGGAAAAAGAAGAAAAGAAAGAAGACGCCGCCGTCACCATCAAGGAGATAAAGAGCGAGGCGCAGCCGCAAGGAAAAAAGAAAAAACCTTGGTGGCTGATTACTCTTGCCGTAGTGTTCTTTCCGATAACGCCGTTTGTGCTGCTGTTCAATTATATTTTCAAAAAAATAAAGCTGTCCATAACAACGAAAACCACGATTATATTCACCGTGCTTTTCGGCGTTTTGATAACGGCATACGTCATATTCATAATAACCAGCGTGGACAGTCAATTGAATTCTTCGTCTATGCCTGACGCCGACGGGTTTTTGAGAAAAATGAAAATAACGTCCGTCGTGCTCGTAATAGTATTCGTTGCTCTCGGCGCGGCAATAGGCAATATTTCCAGTCAGTATATGATGACGCCGCTTCGGAGAATGATTGACCAAATCGATAAGGTGGACGGGAATAATCTTTCTCTGCGTCTGGACGCCGTGGACACGCAGGACGAATTGAACGAACTGACGCAGCAGATAAACGAAATGCTGGACGAGCTGGAAAGCACGTTCGAAAGACAGTCGAACTTTATTTCCGACGCCAGCCACGAACTGAAAACTCCGATTTCCGTGATACAGGGCTATGCCAATATGCTGAAACGTTGGGGGAAAGCCGACCCCGCACTTTTGGACGAGAGCATAGACACATTGCTTGCGGAAGCCGAAAATATGAAGAGAATCGTGGAGCAATTGTTATTGCTGGCAAAGATAGGCAACTTGACTATGAACAAGACCCGTTTCGATATGACGGGCGTGATAAACGAAGCCGTCGAGAAATATAAAGTGGCGGGACTGAACAAGGAAATCACTTTTTCGGGCGGCGGCGAGATTCTCGTGGAAACCGATAAGAATATGCTTGTGGAGTCTGCCCGAGCGCTTATAGACAACGCAATCAAGTATACGCCCGACGGCGGCAAGATAGAGGTCGGATGCAGGCGTATCGACGACGGTGCGGTTATTTACGTCAAGGACAACGGCATAGGCATAGCGCCCGAACATCTTCCGCATATCTTCGAAAGATTCTACCGTTGCGATAAGGCGAGAAGCCGCGCGGCGGGTTCGAGCGGCTTGGGACTCACGATAACCAAGTCGATTGTGGAAATGATGGGCGGAAAAATCGAAGTGGAGAGCGCGGAAAACAAGGGCAGTACGTTTAAAATTTTGTTGCATTAGATTATAAAACCGAGGAGACAGAAACAGAAATGGAAGATATTTTCAGAGCGGAAAAACCGTCGCCGAACGAGGCTGCCGTCAATTATAAAAATCCCACGGGCGTCAAACGCGGCAGAAACAGAATAATACTTTCGGCGGTGTGCGTGGTCATAGCGGGACTGCTTGTCGGCGCGGGAATTTATTATACTTTAAGCGGCAATCTCGGATTGGGCATAGTGCTGTTTTGTTGTGCCGCCGTGTATGTTTTCGGCTGCGGCGTGTATGCGGCGGACGGTTTGAAGCTGTTAAAACGTCCGTATGCCGTTTTAATCGACGACAAGTATTTGATATTGCGTGAGAAAAACGATTATTTACACCTGCCTTTGAATCTTATGCGCAGGCTTACGATTGATTGCGAAGGGATAGAAGCGCAGCTTGTGGTAAACGCGGAGGGAAAGTACGACGTTTTGATAAAAGCCGATACTATGTATTACACCGTGGACGGCGTGCAGAATACAATCGGCTCGAAAAATATGCGCAAAATAGCGTTCATACTGAACTGTCTTGCGCTTGCCCCGAACAATATCGAAAATTACGGCGACCGCTATGACGAACTGCTTTCGTCGGAACACGTCGAGGCGGAAGGCGTGGCGGCGGGATTGAACAAAGAGTTGGACGAACTCTGCCGACGCTCGCAGTCGGAAACGTCGGACGACGTCGATTGAAAAAACCTGTCGGAAACATAGTCGAAATCTCTTGCAAAAAAAAAATATGTATGATATAATGAATAAGCCTTGATTTAAAGTCGAGGCTTATTCCTTGCTCTTTCGAGAGCTGCCAAAACCATAAGGAGGTATCATTATGAATAAGTACGAGGTTCTTTACATTCTCAAAGCGTCGCTTTCCGACGACGAGATAACCGCAATCACCGAAAAGTATGCGGAGCTTGTCAAAAACAGCGGCGGCGAAGTCGAGAAGGTGGACAAGTGGGGTATCAAGCGTTTTGCCTATCCCATCAAGTTCAAAACCGAAGGCTACTACGTTCTTATGACGTACACCGCGCCCGCCGAGTTGCCGAAAGAAATGGAACGGCAAATGGGCATATCGGACGACGTGTATCGTTTTATGACGACGAAAGCCATAGCTTGACAAGAGAAACAGAGAGGTAAAGCAATTATGAATAAGATTACACTCATCGGCAATCTGACGCGTGACCCCGAGTTGAGCCAGCTTCCCAGCGGAGTATCCGTATGTAAGTTCGCCATTGCCGTCAACCGCAATTTCACGAACGCGAACGGAGAGCGCGAAACCGATTTCTTCAACATAACGGCGTGGAGAGGTTTGGGCGAGAACTGCGCGAAATATCTTGCGAAAGGACGCAAGGTCTGCGTGGTCGGAAGCGTGCAGATTCGCAATTATGAGGACAAGGACGGAAACCGTCGTACGGCTGTGGACGTCGTGGCGGAGGATATAGAGTTCCTTTCGTCGAGAAACGACGACGCGCCCGCGGCAGCCGCATCCGGAGCACCCCGTCAGTCGGCAAAAAAACAGGTGTCGGAATTGACGCCCGTCGATAACGAAGATTTGCCGTTCTGAACAATTATTTAAAGGAGTATCGAATTTATTATGAACGATAAAAAACCCGTTAAGCCCGCAGTCGAAGCGGACGACAAGACGAAAAAAATAAGACGCCAGCCCAAGAAAAAGGTTTGCGCATTCTGTGTCGAGAAAGTCGCGGATATCGATTATAAGGATATAGCCAAGCTCAAAAGACACATCACGGAAAAGGGAAAGATTATGCCTCGCCGCACGACAGGCGTTTGCGCCGAACATCAGAGACAGCTCGCAACCGCAATCAAGCGCGCGCGCATTATGGCTCTGCTGCCGTTCAAAGCGGAATAATACCCAAACAGACCCAACACAAAACAGAGCGGCTTTCCGCCCTGTTTTTTATTCGGAAAACAAATTGCTTAAAGGCGGCATTTTCGCGCCGTCGATAGGCGTATGCCCTTTTTTGGCAGAGGAGGTCAAACTATGATACAATGTACAAACGTCAGTTTGCAGTTCGGCAGCCGCGTGCTGTTCGACAATGTGAATTTGAAGTTTACGAGAGGCAATTGCTACGGAGTCATCGGCGCAAACGGCGCGGGTAAATCCACGTTTTTGAAATTGCTTTCGGGAGAGCTCGAACCCAATAAAGGCGAGGTGTTCGTGGATAAGAACGAGCGTATGAGCGTGCTTGCGCAAAACCAGAACGCCTATGACAGTTGCACCGTGCTCGACACCGTTATGTGGGGACACAAACGCCTTATGGAAGTCAAGTCCGAGCGCGAAAGATTATATGCAAAACCCGACTTTACCGACGCCGACGGCGTTGCCGCCGCAGAGTTGGAAGGCGAGTTCGCGGATATGAACGGCTATGAAGCCGAGTCCGACGCCGAAACGCTGCTGAACAATCTTAAAGTGGACAGCTCGCTTTTTTACGAGCTTATGGGCGGCATTGACCCGAAAATCAAAGTAAAGGTGCTGCTTGCGCAAGCGCTTTTCGGACGCCCCGACATTTTGGTGCTGGACGAGCCGACAAACAACCTCGACGCAAAATCCGTCAAGTGGCTGGAAGATTATATTATGACTTTGGACGATACGACGATTATAATCGTGTCGCACAATCGCCACTTCTTGAACCGCGTCTGCACGCATACCTGCGACGTCGATTTCAGACAGATTCGCATATATGTCGGTAACTATGACTTCTGGTACGAAACCAGCCAGCTTGCGTTGAGACAGTCCAAAGAACAGAATAAAAAGTTGGAAGCTCGCGCCAAGGAATTGCAGGAATTCATTGCGCGGTTCTCGGCAAATGCGTCGAAGTCGAAACAGGCGACCAGCCGCAAACGCGAATTGGAAAAAATCAAACTCGAAGATATTCAGCCGTCGTCGAGAAGATACCCGTTTATCGATTTCCGCTTCGAGCGCGAAATAGGCAACGACATTTTGGAAGTCGAGGGACTGACGAAAGAGGGCTTTTTCAAAGACGTTTCGTTCAAGGTCAAACGCGACGAAAAAATAGGTTTCATCTGTTCGAATTCACACACGCTGTCCGTTCTCTTCGATTGCATAACGGGCGTGCAGACTGCCGACAGCGGTTCGGTCAAGTGGGGCAAAACGATAATTCCCGCATATATGCCGCAAAACTACGACAACTTTTTCGACGGTTGCAACTTGTCGCTTGTCGAATGGTTGAGCCAATATTCGAAAGACCACTACGAAGAGTATCTGCGCGGTTGGTTGGGCAGAATGCTGTTTTCGGGGCAAGAGGCTTTGAAAAAAGCGTGTGTGCTGTCGGGCGGCGAAAAAGTGCGCTGTATGTTGGCAAAAATGATGCTTGCACAGGCAAACTTCTTGATTTTCGACGAACCTACCAATCACCTCGATTTGGAAAGCATAACCGCGCTGAACAAAGGTATGACGGGATTTAAGGGCAATATGCTTTTCGTCACGCACGACGAGGAAATCATTCAGACCGTCGCAAACAGAATAATAGAAATCGACGGTACAAAGGTGTTCGACAAGGAAACCACCTACGACGAATATCTCGATTTGGTGTAATACGGTTAAATAAAAACACCCGCTCGAATAAAATAGCGGGTGTTTTTTTGTTTTTATTTATTCTCTGCCCAAAAGCGAGTCGACGGAACAGTCGAAATATTTTGCAAGTTTGATTGCATTGTCGGTGGACGGAATAGATTTGCCGTGATACCACGAATCGACTCTTGTTTCGGCAAAATGACCTTCCTTGCAAAGCCTGTAACGAGAAATATTTTTCGATTTGAGCAATCTTTGAAAAGATGTATGAAACGGCGGTGTCTTTTTATAATTGGCATTTTCCTGAAACGGAGCAAGCCCCAATATATAATCGACAGAACAATTGAAGTAGTCAGCAATTTCTATGATTTTCGGAAAGCGCGGAATACCTTTTCTTTCAAGATAATAATAGACTTCCGATAAAGAAATTTTCATATCTTTCGAGAATTGTTTTATGTCTGTTTTGTGCTCAAAAATAAGCTCTTCGAGCGTTTCGGCAAAATTCGACAATATCTCCATTTCTTCTACCTCCATTCTGTAAATATTATCTCTCACAGGTAGGAAAAACACTTGCTTTTCCTAACAATGGTGGGTATAATATAAGTACAATAACATTGTGCGATGTTAAAAAAAATTTACAATAAAAGAGGTATGATTATGAAAAACAAGATGAAACAAGAAAATCACATTATGACGACCGATTTGGATTTGGCGCAATACTGCGATTTTAAATTCACCGTGGATGCGGAATCGCTGTTGATGGACATTAAATTCCTGCTTAATACTTACTATTGCGGCACGTTCGAGGAAGACAAAAAAGCCTTGAAATTGAGCTTTAACAACGGTCAAAAATTTTTGTTGAAATTGGAAGAAGCTGTTTAGCATAAAAATGCGACGACCCCCGTGCATAACTTTAAAACAATTTTCATAAGTCGACGAAAAAGCGACGACTGCGGGTCGAACACGTCAAACGGCAGAAATTCGAAACCGAAAGAAAGTCTAATAATATCCGAGCGTGAAATAAAGCAAAATGCTCTGTTTGCGAAAAAGGCAAACAGAGCGTTTTTTTTGCGAACAAAAGTCCGAAAATCGGTCTGATTGTGGATAACGTTTTCTCTGAAAAACGACAAAATACGACAAAAAACCAAAAAGTAACGAAAATGCAATGAAATGAAAAGGAATTGCACTTGACTTTCGGGGGGGGTGATATAATGGTATTATCCTTTTTTAAATGTTAAAAAGGAAAGTTTTGAGGAGAAAAATGTGTATGGAAAATGTTAAAAAGTTTTTCCGCGGCAAATCGTGGGGGTTCTACGTTTCGCTTGCGGGAGCGATTTTACTGCTTGTCACGGCGATAATATATTCCGTGACATTCGGTATGAGCGAGCATATCAATCTCAATTTCGAGGTTTGGGTGCTTGTGGTTGCACTGTTGGGTGTGGCGGGTTTCGCCGCACTGTCGGTGTTCGAAGTGACAAGTCCGTATGCCGCAGCGGCGTTGTTCGCGGGAGGATTTGTCGCTTTTTTGCTTTTTATAAGCACAAGCTATATGTATTTGTCCGCGGTATTTTTCGAGGTGACGAGCGTCGCTTCGTTCTTTGCCGCATTCGAGATTATGGATTTCGGCTTTGCTTTCACCGCGACGGCTATGATTGCCGTTTGGGTGCTTTCCACGATAGGAATTTTCACAAGCGCAAAAAAGACGGTAGCCAAGCATACGGAGGAGGAAAACAATGAACAAAAAATTACCGCTTGACAATCTTTTGTGGCTGTCCAAACTGTTGTGCTATATTTTCGTGGTACTCACGGGAATCGCAATCGTGGGAGGACAGATACTTCGGGAAAACAGCACTGCGATAAACAGCTTTTTCGGAATACAGACGCAAAAGCGCGTGGAAAGCGACGACGGCGGAAGCGAGAGCAAGGATTATACTTATTATAAGTCCGTAAACAATTCTTTGGACGAAGTTATCGAGAATGCGAATGCAATTGCCGAAGAAGTCGTGGCGGAAGGGTCGGTGCTTTTGTCGAACAATAACGCGCTTCCGCTTAAAGACGGAGCAAGCGTATCTCTTTTCGGAGCAAGCTGTACATATCCGGCATTGACGGGAACGGGCAGCGGCGGCAATGACAAGACGAAGCCCGGCAACGAACTGTTCAGAAACGGCTTTAAAGCCGCGGGACTCAAAGTGAACGACGCACTCTATGATTGGTACGTTTCGACGGCGGGTACTTACGCACGCAAGAGTACGGGGTCGGGCACGTCCGTGACTTGGTCGATAGGGGACGCGCGTTGGGCGCAAATCGACACCGCCGCAAAGACCGATAAAGCCGACGCCGCGGTATTCATAGTTTCGAGAATGGGCGGCGAGGGGCTGGACCTCGACATCGATACGGGCGACAAAAACGATATGACCGGCGGCGACTATCTTACGCTTTCTCCGAGCGAGCTGGACGTTTTGAAAAATCTGAAAGCGGAGAAGGCAAAGGGTACGTTCGGAAAGATTATAGTCGTTATGAACAGTTCCTATCAAGTGTGCGGTTTCGACAATCCCGAAATAGCGGTGGACGCCGTTCTTTGGACGGGTTCGATTGGCGGGCGCGGCACGTATGCGATAGGCAATATTCTCGCGGGCAAAGTCAATCCGTCGGGCAAGCTGTCGGCGACGTTTTGGACGCGGCATTCGAAAAATCCCGCAATGGTCAATTTCGGCGACTTCACGTATTCGGGTAATCCCGGCAGCGGCGACATAAGAAAAAAATACGTTGTCTATCAGGAAGGAATTTATATGGGATACCGTTATACCGAAACGCGGTACGAGGACTACGTTTTGGGACAGGGCAATGCGGGCGCCTTCGACTATTACGATACGGTCGATTATCCGTTCGGCTACGGTATGAGCTACACGGAATTTTCTTATTCGGCATTTGACGCCGTTTACGACAAGGCAAGCGATATGTACAACGTCGGCGTTACGGTGACGAACGTCGGAAATGCGGCGGGTAAAGAGGCGGTTCAGATTTATCTGCAAAAACCGTATACGGATTACGACAAACAGAACGGAATAGAAAAAGCCGCCGCAGAGCTTGTCGGTTACGGCAAGACGAAGCTGTTGAAAGCGGGCGAGTCGGAAGTGCTTACCATAAAAGTCAAGCGCCGCGATTTCGCGTCATACGACGCATACGGCGAAGGAACCTACGTGCTGGACAAAGGCAGTTACTATCTGACGGCGGCGCACGATTCGCACGAAGCGATAAATAATATTTTGAAAGCAAAGGGCGCGTCGGAAGCCAAAATGTCGGCAAAAGGCTCGACGGGGAAAGGCAATGCGGCTTGCGTCAAGGAATTCAAGGTCGGCAACTTCGATGCCGCGACATATTCGAAGTCGGCAAACGGTACTCCGATTGTGAATCGTTTCGACGATGCGGACATTTTGAAGTTCGAGCCGGAGAGCGCGAACGCAAAAAATTTCCGATACACGACGAGAAAAGATTGGACGGGTACGCTTCCGACGACGGGGGTGAAACTCGCGCGTACCGCAAAAATGGACGAGGCGTACAATATTTCGCAGGGCGGCGGAATCAAGAGAGATACCGAGGTCAAAGAATATCCGAAATACGGCGACGAAAAGGCAGAACCCGCGCTTCGACTCATTGACTTGCGCGCGTATGCCGACAATGACGACGACCCGTCGAACGATGAATGGATACCGTACGACGACCCGCTTTGGGACGAATTTTTGGACCAGCTGACTTTTGACGAGACAGCGCGGCTGTTGAGCAACGGTTTCCGCACGACAGTCGGCTTGGAAAGAATCGGCAAACCCGAAACATTGGACCACAACGGCAGCGGCGGTGTGAAGAATTGGCAGGCGAATACCCGCGGACAGGAATTTATGCTTGCCGATTACAACGACCCGAGAATCAGAAACAATCAGGGCAACAACTATCCTTGCAACGCTACGGTGGCTGCGACGTATAACGACGAGCTTTTGGCACGTTTGGGCAGGCAGTGGGGCGAAGACGCGCTTTGGGTCGGCTATAACGGTCTGTACGGGCCTGGCGGAAATCTTTACCGCAGTGCTTACAACGGACGCAATTTCGAGTATTACGGCGAAGACCCTTATCTTGCGGGTAAGAGCGTTGCGGCAATGAGCGAGGGTATGAGTGACAAAGGTCTGTATATATATCTGAAACATTGCGTGCTTAACGACCAAGAAACCAACCGTCACGGAATAAACACTTGGGCAAACGAACAGACGATAAGAGAAGTATATTTGAAAGCGTTTCAGATTGCCATCGAAGACGGCGGCGTGGAAGGCGTTATGACGGGTTATAACGCTCTCGGAGCCACTTGGTCGGGCGCGCAAGGCTTCTGCAAGAACGTTCTGCACGGCGAGTTCGGGATGTCCGGCATTGCGGTGTCCGACTATTTGCAGAGCTATATGCATATCCCTACTGCGGTGCTTAACGGAAATGATTTGCCCGACGGACAGCGCAGTTCGCAGTTTGACAAATACGAAAAGTATTATTCGGAATTGGCTTGGGCAATGCGCGAGTCGGTACATCACATTCTGTATACCGTCGTACACAGCAACGTTATGAACGGTGTAAGCGCAAACACGATTTTCGTCAAACTCACGCCTGCTTGGATGACCGCGCTGACGGTTTGTCAGGCGATTATATCGGTGCTGTGCGTATTCAGCGTGCTGTTCCTTGTTTACGAAATAGTTGCCAATGCGCTGAACAAGCGCAAAACCGACGCGACTGCGAAAAACTGACGACGGAACATATATGATTGGGAATAAAGATAAAGGAGAAATAAAATGAAAAAGTATGCAAAAATAATAAGCGCGCTGTGTGCGGTTGCGATGATGTGCAGTCTGTTTGCGCTCACTGCTTGCGGCGACAAACCGCTCCCTCCCGCGCCGCCGGAAAAGACATTGGAGAGCATAGCGGTCACCCGCAAGCCCGACAAAATGGAGTATTATTCGGGCGAGACCTTTGACCCTGCGGGAATGGAAGTCACCGCTTATTATTCCGATTCCAGCGAAGCTGCGGTTACTGACTACGAATACGAGCCGAACGGACCGTTGGAGCGCGGAAGCAATCAGGAAATAACCGTTATTTACGAAAACAAAATGACGTTTTTGGACGGCATAGTGGTGGAAGACCCCGAAATTACGGGCACGGTATACCGTTTCGAATCGGAAGAAGCCCAGATTTTGAAAGGCACCACCAAATACAACTGTTCCTATATCCGTCCCGTTGCGGACGCGAGTCAGGGCTATGTCCTCGACGTTCGCAATAACAGCAAAGGCGGAGATACGATAAAGGGCGGCACGGACGACAGCAATCCCGCAACGCACGTCGGACCCAAGTGGGTGGTTCACAGCGACAGGGAAGCCACGGTTCGCCTTGTGATACGGGCAAGCTTGCGCACGAAGACCGATTCGGGCTACGTCGGAACATACAATCCCGACAATAATTTCCGCGCATATAAAAAGAATTTGAGCGAGATGTACGGCGTGTTCGTAAACGGCGACAAACTCACCGAAGATACCGTTATGACGGCTTACGGAACGACGGCAAACTCCATACAGATATATTCCGAATATCAATGGCGTACCGTTGCATTCAATATAAACCTTATCGAGGGCGACAACGAAATTTGGTTTAACGTGAACGGCACGAAGAATGCGGGCGCGATAGACTATATAGAACTCGTGGCGGAAGAAGCAGTGCTGACGAATAAGACCAAAGCCACGGGTCACGCGATTTCGGACGACGCGGGCGATTGGGAAATGGTCAAAGAGCCTACTCGCTACGAGGTGGGCTGGATAGGAAAGCTGTGTGTGAATTGCAACAAAGTCGTTGCAATGGTCAAACTTCCGCGACTTAATCCCGACGATTACAAGTCCTGCACCGCGGTGAAAGAAGCAACGGAAACGGCGGACGGCGTGGGAACGTATACATACGAATACGACGGACAGATGTTCACCATCGAAAATGCGGTCATACCGGCAAAGGGCGAACACCGTGTTTATCGCTTCGAAGGCGAAGACGGACACGTGACGGGCAAGACGGAGGACGGAAGCAACGTCAACTGCGCGGAAAACATCGTATCGAAAGGTATCGACGTCGGAAAAGGCGGAGTCAATCTCGGCCGCGACGTGTCTACGGCAAGCGGTCATATGTACCTCGGCTCTATGGGCGTTGCGGGCAACAGAGTGGCATACACTCTGAGTGCCGACAAGGCGGTGACTGCGGTATTTACGCTGTGCGTGGCAAAGCCCGTTATTTCGGGAAAAACGGAAATAGCGCTGAATAAAGTGTGGAAAGTCACGGTGAACGGCACGCCTGCTTTCGCAGACACTATCAATGTTTCGGTCGGAGCAGCCAATAACTCGAAGACCGCGCCCGCATACTGCGATTGGGTTGCGCTTACGGCGGAAATTCCGCTTGTCGCAGGCGATAACGAAATAATTTGCGAAATGCAGCACGACGAAGACAATTCCGATGCGACAGCGGGTTTTGCGAGCAACTTCGACTATATCGAAATAGCAAGCACGGCACTCGTCACCGACAAAACCGTCAAGACCGTGGCGCACACGAACGGTTGGACTGTAACGAAAGCTCCCGGTCACGCCGACAATGCCGACACGAACACCGTGACGGGCGAGGCGACCGACGCATACTGTGCAAAATGCGGTTTGCAGATAAAAACAAGAAACGTCAAGACGATAGAGATTCCCGTCATAAGCAAGGAGAATTCCGAATATCGTCAGTTTACGACTCCCGAAGGCGAAGTTTGGGGAGAGTATACCTATAAACCGAAAGAGGGCGGCTATGTCATAATAAACTTCAAGGAAAGCGACGCGCCCGCGACGGAAAGTTAATTTATAATGAGGAGAATATGTATGAAAAAATTTGCGAGAATAATTCTTTGCTTCTTTATGGCGGCAATGCTGGTGTGTGTTGCCGCTTGCGGAACCGACAAACCGACGCCGACTCCGCCGCCCGCTCCCAATCCGCCCGTGCCGACGGAAAGGGTTCTGACGGATATAGAGATAACCAAGAATCCCGACAAAATGAATTATGCCGTCGGAGAAGTTTTCGACCCTTCCGGAATGGTGGTGTCGGCAAAGTACGATAACGGCGAAACAGAGAAGCTGGATTCGGGTGATTATAAAGTGGCTTCGCTCGGCGCGCTTGACGAAGAGAACAAATTCGTCGAAGTTACCTACAAAGATAAAACGACGTTTGTCACGGGCGTGACCGTCGGCGGAGCAATAACCGAATCGAAAACCTATCGCTACGAATCGGAAGAGGGGCGCATAATTTCCGAGGGTACGGCGGTCTATGATTGCAGCTTTATCAGTCCTTCGTCGGAAGCAAGCGGCGGCTACCTTCTGAATGTCAGAAAGACAGGCGTCGGCGGCGCGACCGTGGACGGCGGTGCCGGCAAATACGGCGTCGGCTGGACCGTAAACAGCGACAGGCAGACCGTGGCGCAGCTTAAAATAAGAGTGAGCAACAGAACGGCGTATGAGTCGAAAAACAAGCGTTGGAGAGCCGATGTCAAAAGATTTACGGCAATGTACGATATGTTCGTGAACGACGTACAGCGTTATTTCACGTCGAATATGTATCAATACGGCGCGGATATGATAAACGGCGACGAATACCGCGACGCAAATGCCAAGGTCATAACTTATTCGGAGTTTCAGTGGAAAGACATAACTATGAACGTCAAACTCGAAAAGGGCGACAATAAGATTGAATTTTTGATTAAGGGAACGACAAATGCGGGTCCGATTGATTATATAGAACTCGTCACTGACGCAAATTTGACCGACAAAACGGAAAAGCTGGCGCACACCGTTGCGGCGGACGCAGGCGAATACGAAGTTGTTCTGACTCCGACCGTGAATGAAGCGGGGTATATAGGCAAGAAGTGCTCCGTGTGCAACGCCGTCGCACCTATGCACAAACTTCCCAAACTTGCGCCCGACGCTTATGCGTCCTGCGCTCCCGACAAGGCGGCTACGGAAACGGAAAACGGCGTCGGCACGTATACCTACGAGTATGAGGGACAAACCTTTACTTTCGAAAATGCGGTTATACCCGCGCTCGGAGAAATGAACACATATCGCTTTGAGAGCGAAAACGGCAAAGTCACTCTGTCGGGACATACCGACCTCGACTGCAAATCCGACCTTGCTTACATAGGCGCATATGTGGCGAGAGCGAGCGGCGCGGCATATCTCAACCCCGGCGATGCGGAGAAGAATCCCGCGCACCAGACGGGTTCGGCAACGCCGTACGCATATAAAGCCGGCGACAAAATAGAGTTTAAATTGAATGCAGACAAGGCGGCGTCGGCGACGCTTACGCTTCGCATAGCAAAACCCGTTATGACTGCCGCAAGCATAGAGCTGAACAAACTTTGGAAAATAACCGTGGGCGGAGAAACCGTTTTTGCCGACGAAGTAAGCGTGAACAAAGATGCGGGAAAGACGACCGCATCGGTCTTGAAAGGTCACGATTGGGTGACGTTTACAACGTCCGTGCCGCTTAAAGCAGGCGACAACGACGTTGTATTGGAAATGCAGCACGACGAAACGAACGAGGACGCTTCCGTCGGTTTTGCGTCGAGTATCGACTATATCGAAGTAAGTACGGCGGCGAACATCAATAACAAGACCGTCGGCAACGTTCACGATATGATGTGGTTTGTTACGAAAGCGCCGACTGCGACGAAAGAGGGCGAGGCGGTGTTGCTTTGCAAACATTGCGACTATATGATGAAAGCCTCGCCGGCAAATACTCTCGTATTGCCCGTTCTGAACTCCGAAAATTACGCACTCGGAGAAAATATTGCTACGTATACGGCGCATAACGGACTTGCCGTCAAAGTGAGCACGGCGGAAAGAGAGCAGAAAGGCTTGATAGACAATGCCTGGAAGAAGGACGGCGTACTTAAAATTCTGTCGATTGGCAACAGCTATTCGGAGGACTTGATGGAGTATGTCTACGAAATAGCGTCGGGTATGGGCATAGACGTAGTTATAGGAAACATCAAATTGAGCGCTTGCTCCATAGATATGCACGCCGAAAACGCGAAAAACGATGCGGCGGTATATAAATATTTTACTTACGCAAACGGCAGCAAAGTAGAAAACCTCGTAGACGGTCAAAAGGACAACTATAAGATGAGCGACGCTATTGCGGCGGAAGATTGGGACTTTGTGCTTTTCCAACAGCAGAGCGACGCTACGGGCAGAGCCGACACATACGGCAGACTTGACGAGCTTATCGCCTATGTGCGCGGAAAACTCCCGAAAGGTTGCAACGCCAAATTCGGTTTCCATCTTACCTGGGCATATCAGAAAGACGTCAGCAACAAAGACAGATTGGAAGCGTTTACGAAATACTACGATGCCGACCAAAACAAAATGTATCAGGCAAATTCCGACACCGTCAAACAGGTTGTGGAATCCCGCGATACGCTGGAATTCGTCGTTCCGAGCGGCACGGCGGTGCAAAACGCACGTTCTTCGTTCATAGGAGACACGATAACCCGCGACGGCTATCATATGAGCTATTCTTTCGGCAGATACCTTATCGGTCTGACGCTTGTCGGAACGCTTACCGGCAAATCGATTGACTCTTGCACTTTTGCGCCTCCCGTGGTGAACGAGGCATATAGGGCGGTGGCAATCGAAGCCGTGAACAACGCGATAGCGTCTCCGTACAAACCGACGGCGTCCGTAGCGGCATAATAGACCCTTCTCGATTCATATACGAAAAATACCTTCGGCTTTCAAACGGGGCGAAGGTATTTTTCATTTTTCGTTATTTTCCTGTTCGGATATATTCTGTAACGAGTTTTTTCCTAGAATAGAGTCGATTGAGCATTTCAAATATTGCGCTATGCGCACGATATTTTTGGAAGTCGGCAAGGTCTTTCCATTATACCACGCCGCAACCATCGATTCGGAAAAATCGAGTTGCAAGCAAAACAGATAACGAGTGCCGCGATTTTGTTCTATTGCGATTTGCAGTCCTTCGCCGAATTGACGGCAGGAGCGGGAAAAGGTTTCTTTTCGATAGGGCGCAAGTCCGAGCAGATAGTCTGCGGAACAGGAGAAGAAATCGGAGAGCATAACAATGCGGGCAAACGACGGGAGATTTTCACGATTTAACAATGCATATGCCTCCGACCGACAAATTCCCGCTTTTTGTGCAAACTGCGATACGCTTTCCAGCTCTTTTTCGAATATAAGTTTTTTGAGTCTTTTGCCGAAGTGCGACACGATTTGAGTATTCATTTCTCGCAAGGGAATTTCAGAAGTCCTTTAAGCCCAGAATATAATCTGCGGAAACGTCGAAGGTTTCGGCAATTGCGACAATGTTCTCCGTGGTGGGCAGGCTCTTGCCCTTTTCCCACAGCGATACCGAGTCCTGCGATACCGAAATCTTGTTGCCGAACTCGGTTTGAGTCAGATTGTTTTCCGCTCTTATTTCTTTGATTCTTTCGCCGATTTTGTTGTTCATAACATTATTTTACGAAAAATATTCGTTAAAATGTAGTGATACGAGCATTTATCGTAATCCGGTTTAAAAAAACCGCCGCAGTCTTCGGAGAGCTTGCGGCGGTTGCTTTACGTCAAAGGGGTGTCAGGGGTAGGTTCGGTCAGCGACGGCAGCCGAAAAGACGGGAAAGGCAGCCGCAGAAGCCGCAACGGTTGCGGTTGCAGCCGTGCGAGGTACGCTCGCAGCCGCAGTCGCTGCCTCTGTTGCAGTCGCAGCCGCAGCTCGGTTTTTGACAGCAGTCGCAGTCGGGCATTTGCGGCATATTGTTTTCGCAGCCGCAGTCGTAATCGTCGCCGACATAAGCCGGATAGCGGCAGTTACAATCACACATGTTTTTTTTCCTCCGTGGTAAAAAATAGATAGCGGGAAAACCCACTACCGCATTATATGCAACGAACCGCTTTTAGCGTTCCTTGCAAAAAAAGCGAATGGAAAACGTTGACAAAATCTGCGGTTTGTTGTATACTTGCGTTAGGCGTCGGGGCAGTGTCGAATGACGGACTCGCTCGACGAAAGATTAAATAAGGAGTATATAATTATGAAGATTTGTACAGTTTGCGGATGCGTAGTCGAAGACGGCGTGGACAAGTGTCCCCAGTGCGGAGCAAAGACTTTCAAGCCGTTTACGGGCGCGAACGTCAATTGGGCTACCGTTCATTCGATAGGTGACGGAAAAGTCGAAGACGCAGAAGTGTTGCAGGGTCTCAAAGACCATTTCAACGGCGAGTGCACCGAGGTCGGAATGTATCTTGCAATGTCCCGCGTGGCGGACAGAGAGGGCTATCCCGAGGTTGCGGAGGCGTATAAGAGAATAGCATTCGAAGAGGCGGAGCACGCCGCAAAATTCTGCGAACTTTTGGGCGAAGTCGTTTCCGATTCCACGAAAGCCAACCTCGAAGCCAGAGTTGCGGCAGAGGGCGGAGCTTGCAAAGCCAAGCTCGACATCGCGGCTCGCGCAAAGAAACTCGGTTACGACGCCGTGCACGACACCGTTCACGAAATGGCAAAGGACGAGGCCCGTCACGGAGCCGCGTTCAACGGTCTTTTGAACAGATATTTCAAAAAGTAAGAAATTCATCGTTGCAATGAAGCAACCCCCGATTTTTTGTCGGGGGTTTTGTGTTATAAAGTGGACATTTGTTCCGAAAAATGCTATACTTTAAAATATAATAACTCGGAGCAAATCGGTATGGCGTTTTACGAATTGAGAAAATACGACGGAAACGAAAGAGTGTGGCTGGGAAAGTACGAGAATTTGCACAACTTGCCGCATTGGCACTATGACTGCGAGTTCATATATGTCGAAGAGGGAAAGTCGAAAGTATTCGTCGGAGGCGAAGAGTACAACGTCGTAAAGGGCGACGGCATTTTCGTCGATTCGGGGCAGATTCACAGCATCGAAGCAGACAGCGACAGTCTGCTTGCGTTGTTCCTTTTTTCGGACGCGCTTGTAAAAGATATAATTTCGAATACCGCGCTCAAAAGTCCGCTTTTGAAAAACGACTGCGATGTCGAAAGCGTGGTAAAACAGATTGATTTCGAGCTGACGGAGAAACCTTTGTACTACACGACGAAAGTCGAAAATATTATGACGGATATGATTATCGACATATTCAGAAGAGAAGAGACCGAGGAAAAGAAAGCGGAGAAGAATGCTTATGTCGCGCAATATAAAGCGCTGTTGAAAGACATCGACGAAAAATATACTTGGTATACCTTCTCCGACGCCGCGTCGTTTATGAGCGTCAGCGAACACTATTTTTCCGAGCTGTTTCACAAGATATGCGGTATGACGTTTTCCAAATATTTAAACAGCGTGAAGGTGAAAAAAGCGGTGGAAATGTTGGAGGAATACAGCGGAGAAGATTCGATAACCGATATATCCATAAGGTGCGGATTCAATACGATTAGGCATTTCAACCGCGTGTTTAAAGAAGTTACGGGATATTCGCCGCGCTCTCTGCCGAAAGGTTACAGAATGAATACCACACCGATAAAGGACGCCACCCGTTTTGCCGACCCGACTTTGGAAGGCTCGAAACTTTTGAAAAGAAGGGAATCCAAATAATGCGGAACTAAAATAACCGTATAAAAAATCGTCTGCCGACAAGCGGGCGATTTTTGTTTTAGGAATAAATGTCCTCGTTGTGCGAAAATAAGTCTTTTATACGGCGGCGGCATTTTATATAATTATATACGTCAGAGGTGTATATGAACGGTAAACTCATACTCGGAATGGAACTCGGCTCGACGAGAATCAAATCGGTGCTTATAAACGAGAACGCCGAGATTTTGGCGAGCGGCAGTTATGTCTGGGAAAACACGCGCGAAAACGGATATTGGATTTACGCGGAAGAAGACATCGAAATCGGCGTCAAGAAAAGTTTCGCCGCTCTTGCCCGAGACTACCGCGAAAAATACGACAAGGAACTCACTTGCGTTACGGCAATCGGCGTGTCCGCGATGATGCACGGATACATCGCTCTGGACGAAAACGGCAAATTCCTTACGCCGTTTCGCACTTGGAGAAATACGACGACAAAAGCGGCGGCGGACGAACTGACAATGGAATTCGAATTCAATATTCCGCAGCGCTGGTCGGTAGCACATTATTATCAAGCCGTCTTGAACGGAGAGGAACACGTGCGGAAAACGGCTTTTCTGACAACGCTTGCGGGTTATGTCCACTTTCGTTTGACGGGCGAAAAAGTTATCGGGATAGGTGATGCGTCGGGGATGTTTCCCGTGGACGGAAACGGTTATGACGCCGAACTTATAAAAAAATTCAATGCTCTTTCCTCAAAAAACGGAGGCTGCGGCGACTTTGAAAAATTGCTACCCAAACCGTTGAAAGCGGGAGTGTGCGCGGGCGTTCTGACCGAAAGCGGAGCGAGGTTTTTGGACGAAAGCGAAAGGCTGCGAAGCGGTTGCGTTTTGTGCCCTCCCGAGGGCGATGCGGGCACGGGTATGACGGCTACAAACAGCGTGGAAAAATGCACGGCGAACGTCTCTGCGGGGACTTCCGCATTTTTGATGATTGTGGCACAGAAGCCGTTTAACGCCTTTAACAGGGAAATCGACATCGCTGCCACTCCGCACGGACTGCCCGTAGCTATGGTGCACGCAAACAATTGCACAAACGAAATCAACGCTTGGACAAAGATTTTCGGCGAGGCGGCAGCCATCGCAAGCGGCAAACAAATCGACCGAAACGAGCTTATTGCAAGGCTGTTCGAAGAGTCGGAAAACAGCTCCGAAAATCTCGGCGGACTTCTCGGTTACAACTTTCTTTCGGGAGAACCGATAGCCCGCGCAGACGGCGGCAGGCCGCTGATTATGCGCGAGGCGGGGTTTTCTCCGACGCTTGCCGATTTTATGAAAATGCAGCTTTATTCGGCGGTGGCGGCTTTGCGCCTGGGTGTGGAAATCGCCGAAAAAGAGGGAGTCAAAGCCGATTGCGTTTGCGGTCACGGCGGATTCTTCAAGACGGACAGAGTGGGACAAAGCGTTATGGCTGCGGCATTGAAAGCACCTGTGTCCGTGATGAAGACGGCGGGAGAGGGCGGCGCGTTCGGTATGGCTTTACTTGCACTGTTTGCACTCTGTTGCGAAACCGATTTGCCGACATTTTTAAGCGGCATTTTCGAAAATGCGGAAAAGACTGTTGTCGCGCCGAGCGTGAAAGAGCAAAAATCGTTCGATATGTTTATGAAAAAATATAAGGCGGGATTGGAAACGGCGAGGACCGCCGCGAAGATTGGGTGATGAAAAATGCTTGAAAAACTGAAAGATAGAGTATATCGGCAGAATATACTGTTGGTAAAACACGGTCTGGTGGTGTTGACTTGGGGCAATGTCAGCGCGATAGACAGAGAACATAATTTGGTGGTCATAAAGCCGAGCGGCGTCGATTACGATGCTATGACGGCGGACGATATGGTGGTAGTGGACTTGGACGGCAACGTCGTGCAAGGCGAAAAGCGTCCGTCGTCGGACACGCCCACGCATCTGTATTTGTACAAAACTTTTGCAGACGTCGGCGGCATCGTGCATACGCATTCGACGTATGCGACGGCTTGGGCGCAGAGCGGAAGAAGCATTCCTCCGTACGGCACGACGCACGCGGACTTTGCTTTCGGAGATATTCCCGTCACACGCTCTTTGACAAAAGCGGAAACTGAAATCGATTACGAATCGAATACGGGCAAGGTCATAGCCGAAGCTTTTCGAGACAATGACATCAGTAGATTACCCGCCGTGCTTGTCAAAAATCACGGACCGTTTGTTTGGGGCGATACGCCGGAAAAGGCGGTGCAAAACGCCGTCGTTTTGGAAGAAGTCGCCAAAATTGCGGCATTGACGGAAGCAATCGGCGGAAAAGGAAACAGAGTGGACGATGCGCTTTTGAAGAAGCATTTTGACAGAAAACACGGCGCAAACGCATATTACGGACAACCGCAGTCGTGCGGCATTCGGGAGAATTAGATTATGGAAAAGCTGTATTTGATAGTCGGCAGTCAAGACTTATACGGAGAGGAAACTCTGAAAGAAGTTGCACGCGACGCCGATACGATGGCAGAGTTTTTAAACGGTAAACTTTGCGATTTGGTACGGGTGACGCCGATGCCGACCGTGCGCAATGCGGACGAGGCGGAGGACGTCTTTTTGAGAGTCGCCGCGGACAAAGAATGCGTCGGCGTTATTGTTTGGATGCACACGTTTTCGCCTGCCAAAATGTGGATACGAGGCTTGCAGATGCTGAAAAAACCTATGTTGCATTTGCATACGCAGGCAAACGAAAAATTGCCGTACGAGACGATTGATATGGATTTTATGAATCTCAATCAGTCGGCGCACGGAGACAGAGAATTCGGTTTTATCTGTACGCGGCTTAACGTCAAAAGACAGGTTGCTGCGGGTTATTACAGACATAACGCCGTAACGGAAAAGATACGCGCCTTTGCGGAAGTCGCCGTTGCGCTGAATTTTTCCAAACGCATGAAAGTGGCAATGTTCGGCAGCAATATGCGAGATGTCGCCGTGACGGACGGAGACAGGGTGGAAAGCGAAATAAGATACGGTTGGAACGTGAATTATTACGGGATAGGCGACCTTGCGGAAATTGCGTGTTCGGTTTCAAAATCAGAAATCGACGCAAAGATGAAGGAGTACGAAAAAAAATACGATTTTGCCACGGACGATATGCACGCGGTGCGAGAGCAGGCAAGGTATCAAATAGCTCTCGAAAGATTTGTCGAAAGGGAAAGGGTGTCCGCATTCACGGACAATTTTCAGGACTTGCACGGACTGAAACAACTGCCTGGGCTTGCCGTTCAGGACATAATGTCGAAAGGTATCGGGTTCGGCGCGGAGGGCGATTACAAGACTGCCGCGCTTATGGCGGTCCTTTGCAAAATGGCGGAAAAACGAAAGGGCGCGACGGCGTTTGTCGAAGACTATACTTACGATTTGACGTCGGGAGACGAAAAAGAATTGGCGTCGCATATGCTGGAAGTGTCGCCGACGTTTGCCGCGACGAAACCCAAAATAGAGGTGCACCCTCTCGGCATAGGCGGCAAAGAACCACCTGCAAGACTTGTTTTCGACGGCATAGAGGGTGACGCCGTTGCCGTGTCTATGGTGGATATGGGCACGCATTTCAGGCTTGTATGCGCGAAAATAAAATTGGTCAAACAGACCCGGCTTATGCCGAAACTGCCCGTGGCACGAATAATGTGGACATTGGTTCCGGATTTCAAAACGGGCGCGGCAGCGTGGATATATGCCGGCGGCGCTCATCACGCCGTTGTTTCTACGGCGCTGAATACCGACGATATAAAACTGTTTGCGTCGCTTACCGACACCGAACTTGTGATTATAGACGAAAATACCCGTATTTGAATTACAGAGCCGAAAAAGCCGCTTTTGCAAGAGCGGCTTTTTTGTCGCGTGCATAAAATGCAAATCGGTATTGACAATACGGCAAAAAAATGTTATAATAGAACAAAGAAAAGCCGATTTAGGCGTAAAATTGACAATTTAAAGGGTA
>CAJUPB010000009.1:0-46102 GCA_910588155.1 uncultured Christensenellaceae bacterium
GAACGATTTCGATGGGGAGTTTACTTCCCGTAAATGACCCGAGAAATCGTGAAGGATGACGATGAAATGCGACGCTTATAACCCGTCAGGGCGGTCGTCGTCGGCAGTAGCGGACACCTCGCTTGCATCGCTGTCCCCCACAGTCGCTTCGTCGCGGAGTTCCGCGCGCTCGTCGGCGACGATTTTGCTAATCGACAGTTCGTATGCCACTCTGACTTCTGATTCTTCTTCCGACAGTTTTTTGGTATACTGTCTGCTCTGTATTCTGCCGCTTATCACGAGTTTTCTTCCGACCTCTATATCGCGCACGAATCTTGCGTTTCTGCCCCAGGCGATACAGGGAATATAATCCGATTTATTGTAAGCTCGGTTGACGGCGACGAGCAAGTCGCAAATCTCCCTGTTGAACGGCGTCGTTCTGTACACGGGCGGTTTGCACACATAGCCGCACAGTTCGACTTCGTTCGGGTTTTCGTCCTCCGCGCTTTCGAAAAAGTCGCGCACGAACACCGTGAGCATCAATTTCGATTTGCCGTCCACGAACTTGTTATAGCTTCTGAACTGTCCGTTCACGGCAAGTTTTGTGCCTATTGAGAAATCCACGCCCGTCATAAGCCGTTCGGAAACGGTTACGGGAATTATATCGGACTGCTGCGACAGGCGCGGCACACGCAGCATAAATTCGTAAAAGCCTTCTCCGTACAGCTCGTGCGAGAACTTCGGCTCCGACTCCACATAGCCCGACAAGCGCACTTTATTGTTCAGCGCATAGTTTATCTCTTCGGTCATTTTATATTGCCTCCGTACCTAAAAAATCTTTGAAGTGTCTATGCAGATTTTATCTGCTTACCCGTATGGTCTATCGTAAAGCCGTCGCGGTATATCATATCGCCTATCGTCTTGAACGTATAGCCTTTGGCTTTGAGTCCCTCTATTATGAGGGGCAACGCCTCGACGGTGTGTTCGCCGTCGTTGTGCATAAGTATTATACTTCCGTTTTGAGTTTTGGAAATTACTCTGTTTGCCATTTCCTCGGCTTTGAGTCCCTTCCAATCCAAACTGTCGACGTCCCACTGTATGGTTTTGAGTCCCAGCGAATCGCAGACGTCTATCAGGTTGTCGCTGTAATCGCCGAACGGCGGGCGGAACAATTCGGGTTTTACTCCGCAGACGCTTTCGATTATGTTGCACGACGTCGTAAGCTCCAATTCCATTTGCGACTTGTTCAATTTCGGCATATGCGGATGAGTGTTCGAGTGCGTACCTATTTCCACTCTGCCGGAATCCGCCAGCTTTTTGAGTTCGTCCTTATACTTCTCCGCCCAAAAGCCGACCACGAAGAAATTGGCTTTTACGTCGTGGGCTTCCAGCGTTTCCAGAATTTTGAGCGTCTTATCCGCTCCCCACGCGGCATCGAAGGATATGGCGACTTCCTTTTCCTGCTTATCCACGCAATAGATAGGCAGTTTGCGGACGGTCTTTCCGACGAACACGGAAGCGCTGCTCGTTAGGCTCACGCCCGTAATCAAAAGGGCAAGACCGATTGTTACCGCTAATACTTTGATAAGCGTCTTTTTACGCAGACAGACGAACTTCATCAAACTACTCTCCCATTATACCCGAAGAGATACGGAAATTTTTGCCAACTTTCGGCGAACCTTGTCGATTTATGTCGCAAGTTTCGGCGCGCTTTGGCAAAATCCGTTCGGGCGATATCGTTATACGCTATCATATTGCGGGTTTTATTGTTTTAGAACGATTTTATCGAATTTGTCAAACTTTTATTTTGGTTTTCCATTTCCCCCGCAAATAGAACGCGAGAGACACCGCCATACCGCCTGCCCAACCTATGGGATAGGACAGGCATATTCCCATAAATCCCATATACGGCGCGAGAATAAAGGACAGCGCGACGCGAAGTACGAGGTCGGAAAACGTGCTTATCATAAACGACGTCATATCGCCGGCTCCGCGCAACACGCCGTCGCAGCACAGTTTCACCAACACGAGCGGATAGCCGAAGCCGACGACGGTCAAAAACAGACCGCCCGAATCGATGACTCCCGTCGTTCCCTCGCCCGTCACAAACAGTCCCACGAGGTTTCTGCCCAAAGTCAGAAACAGCGTTATGAATGCCGCGACGAGCACCGCTCCGAGCAGCAAGCCGCAGTTTAATCCGGATTTTACTCTTTCCGATTTGCCGGCGCCGATATTCTGTCCCGTGAACGAAGATATTGCGTTCGACACGGTGTTATAGCAAGACACCGCCATTATGCTCACTTTCATAGCGGCGGTATAGCCGCCTATCACTTCTTCCCCGAAGCCGTTTATGACGGACTGTACACAGAGCTGACCTATCGAAATGAACGACTGCTGGCATATGCTCGGCACAGCCACGACGGCTATTCTTTTCAGCAATTTGCCATCGAAGGCTTTGACCTTTTCTTCGGTCTTTATCTTTTTTGTCTTTACGAGCAGCCAAACGAGAGCCACGATTGCGGCGAGCGCCTGCGCAATGAACGTCGCCCAGGCAAGACCCGCGACTTTCATTTCGAACACCGTGACGAACAGCAAGTCCAGACCGATATTCAAAAGAGAGGAAAATATCAGCAGAAACAGCGGCGTACGGGAATCGCCGAGCCCCGTGAAAACGGAGTTGACGGCGTTATACACGAACACGAAAACCAGACCCCAGACGTATATCGAAAGATATGCCGCGGAATCGTCGAAAATACCGCTCGGCGTATCCAAAAGCCGCAATAACGGATTGCAAACAATCAGACCGACGACGGTCAGCACGGCGGACAGCGCGGCTACGGACAGCAGTGTCGTATACACCGCGGATTTGAGTCTGCCCTTTTCTTTGAGTCCGAAAAGCTGGGACACTATGACGCCGCTGCCAATCGAACAGCCCGTCGCCACGGCGATGAACAGTACCGTTACGGGCGACGACGCACCGACGGCGGCGAGCGCGGACGAACCGATAAACCGACCGGCGACTATGCTGTCCACGACGTTATAGAGCTGCTGAAAAACCATAGACAGCACCATCGGCAGAGAGAACTTTAAAAGCACGACGAAAGGATTGCCCGTCGTCAAGTCTCGGCTGTCGGTTTTATTCGATTCTTTATTCCTGTCTTTTGTCATAAGTACATAACTTCCGTTTACGAATTTATTATACGCCAATGCCGCAAAATAGTCAAACGATTGAACAAAGTCGCTTATGCGGAAGATTTCCGTTCTTCGCCGAGCGCAAAATAAAAAAGCGGCGAAAAAGCGCACTTAAAAAAACAAGTTACCGATAAGTGCAGCTCACTATACTTATTGCGCTTTTGCATCACAAGTTCCGTTTGCTTTACGGGCTTTTCGAACACGCAGAAAATATAGAATCGGCGCAGCTTTGCGCCACGCCGATTCTGTCTTGTTCTCGGTTTACCTTAATTCCCTGCGGGACCAAGGCAAAAGCTGTCTCTTTGATTTTGTGTATTGTTTTTTTCGCTTTTTTGACGTCACTCATTTCCTATCGAGAGGTTGATTTCGGTGCGCTTTTATCACTCCTGCAAAGTAAGGATGCCGTGACCGTTTGCCGTAAGTCTTCCGCCCATAAGCTTTATGCCGAAGCCCTCATAGCCGAGCGTGATTTTTCCGTCGTCGCCCTTTTCGGACGATATTTTCGCACCCGAGCCCATAAGCATAGTATAGACGCCGTCCTTGAACGTATATTCTCCGCTGTCCGTATACATATTCGGAGAAGAAATCTCCCATTCGAGCGTATTATAGCATTTCAGCTCGGACATCAAATCCATCGAGCGGCCGCCGCCGAGTCCGAAAGTCACATTTCCCGTAAAGGTAGCCACGAGCGCTTTTACAACGACTTCTATTTCGTATGTCGCCGTAATTTCGCCGTATGTGACGGTCACGGTCTTTTTGCCTTCCGTCGACATATCCGGCGCGGAAACTTTATACTCGTCTTTCTTTATGCGCTCGTTTGCGCCGCCTTTCTTAACATACACAACGAGATTGTCGGAATTGAACTCGGCGCCCACTTCGAATACCGTATCGACTGCGGATGTGTCCAAGGCAATCTCCTTGACGCCGCCGCACCCGACGAAAACAGCGGACAGTATGAGTCCGAGCACAAGCGTCGTCACCGTAATAAATTTACTTACCGATTTTTTCATAATCTATCTCCTTTCCGTTTGTCTGCTTTCTTTTGTCGAGAACCGCACGTACGACTATCCAAGCAATCGCGCCCGCAATCACGAGACCGAGCACGAGATTCACCGGCAATTGCAGGTAGAACACCCAAGGCGAAGTTGCGTAACGGAAAACCGTTCCGGGAGCGACGCCCTGCATTGCGCTCGAATTCACGACGGTATAGCCTACGTTGTGCATTATTCTGCGGAACATATGGTGTGCCGACGGACTGTCCTTATCCGCAAGTCCGCCGCGGCCTGTCGCAAGGAACGTATCGAGTCCCGAGCGGTATGCCATATCGTACATATCGTCTTTCGGCATAGAGAACATATCGCTGTGCGTAAGTCCGACAAAGCCCCATTCTCCGCGAAGAAGTCCCGTCAAAAGACGCTCGTCCGCATGACCGTAAATCTGACCGATACAAGCCTGCGACGCCATAACTGCGGTAGCCGCGCGCATTGTCTTTTGCGCCTGCGCTCCCGTCTCGTCCTTTATGTAGTTGACGGTCATCATAGCTTCCTTGAAAGGAATCTCGAAAGCTTTCAGATAAAGCTCGCGCATTGCCTGCTCGGTTGCCCAAGTGGACAGGAATCCGTCACGGTTTGTCTCCTGGTCGTTGAGTGCGAAGTGTTTGAGATAGCATATCAACCCCGCCCGGCTTGCGCCGCTTACTACGGCTGCCGCCGCTTTGCCCGTAAGCAGAGGGTCTTCGCTGTAATATTCGAAGTTACGTCCCGAGAACGGACTGCGGTGCAAGTTGATTGCGGGAGAATACCACGCGGTAACATTGTTTTCGAGCGCTTCTTTGCCGAGAATATCGCCGAGCTCTTTCAAAAGTACGACGTTCCAAGTTGACGCCCAAACGGGAGTCATACTGTGCGTTGCCGACATTTGCATACCTTTGTCCGTCTTGAATACTTTGATTCCGTTCGCGCCGTCGGCTGCCACCGTACGAGGCAGACCGATGGAATCGACGGGGGTGGTCGCGTAGTTTGCAAGCGCGGATACGTCTGCCATCTGATTTATTACGGCTGCGCTGCCGTAATCTATCTGGTCGAGCCAATCGCTCCAAACGTCGTCATAATAGCTCTTTCCGCGAAGGTCGGACAGCGACAAGCCGTTGTCGGCTCCCGAAACGGGGTCCTCGGCATAATATGCTTTACTTCCCTCGACGTTGCCGTAGCGGCTGTCCGTCTTTACATCGAACGTATGTATAGCTCCCTCGAAATACTTTGCGGACTCTTCGGAAAGCGCTTTTCCTCCGCGACGAATGGTGTTTTCCAAATCCGCCCCTTCCGTGTGAAGAACGGGGAAAGTATTGTTCCAATCCGCGCGGCTGAGAATCTTGCCGTCGCGGTTCATATAATCGCTGCTGTCCTGGAACAGATTGGTGGCGGCTGTGAACTTCTCGTCGCCGTTTGCGGGACGGGAAGTCGTTTTCCCCTCGTCGGTGAGAGCCGACTGCGCCTCTGTCTCGCTCTTTCTCGGATTGTGCGAATCATAATAGACGGTCTTGCCGTTCTTCCATATCTTCGTATCTATGATTTCGTGGCTGTCCTTGCGCAGTGAAATCCGATAGTCGCCCTCTTCGAGTATGTAGCAGCCCTTTGTACCGTCGTCATTCTGTCTCATATAGCTGTACGAAGCCATTTCTTCCTGCTCGAAAGTAATGGTGACGGTATCTTTATGTCCGGGCTCTATTTTCTCGGTTTTCGCAAAGCCCGCAAGCGTAGCCGTCGGCTTTTCTATTTTCAAGCCCTTGTCGAAATCGGTGTAAGGCGGGTTATAATAGACCTGAACGACCTCTTTACCTGCCATTGTGCCTTTGTTTGCGACTTCCACGGTTATCGAAATCTTTCCGTTTGAGGTGTCGAACGACGTTATTTTCTGCTCGAACGTCGTATAGGACAGTCCGTAACCGAACGGATATGTAACGGCGCCCGGCTGTTCGTAGCCGCCTTTCCCGTCCAGCTTTCCGTAAGTGAAGCCTGCGGCTTTTATGTCGTGAGCCGTTTCGTAGTAGCGGTATCCCATATACACGTCTTCCGCGTATTCGATGTAGTTCTTGCCGTATTTGCCGTTTACGGGATTTGTATATTGGAACTCGCCGAAATTCCGATAAGTCGGGTCCTGGGTGAAATCGGAAGCCCAAATCGCAACCGTTCGTCCCGAAGGATTTACTTTGCCGCACAAAATATCGTCAAGCACCGAAAAGCCTCTCTCGCCCGCGTGACCGAAGGAGAGGATTGCGTCGACTTCGAGGTCTCCCGACAAAAGTTCGGGCAATTGAAGCGACGAGGAGCTTTCGAGTATGACAACAACCTTACCGCAGGTCTGCTTGGCAAGTCTTATGGTATCCTTTTCATTCTGCGACAGCGCAAAATAGTGAGGCGTGCCGTCATTGTACGCATCGTACTTTTTGTCCGAGCCCTCGGAGCCTTCGCGGGCAAGGAACACAAGTCCCGTTCCGCTTGCTCCCGTTGCACCATCGTATATGGATGCGGGATATTCGTAAAATTTGTTTACGTGACCCATTCCGCTCGTCGATTTATCCGCCATAAGAGTCCCGGGCGCTCTGTCCAAACTTTGGGGGTCGGACGCATTTTTTATCTTGTCGTAGGCGGCATTGTTCACGCTGAAAGTTTCTTTCAATGCCTTTTCGGGCGTAACCGTATACTCGGGCAAAACCCACTTTGCCGAACCGCTCGCACCCGTCTGCCCGTAAATGGGCGTCTTATAGCGGAAACCGAAAGGCGTCACGGTGCTTCCCTCCGCCAAAGGCAGTACGCCGTTGTTCTTTAAAAGCACTGCGCCCTCTTCCTGAACTCGAAGAGCCACCTTATATGCTGCCTCGGTAGATTCCGATTTGTCGGCGAACTTATCCTCGTAATAAGCGGTGTTCCACTCGTCGCGCCCCTCGGGGACAATGTCGGTTCGCTTGCCGCGCCCCAATCTGTCGTCCAAAAACGGAGTGAACATATACGCCGCAACATTTACCGCAATCAAAAGAATTGCACAAAACGCCGCAACGGAAATCATAATCACTCTGAACTTGAACTCACTCATCCTCTTGTTTTCAGCCATAGAATTCTTCTCCTCCGAAAAATTTATTTTAATACGACAATATCCTGTCGGTATTAACGCACTTATGCTATTACATCGCAATCGAGTGCATAATACAATATCCGGAGATAAAAAACAAGACCGGCGACAAAACCGGTCGTTTTCACTTCTCGAATTTCTTTTTGTAAGGAGTATTTTTGATTGCAATTGCCGAAAATGCTTTAATTCGAGGCAGTCCCCGATTTATTTTACCAAGCCGTTCATAAGTATACTAACGACAAATTCGTTGTCGTTAGTGTTGACGGCAAAACTGCCGCCGTACTTTTCGGCTATGTTCTTCATAGACTTGACTCCGTATCCGTGATAGAATTTATCCCTTTTGCTTGTCCTCAAAACCGTATCGGATTTTACCTCTTCGCCCTCATAATAGTTCTTCACGACCACTCCCACGAGGCTGCCGCTGCTCGACACCGAGAGCTTTATGACGCGTTTTTCTTCTTCGAGCGTCATTACGTATTCTATTGCGTTGTCGAGAGCATTGCCGAAAAGAGAGTATATGTCCGCAATGTCCATAAACGAAAGAAGCTTGCCGTCGGCTATTGCCGAAAGCTGGATATTATTCTTGACGCAATATAAATTCTTGTCCGACAAAACCGTATCGAGCGCCGCGTTGCCCGTCTCGAATCCGGAATCATAAAACGAAACAGACTGATGTAATTTGTCGATGTAATTCTTGTCTATGCTTACTCCGCCGTTTTCCAGCGCCAAAAGCCAGTGTTTGATATCGTGACATTTTAGGTTTATTATGTCTATGTTTTCTTTCATAAACTCGTATTGTTTGAGCTTCATTTCGCTCATATAGCGTATGGCGATGTTTTCCTGCCGTATTATAGCCCAACGCGAGAACATAAACTGCATAAACAGAACAACGAAACAACAACAGATATTGCATATGCTCATTAAGACGAAAAGCGTCGTGCTCTCGAAAGCATAGGACGAACTCCAACCGCGCACTATAACGGCGACGCCTATTACTATGAAAAACAGTATCATTGTCGCGCCGGAGTTATACCGTGCAACCTCGGCATAGTCTTTCATAGAGCGAGCAAACAGAATGTAGACAAGCGCATACGTGATTAAGTAACACGTGACCCACATCACTATGCCCTGCCAGGTTATGGGCGAAAGCGATATGAATTTGTATTCGGGAAAAACGACACCTTCGAGGTTGTTTATTATCACGCCTATATTTTGAAGCGCATAGCCCGCTACACAGCCGAAAAGCACGGTGACGGGCTGTTCGTCGAAGCACAAAAACAGTGCGCCTATGGAGAGACCGAAAAGCACGAGGTGGACGATTATATTGAGAATGGGATATATGAAAGGATTGCGAATACCGCTTTCGTTCAGAGCGTTCAAAAACAAATGTCCGCCGTACCCCAAAAGCGCGGCTATGCCGAAAAGCGCAATTATGCACAAGACGACGCGCAATACGAAATACTTTCTGCGCTTATACCGCCAAGCGAAAAGCCCATAGGCGACGATAAGCCAGAACATAAACGCGAGCCGCATAGATATCATCATAACGAGCACGCTCATTTAAGTCCCCCCCCGCACGAAACAAACGTGTTTAGCGCCTGCAAAAAAGCCTTCTTTTTCGCGCGGCTTATTTTAAGTCTGTCGCCGCCTACGAACACAGAGTCGCCCTCTATGCTCTTTACCCGTCCGAGGTTCACGAGCCAGCTTGCGCCGCACTTTGAAAACGAGCGCGACGGCAATGCGTTTTCCGCCGACTTCATACTTCCCCATACGTCGACGAGACCGAAATCGGTGTGATATATCACGCGGTGCTTGTTTACTTCAACATAATATATCGCCGAAAGCGGTATGCGCGCATAGCCGCTCATATTGCGCACCGTCACCGAACGCTCCGCATACGCCATCTTTTTTACAGCCATAGAAAAGGCCATCTCGAAAGCCTCGTAAGAGTACGGCTTTACGAGATAGTCGAGCGCTCCCACCTCATAGCCTTTTACGGCATAGTGCATAAGACCCGTGACGAACACGAGCGGCACGTCGGGGTCGAACTCTCTGAGTTTCTTCGCCCCGTCCATTCCGTTTCTGCCCGGCATTTCTATGTCCATAAATACGAGGTCGTAATCGGGTTTGTAACCGAAAAGAAAAGCCGCCGTATCTTTGAACTCGGCAATATCGAAAACGCGGTCGTTTTCACGTCCGTACCGCCGTATGAAGCCGCTCAATTTTTCGGCAGCCTCCCTATCGTCTTCGACTATGGCTATTCTCATCTTTTCGTTTCCTCTCCGCCCATTTTTCCTTTTACGTTTTTATTATATCAATAAAACACGGCGTTTGTCAATATCGCGACATTTTCGGTCGATATTATTTCGCAAACGTCATCTGTTTATGTAGTCGTTCAGCGCGGCGAGAAAACTTTTGCTCTTGCTCTTTCCGATTTTTACCGTATCCCCCGCAACCGTGACTTCGTCTCCGTTTATGCCCGTCACATAGCGAAGATTTACGAGATGGCTTTTTCCGCAGCGCTCAAAGCCGTAATTCGACAGTATCTTTTCCGCGCGGGAAAGCGGCGCCCACTCGGCGATTTTTTCCGTGCCCGTATGATATACGAGACAGTGCCCGAAAACTTCTACATAGGTTATTTCCGACGAGTCGAGAAAGACCGCGCCGCCCGCAGTGGATACAGCTATCTTTACCGACCGCAAGCGTTCGAGCTTTTTCATTACGGAGTTCATCGCCGAAAACAGCCGTGTCTTGTTTACGGGCTTGACGATGTAGTCGAGCGCGCCGACCGAGTACCCTTCCACGGCGAAACGCGCAACATTGGTCACAAAGACGATTATTACTTTTTCGTCGCTTTTCCTTATCTCCTTTGCCGCGCTTATGCCGTCGATGCCCGAAAGCTCGATGTCGATAAACAGCACATCGAAATTCCCCGAATGATTGCCTATGACGGATTCCGCCCCGACAAACCTGTTTAACGAAAGAGCCGCGTTCTTTTCGCGTCCGTAAAGTTCAAGCATTTCCGCGAGTCTTGCCGCGGCAAGCTCGTCATCCTCTATTATTCCGACGTTTATCATATTTACACTATATCACACAATGCCGAAAATTTCAACCCCCTGCGACACAATAGGTCGTTATCGTTGCGCAAAATCCGCATAAAAAAGAGACGAACCGAAGATTCGCCGCTTTTTTTTGCATTGCAATATTATTTTCCGTCCGCACGCGTCAATATTTCGACAGCGTTATATGAGAGCGAAGCTGTCCTTCAATGCGGGATAGAGTTTTTTGAAAACGTTATATCTTTCGTCATACAGCTTTACGAGCTCTTTGTCGGGCTTTGCCGCGGTTTTTGACTTGACTGTTTTTGCCGCCGCCTCTTCCGTCGTTTTATACTCGCCGCCCGCCACCATAGCAAGCAAAGCCGCTCCGAACGAAGGTCCTTTTTCGGTTTCCGTACAGTCTACTTTCACGTTCAGCACGTTTGCGATTATCTTGCGCCACAGCTCGCTTTTCGCGCCGCCGCCGCAGAGGTTGGACTTTGTTATCTTCAAGCCGCAGCTTTTCGCGCTCTCCACGCAGTCGCGCAGAGCAAAAGCCACGCCTTCCAAAACGGCAAGGCTCATCATCGCCGAAGTAGTGTCGGGGCGCATACCGATAAACGCGCCTCTCGCCCTCACGTCGTTGTGCGGGCTGCGTTCGCCCATCAGGTACGGCAAAAAGAACACGTCGTTTTTGCCGAGCAAGTCCTTTGCGTCCTCGACCGCGCCCGAATAATCGGTTGTTTTGAGTATATCCGTAAGCCACCACTTGTTCGCGCTTGCGGCGGACAGTATGCAGCCCATAAGATGCCACTTGCCGTTTGCGTGCGCAAACGAATGCAGAGAATTGTGTTCGTCCACGGAGAATTTGTCCTGACACACGAACACCGTGCCGCTTGTGCCGAGCGAGATATTGCAATCGCCCTCTTTTACCGCGCCCATACCGACGGCGGCGGCGGCGTTGTCGCCTGCGCCCGCGGCTACGACGGCGTTCGGCAATCCGAATGACGGAAGCGTCTTTCCCACTTTCTCGTAGCTTTCGAAGAGCCGCGGCAACCACTTCATTTTCACGTGGCATATTTCGCACATCTCTTCCGACCAGCGCTTATTCTCGACGTCGAGCAAAAGCATTCCCGACGCATCGGAATAGTCCGTGGCGTGCACTCCCGTGAGTTTATACGTCAGATAGTCTTTCGGGAGCATAATCTTTCTTATTCTTGCGAAATTCTCCGGCTCGTTGTTTTCCACCCAAAGAATTTTCGGCGCGGTGAAGCCTGCGAAAGCTATGTTTGCGGTCAGTTTGCTCAACTTTTCTCTGCCGATTTTTTCGTTGAGATATGCGGTTTCTTTTTCCGTTCTGCCGTCGTTCCACAGTATGCAGGGGCGAATCACGTTATCGTTCTCGTCCAACAAAACCAATCCGTGCATTTGACCGCCGAAAGACAGTCCGCCTATTTTGTCCGTCAAACCGTCGGAAAGGCGTTCGATTATCTTTTTTGCCGCCGCAAGCCAATCCTCGGGATTCTGCTCGCTCCAACCGTCCTTCGGATAGTATACGGGGTATTCTTCGCTCGTTTCGCGCAGTACGTTGCCGGAAGAATCGGCAAGAATGCCCTTGACGGAGCTTGTTCCCAAATCTATGCCTATATAATACATAACTTATTACCCGAACAAAATCGTGTTCAAAATCTGTTCCAGATATTCCTGTCTGCCGCTCTCCACGTCTATATTTTCCAGCTTCATAGCGTATTCGGACAGTTCTTCCAACGTCGTTTTGCCGCTTGTTATCTTCTTGCCGATGCCGCTGTCAAACGACGCATAGCGGTTTTTCACGAACTCGTCGATTCTGCCGTCTTCGATTATCGCTGCCGCCTTTATGAGACCAAGCGCGAACGCGTCCATACCCGCAATGTACGAAAGCAATATGTCTTCCGTGGTATTGGACTGTCTTCTCGCCTTTGCGTCGAAGTTGAGACCGCCGTTTGTGAATCCGCCGGCTTTCAGAACCTCGTACATACACATAGTCGTTTCGTACACGTTCGTCGGGAACTGGTCGGTATCCCAGCCGAGCAGCAAGTCGCCCTGGTTGGCGTCTATGCTTCCGAATATGCCGTTTATTCTCGCCGTTCTCAACTCGTGGTTGAACGTGTGACCCGCGAGAGTGGCGTGGTTCGCCTCTATATTCATTTTGAAGTCTTGCGTCAGATTATACTTTCTCAAAAAGTTCGAGCAAGTCGCAACGTCGAAATCGTATTGATGTTTTGTCGGCTCCTTCGGCTTCGGTTCGATATAGAAATCGCCTTTGAAGCCTTTTTTGCGGCCGTAATCGCGCGCCATAGTCAAGAGTTTTGCAAGGTTGTCGAGTTCCAGACCCATATCGGTGTTAAGCAGCGTGTCATAGCCCTCTCTGCCGCCCCAGAACACATATCCCGTGCCGCCGAGCTTTATCGTTGCGTCGATTGCCGCCTTGACTTTTCCAGCCGCCACCGCGAAAACGTCGGCATTGCAGCTTGTGCCCGCGCCTGACATAAACTTCTTGTCGCCGAACATATTAGCCGTGCCCCAAAGCAGTTTGATGCCGTATTTATCCTGTTTTTCTTTGAGATAGTCGGTTATCTCTTCGAGATATTTCACGCTCTCTTCGAGAGTTTTGCCCTCGGGCGCGATGTCCACGTCGTGGAAGCAATAATATTCTATGCCGAGCTTCTGCATAAGTTCGAAGGCGAAGTCGGCTTTCTTTTTAAACATTTTCATTCCGCTCTCCCCGAACGTTTTATCCATAGTGTTTCCGCCGAACATATCGCTTCCGCTCGCATTCAGCGTATGCCAATAGCTCATAGCGAATTTCAGATGCTGTTTCATCGTCTTTCCGGCGATTACCCTGTCCGCATCGTAGTATTTGAACGAAAACGGATTCTTGCTCTTTACGCCCTCATAGTTTACCTTTTTGATGTTCTCGTATTTTTCCATTGCCTATATCTCCTTAAAGTGATTATTCCAAAACAAAGCTTATAAAGTCGAGTCTGCCTCTGCCGTCGTAAGTGAAATACAGAGAGCCTTTGCCGTCGTCTATTTTCAGTTCCGAGCCGAACTCTTCTATGCCGCCGCCCTGCGACTTTATGCCGATTTGCGCGACGGTTTCGCCGTCGAGTCCGTTTCTGACCGTCATTATGCCGCAGGCTTTTCCTCTGACCTTGACGGTTATCTTTTTATTGTCCTTGAAATCGAAGTATTTGAAGCCCGCCGTCGCGCCGCTGCCGAAGTTGGCTATGTACTGGTCGCCGTCGCTCTCTCTGTCCTCGCCGGACTGCGTGAAGAACGGGTGGCGTCCTTTGGGCGTCTTCATTGTGTAGAATCGGACGCCCTTGTCGGTCAGCAAGTGGCAGGCTATTCTCGCCTCGTATTCGCCGCTTGCAATCAATGCGCCGCCGTTCAATCCGCAGGACGTTATTTCCGCCTGGTTGAACGTGCCGTCGGGATTCATCGTTATTTCTTCCGCACAAGCCTGCCGCGAATGACAGTGGCGGTTGGTCTGTCTGTGATAGAACACGTAGTATTTGCCGTTTATGTATTCCACGCTGCCGTGGGTATTGCCGAGATAGTTAAGCGGTTTGTCGCTTAAACCCACGTCGCCGATACTCACGAGCGTGCCTTTGTACTCGAACTCGCCGAGCGGGCTGTCGCCCATCGCATAGCACAGTTCGTGGCCTTTGACCGAAGAATATATAAAATAGTATTTGCCGCCGAACTTGCGCATCGAGGACGCTTCGAAAAACTCGTGTCCCTCGTAGGTCGTCCCTTTGGAACAATGCGTGGATTTGCCCACTCTCGCAAGCGGCAATTTCACGGTCAGCATATCGTCTTCGAGCATAGCTCCCATAGCGCCGTTTTTATTCGGCGTCCGCATTCCCGTAAACACGGTCGCGCTTTTCGGCGCCATACCCGTGTACAGATATATCTTGCCGTCGTCGTCCCTAAACACTCCGGGGTCGAACTGCACGATATCCTTTTCCTCTTTTCTGTTCTTTCCGAGCAACGTGCCGTCGGGGTATCTGACTCTGCCGTGATAGGTATACTTGCCTGCGGGGGTATCGCACACCGCCACGCCTATCGTGCCGCTGTTTCCGAAGAAATAATAGAGGTAATACCTGCCGTCGTTTCCCTGCACGACGTCGGGCGCATACATCTGTTTCAAAAGACAGGTCTGTTTTACGGGGTCGTCGCTCTTCTTCCAAATAACGCCCTCGTAACGCCAATCTTTCAAATCGTCCACGGGTGCGGAATAGCACACGTAGTCGTTCATACAAAAATATTTGCCGTTGAATTTATCGTGCGAGCCGTATACGTACACCCTGTCTCCGAACACGTGCGGTTCTCCGTCGGGTATGTATTCGCAGCTCGGCAAATACGGGTTGAACACCTGTCTCGTCATCGAATATGACCTCCTGTCACAAATCTGTCCCCCTTTTATCGGATAACTGCATTATAATACATATATACACCGAAAACAATAACGAAGTCGCTTTTGATTTAATGACAAATTTGCGATTTTATCCGACTTTTTTTGCTAAAACTATGGACAAATTTGCGGTTTTGTGTTACAATCGTCACAAGGAGAAAAAAATGAGCAAAGAGTTCGAAACCGTTGCGTATACGAAACTTAAACACATACGCGTATTCATAAACAACATCATTTACCGCAATTTTCACCTGCACGGCGAAACGGAAATTCTGTGCGTGGTCAGCGGCAGCTGCGCAGTCAATCTCGCCGGGCGCGCCATATCGGCGGCGGCGGGAGACATTATTCTTCTCAATCCGCACGAATCGCACGAAATCGTCAGCGGCGGCGACGGTGCGGACTTCATCGTCTTGCAACTGTCGCGGCATTTGTTTCGGGAGTATTACCCCGCGATGGAGTCGTCGTATTTTTCAGAAAACGATGTAGGCAAAGCGCTCGGCGGCAAAAAGACGGAGTTTTGGCGGTTGGTTCTGAATCTTACGGTGAACTACATCGAAGCCAAAAGCGGATTTCAGTTGCACTGCATTTCCGATGCGGCGGCGATTTTGGCGCTGCTGTTCGAGAACGTTCCGCACACGCTGTGCAGCGAAGTCGAATATTTGGACCGAAAGAAAGCCGTGGCGCGCACCGAGCGGCTGGCGGCGTATATAGACGAGAATTACCGATACGGCATTTCTCTTTCCGCACTCGCCGAAAAGGAAGGTCTGACGCCCACCTATCTATCGCACTTTTTCGTGGACAGGTTCGGCGTGACGTTCAGGGAATATGTGAACAACATCCGTTTCGAGAACGCATTGCGGCTTATGTCATCGCCGAAAATGTCGATGATTGAAATAGCTATGCAAAGCGGGTTTTCCGACGTTAAGTATATGACGCGCACGTTCGCCGCAAGATTCGGCTGCACGCCGAAGGAATACCGCAAGAACAGGCGCGCATTGCCGAAAGACAGTCAGCCTGCGGCGGTTTCCGAGCTGGAACACGAGTATGACAAAGAGGAGTCGCTGAAACTGCTGCGGCAAGCCAGAAGTCTGCTGCTTTGAAAACGCGCGCGGCTTGCTTTCAAACTTTTCCGCAGCGCTTTTACGGGCTCTCGAACATTCGGGAGCTTTTGTTTCGTCCGCAAATTGTCCGGCAAATTCAAAAGCCGTTCTGTTTTTTTCGTCGGGCTTACGGCGATTCGCTTTCGGCTTTCAGCGCCTCTTCACGCTTTTTGAACACCTTGGGGAACGTCGTGAATATTACGACGGCGGTTATCGCGCCCGCAAGCAAATCGGCAATGCCCTCCGACAGATAGGTACCCTCGAAGCCCATAAAATGCGTCAGCGCAAAGCACAGCGGTATCAGAATGACGACTTTGCGAATCACCGCCAAAATCAGCGCGGACTTGGACTGTCCCAAAGCCACGTTGACGTTTTGCAAAGTCATCTGCACGAAAAACATTATCGAACCCATAAGAAAGAGGGGCGTATACTTTTTGACTATTTCCCTGACGCCGTCGCTTGCCGAAAAAATATACGCATACGACTGCGGAATGATTAGCGATATGCTCCAAACCGCAAGCGCGAAAACAAATGCGATTACGGTGACATATTTTATTCCTTTTTTCAGTCGCGCGGTGTCGCCCTTGCCGTAATTATAGCTGACAAACGGCTGCATTCCCGAGCCGAGTCCGTTGAGCGGCAAAGATATCAATTGAAGCGCGCTCAACATTATCGTCAATGCCGCGGTGTAATCCGAGTTTCCGCCCGTCGCATTGTTCAGATTTATATTGAATACTATCTGTATCGCGCTTTCAGTGGCAATCATTACGAACGGAGTGAAACCGAGCGAAAGAATGCTTGCGATTATTTTTGCCTTGGGTTTCATATCCCCGATTTTGAATTTGAACACGCTCTTTTCGGAAAAGAAGAACGCGATTATCCAAACAAAGGATACGAACTGCGAAATTACCGTTGCGAGAGCGGCGCCGTTTACGCCCATTTTAAACACGAAAATAAAGAGAGGGTCCAACGCTATATTCGCAAGCGCACCTATCGATACGGACAGCATTGCCGTCAGCGAATAGCCCTGCGCCGTTATGTACGGGTTAAGTCCCTGCGCCAACAGAACGAACAGAGTTCCGAAAGAATAGATTTTCAAATATGATACCGCGAAGTCTTTCGCACTGTGCGGACAACCGAAAGCCGTCACTATTTGTTCGGACAGCGCAAAGACGAGTATGCTCAAAACCAGACCCGCTGCCAGCAGCAATACAAACGCGTTATTGAAAATTTCGACTGCCTCTTCTTTGTTTTGTTCGCCGAGTTTTATGCTCGCCCGCGGAGAGCCGCCCAAGCCTATAAGCCCGGCAAAGCCCTGTATTATCAAAGTTGTGGGCAATACTATGCCCAAAGCCGCCAATGCGTCCATTCCGTGCATTTCGATTTTCGCAACGAAAATCCTGTCGACCGCGTTATACAAAAAAGTGATAAGCTGCGCTATTACGGCGGGAATCGTCAATTTGAACACGAGCGGCAATATCTTGTCTTTGCCCAATCTGTCCGTAGTGTTTTCGGAAATTTTTTTATCGTTCGGCATACGCATACAATAATAGCACAAACGGCAGATAGTTTCAAGCGATTGCGGTCTGTTTGACGCACGACATCGAAAAAAAACGCAGCCGTTTAAGCCGCGCTTTTCGTACGCATAGGAAACGTTATCGAATATACGTCGTTACATTGCCGTTTCGTAAGCGCGTTTTGCCAAAGACATATAGTCGTGCAAATCCACAAGCGTCGCGCCCGTATCCACTCCGTCTATAACCCAACTGCCCTCGCCCTTCATTTCGTCGCCGCCGTAAGAGTCGAAACCGTTTCTGATTATATAGTCGGACATTTTGTCCATATTGCCCTTCCAGCCGAGCACGTTGTTTCCCGACCAATATCCGTTTTTGGATTTCAGCCAACGCTCGCCTTTGTTGAGGTTGTTTTTATCCGTGGAAAAGTCTATATCCGCCGCAGAACCGTCGGCTTTCAAAAGCTTATAATCGCCGCTTGCCATCGTTTCGACGTAGAACTTCGCGTTTTCTTCTTTCTTGACCCATTCTTCGAAGGTTTCCCCGCCCTCTTTCTGTCTGTATGCCGGGGTCTTGACAGACGCGTCGTCGGTTGCGGTGAACGTCAGCGAGCCTATCGTTATTTTTTTGGCGAAACCGCCCGTCGTGAACTCCACGCCCTCCGCTTTGTCTTCCTTTATGTTCGATTTCTTTGCCCAAGACGCCGGACCTTCCGTTTCCTCGAACGTGACGGAATTGACTCTTGTGCCATTTCTGACAACGGTGACCTGCGCAACGTAATAGTTATGCACGAGTCCGTAGGCATTGCCCGTCGTTTCCACGCCGCCGCAAGAGCAGGCGTTCAGACTCAACATAAGCGTTGACGTCATCAAAACAGCAAATACGGTCACAATCGTTTTTTTCATAAATATATCTCCTTTCTTTACATCTATTCTAACCGTTTTGCAAAGAAATTATTAAGCCGTCTTTTCCGTCTTTTGCTCCGCTACCTCCGCGCTTTTGCCCTTTGCCTTTTTGCCGGCAAACGGCTCGAACCAAAGTATACACTTTCTCGGGCAGACGTTTACGCACTTGCCGCAGCCGATACACTTGTCGTAATCGATGGCGGCGAGATTGTTTGCCAGCTCTATCGCGCCCGTCGGGCAATTCTTTTCGCAAAGACCGCAGCCGATACAGCCGACCGAACAGACTTTTGTGACCTCCTTGCCCCTATTGGTATTCGAGCAGGCGACGTATACTTTCGCGTCCACGGGTATCCTGCCGATTATTTTTTTCGGGCACACCGCTACGCACGCGCCGCAGCTCGTACAGCTCTTATAGTCCACCTCCGCGCAATTCAAGTCGCGGTTTACGGATATTGCCGAATATTTGCAGGTGTCGGCGCAGGTGCCGAGTCCCATACAGCCCGTCGGGCAAGCCTTGTTTCCGTCCGCAAGCACCTGACAGGATTCGCAGTCGCCGTAGCCCTGATATTCGTATTTATTCCGACAGCGGTTGCCGCCCTTGCAATGGACGACTGCCACGGTGCGAGCGCTCTTTTCCTCGCTCATACCCATTATACGGCTGATGTTTTTACGTCCCTCGCTGCTCGTGGGATTGCACTGCGACAGCTTTGCCTCGCCCTTGAACAGAGCCTCGGCAAACGCACTGCAACCCGGATAGCCGCAGCCGCCGCAGTTCGCGCCGGCAAGGTGGCGTTCTATTTCGTCGATACGACCGTCTCTGTCGATAGCCAGCTTTTCGCCGAGAAAACTCAATCCGAAAGCTATCGCCGCGCCCAAAACCAGCGCAATCAATATCGGCAATATGAATGTCATAAATATTTCCATTTATTTCTCCTCCGCTTTCCGAAAAGCAGGAAACTTTTCAGCTTATTTAAAGCCTTTATAAAACTTAATGTGTACACCCAACGTGACCCAAGCAAATGCGTAGCTTGACGATGAAATGCGACACTTATAATCCGTCAGCCTGACGGCACAGAAACGAGCAAGACAAGGCGCACGCGGATTTTGCGAGGGCGCGTACACCCCCGTACGCAACCGAAGCAAAAACGTAAGCCTGACGACGCAATGCGAAGCTTATGAGTTGTCAGGAGAAGAGACCGGAGAATCCGGAAAAAGCCATCGCCATAATCCCTGCGATTATGAGCGCAATCGGAAAGCCTTGGAAGGGCTTGGGGATTGCCGCCCTTTGCGTCTTTTCGCGCACACCTGCCATCAGAATGAGTGCGAGCGTGAAACCGAGACCGACGGACAGACCTGCCACCACCGTTTCCAAAAGTCCGTAACCCTCTGCCACGACGTTGTTCGCCGTTCCGAGCACGGCACAGTTTGTCGTTATCAGCGCAAGATATACTCCGAGCGAAGTATAGAGCGACGGGCTTGCCTTTTTCAGCACGATGTCGAGAAGCTGCACGAGCGCGGCGATTATGAGTATGAATATAATCGTCTGCAAATACGTAAGTTCGGCAAGCTCCAAAAGCATATACAGGTAATGACAAACCACCGACGAAAGCACTATAACGAAGGTTACGGCAAGCCCCATTCCCACGGCGGAGTCCAGCTTTTTGCTGACGCCGAGAAACGGGCATATTCCGAGGGTCTGTGAGAAGATTATGTTATTGGTTATTATTCCCGTGATTACTATGGAAAAAATCGTCGTCCACATAGTCTTTTCAAGCCTCCATTAACGAATTGCGGCGATTTCTGTACAGTCCCATAAGGAAGTTGAACAGAGCCATCACGAAGCCGAGCACTATAAAGCCGCCCGCCGGTTTGACAAACAGCGTGAGTCCCAGAGCGCCGAGTCCCTGTCTGACCGCGCCGAGCAGCGATATTGCAAGAATGAAACCTATGCCCATAGACAAGCCGTCCACCGCCGACGCGAGAACGCCGTTTTTCGACGCAAACGATTCCGCCCTGCCTAGTATTATACAGTTCACGACAATCAGCGGAATAAAGCTGCTTATGGACGAATACAGTTCGGGAAGAAAGCCCGATATGACCATTTGAACTATCGTAACGAAAGTCGCTATTATGACTATATATGCGGGCAGGCGCACCTTATCGGGTATTACTTTGCGCAGCAGCGATATGGCTATGTTCGAGAACACGAGCACTGCCGCCGTTGCGCAGCCCAAGCCGAAAGCGTTGACTATGTTATTGCTCTGCGCTATCGTCGGGCACATTCCCAGCACGAGAACGAACACGGGGTTATTGAGTATTCCGCCGAGAGCGGCATTTTTCAAGGTCTTTCCGTTCATAGCTTTCCTCCGTTTTCATTCAGCGCCGCCGCCATTTTCATCGATATTTTCACGGTGTTTGCCACGCCCTTCACCGAATATACGGAAGTCGCCCCCGTTTCCGCGGTTATACTGCCCGCGTCCACGTCGGTCTTGCCCTTTATGAACTCTCTGAACCTGTCGAAATTTTCCTTCAAGAAAATTCCGTTTGTTCCCGGAGAGTTTTCATTCTGCGATTTGAGCGTCACGTCGTACACCGCCGCCGAAGCGTCGAACGCCGTCAAGAGAGATATGGGGGCGTTGCCGGAATAGCCCTGCCCCTGCGCCTCGACGACGATATAGCCGCTGTACTCGCCTTTGACGACCTTATACACGGCAAGCACCTTATTGTTAGGCTCCGCCCTGTTGCTCTTATTGAAAGCGGCAAGCTTTTTTTCGTTGAGGTCGAGCATTTCGAAATAGCCCTCGTCAAACGCCGACTGCGAGCTTAAACCCGTCGGCAGCATTTCGTTTATCATCGTCGCGGTACGCAAATCCAGCGTCGGCTTATACTTCGGAATAAACGCGTTGCCGAACGCCAAAATCGCAACGCAGACGACGGATATGACCGACATTGCGGCGACGGATTTCAAAGTAGACTTCGCGGAATTCTTCATACCTTCGCAGCCTCCTTGTCACGTTTCTTTTTCTTTTCTTTTTTCTCTTTGACATATCCGAACGGGCGCGGATAGACATATCTGTCTATCAGCGGCGTTACGATATTCATTATGAGTATGGCAAAGCTCATTCCCTCGGGATAGCCGCCGAATACTCTTATCAGCATTGCAATCAGCGCAGTGCCGACGCCGTATATCGCCCTGCCCCAATCGGTGTTCGGGCTTGTCGCGTAGTCCGTGGACATATAGACCGCGCCGAACAAAAGTCCGCCCGAAAGCATGTGCGCCGCGGCGTTGGGCAATATCTCGTTTGCGGGCAAGCGTCCAATCAAGCCGTCGAACAGTATTGCGAACACGAAAGCCGAGCCGACAATCACGAGCGGCAATTTGAAGTCGATTACCTTTCTCGCCGCAAGATAGACAAAGCCGGCAAGAACGGCAATCGCGCAGGTTTCGCCGACGGCGGCGCTGCCCGTATTGCCTATCAGCATATTCAAGAGAGTCCCGCCGTTCGGCGTGACTTTGTCTTCCAGCCAAGTCGCGCCCGTGCTTGCGTCCAATCCGAGACCGACGGTTTGCACCGCCGCCAGACCGACCATTGCGAACACGAACACTCTGCCTGCGGCTGCGGGATTCACGAAGTTTTTGCCTATGCCGCCGAACAGCATTTTGACAACGACAATCGCCAACAGCGACGCCAATATCAGAAGAATCAGCGTATCGAACGAAAACACCATATCCGCGACGGTGGGAACTTTGATTCTGGGGTCGTAGAAGTTGAAATCCCAAGCGTCGACCTTGACGAACGACGGGAAATTCAGCGCGAGTATTATGCCTGTTACCGCCGCCGAACCGTCCTTTATGCTTGCGTTTTTCAGACAGCCCTTTTTGAACTTATTTTTGATTCCCGCGTCGTACAGCAATTCGAAGCCTATGCACGCCGCGACTGCCACGGCTATATTTATGAGAACCGCATAGCCGAAAAAGAAGGTTGCGGCTATTATCACGGGGCAAAGCGACACTATTACGTCTATCATAATACGTCTTACGCCGCCGTTTTTCTGCGTTATGTGCGGAGATGCGGATACGAAAAGATTTTCTTTCATCACAGATTATTCTCCCGTGCTTTTTTCTTCGCCAGCCTTATCGACTGCACGAGGGGCCGTTTTGCGGGACAGGCAAATGCGCAACAGCCGCATTCTATACAGTTTTTCGCGCCGTACTTCACCGCGCCGCCCACGTCGCCGTTTAAAATATACGAGTCGATATACATCGGCATAAGCCGCATCGGACAGGCGGCGGCGCACTTGCCGCAATTGATACAGGGTTGCGGCTGACCCGTAAACGCTTCCTTTTCGGAGAGCAGCAGCAGACAGCTCGTGGTCTTTGTCGACGCTATCTCGTCGTCGCTTACGGCAATGCCCATCATAGGACCGCCGCTTATGAGTTTGACGGGAGCTTTTTCGCCGTCCTTTACTCCGCCGCAGAAAGCAATTATGTCCGAATACAAACTGCCGCCCGCCGCCCAAAAATTCTTGGGTTCGTTCACGGCGTCGCCGCTTACCGTCATAATTCTCTTATACAGCGGCTGACCGTCTTCGACGGCAAGGCACACGGAAAGCGCGGTATGCACATTGTCGACCACAACGCCGACCTTGCTCGGCAATGCGCCCGTCGGCACTTTTCTGCCCGTCATCGCATATATGAGCTGTTTCTCCGCGCCCTGCGGATATTTGCTTTTCAAAGTCACGACTTCGACGTCGTACTTCTTTTCCGCGGCAACGCCGGCAACGAAGTTTGCCGCATCGGCTTTATTGTCCTCTATACCTATATATACCTTGTTCAAACCGACTGCCTTTGCCATATACAGCGCGCCGCGCAGAAAGGGCTCGGTATATTCGAGCAATATGCGGTAGTCGCAGGTGATGTAAGGTTCGCACTCGGCGGCGTTTATTATAAACGTGTCCACCTTATCCTTGGGGCGGAGTTTGACGTGCGTGGGAAAGCCCGCGCCGCCCATACCGACTATGCCGCACTCCTGTATTCTTTGAAGAATATTCTCCCCCGTGCGTTCCTTTTCGGCAAGCGGTTTGAACCTGAAAGTTTCCTCGCTTGTTTCGTCGCGTTCTATGACGATATGCTCGGCGCGGGAAAGCGGCGTATTCAGCGTCTTTATTTCCCTGACCGTGCCCGTGACGGACGAAAAAACGGGGGCGGAAACAAATCCGTCCGCCTCGCCTATTTTCCGGCCTTCTATTACCCTGTCGCCCTTTGCGACGAGAGGCTTTGCCGCTTTGCCTATGTGCTGTGCCGTCGAAATGTAAACGACGGACGGCGGCGGCATAAACACTATGTTTTTCTTATCGGATAGTCCCTTATTTGCGGCGGGATGAACGCCGTGCTTGAAAGTCGACTGCAAACCGCACCTCCGAAAATTTCTGTCGTATTTATTTTACAACAAGCAGTGAAAAAAGTAAAGGGTTTTCTGCAAATAAAAGGGGTTTCGACACATATTGCAAAGTTTTGTAAACGTATTGAAATGTTTTGTCAATCCAGACTGCCGAAAATCTCCGACCGCTTCGGTTCGCGCACGTTCAAAAGCCGCCTCTTGCGCTTTTTATGCTCCTTCACGGCATTGATTATTGCCGTTATAAGCTGATATATGCCGAGCAGAGTCAAAAAAAGACCGAAGTATCTCGAAAGCGCGCGCGCACCCGTGAGTTTGGACAAATACGACGCCGCAATGCCCGCCGCCACTGCGGGAAGCGCAATCGGAAGCACCGTTTTGAAATCCACGAGTTTATTCTTTATATGAATGCCGAGCGCGACGACGGACATCGGCACGAACGCAATCAGGTTAAGCGCCTGCGCGGCGTGCTGTTCCATTCCCGCGAATATCGTCAAAAGAGGTATGAGCAGCGTGCCGCCGCCCATTCCCATTCCACCTATGACACCCCCGAGCAAACCTATTATTATGAGAAGTATGGTTTTCACTGTCGCTCTCCTTTCGCGGTTTCAGCCGACAAGCAGTTTCAGTCCCGCAACAATCATCAGCACGGCAAACACTATTCCCACCCAAACGCTTTTCAGCTTGCTCAATAAAAGCGCGCCGAGCGCGCCGCCCGCCGTCACGCCTATCGACGACACGGCAGTCGCGCCCCAATCGGCATAGCCGTTGAAAATATACGCGACGCCAGACGCTATGCTTATCGGCAGTATTATCATTATGGCGGTGGCGTGCGCCTTTTTGGTTTCCGTTTTCAGCGCCTTTTCCAAAAGCGGCACGCACAGCATTCCGCCGCCGCCTCCGAAAAAGCCGTTTATCAATCCTATCGCGGCTCCGCCGCCCGCCTTCAACATCGTTGACACAATCTTTTTCATAGCAATAATAGTTTTACCAAATGTTACTCAAAATACAATAGGCGGACGAAAGCGTTTGTCCGCGACTGCCGCCGCAAGGAACTCCGCGCAAGTTTTTTGAAAAAAAGGCACTTATTTGATTGCAAAATATTCCCTTTTATATTATAATTATAAAGTGTGCGCGTATACGCTTCGGCATTGCGCGCTCGGCTTATAGATAAAATACTTCAAAGGTGTAAAAGCAGAATGAACAGAACACAGACGGGACTCAAAAGATATTTTTCGGTTATCGCGGTATTCGTTATCGGTATCGCGCTTGCCGTTTCCGCATTGCGGCTGACGCCGTTTACGGCGAAAGCAGACAGCGAGGGCTTTACCGACCCCGCCGCCGTCGAGCTTTCCATATCGAACAAGCAGTTCTCCGAATCCAACGGCGCGAATCCCGGCGAACCCAATAACTGGACGGGTGCCGGCGTTGCGGGAAGCAGCTCCGAAAGAGTGGTTGCCGGCGTCGTATCCCTCGACCCCGATAAGTACAACGAAGCCACGAAAGATGACGACGTTTACAAACTCAAACGTTACGGAGAATATAAAAACTCCGTTCCGCAGACGCCTTTCGGCACAAATGAATTCGCAGGTACGAACAAAAACGTGCTTATGATTAACACCGTGGACAGCGAAACGGCGTATGGGTTTACTTCCGAATCGGTTACGTTTACCGCCGGCGGTTTTTACCGTGTCAGCGCGTACGTCAAAACGGGTATGTTTGCCGAGAGCACGGGCGCGGCAATCAAGCTCGGCGGTCTTCCCGAAGAGGTCTGTTTCAGAAACATAAACACCGTCAAAGATTTGGAAAAAGACGCAAACTCCAATCCCGTTCTCACGAAAGACAACCTTTACGGTTTCGAAAAATACACGTTCTACGTTGCCGCTCCGCTGATTACCGACAGCACGGTCACTTTGTCTTTGCAGGTCGGCGACGCAACGGAGGACGAGGACAACCCCTATCGGCGCCCCGCGAAAGGATATGCTTTCTTCGACAACATCGAAGCGGAACAGATTTCGGCAAATGCTTTCCGTTTGGAAACGAATGCGGCGCAGGGACGCGACAATGTCATCGTCAAGAACTTCGACGACGGTTCGGACTATATGACGGACGGCGGCGACATCACTTATTTTTATAATGACGGCACTGCTTCCGGAAACGAAATAGGAAGTTTCAACAACGTTACCGCCAACGGTTTGCCGACGGGCTGGTCGCGTATTTCCGACGTCGAGGACACGACGGGCGGAAACGGCAGAGCATTCGTCTACGACGCGGGCAATTCCTTTGTGGAGGACAACGAGTGGAAGCTTTCTTCGCCGCCGATGTCGCCCGTGGGCAAGCAGAACGGCGATTCCAATATATTCTTCCTGCATTCCGACGAAAAAGTTTCGTTCGGATACCACACCCCGACTTACAAAGTGCTTCGCAACACTTATTACCGTTTGAGTTTCTTCGTCAAGACGGAGAACATCGACGGAGGCAGCGGCGCGACCGCCGTGCTTCGCGGCACGAGCGGCGTGGACAGCAACGACAACAAGCTTGCAGTTTCCTCCTCGATGATGACGGGAGATTCCGCGAACGTTATGCGTTACGGCTGGAAGCAGCACGCATTCTATATTAAAGGTTCGGCTCTGCGCGACTACGAGTTCCGTTTGGAGTTCTGGTTGGGACAGCCCGGCAGCGTCAGCTCCGGCACGGCTATGTTCGACGAAGTGCGTATCGAGAAGCTGACGGCTTCCGAATATTCCGCGCACAGCGCATCCGGCACGATTGCCACTTTCGACCCGACGTTTGCCGACAGCGGTCTTCCCAACGGCAGTTTCTATGAAGTCGGCGAATATGAAGAATACAAGTATCCGCTCACTCCCGCGAGCTGGACGTTGATAACCCCCGACAAGGCGGAGACGACCGATTTCAGCACCAATCCCGTCGAATCGGCGAAAGACGTCGTCAGCGGTATCGTATCCACGGAATCGGAACACTTCGACGCCAACAGAGACAACTACAACAATGCGGTCAATCCCACCCCCGGCGGTGCAAACGTGCTTATGATTTCGTCGGCGGAAAACACGGCGATTGCCTATCGTTCCGCGGCGGTCACGACGGAAGCGGACAAGGTTTATGTTCTGTCCGCGGCTCTGAATACGGAGAATTTGAGCGGTTACGGCGCAAACCTCGTACTCAAAAACGGCAATAACGTCATAGCCACCATCGAGAACATTAAGGGCGGCAGCGGTTTCAAGACCTATAATTTCTATATCGACAGCGGCAGCGCAAGTCACAGTGTGACCTTGGAAATATGGTTGGGAATGAACGACCGTATCGACAACGCGACCAAGCTGGCGAGCGGCACGATGTTCGTGAAAGACGTATCTTTCAAGGAATACACGCAGGAAAACTTCCCTACCGATTATGCGGCTTATACCGAACTGACCGCCAAATACGACAATCTCCGTTCGATAGGTTCGAAGAACATTAACTTTGCGACTTATACTTTCGGCAAGTTCGATATGTCGGCATACGATTACTACACGAACGGCGTAGTCAAAGTTCCTTACAACTGGAATCTTACGCTCGGAAGCAAGGACAACGTGGTTTACGGCATATTCGACTACACGTCGCTCCCCGCAGAGAACCGCACGGAGATTCCCGACAAGTTCGTGAACCCCGAAAGTGCAAACAACGGCGTTTTGTATCTGCGAAACAAAGCACCCGGATATTCCGCGATTTCGACGAACAACGCGATAACGCTTGCCGAGAACTCGTACTATCTCGTGCAGGTTGCCATCAAGGTCGACATTTCCAAAGAGTCGCTCGAAAACGAGGAAATAATCGGCGCGGGCATTGCGCTTTCCAACAGTCTGGAAAAAGATTTCAGTTTCAAGAACATCAAGAACACTTCGACGCAGAGCGACGATTCCAATCCCGACAGCACGGACTACGAAACGTTCAAGACCTATTCGTTCTATGTAAAGACGACGGAAACGGCGGACATCGGTCTGGCGATAAGTCTCGGCGACACGTTGCTGCCGAACAAGCACTGTTCCGGAAGAGTGTACGTCAACGATATTAAGATTATAAAGATTAACAACGTGGATTACGAGACGGCTGTCGCGGACATCGACGAGGACGAGCAGTACAAGATGAACGTCGACCTGTCTACGGCAACGGAAGACCCCGACGAGGAGGAAAAGCCGAAGGCGGAAATTGCGTGGTGGCTCATTCCCTCCATTCTGTTCGCGGTTGCTCTGCTCATAGCGGTTATCGGTACGTTTATCAGAAAGCTGCTTGACCGCCGTGCGGAAAAGAAATCCGTACAAGTCAAGAACAGCTATGACCGCAAGACCACTCTCAACAGAATTCACAACGAAAAAGAAGGCGGCGACAGCGTGGACGCTTCCGTAGCCGATGACGATTACGACGAATTCGACGACACCCTCTCCCCTGTTCCCGCAAAGGCAAGGAGAGAACGCGCGGCAAGCCGCGTCGAGGACGCGACGGAAGAAACCGTCGAAGAGCAAGCGGACGAGTTTGACGAATTCGACGAGTTCGACGAAGATAGCGAAAAAGCAGACGCTGACGAAAAAGCGGATAACGACGAAGAACAAGCGGACGAAAACACAAGCCAAGAAGCGGCTGTTTCCGACGAGAGCCAAAGCGCGAACCAAGAACCTGCGACAGTCGTCGAGGAAGAAAAGCCCGAAAGCAAGGAAGCCCTTAAACCCGTCAAGAAGCCCGTCGAAAAGAAAGTTGCTCCCGTCCCTGCAAAGAAGAGCGGAGACGCTTACACCGACGAATTCGAAGATTAAAAGATATTGCAGTAAAAGAAAATGCTGTCGCCTATGTGCGGCAGCTTTTTTATGTTTGCAGTTTGCAAGACGGGTCGCAGTCTGCGGCATTTTGCTTTGCTTGGAAACGTTCTATGACCGTCTTAAAATACCGCCCTCTGCTGTATGCGCCGGGCGGAATTGCCTATTCAAATAGCGCAGGCAAAAACCGTCAGGCTTGATTTTGCTTTACCGCAAAGCCTTGTGTGCGTATGCATTCATACAAATAAGAGTGTACTTTATCGGGCGTATAAAAGCCGCCCCTGCCCGCAGAAACGATATGACGAGCGAATAAGTTCGAGCGCAGAAGAGGCGCGAAAGGTTTTCGTTTGGAATATATCGGCAGCAAACACGGAAGCGCAACCGAGTCCCTTTGTATGTATTGAAAGCCGACTTGCGGTTTTGTAATGCTCAAAGCTCATATAATTTTGGCTTAAAACATTATGCGGTAAACTCTCCCCTGCATTACAATGTCGGGTCATTATATGATTTGCTGCATATGTTGCGGCGGAAAGAAATAAAAAAAACACAGAGTAAAAAAAGCGCGCGGCAAAAAACGATACACAAAACAAACTCCGACTTTTCGATTATTCAAAAGAGACGAAACAATAAAAAGAAGTTGTTCACATAACGTTTAATGCCGAACAGTCGGATTCATACGGATACAAAGAAAACGATAGAGCCGACAAGACAGAGACAGAAAAGGCGACATTTTGGACTGCCGTACGGACTCGAGAACTGCGAGTCTTGCAAGGCGGTAAGCAGCAGTTTTTTTGCAAACGTTTTCGTGCGGTTTTCGTGTATTGTTTTGACACGTTTATTTCAAAGTCCGCTTTCGTAACGCGCCGAATTTTCCGAGAAGTCATTTCGGCAACTGTCTGAAAACAAAACATAGAATTCTATAATTATCCTGACGTGCGAATCGAAGATGCTTTCATTGCCGCAAGAAACAGAACTTTTATCCGCATTCGCAGACACGCCGATTTCGTCACGTCCACGATGCGATTGCCTCCTCCCGTATTTTAACAAGTTATTTAGAATGCAAAAAAAGCGGTTCTGTATAAAGCCCGACGCTGCGGAGAGATATTCGCCATATATCTGTTTTTGGACATTGTAATTGTATCGGAAAAAGGTCCTTATCATTGGAATACACCCCCAAAAGTCAACAAACTTATGGAGGTCATTTTACATTCGGAGACCTTACACAGCAACTTTTTCGAGTGATTTTTTGTGTATTGTTTTGGTACGTTTATTTAAATTGCAGTTTTCGCTTTATCAACCGCCTAAAAACATAAATATCATCGAAAAAAGGTCTCTGCCGTTCGGAGACCTTTTGCGGAAAACTCTTCGGGTGATTTTTTGTGTATTGTTTTGGTACGTTTATTTAAATTGCAGTTTTCGCTTTATCAGCCGCTTACCGACACACAATAGCGTGGGCTTTAAAAGAAAGGCGTTTATGATATGATTACTCACTATTTATGAAAGGCACGCATTATGAAAGAACTGTGAGTGCCGATATAGTGCGACCGCTTACTTATCCAGAAACCGCCGCCGACGTTCGGTGTTTCGCCCGTTATGAAGCAATCTTCGTCGACGAGGAGTGCGACCGCTTATATTATTACGAAACCGCCGCCGACGTTCGGCGTTTCGCCCGTTATGAAGCAAGCGTCGACCGCGAGGAGTGCGACCGCTTATATTATTACGAAACCGCCGCTGACGTTCAGTGTTTCGCCCGTTATGAAGCAATCTTCGTCGACGAGGAGTGCGACCGACTTTGCGACATCCGACGGCGTTCCCATTCGGCTAAGCGGCGTATTGTCCACTATTTCGGAAATCGCGGCTCGGTCTATTTCCCTGTTCATTTCCGTATCTATAAGTCCCGGGGCGACGCAATTGACGGTTATGCCGCTTCTGCCCAGCTCTTTTGCCAGCGACTTGCTCAACCCTTCCAACGCCGCCTTGGATGCGGAATACACGCTTTCGCAAGACGAACCGACGAGAGACCACATACTCGATATGTTCACTATTCTGCCGAAGCCTTGCTGTGTCATAGACTGCGACAAGCGTCTTATCAAGCGAAGCGGCGAATAAAAGTTCACATTCATAACGCGCCTTATTTCTTCTTCGGTAACGTCGCATATCTGACCGAAAGACGCCACGCCCGCGCAGTTTATCAGCGTGTCGACGCGCGAAAAGCCTTTCAATCCGTCCGCAAGCCTGTCCGCTCCGTCGTCTCTGCTCAAATCCGCGGACACGGCGATACAATTCGTACCGTTCTTTTGGTATTTCGCAATCAAACTCGCTGCGGCTTGTTCGTTTTTATTGTACGCAAGCGCAAGCGAAAAGCCTTTATCCGCGAGCATATCGCAGATTGCTCCGCCTATGCCGCCGCTTGCGCCCGTTACGAGAGCGCACCGCATCAGTAGTTATCCGGCAGGTCGTTTTCGAAGAGCACCGCCGTTTTCCCCTCCAACGCTCTCAACTGTTCCACGGCTTCCGCCACAGTCTGCACGATTTTTATATTTTCCTCTTGCATACCGCCTTTCAGCGCGCCCTCTTTGAGTTGCTGCGCCCGTGCGCCGAGCAAAAACGCCACGTCGCAATATTTGCCTATTTTTTCTCCGAGGTCGATATTCGCCTGTTTTTCCTCTTTGCCGAGTTCGACGAGTCCCGGAGTGATTATAACGCGCGTCCTGTCCTCGAAGCCGGCAAGCGCAAGCAGAGCATTTTCCGCGCCCTCCACGTTTGCGTTGTACGCATCGTCGATTATGACCATTTCGCCGCTTTTCATCAGCTCCAATCTATGCGGCACGGGTTCTATCGCCTCGCAGGTTTCGACGATGTCTTGCGGCGTCACGCCGAGTTCGAATGCCACGGCGGCGCAGACGGCAATCAGCGACGGGATATGTCTGCCGAGCAGTTTGGTGCGCACGTCGTATTCTCCGCTTTTGAACACGAGTGTGAAGCGCACTCCGTCCGTCGTCTGTTCTACGTTCTTATAGGTCACGGCGGCGTTTTGCACGTCTTCTCCGCCCGTTATCTGTTTGCTTTCTTTCGCTCTTTCGAAGAGTTCGACGTTCGGTTTGCTGTCGCCGTTGAAGAACGACATACCGCCCGTGCAGAGATTTTCGACCAGCTCGAACTTTGTGTCCATTATATTTTTCAGCGAACCGAACGTTTCGAGATGTTGGTTGCCTATTGCGGTTATGATACCGTAATTGGGTTTGACAATCTTCGTCAGCTCCTCTATATCGCCTTTGAAGCGCGCGCCCATTTCGGCGACGAACACCTGCGAGTCGTCCGGCAAATCGTTGTTTACGACCTTGCATATTCCCATAGGCGTATTATAGCTCTTTTGCGAAAAGCATACGCGGTATTTCTTTTGCAGCATTTGCGCCAGCATAACTTTCGCCGTCGTCTTTCCGTAACTGCCCGTTATTCCTATGCGTATCATTTCCGGCATACTGTCCAGCTTGGCTTTTGCCCTGACCTTATAGCTGTAATTGTTCAGCGTTTCGAACGGCAGCGCGATAAAATGCGCCGCAGTCACTATTATCGGAACGGTTATCGGCAACAGCGTCAGCACGCTGTACGAGAGTTTGACCGAAAACAGCGACACCAAATAGTACAGTCCCGTGGCGAATCCGAGATATAACAAAAATGCAACGATATGAAAGCGAACCATTCTCGCCGTGAATTTCAGCGGCACTTTATTCTTTTCTTTGCCCGTCAGAACTAAAAACAGCACGCACAATCCGACAAATACGAGATAGCCCAAATATCTGACGTATAAATATTTATAGAAGCAAGCCACGTACACGAACGTGGAAATGAAGCCCAAAAATGCCAACGCGAAATATCTGACCGCATAATCGAAGCGGGTTATTTTCAACCAATTCATAACGCCGCGGGCGCGGTACGACGACAACTGATATATCAAAAATATCCTGCGTCCGACCAGTGTCAGCAGCAGAGCGGTTACCGCAATTATGACAATACCGATTATTTTTTCCACTTTAAGGCAATGCCTCCCGTAAACATTTTTATCCCTGCCCGCAAATCCTTATCAGCCGTTCAGAAACGCCCGCAGCATTGCGTTGAATCTTTCGTTCTGATACGCATAAGCGAAGTGTCCGCCGCGCAGCGTCACGAGCGCGCTGTCCTTTATTCCGCGGTTCAGACGCTTTGCCATATACATCGGGGTTTCCCTGTCGGACTTGCCCCAGACAAGCAGCGTCGGACGATGCACGTCTTTCAAAACGCCGTCGAGGTGGGTGTTCACCACACGCACGAAGATTCTGCGCGTCGAAGCGTCCAACGCCTTGAAGTCCGCCGAGCCGCCTTTCGGATTTGCGATTCCGAGGCGTTTTTTGAATTTATACCACCGAATCTTCAACCACCTAATCAGATTGAAGCGCGGTTTCATTCCCGCGCAGCCCGTCAGCGCGAGTTTTGTGACATACTCTCTCGACGAGAGTATCAGCGCCACTCTGCCGCCGAAGCTGTGCGCCACTATGGCTACTTTTTTGAGTCCGAGCGACGCAATCAGTTCGTCCACGCACAGCGCGAAATCGTATACACCCCAATCGCAGGGGGCTTTCGCCGACTGTCCGAAGCAGGGGAAGTCGAGCGACAGCACGCTTTTACCCTCCCTTTGCAACGAGCGCTGCGTTCCGGCAAACGCGGTATGGTCGGTTCCCCAACCGTGCAACAACAGCACCGTTTCTTCTCCGAAACCGCTGTACTCGTAGTAAACTTTTACGCCTTTACAGACCTTGAACATAGCACCTCGCAAGACATTACCGCAGCGTCGCCGTCTTTATAATAGTTCTTTCTTGCGTATGCCTTTTCGAATCCGTGCTTTTCGTACAGCTTTATCGCAGCCGAATTGTTCACGAACACTTCGAGATATATTCTCCGTGCGCCTTTGTCCACGCAATGGGACTTTATTGCTTCCACGATTGCCGAGCCGACTCCCTGCCGTCTCGCGTCCTCGTCTACCGCCACATTTGTTATATTGCCCTCGTCCGCAATCGTCTGCACACCGCCGTAACCCACGGTTTTGCCGTCTTTCACCGCCTTGAACAGGGCGTACCCGTCATTGCCGCTCAAAGCGGCTTTCAGGTCGGTATCGCTCCACGGCGCGCTCAAATACTTGTGTTCCAACAGCGCCACGTCGTCGAAGTCCGACAAACTGCACCTTACTATTTCCACGCCGCCGTCCTTTCCGCCTGCGAAAGTCGGACATACATTGCGTCTGCTTTTTGAAACGGGAGCGTTTCTCCTCTTTCGAACTTGATTTCGGACAAATCGATTATGCCGTCGCCGCCCGTCTGCGGCACGCTTAAAATCTCCGACATTTTTGCGTCTGCCGCGATTTCGCACTCGCCTGCGGCTTGCCGAAAAGTTTCGAACTCCGCAAGAGTCAAACATCTCGGCGCTTCGATTTCCTTTTCGCCGTCGTACAGCGCGGAAAAAACAAAGCCGTTGCCCGCGTCGAGCGCGGTAAGTACTTTTTTATCTTTCGCTTTCCTACTATTATATGCGGCAAGTTCGCACGAGTTTACCGAAACAACGGGTTTGTTTAAAGCGTATGCCAAAGCACGCGCTGCGCTAACGCCTATGCGAATGCCCGTAAACGACCCCGGACCTATGACGACGGAAACAAAGTCCGCGTCGGCGATATTCAATTCGACCTGCTTCAAAGCGGAATCAATCATCGGCATAAGGGCGCGACTTGCTTTCACAAAACCGTCGTCGCTCAAATATGCGCGCTTGTTTCCGTTTACGGCGCCGACCGAAGTGCGACTGCCCGATGTGTCGATACACAGGTATCTCATAGCTCGATATGGCTTACCCCCTCGGCGTCGCTGTGTCTGTAAATCACGATTTTATTGCCTATCAATGCAATCGGTTCGGCTTTCAGCCCGTCGCAGAGTGTGCGCATAAGCTCCGATTTCTCGTCGGGGCAATTTTTCAGCACCGTTATTTTTACAAGCTCGCGCTTGTCGAGCGACTGCGATATTCCTTTCAACAGCTCGTCGCTTACTCCGCCCTTGCCTATCTGAAACAGGCTTTGCTGCGGCATTGCGAGCGAGCGCAATTTTGCCCTTGTCTTTCCCGTCACTTGACTTCTATCTCCCTGCCGTATTCGCCTGTGCGGCGTATGGATATGCGTATCGGGTTTAACGCGAAAAAAGCGTCCTCAATATTGCTTGCCCACTCTATCACGCAGACGCCGTTTTTGTCGCCGAAGTAGTCCGCAAGTCCGCACAAATATGCTTCCTCGCCGCCGCTCAATCTGTACGCGTCGTAATGCCACACGTTCAGTTTCGAGCCTTTATGCTCCTGCATAAGCGTGAAAGTCGGACTCAAAACCTCGTCCGTCACGCCGAGCGCGGCGCACAAACCTTTGACGAAAACCGTCTTGCCTGCGCCGAGCTCGCCGTCCAAGGCGATAACCTCGCCGCCCTTTAAACTCTGCGCAAACGTGAAGGCAAAATCGAAAGTTTCCCGTTCGCTTTCCGAAACGAATACCATACGTATATTATACAACTTCGTCACGAAATAAGCAAGTCATTCACGGCTAAAAAAACCGCCGTATAAATTCCTTTTTCAAGCCGACGGCGGTTGTACGTCGTCGCCTGCCGTCTGCGTCGCTTCCTCGGCGCAATGCTGTGATTCTTCGTTTGCCGCAAGCGGTTGCGTCTGTTTTGTTTCCGTATGTCGGCGCGTATCCAACACATAGCGTTTCAGCAGAAAAGACAGGCGTTTGTACAACAGGAACACGAGCAACGACACCGCGACGGACTTTATCGCATTGAATGCGAGAACATATGCCCACAGCGACGCGAACATACCCGCCGCTTTGTCTCCCGCAAACAGCGGAAAGTTTATATAGCGATTACACAAAAGCGAACCCGCTATCTGACAGATACAGCCGCACACGAGTCCGACAGCCACCCAGCCCCTGCCTTTCTTGAAGCGATAGAGCACGGTCGGAACTATGACGAACGCCATTGCCATTATAAAGTTGGCAATCTCTCCTACGCCGCCCGTCGACGATTTCGTACCCCAAATCAAGAGCTGTTTGATACCCTCTATCACAACCGCGCCGAGCGGTCCGAACATATATCCGCCGAACAGCGTGACGAACGTGGAAAAATCGAGTTTCAGAAACGACGCCGCCGGAAACAGCGGAAACTCCAACCAACTCAAACCGTATCCCAATGCCGTCAGCATAGCCAACGTGGCGATGGTGCGCGTCGTGAAAAACTTTTTTTCTCCGCGCGTTTTGCTTCTTTCTGCCATAATAAAACGCTCCTTTTGAAAAATGCAAAAAGGGGCGCGCGAAAAGTCGAAAAACAATTCGATTTCAAAAGCAATTTATATCATCCCGACTGTACGGTCGGTCAAGGAATCGCACCTTGTCGGCGGTTCGAATACGAACCGTTCGCGGACTTTACCGCCGATTGGAGAATTGCACTCCGCCCCTAAACTGCAAGAAAAGTATAGCATTATACAAATATATATGTCAAGTTTTTGACAAAACTTTTTTCTTGTTTTTCGGCAAGCGATACAAAAAAAAACAAGAGACACAAAGCAAGCAAAAAAAGTCCTTTGTTCAGCCGAGACAGCGCGACGGCTCGCGTTTGGTCGAAAGACTGTCAAGCTAATTCAGTGCTGTGCTGACAAGTCAGAAGCGAGCAGTGCAAGGAAGGCGCGGCTTTTGCACAGGGCGCGTACACTGACGTACGCAACCGAAGCAAAAACGCAAGCCTGACGAAGCAATGCGACGCTTATGGGTTGTCAGCCTGACGGGTTAGAAGCGAGCAGTGCAAGGAAGGCGCGGCTTTTGCACAGGGCGCGTACACTGACGTACGCAACCGAAGCAAAAACGCAAGCCTGACGAAGCAATGCGACGCTTATGGGTTGTCAGCCTGACGTCACAGTCGTGCGAAATACAAGGCAAACGAGATTTTTTGACAGGGCGTGTACTTTTTGTACTCGCCCCGAGAAAAATCGAAGTTTAACGAAGTAGTTCGCGATGAATGTGACGTCAGAGGCGGGCGAGCTTGAACAACAACGGACACCCCGCCACCCCCCAAATCCCGACGATAAAGTAGCGGAGATAGTTATAGAGGATATACTGTTCGGAGGGGAACGCGAATTTGAGGCATTCTTTCAAGACGAGCACAGTGGCAAGCCCGACGACGATTTTGATTAGCTGCTTCCACCACCTGTCGCTTTTCACGTTGTAGCGAATAAATTTCTTTTCTATGAAATATCCCGCAGTGACCGCGGTATATCCGCCCAGCACGGTCATCACGTTTTCTATTCCCTCCGCGCCCGAAACTGTCAGAACGACTGCCGCAATCAGGCAGAGCGGCGCAAGCACGATGAGCCACTCTTCCTTGTCTTTCAGCAGGTCGAAAGCAAAACCTATGAGTACGGCAAGCGCGACGCCGAGTCCGGCGCCGACAATCACGTCCGTCAGATAGTGCTGTCCGAGGTACATACGGGTGAACGCCACTATGACGGTCAAGCCGACTGCGAGGGGTATGAAAATCTTTTTCAAAACGCCCTCGTGCCATTTCATATTTATCTGTGTGCCTATATTCGATATGCTCTGCGTGTGTCCGCTCGGAAAAAGACGCGCCCGACGTCTTTTCTCCTATCGAGCGCACCCCGGCAACGTCGTACGGGCGTTTTCTGCCCACCGCCGCTTTTATACCTTCGTTTACGGCGACGGAAAAGATGTAGACGTTTATAAACTTGAACGCGAACTTTTTATCCACGCACCAGAAAAGCAAGACGGCGACGACTATGAAAAACAGTTCGTCGCCCATCATTGTCAGTCCGAGGTTAAGCGCATCGAAAAAGCTGCAACTCAACTTCTGCAAACCGCGTATGATTACAAGTTCCCACTCCATTTACTATTCCACCGTTTCGGTATTCGTGCCGTCCGACCAAAGTCTTTCCAAATCGTAAGTCAAGCGCACGTTTTTGAGGAATATATGCAAAATGACGCTGCCGTAGTCCACGGCGTACCACTGCGGATTTTTGTCTCTGTGCAACGGTTCGAGTCCCTTGCCCTTCGACAGTTTTTCGTCCACATACTCGGCAAGAGCCCGCACCGCCGTCGTGCTGGACGCGCTTGCGATAACGAAATAGTCGGTTACGACAGTTCGTTCTCTCACGTCGATAAGCGTGACTTCGGTTGCTTTTTTCTCGGAGAGATAGCCGCCGATTTCCAGCGCGAGTTTATGCGCCTCTTCGTCGCTTACTTTGCTTATCTCACGTTTTTGCGTTTCTTCCGCGACGGAGACCAGCGTTTCTTTCTCCGCAGAGTCACGCTCTTCGTTTTGCTCCGCAATTTCTTTCTTTGTGTTCGGGGCAGTCTTTTTCTCCGCCTTTTTCTTTTCCTGCGTCGCTTTTTGTTTCGGCGATTCGTTCAGCTTTTTATAGCTGTCGCAGACCTCTTGCGTCAGCGGATAAATCTCTGCTCCGTCCTCTTTCAGACGTTCTATTTCGTAGCGCAGCGAAAGCTCTATTGCCTTTTCAAAGCTCTCTCTTGCGACGAGACGGACTTCGTAAGCTTGGGCGAACTTTCTCCCTTCCTCGATACAGTCCGCCAAAAAGACGACTTGCGAGAGCTTGGACATATTCTTTCCGCCCGTGGTATGCTGTCTCACAGCCTCGATTATTTCCTCGTTTTCCACGCCGAAAGCGTGTCTTGCGATTACCGCGCCGTACTCCGCGTGGCGGATTTTTTTCGGCATATCTTTTGCCGCGGGCGGCACGGGGCAGCCCATTTTTTCCAACTGTTTCTCGTCGGTCTCCTTGGCTATGTCGTGCAAAAGCGCAGCCGTTACGGCATCGGACGCGGACACTCCGCAACGTTTCGCAAGTTTCACTGCGGCGAGCGCGACGCGTCTTATATGTTCCGTCCGCTCTTTTTTCAGACCGAATTCCTCGTATCTGTCGGTGATGAAGCGATAGTCCTCGTACAGCCCGTTCTTCTCGATATATTTTGCGACGGACTTCGGCACGGGCAAATTTTCCCTGCCGAACGCGCGTTCTATCTTCACCTCGCTGCTGGAAACGTCGCTTGCCGAAAAAGCCGCCAGGCGCACGTCGAAGCCGCTTTTCACGACCTGTGCGAACTTGTCCGCCGTCAGTTCGAATCCGCTTCTTTCCACGACAAAGAAGGTCGTAAGGCTTTTGAGTCTGTCGATATCCTTCCACTCTCCCAGCCTCGAAAGTTCCTCGCTTCCGATTACGGTGCAAATTTTCGCACCGTCGTATTTGGCTTTCAGATGTTCCAAAGTATCGACGGTATAGCTCACGCCCTGTTTTTTGAGTTCGTAGCGGGATACCGTTACGTTCTTCATATTTCTCGTCGCGCGTTTCAGCATTTCCGCCCTATGCGCTCCGCTCGCGGAAGCCGTTGTCTTAAACGGCGATACGGCGGTCGGCATTACGACCACTCTGTCGAATCTCTCGGACAGATTTGCGATTATCTCTTTATGCGCGTCCGTGACGGGGTCGAAACTGCCGCCGAAAAGCGCTACGGTCATATTTTCCACTATTGTGTCTCCTTTTAAATCTTACTCTACGAACTCGAACTCGACGTCGAGTATTCTCACGGTGTCGCCGTCTTTTGCGCCTGCAAGACGCAACGATTTGATTACACCGCTCTCTTTGAGGCGGCGTTGGAAATAGTTCATACTGTCGTAATCGTCCAGCACAATCTTTCTTGCGAGGTCGTCCACCATTCCGCCGACCACTTCGAAAGCGCCGTCGGAATCGCGGCGTATCGAAAAGCCTTCCGTATTCGGCGAGGAATATACAAACGGCTCGAACTGCATAGGTTTAAGCGGCGGAAGTTCCGACAGTTTTTCGTATATCTTTTTCACAAGCTCGTCTATGCCGAGTCTCGTTGCCGCGCTTATTACCACGACATCCTCGGTCTTTGTCGCCTTTTTGAATTTTTCCGCCGCCTTTTCGTCGGTCAGCGCGTCGGCTTTGTTCAGCGCGACTATCTGCGGCAAAGCGGAAAGCTGTTTGCTGTACCCGTCCAACTCCTTGTTTATGTCGTTATAGTCCTTGACTGGGTCTCTGCCCTCGCTTGCGGAGATGTCCACGACGTGTACAATCAGGCGCACTCTTTCTATATGGCGCAAAAACGAATGTCCGAGACCGGCGCCCTGCGACGCGCCCTCAATCAAGCCCGGAATATCCGCCACGGTGAACGAGTCGTCGTAATACTTGACTACTCCTAGATTCGGCGACAGTGTCGTGAAGCGGTAGTCGGCTATTTTGGGTCTTGCCGCGCTGACAACGGACAGCAGCGTGGATTTGCCGACGTTGGGGAAGCCGACAAGTCCCACGTCCGCTATCGTTTTGAGTTCCAAAAGAATGAGTTTGTTTTCGGTTTTTTCGCCCGTTTGCGAAAAATGCGGGGCTTGTCTGCGGCTGGACTTGAATCTGGCGTTGCCTTTGCCGCCGTCGCCGCCCGTCAGAACGGTCACTTCGCTGTTTTCGTCGAACAGGTCGGCGATTATTCCGCCGCTTTCAGCGTCGCGTATGACGGTGCCTTTTGGCACGGAAATTACGAGATTCGCGCCGTTCTTGCCGTGACAGTAGCGGGAACCGCCCCTTGCGCCGTTTTCCGCCTTGAAATGCTTGTCGTATCTGAAATCGATAAGCGAGCTTTTGCGTGGGTCGGCTTTGAACACGACGTCGCCGCCCTTGCCGCCGTCGCCGCCGTCGGGACCGCCGTTGGAGATATATTTTTCGGTGTAAAACGACGTACAGCCGTCGCCGCCGTCGCCTGCCTTTATATGAATTTTGGCTCTGTCTACGAACATTGTTCTTCTCCGATTTACCGTTGTCTATGTATAAGTATTTCTATCGCGCCGCCTTTTCAAACTGCCGAGGCGCACCGCTTTTTCATTATCCTATTGTCCGCGGCACGAACGACTCGCCGTCAGTTCAGACCGAGACGGGACGCGATTGCCGCCGCGGCTTTTCTGCCCGCGCCCATTGCGAGTATGACGGTTGCCGCGCCCGTTACGGCGTCGCCGCCGGCATACACCTTATCCACGTTTGTCTGCATATTTTCGTCCACGATTATCGCGCCCCTTTCGTTGACTTCGAGTCTGTCGAAGCTGTCTTTTATCAGCGGATTCGGCGACGTGCCGAGCGCGACGATTACGAGGTCGGTTTTTATTTCGAACTCGCTGTTTTCCACTCTGACGGGGCGTCTTCTGCCGCTTGCGTCGGCTTCGCCGAGCGTCATTCTTTCGCATACCAGCGAGGTCACTCTGCGACGCTCGTCGCCCGACAGTCTTATTGGGGCGGTCAGAAGTTCGAACTTCACGCCCTCCTCCTCGGCGTGGAATATTTCTTCCTTTCTTGCCGGCATTTCCTCTCTGCCGCGTCTGTACACGACGGTAACGGTTTCCGCGCCCAGCCGCAAAGCCGTGCGCGCCGCGTCCATAGCCACGTTGCCCGCGCCAATCACGCAGACGTTTTTGCCGCGGTATACGGGGGTTATGCTGTCTTTCTCGTAGGCTTTCATAAGGTTGACTCTCGTCAAGTATTCGTTGGCGGACACGACGCCGTTTAGTCCCTCGCCCTCTATTCCGAGGAATACGGGAAGTCCCGCGCCGCTTCCGACGAACACCGCGTCGTAGTCGTCAATCAATTCGTCCATCGTCAGCGTTTTGCCGATTACCGTATTCGTCTTTATTTCCACGCCCGCACCCGACAGTTTGTTTATCTCGCTTTCCACGAGGTTTTTGGGCAAGCGGAATTCGGGTATGCCGTACACAAGCACGCCGCCGGCTTTATGGAAAGCCTCGTACACGGTGACTTTTGCGCCGAGAGCCGCGAGGCTTGCCGCGCAAGTCAGCGACGACGGACCGCTGCCGACGATTGCCACGCGCTTATCGGATTTTTTCGCCGTCGATTTCGGTTTGCCGGCATTTTTCAGCATATAGTCGCCGACAAAGCGTTCCACGTTGCCGATTGCTACGGGAGCGTCCATTTTGCCGCGGACGCACATCTTTTCGCATTGTTCTTCCTGCGGACAGACTCTGCCGCAAACGGCAGGCAACGAGTTTGTCGTGTTTATTATCCCGCCTGCCTTTTCGATTTCGCCGTTTGCCACCGCGTGCAAAAATTCGGGTATGCGAACGGAAACGGGGCAGCCGTTTCTGCACAGGGGGTTTTTGCATTGCAAGCACCGCATTGCTTCCGCTTTTGCCGTCTTCAAGTCGTAGCCGAGCGACACTTCTTTAAAGTCCTTTGCCCTCTCTTTCGGGTCTCTGCACGGCATTATATTGCGGGGTTTCTTTTCGACAGCCATTTTAAACTCCTTTGTTTCCTCTCAATCTGCATTCGGCTTCCTGCTCTTTATATGTGCCGAGGCGGGAAATCGCTTCGTCCCAATCAATCAGGTGTCCGTCGAATTCCGGTCCGTCCACGCAGGCATATTTTCTCTTTCCGCCGACGGTAACGCGGCAGCCTCCGCACATTCCCGTGCCGTCCACCATTATCGAGTTCATACTGACGACGGTGTGCACGCCCGCCTCTTTCGTGACATTGCAAACGGCTTTCATCATCGGCATTGGTCCGACGGCGAACACACAGTCGTATTTTTTTACGGGCAACAGTTCTTTCAGCACGTCGGTTACGAAGCCCTTGCGGACATAGCTGCCGTCGTCGGTGGTCAGATACAGTTCTCTTGCCGCCGCCGAAAACTCGCGCTCGTACATAATAAGCTCTTTGTTTCTCGCTCCGACGATTACGTCCGCCGCTCTGCCCTCTTTTTTGAGTTGCTTTGCCTGCGGATAGATTACCGCCGTTCCGATTCCGCCGCCGATTAAAGCGATATTTTTATATGCCGAAAGGTCGGTGGGTTTCCCGAGAGGTCCGACGAAGTCTTGCAAGCAATCGCCCTCGTTCAGCTTTCCCATAAGTTCAGTCGTGTAGCCGACTTCCTGCACGAGCACGGTGACGGTGCCGTTTTCGCGGTCGTAATCGCAAATCGTGAACGGCACTCTTTCGCCGTTTTCGTCCACGCGCAAAATCACGAACTGCCCTGCCCTTGCGTGTCTTGCCGCATCGGGAGCGTGCACGACGTATTCTCGCACATTCGGCGCAAGCCGTCTTATTTTCAAAATTTTGTACATACTATTCTCCTTTTGTCTTGCCGCCGACTTCTTCGCAATACTCGATTACGGGGCATTTTCCGCAATCGGGACGCTGCGACTTACAGCAATATCTGCCGTGAAAAATCAACAGGTGATGCGCGTCCGCTCTTTTTTGCGGTTCTATCAAAGCCGTCAAGTCCTTTTCCACGTCGTAAGGGGTTTTTCCGTCCGACAGTCCGAGTCTGTGACTGACCCTGAAAACGTGGGTATCCACGGCTATGCCGTCGCCGCCGTATGCGACGCTTGTCACGACGTTTGCCGTCTTTCTTCCGACGCCTGCCAGAGACAGAAGTTCGTCGAAATCCTCGGGGACTTTGCCGCCGAAACGAGTCAGCACATCGAGGCTCATACTCTTGATATTCTTGGCTTTGTTTCTGTAAAAGCCGCAGGAGTATATGAGTTTTTCCAACTCCTCGGTCGGCATTTCCGCAAACGCTTTCGGCGTGTTTGCGCGCTTGAAAAGCGTCTTTGTCACTTCGTTTACCCGCTTGTCCGTGCACTGTGCCGACAAAATCACTGCGACGAGAAGCTCGAACACGCTGCCGAAATCAAGCTCGCAATGCGCGTCGGGATAGGTTTTTTCAAGTGCGGATATTATATTGTTTATATCGGACTTTCCCATTTTACACAGTATACCACAAAACATACGCGTTTGTCACGCGTATGCTATGGGTAATATCATTTTATTTTAAGTTGTCGGGACTTTGTCGGGAAAGACGGGCGAGAACGGATTGCGCGGCGGCATTGCCGCTTTCGGCTACTCTTTTCAGTTCTTCGATATCCATTACCATTCTCATTTGCGCTTAACTAAATTATTCAAGCAAATCTGCGAGCGCTTTTTTTGCATATTCGTCACCGCGCGCAACAGCTTTTTTATACCACTTCACGGCTTCGGCACAATCTTTTTCTACGCCGTGTCCTTTTTCATAGCAAGTTCCCAAGCAACATTGCGCCATACCATACAAGTCAACATCTTCGGGGTCTTCGCACGCCGAGGAATCGTCGGCTTTCTCGGCTACCTTTTTATACAGTCTCACGGCTTCGACATAATCTTGTTTAACACCATTTCCATCATAATAACACAAACCGAGACTGTAATATGCCGAGTCATATCCCTGCATTGCGGCTCTTTTGAACCACTTGACTGCTTCCGCACAGTCTTTTTCTACGCCGTGTCCGCACTGATAAAAACAGCCGAGAACGTACTGACTGAATGCGTCACCCTGTTCGGCAAGTTTTTTTAACCACTCCGTTTGTTTCAAGAAATCCTGCTCTACTCCCCAATACCCCATTCCGTAAGCGTCAGAAAGGAGCGCCATCGCGTTCGGGTCGCCTTGCTTTGCCATTCTTTCGAGTTCTTCGACGTCCATCGGTTTCTCCTTATTACTTGAATTCAATTTGACAATTTTGCAAGCACGGATTTTGCGTCGGCATTGCCCTGCTCGGCGGCTTTTTTTAACCATATAATCGCTTCCGCCTTATTTTGCGGTACGCCGTGTCCCTTGTAGCAGCACGCTCCGAGGTTATACTGCGCGGTGGCAAGCCCCTGCTCGGCGGCTTTTTTGAACCATTTTATTGCCTCTGCCGTATTCTGCGGCACTCCTTGTCCGTTATCATAGCAAACTCCGAGGTTGTGTTGCGCGACGGCAAACCCCTGCTCTGCCGCTTTTTTAAACCATTTTACTGCTTCGGCTAAATTTTGCGGTACTCCCTGTCCGATATAATAGTAAGCTCCGAGATTATATTGCGCTTCCGCAAATCCCTGTTCCGCAGACTTTCTACACCATTTGACTGCTTGGGTACAGTCTTTTTCTACTCCCTTTCCCTTTTTATAGCATACAGCGAGATTATTTTGCGCCTCCGCAAATCCCTGTTCCGCAGACTTTTTATACCATTCGACTGCCTTTTCAAAGTCTTGTTTTACTCCTTGTCCGTTTTCGTAATACGCAGCGATATTATGTTGCGAAGTCGCGTCGCCCTGCTTTGCCGCTTTCTCGTACCATTTAAATGCTTGAACGTAATCTTGTTTTACACCTTGTCCCTTATTGTAACAATTGCCGAGGTTAAGTTGCGCTTTGAGATGTCCCTGATTTGCCGCAGCTTCATACCATTGCACTGCTTGGGAATAGCTTTGTTCCACTCCTTGTCCAAAGTAACAGATATTTGCGAAATTGAACTGTGCTCTTGCATTTCCTTGTTTTGCCGCAGCCAAGAACAACCGTGCCGCCTCTCTATAATTGCGTTCTGTTCCGCGCCCGTGATAGAAGCAAATTCCGAGATTATATTGCGCTTCGACATTATTCTGCCTTGCTGCTTTTTCCAACCACTTTACGGCTTCGGCATAGCTCTGTTTTACACCGAGACCGCGAATATAGCAATAGGCAAGTTCGTTTTGCGCAGACGCATCGCCTTGTTCCGCGGCTTTTCGGTAGTTCTTTACCGCTTCCGAATAGTCTTGTTCTATACCGCGTCCTTTTTCATAGCAACTGATGAGATTGGACTTTGCTTTGACATTTCCCGACGCCGCGGCTTTCTTGTACCATTTGACTGCCTCATCATAGTCTTGACTTACTCCCTGTCCGCTCTCATAGCAGTACCCGAGGTTGCATTGTGCGACGGCATCTCCCTGCTCTGCGGCTTTCTTGTACCATTTGACTGCTTCCGCATAGTCTTGACTTACTCCCTGTCCGTTGTCATAGCACAATCCGAGGTTATACTGCGCGTACGCATCTCCCTGTTCCGCAGCTTTTCTGTACCACTTGACTGCTTCCGCATAGTCTTGCGCTACTCCCTGTCCGTTGTCATAGCATAGTCCAAGGCTATATTGCGCGGCGGCAAGCCCCTGCTCTGCCGATTTTCTATACCACTTGACTGCTTCCGCATAGTCTTGCGCCACTCCCTGTCCGCTCTTATAGCAGTACCCGAGGTTGTTCTGTCCAAGTGCATTTCCTTGTTCTGCGGCTTTTCTGTACCACTTGACTGCTTCCGCATAATCTTGTGCTACTCCTTGTCCGTTGTCATAGCAATACCCGAGATTACACTGTGCGTCCGCAAATCCCTGTTCCGCAGCTTTTCTGTACCACTTGACTGCTTCCGCATAGTCTTGACTTACTCCCTGTCCGTTGTCATAGCACAATCCGAGGTTATACTGCGCGTACGCATCTCCCTGTTCCGCAGCTTTTCTGTACCACTTGACTGCTTCCGCATAGTCTTGCGCTACTCCCTGTCCGTTGTCATAGCATAGTCCAAGGCTATATTGCGCGTACGCATCTCCCTGTTCCGCGGCTTTTCTGTACCACTTGACTGCTTCCGCATAGTCTTGTACAACTCCCTGTCCGTT
>CAJUPB010000009.1:46202-75858 GCA_910588155.1 uncultured Christensenellaceae bacterium
ACTGTGCGTCCGCATTTCCTTGTTCTGCGGCTTTTCTGTACCACTTGACTGCTTCCGCATAGTCTTGTACAACTCCCTGTCCGTTTTTATAGCAAATACCGAGATTACACTGTGCGTCCGCATTTCCTTGTTCTGCGGCTTTTCTGTACCACTTGACTGCTTCCGCATAGTCTTGTACAACTCCCTGTCCGTTTTTATAGCAAATACCGAGATTACACTGTGCGTCCGCATTTCCTTGTTCTGCGGCTTTTCTGTACCACTTGACTGCTTCTGTATAGTCTTGCTTTACGCCTTGCTCTTTCTTATAGCATAACCCAAGATTGTATTGTGCCGCGGCGTCGCCGCTTTCTGCTTTTCTTTTCAGTTCTTCGATGTCCATTGCGTTTCTCCTATTACTTGAATTCAATTTGACGATTTTGCGAGCGCGGACTGTGCGGTTGCGTCACCCTGCTCGGCGGCTTTCTTGTACCACTCGACGGCTTTAACGCGGTCTTGTTTTACTCCGCGTCCGTTCTCGTAACAATTGCCGAGTTTGTACTGCGCGTTTGCGTTGCCCTGCTTTGCCGCCTTTTTATACCACTTGACGGCTTCCGAATGGTTTTGCCGCAATCCCTCGCCCTTATAATAGCATTCGCCGAGAGCATATTGCGCCTCGTCATAATCCTGTTTTGCCGCTCTTTTGTACCACTTTGCCGCCGTCGAAAAGTTCTGTTCCACTCCGTCGCCCTTATAATAACATTCGCCGAGATTGTGTTGAGAAGTTGCGTGTCCCGCTTCCGCCGCTTTTCTATACCAATATACGGCTTTTTCGTAATCTTTTTTTACGCCCCGTCCTTCGTCATAGCAAAAGGCAAGATTGTTTTGCGCCCTCAAATGTCCCTGCTCGGCGGCTTTTTTATACCATTTGACCGCCTCGGCATAATTCCGAGCTACACCCTCGCCGTCGTAATAGCAATCGCCGAGATTATACTGCGCTTTGTCATATCCCTGCTCCGCCGCCTTTCTGTACCACTCGACCGCCTCGGCGTCGTCTTTTTTTACGCCTGTTCCGTTTCCGTAGCAGACGCCCAGATTATTTTGCGCTTCGGCATCGCCCTGCTCGGCGGCTTTTTTATACCAATATACCGCCTCGATGTAATTTTGCTCGCCGCCGATGCCTTTGTCGAAGCATATCCCGAGATTGTATTGTGCGTCGACGTTGCCTTGCTCGGCTGCCCTTTTATACAACTTGACCGCTTCTTCGCTGTCTTTTGCTACGCCCTCGCCATCTTCATAGCAACAGCCGAGAGCGTAATACGCTTTGACATTTCCCTGCGCGGCGGCTCTTTCGAACCATTCGACCGCCGCCGCATCGTCGCGCTTTATGCCCGTGCCTTCCTTATAACAGCACCCGAGATTGTATTGAGCGGCGGCATTGCCCTGTTTTGCCGCCATTTCGTACCACTTGACCGCTTCTGAATAATCTTGTTCTACGCCCTCGCCGTCTTCATAACTGCGGGCGAGATTGTACTGTGCCTCGTCATATCCCTGCTTTGCGGCTTTTTCGAACAATCTTGCCGCCTTTCGGAAATCTTGCTCCACGCCGTTGCCCAAGTCATAACAATTGGCGAGACTGAATAGAGCCTCGGCGTTGCCCTGTTTCGCCGCCATTTCATACCATTTAACCGCTTCGGAATAATCTTGCTTCACGCCGTCGCCGTCTTCGTAACACAAGCCGAGGTTATACTGCGCTTCGTCATATCCCTGCTTTGCGGCTTTTTTATACCACTCGACGGCTTGGGCGAAGTCCTGCTCTACACCGTCGCCGCAATAGCAGCGACAGCCCATCTCGCATTGTGCGGCGGCGTCGCCGCTTTCGGCTTTTCTTTTCAGCTCTTCGATGTCCATATACGAAACCTCATTTGTACAATTATACCACAATACGTAAAAAATGTAAACGGTTTAAACAACAAAGACAAAAAGCCCTTGCGGGCTTTCGACGTTTCGGGTCTGCGGTTTTTAAGTTATGCCTTACGATTTAAGCGCGGCTTTCGAACACGCCTATAAACGACGGGAAGTCGTAAGGATTGGCAATTCTGCGGGCAAGCGGCAAGTCGTTTTCCTGCAACTCGACGCCGAGAGCGCAGCTTCCGCCCGCACGCGGAGCGTTTACCACTCTCGAAGATATGCCCTCTCTTTTGAGAGCGTCGTAGAAACGGAAAGCACAATTGCGGGAACGAAACGAAAATATATATTTCATAATGTTTTATCCTTGGAAAATCTATTTTTGCGACGGCGTTATCACGCAAAGCCGCGCCGTCATATATATATCAGAGAGTCTTCGAAAAAGTCGACGCTCTGTATATTATCATTTTATTAAAACAAGGAGTTTTTTGTTCGCAATGATTTACCTCGACAATTCCGCCACAACTTCTTTCAAGCCGAAGTGTGTTAAAAACGCCGTGATATCGGCAATAGACAATCTTTCCGCAAACGCGGGCAGGAGCGGTCACAGAAAGAGCGTATGCGCGGCGACGCTGGTATATCGCACGCGCCGAAAGCTCGCCGATTTCGCAGGCTGCGACGGGGACGTCGTCTTCACGGAGAACTGCACGGAAGCGCTGAATCTTGCCATACTCGGCTCGATTGCCCGCGGCAGTCACGTCATTACCACGGTGTACGAACACAACTCCGTATTGCGGCCGCTGTTCGAATCGGAAAACGCCGGCAAAATTTCGGTGTCCGTGGTGCGTCCGAATTCAGACGGCATTATCGACTTTGCACAAATCAAGCCGCTTTTGCGTTCCGACACGCGGCTCATTGCCGTCAATCACGTATCCAACGTTACGGGCGCGACTGCCGACATTCACGGAATCGGCAAAGCCGTGGAAAACACGAACATACGCCTGCTTGTGGACGGTGCGCAGAGCGTGGGATATATTCCCGTCGATATGAAGAAGTCCAACATCAGCTATCTTGCAATCGCGCCGCACAAGGGCTTGCATTCCATTCAGGGCGCGGGCGCGCTTTGCATAGCAAAAGGGCTGAAACTGCGGCCGATAAAGTTCGGCGGAACGGGAACGCAGTCGCTGTCCGTTTTACAGCCCGAGGACGCGCCCGAATGTTATGAGTCCGGCACTCTGCCTCTGCCTGCGATTGCCGCGACGAACCGCGCAATCGACTATACCGAAAAAAACTTCGCGTTTAACGCCGAAGTCGTTTCCGAGCTTTGCAAGCGGCTTATCCGCGGGCTTTCCGCCGTTGACGGGGTGCGGATTTTGAGCCGCGAAAATCCGTCGGGCATAGTCGCGCTGAACGTCGGCGCGCTCTCGTCGGAAGCGGTGTGCGACTGCTTGGACAAAGACTACGAAATTGCCGCGCGCGGCGGTTTGCACTGCGCGCCCCTCGTGCACAAATATCTCGGCACGGTTTTAAGCGGCGCGGTCAGACTGTCCGTCGGCTGCGACAACACGGAAAAGGAAATCGACGAAGTTATACGCGCAATCAAAGAAATTGCGGCTGCCGTCGTTTCCTGACGCCGTTACATCTCTGCGACGGAGGCGTTCAGCAGTCCGCTGCCGACTTCGGAATATCTGCCGTCGAGTTTATACGCGCCGTTTTTCAAAATCGATTTTATTCTGTCGGGGGTGTAATCGGGGTATTTGGCAAGCAAAGCCGCCGCTGCCGCGCTGACCTGCGGTGCGGCGACGGAAGTGCCGCTGACAAACGTATAGCCGCCGCTCGGCGTCAGTGCCGGCAAGTCCACTGCCTGCGCGATTAAGTCCGGTTTATTCTTTGCGTTTCTGCCGCGTGCGGAAAAGTCCGCCGCCTTGAAGCCGTCCGCGCCGCCCACGGTTATGACGAACGGACTTGTCGCGGGAGAAAGAATGCCCTCTTCTTCGCCGCCGTTGCCTGCCGACGCGACGACGGTTAAGCCGCTTTTGACGAGAGCTTCCGCGCCGATACGCAGAGCCGCGCCTTCTTTTTCCGCGCACCCGAAAGACATATTGACGACCTTTATCGAATACTTTTGCGCGTTGTCGTACACCCACTGCATTGCCTGCAATATTCCGAAAGCGTTGCCTTCCCCTCCCGCGTCGAGGGCTTTGAGGGCGACGACGCTGACGGCGGTGTTGCGTTTGTTCAAGCCCGAAAAGCGGTCGCAGCCGCACAGCACGCCCGTCACCGCGGTGCCGTGGCCGTTGTCGTCGTACGGAATTTCGGCTGCGGCGACGAAGTCTTTGAATGCCGCAATCCTGCTTCTGAACAGCGAAAGGTCCGGATGAAGCGCGACGCCCGTATCGATGACGGCGACGGACGGTTTCGGATTTTTCCGAGTTTTTGCAAGCTGTCCGCGCGCGCTTTCCTGCGGCGGAATCACTGTACCGCTTATAATCGGCTCGCCGCCGCCGACCGCTTTCACTCTGCAATTTTTATGCGCGGAACGAACAAATGGCAGTCCGAAAAGGCGGTCTTTACCGCCGTCCGCGGACACTGCGCAAGCGGATATGAACGGAAAAATTTTCGATACTTTTACTCCGCTTCGGGAGAACAGTTTCAATGCGGTATGTAAGCAATCGACGACGACTATGCTTTCATTCGTCATAATTCGTCCTCTACACGTCGGAATTTATGAGGCGGATAAGATTGGCGAGGCGTTCGCGCTTTTCCTGCGTCAGGTGCGGCGACATCATTTCCGCAAACTGCATCAGCTCTGCCGCGCTGTAAGTGCCGTCGGCTTTGCTCTTTCTCACGTTGTCCAAAAGTGCGTCCACGAGCGCGTCCTCGTTCATATCCTTATACTTGTCGAGCGCGGCTTTTTCCATATCGCGCACCTTGTCGCAACTGTAACCTTTCAACTGTTTCATTTTCTTTTCCTCCGAAAAAAGAGTTTTCCCGTCTTATTGTTTAAACAGGTTCAATCATATTATATGCGGCATAAATATAATATAGTGTCGGGCAAAAACGGAGGTGAACTATGGACATTACCAAACTGCTGCCGCTGCTGGGCGGCGACGAAAAAACCGCCGCACTGCTGCAAGGCTTATCGGGCGGCGACAAGTCTTCCCTGCTTTCGGCGGCTTTAAGCAATGCCGACCCGAGTACCGCAAAGATTCTCGGACTGATGTCGGCGTTCGACAAAAAACCGCAACAGAGCAAGCCGCCCGCGCCCGGGCTTAAAGCCGTTGCCGCATTTGCTTCCAGCGACATTTTGGGCAGGCTTTACAAGCTGCTGCGACTTTAAAAAAAGCCCGACTCCTCGTCGTGGCTTTTCAGGATTTACATATTGTCGAGCGCCTGTTTCAAATCGGCGATTATATCCGCCTTATCCTCTATGCCGCAGGAAAGGCGAATCATACCCGGTTTGATACCCGCCTCCGCAAGTTCTCTGTCCGAGAGCTGGCGGTGGGTGCTGGACGCGGGATGAAGCACGCCCGTTCTTGCGTCCGCCACGTGAACGACTATCTTTGCCAATTGCAGCGAGTCCATCAGTCTCGCGGCTTTTTCCTTGTCTCCGACGTCGAAACTTATGACGCCGCTGCCGCTGCCGTTCATATATTTTTTGCACTTTGCGTGCTGTCCGTCCGTCTGTAATCCGGGGTAAGACACGGACAATATTCGCTTGTCTTTTTTCAGAAATTCCGCTACTTCGAGAGCGTTTTCGCTGTGGCGCGGCATACGCAGGTGCAATGTTTCCAGACCGAGATTCAGCAGGAATGCGTTCATAGGGCTTATCATACTGCCCAAGTCGCGCATAAGCTGCACCCTTGCTTTCGTGACGAACGGCGCGTCTTTGAAACTTTCGGTATACACGACGCCGTGATAGCTTTCGTCCGGCTCGGTGAACTGTTTGAAGCCGCCCTTTTTATAGTCGAACCTGCCGCCGTCCACTATGACGCCGCCGAGGCTGACTGCGTGTCCGTCCATATATTTGCTTGTCGAATGAATGACTATGTCCGCGCCGAACTCGAACGGGCGGCAAAGCACGGGCGTAGCGAATGTATTGTCCACTATCAGCGGAACGTTTGCTCCGTGCGCGACCTTTGCCCACTTCTCTATGTCCAGCACTTTGAGAGCGGGGTTTGCCAGAGTTTCGCCGAACACCGCGCGCACGCCCTTTGTCTTTACGGCTTTTTCCAGACCGTACGTGTCGTCGGGGTCTACGAAGATACAGTCTATGCCCATTCGTTTGAGAGTGACGTTGAACAGATTGTACGTTCCGCCGTATATCTCGCTCGACGACACTATTTTGTCGCCGCTCGACGCAAGGTTCAGAACCGACAGCGTGGTTGCCGCCTGACCCGACGACGTCAACATTGCCGCCGTGCCGCCCTCCAAGTCGGCTATTTTTTTCTCCACCGCCGCCGTAGTGGGATTTGCCAGCCTCGTATAGAAAAAGCCGTCGGCTTTTAAGTCGAACAAGTCGCCGACCGTTTGCGTGCTGTCGTATTTGAACGTCGTGCTCATACTGACGGGCACTACTCTCGGTTCGCCGTTCTGCGGCTCGTAGCCGCTCTGGACGCATTTGGTGTTTATTTTCATTATATTCTCCTATCGGCTTTTTGAAAAAAGCCTTGCAAAAACTTAACGAGCAGTTCAAGGAAAGCAAGCATTTGCGACGGGGAGTTTACTTCCCGTAAATGACCCAAGCAAATGTGACGCTTGACGCAGAAATGCGAAGTTTATGAGTTGTCAGGCTGACGGGTTAAAAGCGAGCAGTGCAAGGAAGGCGCGGATTTTGCGCAGGGCGCGTACACCGACGTACGCAACCGAAGCAAAAACGTAAGCCTGACGAAGCAATGCGAAGCTTATAACCCGTCAGAGTTTGGTGACCCAACCGAAACGGTCCTCCACCCTCCCCGTCTGTATGCCCGTAAGCTCGTCGTATATATGACGGGAGATTTTGCCCATTTTACCGCCGCCTACGACAAAGTCTTCGCCGCGGTAGCCGAAGTCGCCGACGGGAGAAATGACTGCCGCCGTGCCCGTTCCGAATACTTCTTCGAGCTTGCCGTTTTTCGCGCCTTCCACGACGTCCTTTACGGCAATATCGCATTCTTCCACTTTATAGCCCTCGTCTTTCAACAGCTCTATGACGCTTCTTCTCGTTATGCCCGGAAGTATGGAACCGCGCAGAGCGGGGGTTTTCACGACATTGTCGAACACGAAAAAGATGTTCATCGAACCGACTTCTTCGACGTTTTTATGCTCTTTCGCATCCAACCACATAACCTGGTCGTAACCCATTTGCGCCGCCTTTTCGCCTGCTTTCATCGATGCGGCGTAGTTGCCGACTACCTTATGGTGTCCCGTGCCGCCCTTTGCCGCACGAACATAGTTTTCTTCGACATAGAGTCGCACGGGTTCGAGACCGTGCGCGTAGTACGAACCCGACGGACTCAAAATTATAAAGAATATGTAGCTTTTTGCCGCGTGAACGCCGAGCGCGTTTTCCGTTGCGATGACGCTCGGCCGGATGTACAGCGACGTTCCCTCGTCGGTCGGTATCCAACTTTCGTCCAAAGCCACGAGTTTTTTGAGAGCGTCCAACACGAAATCCACGTCAATCGGGGGGATACATATTCTGTCCGACGATTCGTTCATTCTCAAAAGATTGTCGCGCGGGCGGAAAAGGCGAACCTCTCCGTTCTTGTTTTTATACGCTTTCGTACCCTCGAACACCGCCTGTCCGTAATGAAACACCGAACAGCAGGGTTCCAGCGTGAACGGCGCGTAAGGCTGTATTCTCGCGTCGTGCCACTTGCCGTCGTCGTAGTTCATAACGAACATATGGTCGGTGAAGTATTTGCCGAAGCCGAGCGCGCCGCTCGGTTTCTGTTTCGGCTTTTCGGTCTTTATGATTTTCAGTTCCATTTTTTTGACCTCCGTGTCAATTCTTTAAACTTATTGCTTTACGTATTTTTCTTCGAGCCGCTCTATTTCCGCTCTGCCTGCCGCCGCGTCGGACAGCGTTTTTGCCGTCTGCGAGCCGATTGCGTCGGCAATCGTGAAGGTTGCGTTTTCGCCGAACTCTCTTTCCGTTATCCGTGCGCCGCCGCTTTCGGCTATCCTCGTCAGCGTCGAATACAGCGACAGCGGACAGCTTATGCGCCACAACTGTTTGAGTTCGTACTTTACTTTTCCGACCTCGCAAAGCGCGTCCGCGGCGCAATTGTGATAGGCTCTCGTCAGACCGCCCGCGCCGAGCTTGACTCCGCCGAACCAGCGCACGACGGCGCACAGCGTGTTCGTACACTCGTTTTCGGTTATCGCCGCAAGTATCGGCGCGCCTGCCGTGCCTTTCGGCTCGCCCGCGTCGGAGAACTTTGCCGTCTGCCCTCTCTCGCCCATCCTATACGCATAGCAGACGTGCGTGGCGTCGTGATATTTCGAGCGCAAAGCCGACATTATTTCCGCCGCCGCGTCTTCGTCGGAAACTCTTCTCACGACGGTCAGAAACCGCGAGCGGCGAACGGTTTGCGTGCTCTCGCCGTCGTTTGCCTCATAGTAGCAGGTCATTTCAGCGCAATCTTGACGTGGACTTTTTTGCCCTTATGCAACACGAAAGTTTTGCCCGCGCCCACACTTTTCGGAGTATCCGACACGCCGCCGACTTTTATTTCGTCCAGCTTGACGCCGCCGCCCTCTATGAGCCGTCTTGCCTCGCTCTTGCTTGCCGCCACTTTCGCCGCCGTCATAATATCGACGACAGACGCGTTTTCGTCCAAGTCGAGATTCAAAGTCGGAAGCTCGTCCGCGCTTCCGCCGAACGCCGCGCGCGCTCTTGCCTGCGCCGCGACTGCTTCCTGTTCGCCGTGCACGAGTTTGGTGACCTCGAAAGCCAATCTTTCCTTTGCCGCGTTTATTCTTTCGTCCTTATACTTCGTCAGTTCTCTTATCTCGCCGAGTTCGACAAACGTCAGAAGTTTCAGGCACTCTTCCACCTTGACGTCTTCGACGTTGCGGAAATACTGGTAGAACTCGTACGGGCTTGTCTTATCCTTGTCCAGCCACAGCGCGCCCTTTGCCGTCTTGCCCATTTTTTTGCCGTCGCTCGTTTCCAAAAGCGCAAACGTCATTGCGTATGCAGCCTCGCCTTCCTTTCTCCTTATTGCGTCCGCGCCCGCAAGGATATTGCTCCACTGGTCGTTTCCGCCGAGCTGCAAGCGGCAGCCGTACTTTTTGAAAAGCACGTAGAAATCGTATGCCTGCATAAGCATATAGTTGAATTCCAAGAAGTTGAGTCCGCGCTCGTACCGCGTTTTGAAGCAATCGCAGGACAGCATTTTATTTACCGAGAAATACACGCCGAAGTCGCGCAAAAAGTCCACGTAGTTCAAATTCAGCAGCCAATCGGCGTTGTTTGCCAACACGGCGGCGTTCTCGCCGTCGAAGCGGATAAAGCGCTGCATTTGCTTTACGAAAGCCTTACAGTTGGCGTCTATCGTTTCCTTGCTCATCATCAGGCGCATATCCGTTCTGCCCGACGGGTCGCCTATCATTGCCGTGCCGCCGCCTATCAGCGCAATCGGCTTATGTCCCGCTCTCTGCATATGTGCCATTGCCATAATGGGAATGTAGTGTCCGATATGCAACGAATCGGCGGTCGGGTCGAAACCGACGTAGAACGGCACGCTTTCCGTTTCCAGCAGTTTTCTCAAATCTTCCTCGTACACCGTCTGTTTTATGAAACCGCGCTCGTACAAGGTGTCCATTATATTTTTGCTCATTGTCTGATGCCTCCGATTTTTTCTTTTATCAATTGTGCCAGCGACTTTATGCCGCGCTCTATCTGCTCTTCGCTTGCGTTCGAGTAATTCAGTCTTATCGTATCCTCGTGTCCGCCGTCGGCATAGAACACGCTGCCCTGAATATACGCGACGTTTCTTTCCACCGCCTGCGGCAACAGCTTTGCCGCGTCCAATCCGCACGGAAGTTTTCCGAACACAAACAATCCGCCGTCGGGGTCGGTATGTTCCAAAAACGGCATATACGCGTCAATGGCTTTTATCATAGCCTGTTTGCGTTTTTTGTACAGCGGCAGGCTTTGTTCGATATGCCCTTCGAGATATTTTGTCATATACTCTTTCACAATCAGCTGCGAGAGGTTGGACGTGTGCAAATCCGTGCCCTGTTTGCAAATCGTCATCTTGCGGATAATCTCTTTGTCCCCTACGGCGACGCCCGTGCGAAGTCCCGGAGAAATGAGTTTGGAAAAGCTGGTTATGTACACGATATTGCCGCATTGGTCGAAACTTTTCAGCGACGGGACGGGGCTGCCCGAAAAGCGGAGTTTGCCGTACGGGTCGTCTTCCAGCACGGTCACGCCGTACTTTGCCGTCAAGTCGGCAATCGCCTTTCTGTTTTCCGCCGTATACGTCTTGCCCGTGGGGTTCGAGAATGTCGGCACGACGTACAGCAGTTTGGGCTTATGTTTTTCTATCTTCCGCGTCAAATCGTCTATATCGAGTCCGTCGGCGTTTGCCCGCACTCCGACGGCTCTGCCCTCGTAGGAGTTCAGAATCTGCAAGAACGCGAGATACGTCGGGTCTTCCACAAGCACGGTATCGCCCTTGTCAATCAATGTTTTCAGCACGAGGTCTATGCCGTTCTGACCGCCGGAAATCACGAGCGAGTTTTCCCGTTCCTGACCGACGATACCGACCTTTTCGACGTATTTCACGAGTGCGTCCCTGAAATCGTCAAAGCCCTCGCTGGTGCCGTACTGCAATATGCGCATTGCGTCTTTGCCGCTTAAAAGCTCGCTTGCTATCTGCGCTATTTCCCTTTCGGGCAGGCACTCGCTTGCCGGAAGTCCGCCGGCAAAAGATATGATTTCGGGACGGGACAGCAGTTTGAAAATCTCTCTCGTCGCCGTGCCGTTCAAATTTGCCATTCTTTGGCTGTAACCGTATTTCACTTTATTCTCCTTTCCCGAAAGTCGTTTACGCATACGCTTCTCGGCAAAAACCTGACCGTCAGAAACGCTATCAGTCCCACAGCCGCGCCTGCGACGAGGGAAGCAGCAAGCATAAGCGGCAACAGCGGCAACATATTTACGCCGGCGACGAGCGAGGCTATCGAAAGCTGCACGATATTGAATGCCGTCGCGCCCGTCAGCGAGATTGCCATCAGCGATATGCGCGGGAACAGCGTCAAATACAGCGCTGTCTGCACGCCTATGCTTGCGAGTGCGGACGGCAGCGAGTACACCAGAGAAAACGGGTTGCCGGCAAAGACCGCGCCGAGCGTGCATTTGAGTATTATCACAACGAATGCGTCTGGCGCACCGACGATTATCAGCGTTATCAGAGCGACGGCGTTGGACAAGCCGAGTTTGGCGCCCGGCGCAAAAAAAAGCAGGGGCGGAAACAGGTTTTCCACCATAAACGCCACGAGAGCGATTGCCGTCAATATTGCGTCTTTGCAAATTCTTTTCGCGCTCAAAACCGCCGTTCTCCTTTTATCGTTCAGCCGACCTCCGCAAAGTCGGACGACCCCGTCACCGTCACCGTTATGCCGTTCGGCAAACAGGCTATGACGCTGCCGCTTTTATTCACCGCGCCCGTTCTTTCGCAGACCTTATCCGGACAGTCGGCGTCTTTGACGAACACTTTGCCGTCCTTTATGACCACGGTCAGCTTGCCTTCCACGTCCACTTCCGCATCTTTGTCGAGCGGGTAAGTCAGTTTTTGCGTGGGCGTGGTTATCTCCACCGACGCGCCCTTGCCGCCGCCGTAAACAAGCAGCAGAGTCACTGTGACAAGCAACACAACCGCGCCCAAAAATACAATGTCGAGGCGATTGAACGGGCTGCCGTTTTTTATTCTGTCCACTCTTTCGGCTGCGGTCATACTGCCTCGTAATCGGTTTTATAGTTGTCGTAGCCGTCCGTAAAGCGCCAACTGCCGACGGTTTTCATTTTGCCCCTGCCCTTCTTTGTCGGAGTCGGTCCGTCCTCCGACGGCGGATAGGATTCCTCGTCGTACTTCAAGTCGGGGTTTGTGAAAATCAATCCGTCGAAGCCGTTGTCCTTTAACAGCTTTGCGCCCTCTTGCAGACCCAGCACCGCGACGGCGGTGGTATATGCGTCGCACAGCGCGGAATTCTGCGCCGACACGACCGCCATACAGACGGCGTCGTAATCGGTTTCGTAGCGGTTTGTTTCTTCGTCGTACTTTATTCCGACGGGCAGACCGCTTTTCGGATTTATTATGTGGCAGACCGCCAAAAGCTGTGCTTCGCTTGCGACGTCTTTGTAGCGCGCGTAGTAAAAACGCTGATAGTCGCCGCCCGTGACATACGAGCGGTTACCCGCCGTCGACACCGCCGCAACATAGTCCCGAAGCGCCTCGCCGTACGTCAAACGCGGTCTGGGGTTCTTTATGCCGACCGTCCAATCGCCGCCGCTTTTCAAGCCGCCGCCGTACAAATAGAGATTGCCCGACAAATCGATAAGGCAGCTTTCCAGCGAATACTTTTCGGCTATGCCCTTACACAAATCGACGAAATAGCCTTTGGCTATGCCGCCGAGGTCGATTTGCACTCTGCCGTCCGTTTTTTTCAGATAGTATTTTCCGCTCTCTTCATAAAATTCCAGCTTGTCCATACCGACGTATTGCAAAGTTTCTTTCACCTGTTCTTTCGTCGGCAGCTTTTCCGCATCCGCCGCGCTGCCGTTCAAGTCGTTTATATCGGGACGCAAAGAATGAAGCCCCGCGGTGTCCACGCGCCAAAGGCGGGACAGCGGCAGAGAGGTCACGTCGAATGCGCCGTTCGATTTTTCCCACGCCGTCTTTGCGAGAATCAGCGTATTGAAAATATGCTCGGTTATCTCGCAAGGCCGGACGGAGTCGTCGGCGTTGAAGCGAGTCAGCAGGCTGTCTTTTTCGGAAAGGTTCATTTCGCCGAACACGTCGTTTGCAAGCGCGAACATTTCGTTTACCGCGGTTTTTGCCTTACTGCCCTTTGCGGCAACGCTTAACGCCACGGCGTCGCCCAACACGACCTCGGCGCGGCGAAAAGGCTGTTTTTCGCAGGCGGCGAGAGAAAGGCAAAAAAGCGTTATTAACAGTGACGCCACAATTTTTTTCAATTCGAATTTACTGCTCCTTGGCAATGAAGATAAAGCCTATCGTATCCGGACCGCAATGGCTGCCGATGACGGGTCCCACTTCGCGCTCCCAAATTTCCGCCTCGGGATATTTCTCTTTTATGACTTCCTTTATATACGCGGTGTCCTCGTCGGTATCGCCGTTCATCACGACGCAGGGATAGTCGAGGTCTATCGTGTCCTTATCCGTGAAGTCGACGAGAGTATGCAGCGATTTCTTTCTGCCCTTGACGTTTTGGATATTCGCCAAAGTGCCGTTGTCCTGCATCGAGATTATAGGTTTCAAGTCGAGCAGTTTGCCCATCATAGCCTTGAATGCGGACAGTCTGCCGCCGCGTTTGAGATATACGAGGTCTTTGACTGTGAAATAGCAGCGCACGCGCTTGCGGAAAGACTCCACGAAAGCCGCGACTTCCTCGTCGGACTTGCCCATTGCGTGCTGTTTGGCGGCATAGTACACGACGATGCCGCAACCCATAGAAATGCCGCAGGTATTGCACAGCGTGAATTTTCTTTCGGGGTATTTCCGTTTAAGCTCGTCCACGGCTATTTTCAGGCTGTTGAACGTGCCGCTCATCGCGTGAGAGAAAGACACGTAAATTATATCTTCGCCCGCCGCGAAAGCCGGTTCGAAATACTGCACGTAGTCGAACTGGTTGAGCGCCTGCGTTTTGGCGTCCGCGCCCTTTCTCATCGCCTCGAAAAACTCGTGGCAATCGGTCTGTCTGCCCAAATCGTAGAACGCTTCCTTTCCGTCCAGCGTGTACGGCATTTTTATCAGCGTGGCGTTCATTTCGTCGAAAATCTTATAGTCGAGCTCGCTGTTCGAATCGCAATAAAACTTGCTCATTTGATATTCTCCTTGACGTTGTTTTTGAATTTTATGCGGTCGGCGCCGCCGTGTTTTCGTTTGGTTTTTCTGCGTCGGTTTGGCTCTTCGACGCTTTAAACTATGATACAATAAATAGCAACAACAGTCAAGTTATTTGAATAATTCTTTAAAGTTTAATTAAACATTCGCGGCGTTCAAACGCCTGCGGTTTCTCCGCCGAGAGCGGACACCGACGCCAACAGCGCCGCCAAAAGCGAGTCGGAATCCGAGCTTTTGTCTTCGGTGTCGTCCGCCGTCACAATCTCTTTGCCGTTTATCTTGTCTTCTATCGCGGCTTTGAGTCTGTCGTTGTAATCGTTGCGGTACGACTGCGGCTCGAACGGAGCGTTAAGCGCCTCTATCATAGATGCGGCGAGTTCCCTTTCGCGTTTCTGCGGCTTGTCCGTCGGCTTTAAACGGGGCGCGGGCGATATTTCGTCGTAAAAGTACAGCGTGGAGAGCAGCAGATTTTCGCCGTCTGCGCGCAATGCGACAAGGCACTCTTTCGTCCCCAGCACGGTCTTGCTTATGCCCACTCTGCCCGTTTCGCGCATTGCGTCTATTAAGAGCGCGAACGCCTTTTCTCCGCCCGCAGGCGTGACGTAGTACGTTTTTTCGTAGTACACGGGGTCGATTTCGTTTAAGTCCACGAACGCCGTTATATTGACGGTCTTGTCGTTTTTGGTCTTTAACTTTTCGAAGTCGTCCTCGTCGAACGTGACGTATTTGTCTTTGTCGTATTCGTAGCCTTTGACGGTATCGGAAAGTTTGACTTCTCTGTCCGTGCCGTCCGCCACGCGTTTGAAGCGCACGCGTTTGCCCGTCTTTTTCTCCAACATATTGAAGCCTATATCGCGGCTCTTTGCCGCCGCCGTCAGCTTTATCGGTATATACACGAGACCGAACGATATGGAGCTTTTGAAACTGTATGCCATAAAAAAAATCCTCTCCGATTAGTATGCGGCAAAGAGAATTTTTTATCAAAAGTCATTCAGCAGTTCTTTCAGGGTTTTCAGCCAGATTTCGTCCACGTTTTTGACGGAAGCGTTCGCCGGCGACGTGGACGGGAGATAGATATGTTTTACGTTCGGATTATACTTCGTCAGATATTTTTCCGAAGTTCTGCCGTTGGTCACGACGTATTTTATCGACGGATAATCGTTCAAAAAGCTTTCGATATTGTTGGCTTTGGCGTTTTTTATCTTGCTGTCCAGCGACGAATTTTCCCTTTCGCAGCTGTCAATCGCGTCCCACAGCGCAATTCTGCATTTTTCCAGCATTCTCTTTTTGACCTCGTAGTCCGCGGAGTATTCCTCTTCCGCCAGCCTGAAAATTATCTTCCAAAATCTATTGTACGGATAGTCGTAGTACCTTTGATTTTCCAGCGACTGTTTGCCCGGCATAGAGCCGAGAATCAGCACTTTGCTGTCGGCGCACGCAAGCGGCGGCAATCCGAGAAGCAGACGTTTTTCGTTTTGGCTTTTCATACGCATATTGTAGCACGAAAACTATTGTTATGTCAAACATAAAGACCGCCGTCAAATCACGATGAATTTCAAAGAGCGGCGGCCTAGGCAAGACATTTTGCCGTTTTGTTCGAGCAGAGTTTTCAAGCGGCGCGCGGCGCCGTCGTTGCCGTCGAAGATTTTAATTCTGCCGCCGTAGAACTCCTCCACCAGCGGTCGCAGAAACACGTAGTGCGTACAGCCGAGCACGACGCACTCGACGTTTTTATATGCGCGCAGAATATCGAACGTCGGTTTTTTCAGCGCGCGGAAATCGTCTATATGTTCCTCCACTTTTTCGGCGAGGTCTTCTTGCGGCGCGATTATCAATCTGCCGTTGTCGTGCTTTTTAACCAGCTCCCGAAACTTTTCCTGTTTTGCGGCAAGCGGCGTCAGAAGCACGAGAACGTTGCCGCGCGTACAGGCTGCCACCGCGGGTTTGACGGCGGGTTCGAGTCCGACGAACGGCATATCGTATTTTTTGCGCAGAGAGGCTATGCCGACGTTTGTTGCCGTGTTGCACGCCGCCACGACGGCTTTCACGCCCTCGCCTTGCAGCGTCCGCACGCAAAGTTCCACTCTCTTTTCAATCTCTTCGTGAGACTTGTTTCCGTACGGCATACCGCTGCGGTCCGCCAGATAGACGAAGTTTTCGTTCGGCAAAACGTCCAGACAGGTTTTGAGCACGCTGACGCCGCCCACGCCGCTGTCGAATACGCCTATCGGCGCGTCGTTCATATCCCTGTGCCTCCCTTTCGATTTCGGGTCGGATATTATATATGAAGCGCGGCGGCGGTTTGTTCCTGTCTCGGCGTCACAGTCCGAGCGACATATTTATGCTTTCGGCTATTATGTGCGCGCACTCGCCCATAACTATATCGACGTCTTTCGGCGTTACGACGAGGTTGCGCACGGATTCGTTTATTTCGTAGTCCGACCTTTCTCCTATCGCGTCGCGGATTATGGTTTCGGCGTGCACGACGAGCGGAACTCCGACGGACACTACCTTTTTGACTTTCAGCGTTTCGGCGTTCAGAGCGCGTTTGCCGCCGCCCACGCCGCTGCCGGGAACAAGTCCGCTGTCGCAAATCTGGAACGCGCTGCCCAATCTCGACACGGCGGCGGACGCGAGCGAGTCTATTATCAGCACGCAATCGGGCTTTACGAGACCGGCTATGCTGTCCGCGAAATCGAAGCTTTCTATGCCCGTGACGCCCGAAACGCCGGGAGAAAACGCCGACAGTTCTTTTTCGTCGGCGGAGTTGAAACCGCGGTTGACCTTTAAAAGCGCCACGGTTCGGGAGCCGAGCGCGTCGGCGGTCAGCAGCGGATTGCCCACGCCGACCGCAAGGAAACTTTTGCAGTCCGCAGTCAATGATTTTAGCGTGGACGCAATCTCTCTTATTATCGGCTTATACTCCGCCCTGTCCGCACTCAAAGCGGCGGGACTTTCCACCGTCACGTACGTACCTTTCGGACGTCTCAATTTTTCCGACAGTTTTTCGTCCACGATTACCTGCGTTTTTCTGACTTTTCCGCAGAGTCTGCCGCGCGGTTTTCTGCCGACGAACTCCACTGCCATATCCGTTCTTGCGCTATCTGCGGTATGCGACATATATGCTTTCTCCGATTTGAAGGTTTTCTTTTTATTTTGTGCAAAAAACCTGTTTTAATCGCTTGCTTTTAAAATAATTATGTGATAAAATAAACAGGCATTGAATAAAATACAAAAATTTTGGGAGATATTATGCCTAACATTAAATCCGCAAAAAAACGCGTGCTTGTCACGATTAAGAAAAACGAAGAAAACAGAGCTTTGCGCTCTCGTATGAATACCGCCATCAAAAAGTTCAACGCGGCCATCGAGACGAACAGAATCGAGGACGCGGAAAAACTTTTGCCCGAGACGATGTCGATTATCGACAAGACCGTTTCCAAGGGCGTAATCCACAAAAACAACGCCGCCAACAAGAAGTCGGCGCTTGCGAAGAAACTTTCCGACGTCAAGTCCGGTAAAATCGAAATAAAGATTAAGAAGGACAACAAGACGATTGCGGCGGAAAAGGCGCGTGCGGCGCAGGCTGCGAGAGAAGCCATCAGAGAGGAGAACGCGAAGAAAGCCGCGGAACGCAAAGCCGCCAAGCTCGAAGCCGAGAAAGCCAAACTCGAAGCCGAAGGCAAGTCCAAGAAAACCGCGAAAAAAGACGCGGACAAGAAGTCCGAGAAAAAGCCCGTAAAGAAGGCTGCCGCAAAGAAGGAAGAGGAAGCAACCGAAAAGAAACCCGCCGCGAAAAAGAAAGCCGCAAAAACGGAAGAAGCCGCCGCGGAAGAGAAAAAGGACTGATTCCCCCACCCGTTTCATTAGGTATTTACGCAAGGACGACAAAATCGTCCTTGCTTTTTTATTACGGTTATGCTATAATTAAACCGTGACAAACAGTAGTTTTACGAGGTAAACAAAATGTGTATTACATTGAAGAGTACTCCCTCAAAATATGAAAAAACGGCGGAGGAGCTTGCACCGCCGTTGTTTGAACTGTTAAACGAGCTCGATTCGCTCGAACAGGAAATTTTTGCCCGTAACCGCGCAATGGACGAGGAGAAGCCCGCACTGAATATTCCTTCTCACCAAACCCATCCGAAATGGAACGAACTGATAAGCGAATACAGAACACGCTTTGAGGCTATTATCGATAAAAGAGTCACCGAAAAACTCAAAGCACGCGGATTTGCAAATAGCTTCGGCAAACCGACTCGGTATCCTTATATCAAAAGCGGAGCGTTTTCGGCAGAGTTTACAATGCGAAAGGAAGATACGGCGAGTATCGTCGTGCACTATAATAGCTCTCTCGATAAAAAACACAAATTCGTGCTTCGTTTAATCGACGGCATTTGGCTGATTGATGCGAAATACTACGGCTTCGAGAACGAAAATATATGGCATTCGGACAGCATTTGAGAGGAAGCCGACTTTCAATTTTCGTTCGTAAACAGGAAAAAGTACGGCGCACTATACTTCCCCGGCGAAGTGCAGTGCGCTTTTTCTTTTTCGCAAGTCCCATACGGATACCCGTACGATTTTGTGTTTTGTTTTCGGATTGCCGCGAAAATCGAAGTCTATCCGACTTAAAGCCGCGCGGTTTCGTCTTTCCGCCTTCCGCGAATTCTGCCTTTTTCGATTGTTTCGAACTGTTCGGCAAAACGTTACATATTATGTACGGTGCGTTTGATTTCTCTTTCGTTCGGCTCTTTACGCAAATTGTCTTTTCTTTCACACAAAATTCACCTTGCGCGGAGTTATAAACGTTGACAAAAGGGGCATATTATAGTATATTAGAGTTATGAAGTTTATTGACGATTCGATTCAAATGGACGACAAATGCGTTTTCTCGCACAGGGTGTTCAACCTGATTGCGCTGCTTTCCGCCGTCGGAGCGGGAGTTATGGAGCTGCTGTGCCTGATTTTGTATTTCGTCAATCCGTCACTGGGCTTATACGTTTATTCTTTGGTGTTCTACCCCGTTTCCATTTGTTTGGTTTTGATTTTCTTTTTCAGCATACCCGAACTCTTGCGAAACATCTATCTGTCGTCTTTGATTTCCGTCGTGGCGGGAAGCATTTTGACGATTGCTCTCGTCGTTTCGCTGTTTCTGCAAGCGTTCTGTCTCGGTACGGTGCACGTCGTTCCGTTTGTTTTCTTCTGACAATACCTATTAAAAAAACAGCGCCGCGCTTCGATGAAACGCGGCGTTTTTTATTTTACAAATCGAGCCCGTGCAGAGCGCGTATCGCCTTTTCGTAGTCGCAGTTTTCCACCGCGATTATTATGTTCAGCTCGCTGGAACCTTGGTCTATCATTCGGATATTCACGTCCGCCTCGTAAAGCGCGCCCGTTATCGCGCTCATCATACCCTTTCTTCTGTTCATACCGTGACCGACGACGGCGATTAGCGCGATGTTGTCTATGACCTCCATTCTGTCGGGAGACACGCTTTCGTTGAGTTTTTTGAGCATACCGTCTATCTGCGCTCTTTCCACGCCGTGTTTGTCTATTACCACCGACAGCGTGTCTATACCGCTCGGCATATGCTCCAACGACAGTCCGAACTCTTCCAATACGGACAGCACTTTTCTCGCAAAGCCCTTTTCGTTGTTCATCATCGATTTTTCAATCTGAACGGAAAGAAAGTCTTTTTTGCCGGCTATTCCCGTAAGCGGAAGTTCCTCGCGTTTTATCTTGCCCGAAAGCACCTGTTCGGTGGGTACTATCAGCGTGCCTTTCGCCCCCGGATTGAACGTATTTCTTATTCTTATGGGGATATCGCGTTTGCGCACGGGGAAAATCGATTCGGGATGAAGCACCGCCGCGCCCATATAGCTCAACTCGCGCAATTCGCGGTATGTAATCACGTCTATGACTCTGGGTCCGTCTACGACTTTGGGGTCGCCCGACAGAAAGCCGTCCACGTCCGTCCAATTCTCGTATACGGAAGCGCCCGTCGCGCCCGCAATTATAGCGCCCGTGACGTCCGAGCCCCCTCTGGAAAAAGTCTTTACCGCGCCGTTGGGCATTCCGCCGTAAAAGCCCGGAATCACCGCACCCGCCTTTGCGTCGAGCTTTTTTGCGCAAAGTTCGAAGGTCGTCTTTTCGTCGAAATTTCCGCTTGCGTCGAAGCGAATTATTTCTTTTGCGTCCGCGAAAGGGCGGTTCAAGAGATGTGCGAACATATAAGCCGACAGATATTCGCCGCGGCTTGCGACGTAATCGCGGTCCGCGCCGCCGTCCACGGCGTACTTGATTTTTTCGAGTTCGCCTTTCAAATCGAATCCGTCGATACGGAAAAGTTCCAGCTTGTCGGCTATCTCCGAAAAGCGGTTCACGACGGGTTCGAATGCCGGCGTGCAGTCGTCGTGCGTCCTACGGTATTCGTACAGCGCATAAAGCATATCCGTCACTTTCGTATCCTGTTTGTCGCGTTTGCCGGGAGCGGAAACGACGACGAAGCGATTGACGCTTTCGGCGTTTACGATGTCCGCGACGCGTTTAACGGTGTCGGCGTTCGCCATTGACGTGCCGCCGAATTTAAGAACTTTCATTGCTCGTTTCTCCTGTCTGTGATATTATATGCTTGCCGCGGCAGCTGCCGTGCGTCTTCTACACTATTCTTTTGGCTTCGAGATAGTAACGTTTTTCTTCGCCCTCGCCTATCGAAAAAGTCTTCTTCGGCAGTCTGCCTCTTTTTGCCACCGCGGCGAACAGACCGTTTTTGTCGGGCGCATACAATCCGACCCCGACTTTGCCGCCGACCGAAAGCATTTTCAACTGTTCGTCGCCGTGAATGTAGTCTATGCTCTCGCAGTCGTATTCGTCTACCAGCCTCTGGACGAGTTCTACGCCGTCCACTGCGTCGGACGGTAAATTATACGCATACTCGCAACCGTCGTTTACAAGCGCGGCTCTGCGCGGCAGAGAGCGTGTTTTCGACTGCATATACTTTATGAAGTCGGCAGGGTCTTTCACCTGCGCCAATCTGTGTATCGGGTGGAAAACGACGCCGCTTCCGCAGACGTTCACAATCTCGACGAGAGCGCAATTGTTTTTCCCGTTGGGGGCTTGCCCGTAAAGAGCTTTCGCCGCGGCAAGCGAATGATTGCCGTCGCCCACGGCGAACAGAAATTGTTTCTTATAGCGCTGCTCGGAAATTTCCGCCAATCTTTGCACGGCTTTTTCCACGGCGTCTACGTCGGTTGCCTCATAGCCTCTGACGTGTCCGCCGTTCATATTCAGTTCGAAGTCGTAGAGTTTTTTGCCGCGGTTTTTATACGCCGCTTCCACGAGTATGCCCTCTCTGTCCTCGCACAGCAGCATAACGTGGGGAAGTTCGAGCGGACAGCCCCTGCGTATTTCCACTCTGGGCGGAACGCGCTCTTTGACCACGGCCTCGGTGGCTCTGACGGCGCTTTCTCCGTCCGTGGTATATGCGTCCAAATCGACGGCGGCGACAAGACCCAATCGGCTTTTAGTGTACGGAGTGCTTCTGTCCACGACCACCGCGCCCGCGCTTATATCGCGGAACACGCCGCTTTCGAGGTATTTGCGCATTGTCTCGGAAATCGCGGCTATGCGCTTTTCCGGTTCGTCGTTTAAAAAAATTTCCGGATAAGTTATCCGGAGGGCGGACGGCGATTTTCCAATCAGACCGTCGAGTTTTTTCCAATATGCCGCATCGGAAGTGAACTGGTCGCAAGCCACCGTCGCAAACTTATTCAAATCCACGTTTTCGGCGGGCAGCATTATGCCGCCGTATCTCAAAGGACTCGTCACAGCGCCACCGCCAATACGACAAGCGCCGCTCCCAGCGCGATTGCGAGCAGTTTCAATCCTATGTTATGCACGAAAACCGCCTTGAAAAATGCGGCGGCTCCGCCCTTCTTTTTCTTTTCGGTCTTTTCTTCCATACCCTACTGTCTCCTTTTTTTGGACTTTGCGCCTGCGTTCAGTTCCGCGGCTTTGAGACCGTATATCTGCTGCAACGTGTCCGTCAGCATTGCCGCGTCGTAGTAACGCACAAGCTCTCCGCCCTTGGCGACGGATATGACGCCCGTTTCCTCGGAGACGATTATCGTCAGCACGTCGAGATTTTCCGTTATGCCTATGCCTGCGCGGTGGCGGGTTCCGAGTTCCTTATCCACGTCCGCGGACTCGGTCAAAGGCAGAAAGCAGCCTGCCGCGATTATTCTGTCGCCCTTTATGAACACCGCTCCGTCGTGAAGCGGAGCTTTCGTGTTGAACAGGCACTCCAAAAGCGGACAGGAAAGTTTGCTGTCCAGCGCGGTGCCGCTTTCCAAGATATGCTCGGGCACGTCTTTCGGCGCAATAACCATCAGCGCGCCGACATTCTTTTTTGCCATATTCTGCGCCGCGCGCACTATGGAGTCTATGGCTTTGCGCAAATCTTCGTCGCTGCAATCGTAATGCGTGCTGAAAGTGGACGCATCCGATTTATGACTCGAAATTTTCCAAAGTCCCCTGCGCAGTTCCTGCGGAAACATCACGACTATTACCACCGTGGTTATGACGACGGCATAGCTTGCTATTTTGCCTATCACGGGCAGACCGACGGTATCCGACGACAGCACGACGACGAGCACCGCCAAAATAACGACGTATTTTATGAGACGGGACGCATTGTTCTTTTTTATGAACGCAAAAATGGCGTACAAAAGCAACGCGGTAAGAACGAAATCCACCGCGAGACGTATGGGGTTTTCCGTGAAAGCCGTTACGATATTCTGCCAGATTTCCTGCATTTGCTCTGCCGACTCCTTTATGTATATATTATACATAAAACTTTCTTTTAACGCAAATTTTTTAAAGGCTTTTTTCCGACAAAAACACAAAATTTTATTTTTGCCTCTCTTTCGGCGCCTTAAAATTTCAAATAGCCGCTCTTTAAGGCGAAAAAAATTGCGAAAAGACTTGCAATTGTGCGGGAAATAGTATATAATAATTATATGTGTTATACTATCTTCGTACGGCAACCGACGTTTTCGGTTTCGACACGTACGGCATAATACCGCAGAGGTTTGAAGATGGCAAAGAAAGATAAGCAGAAAAAAGGCAAAAATACCCAACCCGACGTCGGAATGAATATGAACACGGCGGGCGTTGTTCCGCCTGTCGCGGGTATGAATTCAACGGGTATATATCCGCCTCCGATGGGCGGCGTGAACTCGACGGGTATGTTTCCTCCTCCCGTAGGCGGAGTGAACTCCACGGGTATGTATCCGCCTCCGATGGGCGGCGTGAACTCGACGGGTATGTTTCCTCCACCCGTAGGCGGAGTGAACTCCACGGGTATGTATCCTAATACTGTTGTCGGTCAGCAGACGTTTACGCAGCAGTCGTTTTCGACTGGCGTAGTGGGAGCCGCACCTCCCCCTGCCGCTGCTGACGGCAAAGGCAAAAAAGCCAAGGGTGAAAAGAAGAGCAAAGGCGGCAAGAAGAACAAGAACGCCGTTTCCAGAAACGTAGACGTTTCCAAATTCAATGCCGAGCAGATGGCGCAGTACCAGCTCGACGAGGCGTTGAAAGAGAGTTTCGACCCGTCCAGCCGTTTGCGCAAGCTCAAAAGTCCGCTGTCGGTCGGCGGCTGTCTGTTGATGCTCGCCATATTCGCGCTTGTGACCACGCTTGTCGTGTTCATCGTATGCTGGATAATGGTGGACAAGTTCAATCCGATTACGATTGCGGCGGATATGTTGGAAAAGTTCGGAATCTCCCCTTTCTTCCGTTGGCTGTTCGGCAGAATCAAATCTTTGTTCGGCGGCGGCGAAGCAATCCGAGCGTTGCTTACTATGTTGAAATTTTAAAGACAAAAAAAATCGCGGCACTTTACCGTAGTTCCCATAGGGAATTTTAGGTAAGCCGTAGGCGGAAAAGAATTAGGCGTGGCGTAAAGCCACGCCTTTTCTCTTGTCTTGGTTTAGTTGCTTTTAATTGTCGTAGTCGTCATCGAAGAACGGCGGCGCGATTGTGCCCACGAAGTTATAGATAATTTCAACGGTTTGTCTGTAATGTCCGTTTACTTTCGTTTTCTCGTGGACGATTACCTTGTCAATGAACGAACGCAGAATTTCGGGCGTGATTTCTTCAAAATTGCTGTACTTGTAGATGAGCATCATAAACTCGAGAATTTTATCGTCTTGCGCTTTTGCTTTCTCGATTTCCGCTTTCAGAGTTTTGACACGCTCTTTCAGCGTGGCTTGCTCGGCTTCGTATGTATCGCTCATTTTCAAATACCGTTCTTCCGAGATTTTACCCGCAACCTTATCTTCGTACAAGCTCTCTATAATCTTGTCGAGCTTGTCTATGCGTTCTTCCGAAGTTTCTATTTCGCGTAGGTTCTCTTTGAGTTCCTTTTTCGTTTTCGCTTCGGCGTCCTTGCGTAAGGTCTGTAAAAATTCTTCGTTGTGGTTCTTGGCGAAATGGATGGTACGCCGCAAATCGTCCTGTATGATTGCCGTTACCGCTTTAACCGTTATTTGGTGCGAGCCACAAATACGCTTCTTCTGTTTACGGTATGTAGAACAGTTGAAATATTCCGCTTGCTTCATAGTGGTACATCGGCAAAGATACATTTTCTTTCCGCAATCCGCACAGTACAGCATACCCGACAGCGGACTCATTTCGCCCATATCGGTAGGACGGCGTTTGTTCTCGCGTATCTTTTGAACGGTATCAAAAGTCTGCTTGTCTATGATTGCTTCCTGCGTGTTCTCGAAGATAACCCAATCTTCTCTCGGCAATTCAATGCGTCGTTTCGACTTGTATGACTTCTTATAGGACTTGAAGTTTACGGTACAACCCGTGTACTCCAAGTTTTCAAGAATACCCGAAACCGTTTGTTGCGACCAAATTTCCGAGCCTTCCCGAATTTTCAACGACGTGGATAAGCCGTGATTGTGAAAGTAGATTACGGGCGTTTCAACTTTTCGTTCAGTCAATATACGTGCTATCTGCGTCGGACCGTAACCTTGAATACAGAGTTTGAAAATCTCTTTTACGATTTCCGCGCCTTTCTCGTCTATAATCCATTTCTCTTTATCTTCGGGGCTTTTCTTATAACCGAGCGGCGGTATCGTCGTAATGTGCTTGCCCGAATTGCCTTTGGCACGGACAACTGCCTTAATTTTCTTACTGCAATCTTTGGCGTACATTTCGTTGAGTATGTTTTTGAACGGTGTAATATCGTCGTCGGGATTGGTTTCGCTGTCCACTTGGTCGTAGATTGCTATAAACCTTACGTCGGCTTCGGCAAGATAATACTTGGTGTAATAGCCTACAAGAATGTGATCCCTGCCGAATCTCGACATATCCTTGACGATAACTGTAGATATTTTACCGTTGTCCACGTCGTCCATCATACGCTTGAAGTCGGGGCGGTCAAAGTTGCTTCCCGAATATCCGTCGTCCACGTAAAACCTTACGTTGCGCAAACGGTTTTCGTCCGCATACTTTTGTAACAACATTTTCTGATTTCGGATACTGTTGGAATCGCCGTCCAAATCGTCGTCGCAGGACAGTCTGCAATAGAGAGCCGTCCATTGTTCTTCTGTGTTTTTTACTTTCTTATATTTAATTGTCGGTTGCAAATTCATTGTTTATTACCTCCCGAATTGCAACTTCCAAGCGATTGCTTATGAGATAACCGAATAGGAACAGACGGTTTCAATGCTTCGTCGATATTCCGCTCGATTAGTCTTTTTGTAATTTCGAACGCCGTAACGTCGGTGTCCGACTTTTCACGGGATATTACGGTATAGACCGTGTTCCCGATAACTTTTTCACGGCTTCTTACAAACGAGCCGTTCTCTTGTTCATAATAGTAAGACAGTATATCTGCCTTAGGTCTTGCTTTGTTCTTGTTTATAATGGTACTCCTTGTCTGAAATCGGGCGTTTCAAGTTATTTGTTCCCGTCATACAAGAAGAACACATAAGTTTAGTTTGCTTTTCGGTTACTGTCCGTTTTTCTCTTTCATAGCGGCTTCTTCTAATAACACTTTGTATCCCGCTTCTATAAGACGGACTTTCGTGTAACCGTTCTTCATTAAAAATGTGTTTATTTCTTCTGCCTGTTTTCTCGGCACGCTCGTCCCCCAAACCAAACTTTTTGCTTTGCGTTCTTCTCTGTGCCGTTCTTCATAGTTCTTATCTTTTTCCGCTCTCGGTTTCATAATACCCTCCGTAAATATATATGTCGTATTGACACGCCTTTTTCTTATTATACGCTTTTATAGGTATCTTGTCAACGGAATCAGATAGAGTAGTAGAACGGTATTTAATGATTTTTTACTTCGACCACCAATTCTTTGTAGATTTAACGGGTGGTTTCGGTGCGTTCTTGCGCTCGGTTGCCGTGCGCTTGGCTTCGTCTAACTTGTCCGGCGCGTACTCGTTTACGAAAGCGACAAACTCTTTGTACTTCTCTAATTCGGGTATGCGACGCTCGGCTTTCTGCAATTCCGAGAAAAGGTTTTCACGGTCTTTGTCCGTGATTTTCTTTTCTTCTTCCAGCCGTTTATACTCGGTTGTAAGTCCGATAATCATCTTCCGTAACTTAGTAGGCGATAACGGAAGCTCGCCGCTCAATGCTTCGTGAAAAGCGTCTAAATATCCCTGCAACGGTTTAAGTTCTTCTAACGCTTTATCTCTCGTTGCAACGGCTGTTTGCGCCTGCTCGATTACTTCTTCGGCGTGGACTTTTTCCGCTTCAAGACTTGCAAGTTCGGCTTCCTGTTTTTGCTTTTGCCATTGGTACTTGGTCGTATGCTTTTTATTGCTTCCGACTTCGCCGCGATCCAAACCGTAGTGAACGCCTATTTGTTCGTGAAAACTATTCTGCATATTGCCGTATGATAACTGTCCACCGCGTTCACTCCAAAAGTCCGAACTGCAAAGTTTCGGTTGTTCCAACGGTACATACTCGTAAACGCTTTTGCCGTGTTCGTCTTTCTTTTGAATAGGCGAGCCTTTTTCGTTCCGCAATACTTTCCCGTCCGCGCCTTTCTCATAGACTTTCTTTTTGGCGGTGTCTACGACGGGTATGTAGTAGAGCTGTAAGTGCGGTGTGGTTTCGTCCAAATGGATAACGGCTGACAATATGTTTTTGTCCGTTCCTTTATAGCCGATTTCCTGCAACGCGAACTCATAACAACGGTTGAAAAACTCCATTACCGCATACGGCGTTTCTTCGCCTTTCTTCCAACCGAGCCGCTCGAAGAACTCTGTATCCGAAGTGATAATCATACCTTCAAAAGCAACGGACTTTTCTTCTCGCGGAATGTTGCGTTTAACTCTTTCATTGTCTTTTCCATTGAGCGGTAAGACCGCCTTCCGACCTTTTGAAATACAGATTGAGCGGTGTGCGTTCCCTGTCTATATCTTCGTTGCGGTGGTGCTTGCTCGTGCGTTCCGTTTCGCCGCCGATTTTACCTAAGCTGCCTTTTGTAAACTGTTCTATTCTGACTACCTGATAGCTTATAATTTTGTTCCTCCTTAAAAATTGCCCCCTGCAAGGGCGAACTTGGCTACTTGTAGCCTAGTGAGATATGGATATACTCCGCATATCCCGTTTTGTCCGTCCAAGCGGTACTGTTTGATTTTGCCGTGTCTTGTATTTTTGCTTACCGTTTGCTTGCCGTATTATGGCGGTCTGATTTGAGAAACAAATTTGCTTGCTTGCAAGGGCAAATTTGCGCCGAAAACAAAAAGCGTGTAGTTTTTTAGCTTGCTATAAAACCGTGCGCAAAGCGCACGCCCACGCGGTTTACTGTGTGGGAATATGCTTTTTATTGTCATAAAATTACCTTCGAATGCTAGTTTTTATATCTTCGTCCACGCAAGAAAGAGCGGGAAAGATACCGTAAAAAAGGCGCGAAAAAAGCCGCTGATAACTTCTTGTATCACCGACTTCTAACCGTGTTTAGCAACATAATGTGCTCTATGATGGTTGGTCATTCTATTAAGTCAGAGAATTGATTTTAGTGCCGTTTTCCGAAAAAATTGTATACTTATAAAAGCCTATCACGGCTTACGAATTTTGCGTAACAAAACAAAACTTACGCCCTTTCCGTAAGCTAAGGCACGGGCGGCTATACTGCCCAAACCTTCCGCGTCCTATGAGCTGTCGCTCATTGCGGAATCTGCCGAACTCATAACCGTTATCCGTTCGGCACACCCTTTCAAAAGGGTACAATACCACTCATTACACTACTGTGGTATGCTATGTATTTTATCACTATGAAGTATAAAGTCAATAGATTTTCAAAACAAACGTTTGCGATTTTTGGAAAGTTTTGTCGAAAAGCGACTTTCTAAAATTCAACGGTAAACTTACTGCCCTCGCCAAGCGTGCTTTCGACGCTTATTTTCCATCCCGACTTTTGGCATATCTTTTTGGCAACGGCAAGTCCCAAACCAAAGCCGCCGTTTTTGCCGTTGTGCGACCTGTCAACCGTGAAAAAGCGAGAAAATACCTTGCTCATATTTTCTTCCGCAATGCCTATTCCCGTATCTTCAACAGTCAGCACTTGATAGTTAAGCGTAACCGTTATACTGCCGCCGCCCTTATTGTATTTAATGGCGTTTCGCACGAGATTTCCGAAGATTTCGCTTAATCGTTCGTGTCTGCTCATTACGATTACGTTATCGTCTATTTTTTCCGTTATCGTAATATTCCTTTTGTCCGCTTCGGGTTTCAATGCGGCAATCGTTTCTTTTGCAAGCGCGGAAAAGTCCACTTCGTAAGGGGGTAAATCGTCATTGTCGATTTCGCTGTAATTGATGATACAAGCAATCAAATTTGTAAGGCGTTCGCTTTGCGTGAGAATGGTTTTATACGCCGTTTTCGTTTGGCTTTCGGTCATACCACCCGCCTGTAACAATTCGGCGTAGCCGTGAATAGACGTAAGCGGCGTATTCATCTCGTGCGTTACGTTAGAAATAAATTCGTCCTTTGAAACACGCGCTTTTTCCACAAGCTCTTTTTCCGCTTGTATCTCGCTCATTTGCCTTTGAATGTTGCGATTGCGCTCGTTGAGAATATCGGCTACGGGTTTGAGTTCGGAATATTTGCTTGTAACTTGCGGATTGTTTGCGGCGTCGCTTGCAAGTTTTTTTACGGGCGTTAAGATAAAGTGCGTTGATACAAAGGCTATAACGGCGCACAATACTATACACAAGATGAAGAAATATAGGAGAATAGGCAATGATTTTGCAAAAATACTCCAATCGGTATCGGTGAATATAGCAATCCGCACTAAAAATTGTCCGTCGAAGTTTTTGCAATAGTACACCATATTTTTACCAAGCGTAGAACTGCCGCGCACTGCAAAACCTTCTTCGTCGAAAATGGCGTCTTTTATTTCCGATCTGTCTGAATGGTTTTCCAAATCGTCTTCGGCAATACTGTCGGCAAGTACGTTACCCTGCGCGTCCATAAACGTAACCCTTGCGCCGTTCAATTTTTCCGAAAAGGCGGCGGCGTTTTGTTCGTTCAAATCGTCCAAATTCAAAGTTTCATCAAAGCTGTTCATATAAACGCGCAAATATTCTTTGCTGTCGTCTATGGACGATTTATAATAAACTTGCGTTGCCGCAAAAGAAAAGACAAAAAGACAGGCA
>CAJUPB010000009.1:75958-79551 GCA_910588155.1 uncultured Christensenellaceae bacterium
GGACGATTTATAATAAACTTGCGTTGCCGCAAAAGAAAAGACAAAAAGACAGGCAAACGTAATTCCAAGCGATAAAATCCAAATGCGCCATTTCATAATTTGTACCCCACACCGAATATCGTTTCAATCTTTACGCCGAGCTTGCGAAGACGGGCAACGTGATTGTCGAGCGTTCGCGTTTCGCCTACGTCGTACCCCCAAACCTCGGTTAAAAGTTTTTCACGGGATAAAACTCTACCGTGATTTTCCATAAAATATTTTAACAGCTCAAATTCTTTATGGTTGAGCGATACTTCTTTGCCGTCGATTTCGCAGACGAAAGTTTCAGAGTTTAGCGTAACATTACCAACCGACAAAACGCTTTGTCGCTGTTTTCCGCGCAATCTTGCGTTTACTCTTGCCGTAAGTTCCAATACGGAAAAGGGCTTTGCTATATAATCGTCCGCGCCCATATTCAAACCGTTTACCTTATCTTCTTCCTTTGATAGTGCGGAGAGCATAATACAGCTTACGGCAGGAAATTTCTCTTTGATAAAACGCAGAGCGTCTAAACCGCTTCCGTCGGGTAACATTATATCAAGCAATGCAACGTCCGGCTGTTCGCCCAAAAGTGCGGCGGTAAAAGATTTCAAGGTTGAAAACGCCTTGAAATCCAAGCCGTTCATCTCTAATGCGACCTTGATTAGTCCGCAAATGCTTGTATCGTCTTCTAAAATAAAAACCGTACCTTTCATAATATCACCTTGCTTTAATTATATCATTTTTTGTTTGATAAATAAAGTGTTGAGAATATGCCGTTTGTAATAAAATTGTAATATCAACCAAATCTGCCGTTGATATAATCGTCTGTTTTTTTGTTCTGCGGATGAGCAAACAACTTTTTCGTTTCGTCCATTTCAATCATTTCGCCCAAAAGGAAGTACGCTGTATAGTCGGCTATTCTGAACGCCTGCTGCATATTGTGCGTTACCATAATAATAGTCATATTCTTTTTGAGTTCAAGACAGAGTTCTTCTATTTTTCCGGTAGAAATGGGATCGAGCGCACTCGTCGGTTCGTCCATTAAAAGAATTTGCGGCTCAACGGACAGCGCACGGGCAATACAAAGCCTTTGCTGTTGACCACCCGAAAGACCGAGCGCGGATTTATTCAACCTATCTTTTACTTCGTCCCACATAGCCGCGCCTTTGAGCGAGCTTTCGACTATCCCGTCCAATTCGCTTTTAGAGCGTATTCCGAACGTTCGCGGACCGTATGCGATATTATCGTAAACGCTCATAGCAAGCGGGTTGGGGCGTTGGAATACCATACCCACGTTTTTGCGAAGACGGGATAAATCGGTCTTGCGGGAATAAATATCCGTATCGCCGATTTTGATTTCGCCCGTGATTTTACAGCCTTCGATTAAATCGTTCATTCTATTAAGCGATTTTATGAGCGTGGATTTGCCGCAACCGCTCGGACCGATTAAAGCAGTGAGTTTATTTTTCGGAAAATCCATATAAATGCTTTTTAACGCGTGAAACGAGCCGTAGTATAAATTCATTTCCTTGACCGAAACGGCAATATCGCCGCTCAAATCAAATTGCTCTATAATGTGTTTTTTCATATCTTTTTTCTCCGATTAAATAACCATTCCACAAGTGAAACGAGTAAGTTAAGTATGATGACGAATATAAGCAATATGCTTGCCGTAGCGTAGGCTTCGTTTACTTGCAAGCCGTTACTCATAAACTTCCATACGAGAACGGCGAAACTTGCCGCGCTATCACCGTAACCTTGCGGAATAAAAGTAGATGCCGAGCCCACCGTAAATATGAGAGCCGCGCTTTCGTTTACAATTCTTCCGATTGAAAGAATAATCGACGTTATAATTCCCGTAATTGCCTGCGGCAGAACGACGACGAAAATCGTCCGCAGTTTTCCCGCGCCGAGAGCGTAACTTGCTTCACGCATACTGTCGGGCACTTCCGATAAACTTTGTTCGGTGCTGCGTATAATCGTCGGCAAAATGATAAGAGCCAAAGTAATACCGCCCGCCCATAGAGAATAGCCCATATTCATACCGATTACAAAGAATACCATTCCGAACAGCCCGAATATTATCGACGGAATACCGGCAAGCGTATCGACGAACAAGCGTATCACTTTAACGAAAATGCTTCCTTTCTTTGCATACTCGTTCAAAAAGATTGCCGCGCCTACACCGAGCGGCAAAGCAAGCAACAGCGCAAGACCTATAAGCATTGTAGTTGATACAAAAGCGGGCGCAAGCGTCGTGTGTGCGTTACCGCTTTCCCCGAACATAAAATCAATACTCAAATGCGGAAAGCCTTTTACGAAAACGAATATTACGATAAATGCGAGAACGAACGCAACCAGCAAAGAAATAACCCAAGAAACTATCCATAGCGCATCGCAAGCGCTACCCGTGCGACGATAGCTTTTTAATGTATCTTTTTGATCGCTTTCTCTCAATCTACGAGAGAAGAATTTATTGCCGCCCTTGCTGTCCTTTTTTACAGCCATAAGACATAAATTGAGAATAAGTATAAAAATCAGCAATACGAACCCGTCGGCAATAAGCGCAGACTGTTCGGACGGCGTTGCATAACCCCAATTCTGTACGATATTGCTTGTGAGCGTGGTAAACGGCACGAACGCACCGAACGGATAACCCGAACCGTTACCCACTATCATCTGAACAGCCATTGTTTCACCGATTGCCCGACCTATGCCGAGTATGATTGCCAATATAATTCCGCTCTTTGCGGCGGGCAGCAAAACTTTCCATACCGCTTGATTTTTTGAACATCCGAGCGCAAGCGCGCCTTCGTAGTAGTGCATGGGTACTGCTTCCAAACTGTTTTTGGTTATGGAAGTTATTGTCGGTAATATCATAACCGAGAGAATAAGCGTACACGCCAAAAGTCCGAAACCCGCATTATTCGGGTGGAATATATCGACGAGTAGCGGCATTAAAAATTTATACCCGAACAGACCGTACACGATAGACGGAATACCCGCAAGCAAATTTACTATCTGCGTATATATCTTTTTCAGTCGTTTAGGGCAATAGAATACAAGCCAAATCGCCGTAAATACCGCAAGCGTTCCGCCAAGCAGAACGGCGCATACGGTAAGAAAGAACGTGCCGACAATCATTCGCCATATTCCGAAAGTTTCCGATTTTGCCGACCATTCAGAACCGAAAATAAACTTGAAAAAACCTATATCACGAAAAGCGGGTATGCTTGCATAAAGCAAATAACCGATAATCGTAAACACGGCAAGAATGGAAAATGCCGCAAGGGCTATAAATATTGCCTTTGCGATATTTTCCTTTGAAAAAAACTTTGCCGTTTTAATCTTTGTAAGCGTAGTCATATCACTTTACCGAAATATAACCCGCGCCCGTTATAACCGTTTGAGCTTCCGCACTCATAATATAGTCGTAAAAGCCTTGTGCCGCCGCCGACAGCGTTCCGTTTTCTTTGAGTACGATTACGAAAGGACGTTGCAACGCATAAGTGTTATTCATAATGTTTTCCACCGTGCAAGCAACACCGTCTAAACTTACCGCTTTAACCGTA
>CAJUPB010000010.1 GCA_910588155.1 uncultured Christensenellaceae bacterium
ACTCCCCGTCGAAATCGTTCGGACTTCCTCGAACTGCTCGCTTCTAACCCGTCAGCCCGGCAATGACCAACTTGACAATTAGACCCGCAATACTGTGTCAGGCTTACGTTTTTGCTTCGGTTGCGTACGGGGGTGTACGCGCCCTGCGCAAAATCTGCGCCTTCCTTGCACTGCTCGCTTCTAACCCGTCAGGACGGTTTCGACCAAACGCGAGTCGTCGCTGCGCCGCGAACGGCAAAGCCGTTCTTTGCTTGCTTGACACGACTCGGTCGAACTCATAAAGGACTCGCCTGCACGGCTCGTTATTTAAACATTTTATTTGTCAAGCAAGAGTTGCGCTATAAATCACTTTCTCGGCTGAATAAAATCCGCGCCTTCCTTGCACTGCTCGCTTCTAACCCGTCAGGACGGTTTCGACCAAACGCGAGTCGTCGCTGCGCCGCGAACGGCAAAGCCGTTCTTTGCTTGCTTGACACGACTCGGTCGAACTCATAAAGGACTCGCCTGCACGGCTCGTTATTTAAACATTTTATTTGTCAAGCAAGAGTTGCGCTATAAATCACTTTCTCGGCTGAATAAAATCCGCGCCTTCCTTGTCTTGTTCGCACCGCGCCTATATTGTCTCGGCGTTTTGCGGTGCGCGTGAGCTGCCTGCCGTAATTGCTTGCATTTGCGCGAGAAATGCTGTATAATGAGAGCGTATAATCGGAGGACGGCAAAGTGAAGACAGGCGAATCGGAAGAAATGTATCTGGAAACGATACTCGTGCTGAAAAAGAACAATCCCTGCGTACACGCCGTGGACGTGGCGGCGGCATTGAACTATTCCCGTCCCAGCGTATCGCGCGGCGTCAATCTGTTGAAAACCAAGGGCTACATAGAAGTGAGCGAAAGCGGCGAAATAGTCTTGACGGAGGCGGGTGAGAAAAAAGCCGCGGATATATGGGAACGCCACGGGGTCATAACCGAACTGCTCGTGAAAATGGGCGCGGATTTGCCGCTTGCGGAGGAAAACGCCTGCCGCATAGAACACGTCATATCGCCGCAGCTGTTCGACGTGATGAAAGAATACTTGAAAGACAGTAGAAAGAAGTAAGCGTCCGCAAAAGACGCTTTTTTTCTTGCTTGCGCGCCGCTGTTTTCGCGGCGAGCAAAGCGTATTTAGTTGATTTATTCCGCATAATATAGTATACTTATATAAAGTTGTAACAATTTCGAGGAGGATTGAAAATGGAAAGTTTGCTTTCGGCATTGTCGCCGACCGTTTGGATAATAATTGCGGTCGTGGCGCTCGTCGTAATAATCGTGATTTGTTTTGCCGTATACATCGGCTTGAAAAACAAACTCATCAGAATCGTCAACTCGACGGAAGAGAGTTGGTCCACGATAGACGTATATCTGAAAAAACGTTTCGATTTGATACCCAACCTCGTGGCGACGGTCAAAGGCTATGCCAAACACGAAGAAGAAACCTTCGTCAAAGTCACGAGTTTGAGAAGCAAAGTATCGGAGGCAGCCACGCCGGAACAAAGAATAGAGGCGGAAAAACAGTTGACGAGCGCGCTCACAACTCTTATGAACGTGACCGTGGAACGTTATCCCGACCTCAAAGCAAACCAAAACTTTTTGGATTTGTCGGCACAGCTCAAAAGCATAGAGACCGACCTCGTTCAGGCGCGCAAGTATTATAACGGCAACGTTCGCCGCTATAACGACGCCATAGCTCTTTTCCCGACAAGCATCGTGGCTCGTAAAATGCGTTTGGACAAAAAACCGTATTTCGAGCTGGACAGCGCGGAGGAGCGCAAAGCGCCGACGGTGGAATTTTAAAAAACAGATGGGATAGGACAGACTATGACGGACAGAATAAGACGCATATCGAAGATAATCGTCTGCGCGATTGTTGCGCTGCTTTTTTCGACTTGCTTCGTCGCTTGCGGCGAACCCGAGCCGATAGCGGATTTCGGTTACGTGGCGACAAAAATGAACATAACCGCCACGGTAAACGCCGATTGCACGGTGGACATAGTCGAGGAAATGACCGTACATTACATCGAGTCCTCTCGCGGTTGGCTGCGCTATTTGCCGTGCAATTCGGGCGAACAGTACAGAAACGTAAAAGCCGAGGGCGACGAATACGAAATGTCGCACGACGGCGACTTTTTGGTCATTCGCTTCGGCGAGGAAGATTGGTGGTATAAAGAGGGCGTGGAGGCAGACTATCGCATAGAATACACCGTCGTGCTGCCCGACCTCGACTCCGATGTTTTTGAGTACAATATCGTCGGCACCGACTACGATATGATTCGTGCGGGTGTCACGCTGACGCTGAATTTTCCCGCGCCGATAGAGAGCGAAAACGTGTATTTCGGAGAGAAAGGTTCGACACAAACCGACAACGAACGGTTAAACAAAACCGTTTCCGAGGACAAAAAACAGATTGTTTTGACGGTTAATGAATATGAAATGTCGTTGCCGTCGTCGGACGAAACCGTGAGGGTGGGTCTGCTGCCGTTCGAAGGCGTGACGGTTAAGGCGGCTTTCGGCGCAGGCACGTTCGGCAAGCCGCTGGACGGCTTTGCGGTCGGCGCGGCAATCGTCGGCGCAATCTTGACGGTTCTGGCTGTCTTGGCGAAATTTTTGTACTCGCGGCAGGACAGCCCGATTGCAACCGTGAACTTCTATCCGCCGAAGGGCGAGGGAAACCGACAGCTTTCGCCGGCACAGGCGGGAATGCTGATAGACAACGTCTGTTCGTCGGAAGACGTGACGTCGCTGTTGTTCTTCTGGGCGTCCAAGGGCTGCATAGAGATAGCGGACGAGGACGGCGATACCAAACTTATATATAAGTCCGAGCTGGACAACGGCGCGCCGTCATACGAAAAAGATATGTTCGAAAAACTGTTCCGACGCGCAAAAGAGGACGAGGAAAGCGGCGAAAAATACGTAATGCTTTCGTCGCTTAACAATAGATTCTACGGCACGGTGTCGCAGGTGCAAAGCGCCGTGACGGGCGAGTACAAGAATCGTATGTATTCCAAAAGCCACTCCGCGGCGTCGCTTGCGCTGGCTCTGCTCGCGGCAGTCTACGTGTTCGGCGTGACGACTGTTGCGTATTGGGGCATAAGCGCGGGCTGGTTCAATTTCTTCCCGCTCGCAATGGGGATACCCTGTATTTTCGCCGTCGGTCTGGGCGCGACGGTCTGCAATAATAAGTTCAAACTCAAAGCGGCGAATCGCGCGGGACTTTTGCTGTTGCTGGCATTGCTCGTCGGCGGTTCGACTGCGGCGTGTATGTTTCTCATTCCGTCAAATGCGTTGAATTTGACGACCAAGATAATAGTCGGCGTTTGCTTTGCTCTGACGGTGTTTTCCGCCGCATTGGTGAGCAAGCGCACGAAGTTCTACAACGACAAACTCGGCGAACTCATCGGTTTCCGCGACTTCTTGAAGTATGCGGAAAAAGATAAGCTGGAAATGCTGCTGAAAGACAATCCGCAGTACTACTACGATATTTTGCCGTATGCGAACGCGCTCGGCGTGTCGAAGATTTGGCAGGATAAATTCGAGGGACTGACGCTTGCGCCGCCTCGGTATTACCGTATGGGCGCGGGCGACGTGTTCACGATACTGATATTCAACGATATGTATCGCAGAACTCACACCCGCTGTCGCAATACGATGACTTCCCGTCCGCAGGCGTCCTCTTCGCTCGGAAGAAGCGGCGGCGGTTTCGGAGGAGGGGGCGGCGGCTTTTCCGGCGGCGGCTTCGGCGGCGGCGGAAGCAGACGCTGGTAACACAGAGAACTGATGCAAAGGCATAAAAAAGAGGTGTACTTCAAATGGAAAAAATAGGTATAGTCGGTCTGGGACTGATAGGCACGTCGATAGCCAAAGCCTTGAAAGGCAAATACGACGTCGTCGGCGTGGACAACGATAAGGACGCCGTCGGTTACTGTCTGGAAAACGGCATAATTTCCGACTGCGGACTCGGCTCTCTTCGCGGAAGCTCCGTGGTGTTCCTCGCAGTGCCCGTGTCCGCCGTGGAACGCACGGCGCGCCAGGTGCATATCGTCGTCGGCGACGACACCGTAATAACCGACACCGCGTCCGTCAAGAACTGCTTTTCGGGAATGCCGCCGAGATTCGTCGGCGGTCACCCTATGGCTGGAACGGAGCAGAGCGGCTGCCGCGCGTCTATGGATACGCTGTTCGAAAACGCGTTCTATATCCTGACGGGCGACAAAGACGGCGAGGATACGAAAAAAGTTGCGGAAGTGATTTCCGAAATGGGCGCGCTTGCCGTGTATATGAGCGCGGAAGAACACGACGAAATAATTTCGTCGATAAGCCACTTGCCGCATATGGTGGCATACACTCTCGTGAACACCGCACTCAAAGCCAAGGACAATTGCGGCGAGCTGGCAAGCGGCGGCTTTTTGGATACGACGAGAATAGCGTCGTCGTCGCCGGACTTCTGGCTCGGCGTCGTTCGCGCGAATAAGGATAACGTGCTGAAAGCTATGGACGAGTTCGCGGCGGAGTTTGCCAAGCTGCGCGAGTATATCGCGGATAACAACGGTGTGCGCGCGCGCGGATATTTCTCGGACGGAAAGCGCAGAAGGGACAAGCTTATGAGCGCGCGCAGGTTCAGGGCGGAATACGAACTGTACGTTCCCGTGCGCGACGAAGTGGGCGCCGTGGGAAAAATAGCTTCGCTGCTCGGCGATGTCGGCGCGGACTTGAAAAGCATAAGGATAGACAATTCCCGCGAGGGCACGGGCGGCGCGCTGCGGCTCGGGTTCAAGCGTTTGGGCGACTACGACAAAGCGCAGAAAGCGTTGAAGGAGAACGGATATCTATGAGATACCTGACGGCGGGCGAGTCGCACGGAGAAGCTCTCTGCGGTATTTTGGAGGGCGTTCCCGCAGGTCTCGAACTTGACGCAAATAAGATAAACGCCGAACTCAAACGCCGCCAAAGCGGCTACGGCAGAGGCGCGCGTATGCGTATAGAAAGCGATACGGCGCACTTTTTCGCAGGCGTGCGCGGCGGTAAAACGACGGGCGCGCCGATTGCGTTTTTGATTGAAAACCGCGACTTCGAAAATTGGACGGACGTTATGTCTCCGTTCGGAGCGGTCTCGGACAGACGCGCCGTCACGAAAGTGCGGCCGGGTCACGCCGATTTCGTCGGCTGTATAAAATACGGCTTCGACGACGCCAGAAACGTGCTGGAACGCGCGTCCGCCAGGGAAACGGCGGCAAGAACCGTCATAGGCGCGATATGCAAACAGCTTTTGCAGCGGCTCGGAATTTTAATAGGCTCGCACGTCGTGTCGATAGGCGACGTGCCGAATGCAAACGCGCACACCGTTTATTCGGCAGCGGAGCTTATCGAAAATGCCGATAAAAACGAGGTGCGCTGTATGAACGAAGAAGCCGCCGAAAGAATGAAAAAGAGAATCGACAGGGCGAAAAAGGACGGCGATTCGCTCGGCGGAAAAATTGAAGTCGTGATAAGCGGCGTGCCTGCGGGAATAGGCAGCTACGTTCAGGGCGACAGACGCTTGGACGGAATACTCGCAGGCGCGTGTATGTCCGTGCAGGCGATAAAAGCGGTGGAGATAGGGCGCTATGCCGACGGCGCGATTGCGGGCACGGACGCCCCCGACGCCGTATATCCGAACGGAGAAAGCTATAAGAGAGAGAACAACCGCGCTTGCGGCATAGAGGGCGGAATGTCCAACGGCGAAGATATTTGTATCCGCGCCGTGATGAAACCGATACCGACGACGGCGCGCGGCGTGGACACCGTGGATATAAAGACGGGAAAGGCGGCGCGTTCGGAAAACGAGCGAAGCGACGTCTGCGCAGTCCCGGCGGCGGCGGTAGTGCTGGAAAATGCGGCGGCTTTCGCGCTTGCCGACGAGATTTTAAAGACGGTCGGCGGCGATACCGCAAGCGAAGCCGAACGCGCCGTGAAACTGCTGCGCGAAAAAGCCGTTTCGACGGTGAGAGGAGTTTGATTTTTTGAACGTCGAAAAGAGTGAGATAATTATAGAACGCGAAGTCCGAAACGTCGCGCCGCTTGTTGCGGATAAGTTCGTTTTGACCGACGACAACGTAATGCGGATTTACGGCGGATTGCTTCAAAGCGCGAAAAGAGTCTGCGTGATACCGCACGGCGAGGACTCCAAAACATTGGAAACCGCAGAAACGGTTCTGCGCGAAATGGCAGAGGAGCGTCTGGACAGAAAGAGCAAGCTCGTGGCTTTCGGCGGCGGCGTGGTCGGCGACCTCGGCGGCTTTTGCGCTGCGGTGTATATGCGCGGCATAAATTTCATAAACGTGCCCACCACGCTTTTGGCACAGCTCGATTCTTCGATAGGCGGCAAGACGGGCGTCGATTTGACGGGTTATAAAAATATGGTCGGCGCGTTTCATCTTCCCGAAAGAGTGCATATCTGCACCGACTTTCTCAAAACCCTGCCGAAACGCGAGGTGTCGTGCGGACTCGGCGAAGCGGTCAAAACCGCTCTGCTCGACGAACGCTGTATGAAAGTGTGGACAAAGTATTTCCAAGGAAAGGACAAGACCGACTGTTTCGCGCTCGTCGAAAGCTGTGCGCGGTTCAAAGAGAGCGTGACAAACGCCGACTTCAAAGAGAGCGGCAGACGCAAGATTCTCAACCTCGGACACACCGTCGGACACGCGCTCGAATATCTCGACTCGCACGAAAAGAGCCACGGCGAATATGTCGCGCTCGGTCTGCTCGCAGAGGCGGCGATTGCGCACGACCTCGGCGTGCTGACGAAAGAGAGTAGGGAGTTCATAGAAAAAAAAGTATCGCCGATTGTGGACCGGGACGGACGCAAACTTTTCTCGAAGTTTTCGGCGGAGGAGATTGCCCGCGCGGCGACTGCGGACAAAAAGAATTCCGAAGGCAAAATATCCATTATCGTATCGGAGAGATACAGACAGACCGAGTTTTGGCTGACGGAACGCGAGCTTGCGGCGGAGGCGGAAAAATGTTTGTCGAACCTTTGAAAAAATTCGATAAGACGCTGACGTGCAAACCCGACAAGAGCGTCACGCACAGGGCGGTAATGTTCAATGCTATGCTGGATTGCGGCAGAGCCACGGTGAAAAATCCGCTGATAAGCGCGGACGTGCTGTCCACGACGGACTGTATGAAACGTCTGGGCGCGCAAATCGAAGTCGGCGAAAAAACAATAGAAATCGTGCGCGGCGGAATAAGAAAAAACGCCGAACTCGACTGCGGCAACTCCGGCACGACTATGCGCCTTCTGACGGGTCTGCTCGCGGGTTGCGAGGGAAGGGAAGTCAGTCTGTACGGCGACGAATCGCTTTCCCGACGCCCTATGAAAAGAGTCGCGGACCCGTTGCGCAAAATGGGCGCGCAAATCGATTGTATCGGTCTGACGCCGCCGCTGTCGGTCACGGGCGCAAAACTCAAAGGCATAGATTATGAAATGCCGGTCAAAAGCGCGCAGGTTAAAAGCGCGCTGCTGCTCGCCGGTCTTTTCGCCGACGGCAAAACCACCGTGCACGAACAGTCGAAGTCCCGCGACCATACCGAACGTATGCTTCGCGCAATGGGTGCGTCCATAGAGTTCGACGACAAAAAAGCCTGCGTCGTCGGCGGCGCAAAACTTCATAACGTCGACGTAGAAGTGTGCGGCGACATATCGTCCGCGGCGTTTCCGTTCGTGCTTGCGGCAGGCGGCGAGGGCGGAAGAACAACCGTGAAAAACGTCGGAATCAACCCCACGCGCACGGGTATAATCGACGTGCTTCGGGCAATGGGCGCGGACGTGAAAACGGAAAATATCGTCGAAGGTTTCGAACCGGTCGCCGACGTAACGGTGCGCGCAAACACGCTCCGGCCGATTGTCGTGGGCGGCGGCTTGATACCTCGGCTCATAGACGAGCTGCCGATTATCGCGGTTCTGTGCGCCGTTGCAAGCGGCGAGAGCGTAATATGCGACGCGGCGGAGCTGAAAGTCAAGGAAACCGACCGCATAAAAACCACCGTGGATATGCTGACCGCACTCGGCGTCGAAGCCGTTGCGACGGACGACGGAATGCGGATATACGGCAGAGGAAGAATAGAGGGCGGCGGAGTCGTGGACAGTTGCGGCGACCACAGGATAGCAATGGCGGCGGCAGTTGCGATGTCGCTGTCGAAGAAGGGCGGAACGCTGTTGAACGCCGACGCCTGCGCAGTCAGCTATCCCGATTTTTTCGGGAATGTTCTGGGTTTGAAGGGAGAGGAATAAGACAATGAAATATAAACTCGGACTTTTGGGAGAGCACATAGGCTACACGTTTTCGCCGATTGTGCACGACGAAATTTTCCGCTATATCGGCGTGGACGCGGAGTATAAGGTATACGATACGCCGAAAGAGCGGTTGGAAGAAACCGTGGCGGAACTGAAAAAAAACCTTGTCGGGTTCAACGTGACCAAACCGTTCAAGACGAAGATAATAGAACTGCTGGACGAGGACGAAAGCGGTTGCGGCGCGGTCAATACCGTCAGCATCGCGGAAAAAACCGTCGGCTACAATACCGACGGCTGGGGTTTTATGAAGAGCTTTTTGCAGGACTGTCCGATTCGAAGCGGCGCGAAAGTGCTGATTTTGGGCGCGGGCGGCGCGGCGAGAGTGGTCGCCAAAATGTTGGAATGCTGCGAGTTCGATACGTATGTGCATAACAGAACGCTGTCGAAAGCGGAAGAGCTGGCGAAAACTTTCGGAGTCAAGCTCTACGACGGAAGCGGCGCGGACGCCGTCGTGAACTGCACGTCGTTCGGACTGAACAGAGGCGAAGACGCATTGGACGGCGTAAACGTCGGAAAAATAACGTATGCCTTCGATTTGATATACAACCCCGAACAGACCGACTTTCTGCGCGATGCGAAAGAAAGACACGGCGCGACGACAAAGAATGGTATGGATATGCTGATATATCAGGCGATAAAGACGGACGAAATTGTTTTGCCCGACGTAAGACTTTCGAAACGCGACTATGAAAAACTCAAAGACAAGATAAGAAACAGATTGCGGGAACACGGAGTGGTGTAAAGGAGAGAACTATGAAAGTGCTTGTTATAAACGGTGTGAATTTGAATAAACTCGGCGCGCGCTCGAAAGAGTACGGCACGACGACTCTTGCCGAGTTGGAAAAGGCATTGCGCAGAAAAGCCGAGGAAATCGGCGCGGAAACGGAATTTTTCACGTCGAACTACGAGGGCGCAATCGTGGAAAAGATACAGGACGCCGACGTCGACGCGATAATAATAAACGCAGGCGCGCATACGCATTACAGCTATGCGATAGCCGACGCCCTCAAAGACAAGACCTGCAAGAAAATCGAAGTTCATATGACGAACGTGCAGGCAAGAGAGGAATTCAGGCGCACTTCCGTCATAAGCCCGTACGTGGACGGAGTAATAGCCGGATTCGGCGCAAACAGCTACCTGCTCGCGCTAGCCGCACTCGCATAATTTTCCGCCGAGCGGCGACCTTTTGGCGCGGCTAAAACGGCGGAAAAGCAATACAAAACGAAAAACAAAAGGAGGGTACAAACGTGAACAAAACCAATATCGTGCTTATAGGAATGCCGGGAACGTCGAAGAGTACCTGCGGCAAAATACTCGCAAAGAAAAAGAATATGCTGTTTTGCGACAGCGACGGAATTTTCACGGAGCAGTTCGGAAGCATAAGCGCATTTTTCGCCGCTTACGGAGAAGACCTCTTCCGCGTGGAAGAAGGCAAAATTCTCTACTTGCTGTCCGCAAAAAAAGAAACGGTGATAAGCTGCGGCGGCGGCGCGGTGCTGAACCCCGCCTGTATGAACAAACTGAAAGAGAGCGGAACGGTCGTGCTTCTGACCGCAAGCGCGGAAACAATCGAACAAAGACTGAAAGACGATGTTTCCCGCCCGCTCTTGAAAGGGAACGCAAAAAAGAATATCGAAATGCTGTGGTCGCAGCGCAAACCTCTGTACTTGAAATACGCCGACGTCGCCGTACCCACGGACGGACTGTCGCCCGAAGAAATAGCGGACAAAATCTCGTCCGCCGTCGAAAACGCAAAAATATAGAAAAAAGGGAAGCGTGCCTTTGAGATACGCTTCCTTTTTATATGTCGAATTAAAATTGTATCACAGCCCGAAAGCGGGGGAAACGTCGCAGCTCTCGTCCGAAAGCTCTTTGACGAACAGCGCGCGGATATATCCCTTGTCCGTGGAAGTCGAATGAACGAAAAACCGCTTGCCGTAGTAATATCTGGCGAGCTTGTAATACCGCGAGTTCGTGTGCAGGGCAATGGCTTTTATGCCGTCGTTTTTGCAGTCGGAAATGACCGCATCCAAAAGCTTGGAGCCTATGCCCGTGTTGTTTATGTGCGGACTCACGCCGAAACGGTAAATGTAGGCAAGCGAGTCCGTCAGCTTTTTGACGCGAATCGAACCCGCGACGGAGCCGTCCGCGAGCGCGACGTACACGGCGTGACTCTCTATGTCGCGCCTCACGTCGTCCACGGACTCTTCCAGCGCGGCAATGGGATACGACGAATGCAAGTCGTTCTTATAAAGCTTGAAAGCGGCTTTGGTTATTTCTGCGATTGCAAAAGCGTCGGCGGCAGTCGCTCTTCTTATGTCCGTCATAAAACGCCTACCTACTTAATCAAAAGCGACATAACCGCTTTTTGCGCGTGCAGCCTGTTCTCCGCCTGCTCGAAAATAACGGAACGCGGAGAATCGATGACGCCTTCCGTGACTTCTTCGCCGCGATGCGCGGGCAGACAGTGCATAAACACGGCTTCCTTGCTCGCCATATCCATAACGCTCTCGTTGACCTGATACGGCATAAGCGCGTCGGATTTCTTTTTGTCTGCGGCTTGTCCCATAGAGAAGAAGACGTCGGTGTAAAGCACATCCGCGCCCGTTGCCGCTTCTTCTACGCTGTCGGTTACAACGACTTCGCCGAACTTTTGCGCTTCGGCGACTATCTCCGGGTTGGGTTCGAAACCTTTCGGGGAACAGATATAAACTTTCATTCCGACCTTTGCGCAACCCAGCATAAGCGAGTTCGCCATATTGTTGCCGTCGCCGAAGTATGCGAATTTAATGCCTTCCAGACGCTTGAAAACTTCGTAAACGGTCAAAAGGTCGGCAAGCACCTGACAGGGGTGGAAGTCGTCCGTCAAACCGTTTATGACGGGTATCGTGCCGAAACGCGCAAGGTCCTCCAAATCGGACTGCTTGAAGGTGCGAATCATAATTGCGTCAATGCCGTATCTCTCCAAAACCTTGACGGTATCGTGAATGGTCTCGCCGCGCCCGAGCTGTATGTCGTTCGAAGACAGAAACAGCGGAACGCCGCCGAGCTGACGCACGCCCTGTTCGAAAGAAACGCGGGTGCGCGTGCTGGACTTTGCGAAAATCAAAGCCACGGTCTTGCCGGAAAGACAACGCTGCTTTTTGCCGCGCCTGTTCATATTTTTCAGCTCCGCCGCCCGCAGAAGTATCTCGTAAATCTCGTTGGCGGTGTAGTCTTTAAGCGTCAGAAGATGCTTGTTGTTCAACTTACCCTTCGGTTTGTATTGCGTTATATCCATTGTCAAATTTCCTTTTCGATATTTTTTCGGGAATCCCCTTGTAAACAGTATACCATCAAACGTTCGTATTTGCAAATATTTCGCCCAGCTGTTTCGCCATAGCGTCGATTTCTTCTTCCGTTATCGTCAGCGGCGGAACAAACCGCAAAGTGTTTCTTCCCGCAGACGCCACGAGAAAACCCTTTTCTCTCATTCGTCCGATGACTTCGGCATTTTTGACTTTGTCGGAAAGTTGCAGTCCCCGCATCAGTCCTTTGCCGCGCACGTCGGCGACAAACTTGTATTTGCGCAATTCCATAAGCCTGTCCTGCAACCGCTGACCCGCGCTCTCGACGCGGGCGATAAAGTCGGGGTCGGAAATCTTTTCGTTCACGGCAAGAGCCGCGGCGCAGGCGAGGGGATTGCCGCCGAACGTGGAACCGTGGTCGCCGTAAGCAAAACTCTCGGCAACCTCTCCGCGAGCCAGCGTCGCGCCTATGGGAACGCCGCCCGCCAGCCCCTTTGCCAGAGTCACGATGTCGGGCTGTATGCCGTAATGCTCGAAGCAATACCGCTTGCCCGTTCTTCCCACGCCGGTCTGAACCTCGTCCAGAATCAGCAGCACGCCCTTTTGCTTGCATAGGGCATAGACGTTTACGAGATAATCGTAGCTTGCGCATACGACGCCGCTTTCGCCCTGTATCGGTTCCAGCATAACCGCGCCCACATCGTCGGTCAGCGCGTCTTTCAGCGCCGCGAAATCATTGTACGGCACGTGGGAAAACCCTTCGGGCAGGGGAGCGAACGGGGCGGAATATTTGTCCTGACCCGTCGCCGTGCAGGTCGCCAAAGTCCTGCCGTGAAAGGAGTCGACGGCGCATAAAATTCTGTGCTTGTTCGGTATGCCCTTTTTGACGTAGTATTTTCTTGCAAGCTTGATTGCGCATTCGTTGGCTTCCGCGCCGCTGTTGGAAAAGAATACGCGCGAGAAAATGGAACTCTCGATAAGCGCTTCGGCAAGCTGCGACTGCGGTTCGTTGTAGTAGAGATTGGATATGTGTATCAGCTTTTGAGCCTGACTCGCAACGGCTTCGACAAGCGGGGGATATCCGTATCCCAGACAGTTCACGGCAATGCCCGCCGTGAAATCAACATACTCCTTGCCGGCGGTATCGTAAAGCCTGTTGCCCTTTCCGTGCGTAAAACAGATGTTCGCGCGGTTGAACGTCGGCATATAATATTTGTTTTCCTGTTTTTTAATTTTTTCGAAATCCATATTTTAACAGTCCCGTTTGTTTTATGCTGTCACCATAGTGCCGACTCCGCTGTCCGTAAACAGTTCCAAAAGTATGGAGTGGGGAATGGTTCCGTTGACAATCTGCACCGACTTGATGCCCTTGGCGATGGCGTCGATACAGCTTCTGACTTTGGGTATCATACCGCCGCCGATTGCGCCGCTTGCAATCATCTTTTCTATTTCCTTGACGGTAATGCGGGAAATAAGCGACTTGGGGTCGTTCTCTTTTTTGCGTATGCCGTCTATGTCCGTCAAAAAAATCAGCTTTTCGGCTTTGACCGCACCGCCGATTGCGCCTGCCGCCGTGTCGGCGTTGACGTTGTACGAGTTGCCGTTTTTATCCGTGCCGATAGAGGATATGACGGGAATGTAATCGTCGGAAAGCGCCGTCAGAAGCGCGTCGTTGACGGCGACGATTTCGCCGACGAACCCGATGTCCGCGCCGCTTTCGGGCACGTACTTTTTGACTTCGATGAGATTGGCGTCCTTGCCGCACAGCCCGACCGCGCGCACGCCCAAAGTGTTCAGCAGCGAAACGACGTTCTTGTTGATTTTGCCCGCCAATACCATCTGCACTATTTCCATAGTCTTTTCGTCCGTCACGCGCAGCCCCGCGGAAAATTGCGGCTCTATGTGCACGCGGTTCAGCATACCGTTTATTTCGGGACCGCCGCCGTGTACGAGAATGGGCTTGACGCCGACGATTTTCAACGCCGCCACGTCCTGCATAATGGTTCTGACCGTCTCGGGGTCGTTCATAGCGTTGCCGCCGTACTTGATGACAATCGTCTTTCCCGTGAACGCGCTGATGTAGGGCAGAGCCTCTACAAGTATATTCGCGCGCTCGATAATTTCATTCATATCGAATTTCATTTTTTATATCCGCCTTCTTATAAGTGCTCGCCGATTTGCGTCAAAGCCGTGTCCTCGTCGAAACCGAACAGAATATTCATATTCTGAACCGCCTGTCCGCTCGCGCCCTTAATCAGATTGTCGATGACCGACACTATTTTGATAAGTCCGCATTCGGGGTCGTAAACCGCGCCGATACGGCAGCAGTTGCTTCCGCGCACGAGATTGAGGTCGGGAAGCCGGGAAGAGAAAGACACGAACTTTTCTCTGCCGTAATACTTTTCGTACGCGCTCTCGACGGCGGAAAAATCGCTCGTCTTGGCTTTCGCGTAAATGGTTTCGAGTATGCCGCGTTTGACGGGCAAAAGGTGCGGAGTGAACGAAAGGGCGGAAAGGTTCAGCTTTTCTTCCATCTCCGTGGTGTGCCTGTGACCGACGGCGGAATACGCCCTGAAATTGCCCTCCGTCTCGCAGAAGGAATAGCCGACGTCGCTCTTGCGTCCCGCTCCCGTGACGCCGCTCTTTCCGTCTATTATTATGCCGCTCTTTTCGATAAGATTTTCTTTGACGAGCGGATACAGCGCAAGTATGGCGGCGGTGGTGTAACAGCCGGGGTTGCCGACGAGACGCGCCGACTTGATTTTTTCGCGGTTCAGCTCGCACAGCCCGTAAACCGCCTGCTTCAAAAGGTCGGGGCGGGGGTGCGTCACGCCGTATGTTTTCTCGTACAGCGAAAGCGAGTCATACCGAAAGTCCGCGGATAGGTCAATCAGCTTGACGCCTGCATCGACAAGCTCTCCGCCGATTTGCGCGCCCGCCGTGTGAGGCAGCGCGGTGAGGGCGACATCCGCCTCTTTCAAAAGTTCGAACTTCGGTTCGCAGAATTTCATATCGCCGCAAACGCCTTCCAGCGCGGGATACATATCGCATATCTTTTCGCCGGCTTCCTTTCTCGAAGTTGCGCAAATAACCTCGACGCCGGGGTGTCTGCCCAGTATGCTCAAAAGCTCGAAACCCGTATAACCGCTTGCGCCGACGATTGCGGCTTTGATTTTTTTCATAGCTTCTCCTTGCGTGTGAAATACGCGATTATTATACGACATATTGAATATTTATGCAAGCAAATCGGGGTGCGAATATGAAAATATGCAAAAATAATTCTAAAAAGTGTGTATAACGGCATAAATATAGTTGAAAAAACGGACGGCGTATGTTATAATACGAACAAGTACGAAAAGGAAGGTCGAGAGATGTCCAAAAAAGTGTGCGAGCTGTGCGGCTATGCCGACGACAGCTATACGATAGAAGAGAGCGGCACGGTAATGAAAGTGTGTAAATTCTGTCACGACGGGTATTTGGAAAGAATGGGAATGTCGCCCGACGACGACAAGCCCGTGGAAGACCCCGTCACGCTCTTGGATTTGAAGTCCGCCGCGGAGATAAGCGAGGCGGTCGGCGAGATTATGAACAATAATGGCGAGGAGGAATCGCGTATGAAAGTCGAACCTTTGACCGAAGAAGAATTGAACAGAGTGCTGACGGGCGGACATTCCCGCCGCAGAAAATCGTATTCGGAATCCAAAGCGGAAAAGAGCGCGGAGGCGGAGGATAAAGAGTCCGCCGAAGTCAATCAAAAGCCTGCGCCCGAAAAGGCGGAGGAAACGAAATCCGAGTCCGAAACGGTCAAGAGCGAGCCGCAGCAAAAGAAACCCAAAAAGGATATAATGGACGAGGTAAACCCCAGAATCGACGACGAGCGCATAAAGGTGACCAGTCCCGAAGTGCCGCTGGAACGCGACGCCAGACCCAAAACCAACCTCGACGTGGAAGTTTCGGAGTATAAAAACGCCGTGCGCTTTATAGACGCGTTCAAATACGTGTTCCATCCCGTCGTGTACGCGATATTCCTCGGCGTGGTAATCGCCACGGTGGCAACCGTGCTGTTCATAGTCAAGACGTGGCAGAGCGCCGTCTATGTGCTGGGTTGCGGAATAGTCGCCATCGGGTTGAGCTACTTTTTGATGTGGTATCTCGCAACGCGCTACGACAAGGATAAACGCGCCTACCTTTTAAGGATACGTCAGCAGGAAATATTGTTCGACAGTATGACGTCGGATTGCTACCGCGAATTAAAGACGAAGTTCACGGTTTTGAAGTCGCTCGGGTGGCTGCTGTCGAAGTTGAGCGTGCTGCTGCCGCTCGTGACCGTGCTCGGCGGCGTCGTGGCGTCGGTCATAGTGTGCTTTGTATATCAAGTATGGCTTATGCCGATAATCTTCTTCGGAAGCATAGTCGCTGGCATAGTCGTGTATTGGCTGGTCAAATTCTTCGCGGATATGATTGCGTATAAGCTGGATGCGGAGCGCAATCAGCAGCTGCAACAGCAGACCCTGCTCGACATACTCAAAATGCTGAAAAAATAACGAGGTAGGCTTCCCTTGCGAGAGGGAAGCCTATTTCCGAAATCCTTTTCCGCAGCATAAGGCTCGGCAAGAATGCGGCTGTACGGCGCGGCGCGAAAGCGCGGGCGGTCGAGTTCTGTTTTGCGGCGTAAAAAGTTTTTGACGGACTTTTGCAAAAAGCCGAAAAAAGCGGAAAGAAAACAAACAAAAAAGGACATAATCAACTTTGACCGAACCACGGTCGCCAAGAGGAGAACGAATGTCAAACATATCTCTCATAAACGTCGCCAAAAAATACGCCGACCGCGTTGCGGTTTGCGGCTTTTCCGCAGACGTTGCGGACGGCGAACTGCTGTGCATAACGGGACCGTCGGGTTGCGGAAAGTCGACGGTGCTGCGCATAATAGCCGGCTTGGAAGACGCTGACGCGGGCGAACTGTACGTCGACGGAAAACCCGCGCTCGACGTCGGAGTCAAGGGCCGCGACGCCGTGCTGGTGTCGAGAGAACACCCCGTTTATAAAAAAAGTATGACGGTATACGACAATCTGGCATACGGCTTGCACCTGCGCAAAATCGACGGAAAGGAGATTGACGGTCGTGTTCGCGCGGCGGCGGGAATGCTCGGCGTGACCGACCTGCTGTATAAAAAAGCGTCCGCGCTGACAGCAGGCGAGCTTATGCGCGTCGCGCTGTGCAGAGCAGCGGTGCGCAAACCTGCGATACTTTTGCTGGACGAGCCTTTGAAAGGACTCGACGGCACGGAAAGAGCGCAGATGATGACGGAGATAGTCAACATTAAAAACAGATTGGGTTCGGCGACGGTAATGGCAACGTCGGACTCTTCGGCGGCAATGACGCTGGGAGACAGGGTTGCGGTGATGAAAGACGGAAGAGTGCGTCAGAGCGGCACGCCGCGCGACGTCTACGAAAATCCGTCCGACACCTTCACGGCGGCTTTCGTCGGCACGCCGCAAATAAACCTGTTCGAGGCGGTCGCATACAGAAACGACGGCACCGTTACGGCAAAGCTCGGACTCGGCGAATGGCCGCTGACGTTGCCTGCGTCCAAAGCCAAACGCATATTCGGTCTGGACGAAACGCCGAGAGAAGTATATGTCGGCGTGAGAGCGGAAGACTTCCACGGCGAACAGTTCTTTTTGGAAGCGTCGCCCGACACGGTCGTGGAAGCCCGCGTCAGATTGGCGGAAAGAACGGGCGGAGAAAACCTGCTGTATCTCGACATAGACGGCAAAAGCGATTTTGCCACGGCAAAGGTGGACGCGAGAATTTCGCTTGCCGCCGGCGACAGGGTAAAACTCGCCGTGGACGCGAATAAAGTTCTGCTTTTCGACAGGGCGACGGGGCGTTCGCTGTCCGCCGTTCCGAACAGAAATTTGATAGAATGCAAATTGCTTGCCGACAAAGACGGCGGTCTGAAAGCAAGATTCGGGTCGAACGCGGTAGAGCTTCCCGAAAAAGTCACGTCGAGACTTACGGACAGAAGCGTCGTGAACGGCGACGCCTGCCTCTCGATTGCGCCGTCCGAACTCTACACGGAATATCGTGATGGCTGCAAGACTCTGGAATGCGAAGTGGACTTTCAGGTTCGCCGCACGGACTTCACGGCTCTGTACGTGCGTTTCGGCGGGGTGAAGGAGTCCAAAGCCGTTTTCGCGGACAAGAACTGCGAAAGGAGCGCGGGCGAAAAAATCACACTGTGGTATAACCCCGAAAAGCTGGAATTGACAAACTGTCGGTTCGAGCGTATAACCGCCTCCCGTCCCGTGACGAACAATACCGCAACCGCAATGACGCAAGTCAAAGACGGCAAGGTAAAGGCGGTAATAGGAAAAAACAAGTTCGAGTTTGCGACCGACGCAGACGTCAAAAACGGTTCGACTCTGCTGCGCATTCCGCCAAACGCCGTGTCCGTTGCGAAAAAAGGCGGCGCGAATACGGCGAAAGCCACGGTGCTCGACTATGACTTTATGGGCAATAAAACGTTGCTGTATCTCGCGTTGGACGGCTTCGACCCGTATTTCACCGCGGCGGCGGACGGAGCGGTGCAGTGCGAAATCGGCGATAAAATCAGGATAGCGATAGATTTCGGCAGAGCGGATACAAAACCGCCGAAGTCGCTTGCCGAGTATATAAGAGAATGCGCAAAGGACGCGCCGCCGTATGTGTTCGTCGAAGAAACTTGAACTCGACGGGCGTGACGGCGCGGCTTTTAAAAGTAATGATATTAAAAGGAGAATGAAAATATGAAGTACGTGTGCGATGTTTGCGGTTGGGAATACGACGAAGAAACGGGCTATCCCGAGGGCGGAATCGCCCCCGGCACGAAATGGGAAAACGTTCCCGAGGATTTCGCTTGTCCGCTTTGCGCGGTCGGCAAAGACCAATTTTCCCCGGTCGAATAATTCTGTCTTTTGCATAGACCTTTTTGCAAGAGCGCGTTCGTGCCGCGCCCTTGCTTTTGCTTTGGCTCGAACAGCGTTTCGTCTGTTTAATCTTCGAAGAAAGGCGCGCACTGCCGCTTTGACGAAAAATTCGTTCGACTCGGCGACGCGCTTTTCGGACGGGCGGTTACAGTTTTTTACTTTCGAATAAAAAGCGGCAAGAAGGACAAGCCGCTTTTTTGTATGGTGCGAGGCGTATTTTTTGTACGGTTTTGCCGCATATTAAACAGCGGGAGAGTGTAGAAAAGTGAAAAACGTGATACATACGCTGTGTTTGACTTCGATATTTGCAGTATCCGCTTTTTGCGGAATGTTTTTCGGCGCCGCGCCCGCCGCAAATCCCCGAGATTCCGTCGCGGTTTCGCAAGACGTATCCCGTGATTTGACGGAGCAAGGGGAAAATGCTTGCCGCGATACCTCTTGCCGACGGCAAGAACAGACGGCTTTTGCGCGGTCGGACGAACAGCCTTTCGAGATACGCTTCGACAGCGACGAGGGCAGTTTCGTATATAAAGACGATAAAATTCAACCCACAGACTACCTTGTCGCCGACGAGATTTTCAATAGAAAGATAAACGCGACGATAGTCGAGAAACGTGCGATGATGACGAAAGCCGTCCGCGCTGGGGCAAGCTACGAACGCGCGGTCACGATGTGTATGCCGCTTTCGGCAAGGACGGTGAACGAGGCGGAAGCAAAGATAAACACACCGCCCGTGGACGCGCAGATTTTGTTCAATCCCGACAGAAAGCCGGCATTCACGATTAAACGCGACAAAACGGGCAGACGCGTGAACAGGGAAAAGACTTTCGAACTCATATATGCGTCGGTAATGCACGGCGGAAACGACCGCCTCAAACTTCCCGTCGAAGACGTGGAAGCTCTCATAACCGCGGATATGCTGACGGAAAGGACGTACACAAGGGCGGAGTTTTCGACAAATTTCGACGATGGCAACGCAGAGCGCACGCACAATATCGCGCTGGCGCTTCAAAAGGTCAACGGCACCGTGTTGAACCCCGAGGAAGAGTTTTCTTTCAATGCCGCCGTGGGCGCGAGAAGCGAAAAGAACGGATTCAAACAGGCGAAGATAATAATGGACGGCGAATACGTGCTGGGCTACGGCGGCGGCGTGTGCCAGGCGTCCACGACGATATACAACGCCGCTCTTCGCGCGGGTATGGAAATCACTATGGTCAGAAATCACTCTCTGACTTCTTCTTACGTAGAGCCTTCGCTGGACGCAATGGTCAATTCGTCAAGTTCGGATTTGAAATTCAAAAACCCTCTGGACACCCCCGTCTATATAGCGGCGAGAGTGGTGGGCGCAACGGCTTACGTGAAGATTTACGGCATAAAAAACGAATATAAGATTGTCCCGAAAAGCCGCGTGCTGTCCGTAATAGAGCCGCAGGGCGACGAGGAAATCGTGGATAAGGAACATAAATATTTGCCGGCAGAGTCGGTCAGCGGCGACACAATGCGCATAAGAAACGCCAAAGAGGGCGTGAAAAGCGAAGCGTATTTGGAATATTACAAGGACAATCTGCTCGTGCGCAGAGTCAAGATTCGTTCCGACACGTATAAAGCCGTGCGCGGAATAGTTATGATTGCGCCGTAAAAAAGCCCTTGACAAACCGCACACGAATGTGATATAATGCAAGAGTAAAATAAATAAAGTCGCGTCGTCGCTGCCGAGTGCCGACGCGCAAGTGCGAAAGGAAACGCGCTTTGTCCGAAATCGTTAGGTCGTTGAAGATTCGGACAGGGCGCGTTTTTTTCGAGGGTGCGTATATGAAGTTCTTTAAAAGCCTGACTGTGACGGAACGGATAATCTGGGCGTTGAGCTCGACGGCGACTGCCGTATCGTTTTTTGCATTCGAAAATAAGAATTATCACCTGCTTGTCGGCGCGTTGATTGGCATTGCCGCGCTCGTGCTCGTGTCCAAGGGCAGACCGACGGGACAGGTACTGACCGTCGTTTTCGCCGTGTTTTACGGCATTGTTTCCTATTCTTACCGCTATTACGGCGAGATGATAACCTACCTCGGTATGACCGCGCCGATGGCGGTTGCGGCGCTTGCGAGCTGGCTGAAAAACCCGTATAAGGAAAAGGGCGGGGAAGTCAGGGTTAATAAATTGAAGCCGCGGGAATGGGCGATTTTCGCAGTTCTGTCGGTTGTAGTGACGGCGGCGTTCGGTTTCGTGTTGAAGGCATTGAACACAAACAGTCTCGCAATAAGCACGTTGAGTGTGCTGACGTCTTTTACCGCGGCCTATCTGACCGCCCGCCGCAGCCGCTTCTATGCCGTCTGCTACGCCGTCAACGACGCCGTGCTCATAGCTATGTGGATAATGGCAAGCACGGAAGACGTGACGTACGTACCCGTGGCGGTCTGCTTTATGTCGTTCTTCGTCCTCGACGTGCTCGGCTTCCTGAATTGGACCCGAATGTCGAAAAAACAAGACGAGAGCGTCAATGCGGAAAAATAAAAGCACCCGCAAACAATTGCGGGTACTTTGCTTCCGAGCATTTATTCGTCTGTTACCGTTTACCGTCGGCAGCAGCAGTTGCGGCAATCACAACAGTCGCGGCGGTTGCGGCAGTTGCAGCACGGAAAACGGCAATGGCTGCCGCAATTCGTGCGGCGGCAATCGCACGTACAAATGATTTTAAAACAAATCGTGCCGTCGCCGACAGCCGGATTTATGACTGTCTGAACAGCATTGCTGTAAGTCGTAAACGGTACGGCGCCCGAATTATCGATGATATTTGCGATGTTTGTAATTGTTTTCATTTTAATCCACCTTAACGTCGAATTCCACGACGAGAGTTTCGCGCGGTGCCAAATTGCGCAGAACAAAACCGATTTCGGGGTCGTAAACGGAAAAGTTCGTGCCGTTGATTTTGACGCTGCCGCGAACAAATGTCGTGCCGTCTGGAACAGGGTCTTTGAATATCAAATCGCTTTTTTCTCCGCCCCCGATGTTTGCAATCATAACCGTATAGTGCAGGTTTTCGCCCTTGACGGCAAACGATTTATCCACGCTTTTGACGACGTTTATTTTGTCGGAAACGACATCGAATGAAAGGACGTCGGTGTTTTCGGAGTATTTCACGTTGCCTCTTGCAGGGTCGTTCACGGTGTAATTCAGCGTCGCAAAATGGGTTACGGGCGTTCTGCTCGGTAAAGAAAATATCGTTTATGTCGACATTGTCGTTGTTCGTTATGGTTATGGTGATAGTCAGCGTTTCGCCTTTGACGGCAAAATTTTTGTCCACGCTCTTGACCACGGAGAGCTTGGCGGAAATTACGTTATACGAAAGAGTGTCCGTGTATTCTTTGTATCTGATGTTGCCTCTTGCGGGTCGTTCACAACGTATTGGAACTCGGATGCGTCGGTTACGGGCGACACGGTCATCGGATTGGCGATTTGCGTATGCTTGATAATAAGAACGGAGTGTGATATAATAAAAATGACGTTGCAAAAAACGAAAAGGAGTGTTGCAATCGGAAATGAATATGAATATTTTGGAATACGGCGAAGTTTATGCCGAAGAAGTAAAGGATTTGCTGGTGGAATTGCAGGCATACTTGGCGAGTTTGGATAAACGCGGAGTGTTGACGCTGAAAGACGGCTACCGCGAAGGATATTTTGCCTATGTTATGAAAGAGGTGCGAAAGCATAACGGTAAGATATTTTTGGCGCAACTCGATAACAAGACGGTGGGACTTGTGGTTTGCAAGATATTTCAAGGCGGCGGCGAATCCGAATATACCACGGTTTGTCCCAAAGTCGGCTTTATAAGCGATTTGGTGGTTGCGGAGAACTGTCGCGGCAGACGAATAGGGCGGTCGCTGTTACGGCAGGCAAACAGCTTTTTTAAGCAAAACGATTGCGAGTATACGCAGTTGGAAGTATTTGCACCCAATGCGGAGGCTTTAAAATTGTATAAAAAACTCGGATTCGAAGTGAATTGTCTGTATATGTCGCAACGAACGGACAAATTGGATTTTTGATATAAAAGATTTCGTTGCAAAGGTAGTTTCGAATGTAAACCGAACAAAAGAGTAAAACACTTTCACTCTGCTTGAATAGTCGGAACGTTTAACTTTGTAAGTTGCGAAAAGAATATGAGGAGAAGAAATGACAAAAGAAGAATTGACGGAGATTGTGAAACTTGCAGACAAGACCGCAATCGACTCCGAAATGGAAAAACGTGGCTACATATATTGCAACAAGCATAAAAAACTCGGCAAAGTTGAAATTGTACCTCTTTTTCAAAGTGTTATCTGTGAAACGGAAGATTATACGGACGACGAACGCAAGCATTTGTATAGCGGATGCATATGCGGCAGAGTAACGGGTTATGAAAATTACGAATTTATTTTTGTCGAAGTTTACGATATAAAGATGTCAACCGACCCGTTTGACAGCGAAGAAACCGCGATGCAAACAGATATGCTTATTTGGGCGAAGGAGATGTAAATGAACTATACTTGCGGTAATTGTCCGTATTGCCGAAGGACAAATGATATGTGGGTTTGTTGGTGTACTTATTGGAACAAAGTCGTGCGCATAGGAGAAAGTTGCGTCATAGACGAAAAATAGAATAATATCCCTTTTAAAGGCAGTTGCTTGAATAGCGCTGTCCTTGCTTTTGTGTGCTTGCGGGAAATATAAGGCATAAGTTCGTAACAATGGCTAAATGGAAAACGTAGTAATTGATAAAATGAAAAAAGTCGGAACGGCGCGTGAACCATTCCGACTTTTGTTTTGTGCGATTTGTCAATAACTTGTGAGCTGCCGGAAAAAGAGAGCAAACTTCGAGGAGAATAAATGTGTAGACGGTTTTGCAAAAGCATTTAAGAAGCGTTAAGTGTATTGTTGTCTTATGAATTGAAACGCCGATAAGGCACGGATTTGCATTTTTTTATCTCGATAGCATAATTGAAATATAAGCGGACAACTTTTTGCTCGCTGCTTTTGTACTGTTAAACTTTCTGATTTTCAACAAATTTCCGACATTTCATTATTATATAAAGAAAACCGTGAGTTGTTTTCAACTTACGGTTTCACGTGGTGCACCGTTTGAAAACAAGGTTGAACTTTCGAGTTCTTCAAGCGATACAGCTTCTTCTTTACCGTTTGCGTTATAGACGATTTTCATACTGTCGTCGTAAAGGTAAATTGCGTTTATAAAGGTGTCGATTATCTTTCTTTTGCCGTCTTGCGTGGATATATCTATATTGCGGAAGTTGCGTAGAGCCATTTTGAAGTGGTCTTGTGTAAATATCGGGGCTTTTAACTGTTCCTTTGCAATCGCGTCCGTTAGCTCTTTTTGTTCTTTTTCAAGGTCGGACAGACGCTTTAATAGTATCTCCGTAGCGTAACCTTTTTGAACGGCGTTTAGTATATTCTCAATCTCTTTTTCCTTTTGCTTTAACTGTTCTTGTAGCTTGGGGATTAAAGTGCTTTCTTTGTATTGCAACTCACACAGCTTTTCGGACAGCCATTCTATTATACCGTCGTCTTTTAGAAATTCCATTGTCTTGTGGACGATAAAATCTTCTAACTTGGTTTTGCTTATCGGCTTTTTTTCGCACTTGTGTTTCTTTTGCCGAACACAAGCATAGTAGCGGTAAACAACACCTTTTGTTCCGCTCGTGCCTGCTTGCGCTACCATCATAGCACCGCAACGACCACAGAAAAGTTTTGTCGTTAATAAATAATCGTCGCCCGCTGTGTGCCTTGCTGGTGCTTTAGAGTTTTTTGCAAGCTCTAACTGCACGGCGTTAAACAGTTCTTCCGATACAAGCGGCGGCACGCTGTCTTTGATTACTACGCCCATATGAGAGTATTCGCCGATATAAACTCTATTAGAGAGCATATACCGAATAGCGTTATATCGTAGCTCTTTGCCATTCGAGTGCGTTACTTTACGCTCGGACATTATGTTGTAAATCTCTTTTACCGTCTTTCCGTCGTTACTTAACTTAAATATCTCGGTAACGATAGGCGCGGCTTTCGGATCAATATCGAGCTTATGTTCGGCATTGATTATATACCCGAATGGAGTATTACCGCCGTTCCACAAACCTTTTAATGCGTTTTCTTTCATACCGCGAGTTACTTTCTCGGCAAGCTCTGCGGAGTAGTATTCCGCCATTCCTTCCAAAACCGATTCAAGGAGTATGCCTTCCGAGCCTTCGGCAATTGTTTCTTTTGCCGACACAACCTTAACACCGTTCTTGCGGAGTAGGGCTTTATAGTGTGCGCTGTCGTAACGGTTACGGGAAAAGCGGTCTAACTTCCAAACTATGATACAATCGAAAGCGTGCTTATAGCTGTCTTTTATCATACGCTGAAATTCGGGGCGGTGGTCGGTTTTAGCCGATAACGCTCGGTCTATGTAATTGCCCATAACTTGAATATCGTTATAGGTTGCGTATTCCATACACTCGCGGAGTTGTCCTTCGATACTTGCCTCCGTTTGGTTGTCCGAAGAATATCTTGCGTAAATGACTGCTCTCATAGTGCTGTTCTCCTTTTCGACATAATTATACAATAGAAGCCGTATGTAAGTCAAAGAAAATGCTTGACAAATATTAACTTTAAGTATTATAATTTTACTAACAGTTTAATTTTGGAGTTACTTATGAATACAAGAACGGAAAGAACAATAGCCTTTAATCGTCGCAACATATTAGACGCCGCCGACAAATTATTTTGTAAAAACGGCATTGATAAAACTACAATGGAACAAATTGCGACAGAGGCGGGTTATAGCAAGCCTACTTTATACGGCTATTTCAAAGACAAAGACGAAGTGTATTTTGCGCTCGTTTTAGAATTTATACAAAAGATAGTCGGCAAGGTTGACAAAGCGATAGACGAACACGCTACATTTACTGAAACATTTATGAAAATATGTCAAGATTTGTTTAGGCTTGCAACTCGTTACCCGCTCTATTTCGAGGGGCTTATCGGCAATATAAATGTAAACATACAAGCCGCCGACACGCCGCAAATATATAAAGACATTTATTACTTGGGCGAGGCACTAAACGAAAAGTTAATTAGCATTTTACAGCAAGGAAAAGACGAAGGCATTATAAATAATTCGTTAGATAATGCGGCTTTATTGTATTTCGTTTGGAGTGCTATTTCGGGCAATATCAGAATGATAAACCACAAAAAGGAATATCTGAAAATGCTCAAACTGAACGAAAAAGATTTCTCGGAATTTTGCTTTGAAAGATTACTTTGCGCCTGCAAGTGAGGAAAAAATAATGACAAGGAAAAGGAAAATTATGATTATTGTATTTTCGATTTTAGGGGCGGTTATAATAGCCCTCTCTGCTGTGCTTATTGCGGCGGCAATTATGGGTAAACCGTTGAAAGTCAATCCCTCGCGTAAGTTAGACGGTGTAAACGACGATGTGCAAAATGCGCTATGGTATTCCTCTATTTCTGCAAACTCTCACAACACGCAAATGTGGAGCGTAAAACTCTATCCAAACGAAAACCGTTTACAAATATCTATTGACGACACCCGTGTATTAGGCGTAGCCGATCCCGAAAAAAGAGAGGCTTATATTTCGCTCGGTTGCTATATCGAAACAATGAGCGTTGCATTTAATGCATACGGATATGATACACAAATACAATGTTCCGATTTGAGCGTTCAAGTTACATATTCTAAACGTGCAAACGCGGCAGTTGATAATTCAAAACTGGCTTTAATTGATAAACGGCATACTGATAAATCGGCTTTTTCAAACAATCAAATAAAACAAGATACTGTGAACGCCTTACTCGGTAAATATTCTGCGTTATCACTCTATCAAAACGGCAACGAAAATTTTGCTTATATCAAACAAATATCTATGAACGCTATCACGGTGCAGTCGGCAAATCAAGCCTATCGCGACGAATTGGCGGAATGGATGCGCTTTTCAGATAAAGAGGCTGCCGCCAAATTGGATGGAATAACCGCTGATATGATAGGCTTAAAAGGCATTGTCAAAACATTCTATTATTGGACTACTACGAGGGAAAGCGCAAAAGGTGATAAATTTGCACAACAAGGTATTGACACCGCAAAAAAGCAACTTAATAATTGCGGCGCATTTGCCGTTATTACGGGCGGCAATACATTTGAAGAAATAATCAATGTAGGAAGAATGACACAAGCATTCTGGTTTGACTGTGCCGAAAATAATATTGCTGTACAACCGTTTTCAGCCGCTCTTGAAACGCAACCGTTTTGCTCGTCAATTCAAAATGATTTAGGCGTTGCCGCTCCCGTTCAAATGATATTAAGACTTGGCTATGTTGACAGTTACGGAACAAACAGCGGGTTGCGTAGAAATCTATCAGATTATATCGAGGTTGTAAAATAATATGGAAACAACAGACTCGGTTAAAGGGCCAATCTCATATTTTGTTAGCTGTCCACGTTGCGGTTATAAATTGTGCAAGGGCGAAGAAGGTTCGCACGTTATCATTAAGTGTCCGAATTGTAGCGTTCATGTAAGAATCAAAATAAATGAAAATACAGTTGCGCACATTATGACGAAAGAGGAACTTGAAGCTGAACGTAACAAACCGCGCATTTACTATGTCAATCCAGACTTTCAAAGTAAATAGATAATCCTATATTACAAAGTTCGTTTTGTACCCTTTCGAGGGTAGAAGTTCTGCGGTGGGTATTTAAGAGTTTACCCACAGGAAGCAGAAGGTTTTGGGCGGTAAAGTGCCCTTGCCTTAGCTTACGGATAGAGCGTAGGTTTTTTAGTTGTACGCAAAATTCGTGAGCCGTGATAGGCTTTTGTTGTCGTACAGTTTTACGGCAATAAACTGTGTAGCCGGAGTTATCCGAGATCTCTTTGAGAGTGCGAAAGTCGGATAGCGTTGATGGTCTATTTTGTGTTGCAAATTTTCAGTTAAGAGGTATTCTTTGAGCTAATAACAATCTCACAATTCAATAGAATGGCTAACCACCATAGAGCAATTAGAAGTTGCTAAATACGGTTAAAGTCGGTGATTACGTTGAAAGTATCAGCGGCTTTTTTGTGTCTTTTTTACGATATCGATTCCACTCCCTTTCAGTGGTCGAGATAAATACATTTTCGGAGGTAAGTTTATGTCAATCAGACCGCCTTAATCGGCAAGCAAACGGTAAGCAAAGTTCTGTTGCTTTGTGGGCAAAAAGCCCCGCAGGGCGAACGCAACTTATATAGCGAAGCGAAATAAGTGTAGTGAGCTACACTTAAAGAATTTAAGTCATTAGGAGGACGAAACTATTTATATCATTTGTAACTTAAAGAAATTAGGTAAAGACGACGTTGCAGGCGTTGAAGAAGAAAACGAACGCGACGAAACTTATCAGGCAACCAACCCACAAATAGACAGTACAAGGACGAAAGACAATTACCACCTTGTTACTCCGTCGGGCAGGTATATGGATGTTATCGAAGAACGAATTGCAGGACTGCATTTGAAACGCAAGGTGCGCTCGGATGCCGTTTATATTGTATCGTTTGTTCTCGGTGCAAGCCCCGAATTTTTTAGGGTGTCCACGAAGGAAAAACAGTATGCTTTCTTTCGGGATTGCGTAAAGTTTTTTCAAGACAAGTATGGCGAAGAAAACGTGCTGTCGGCTATCGTGCATATGGACGAAACAAATCCGCATTTGCACTTAAACCTTATACCCATTACTAACGGCAAGCTGTGTGCAAAAGATTTGTTTGACGGAAAGCTCGCCGCACTCCAAACGGAGTTTTGGAAAGAAGTCGGAGAACGATATGGTCTTGACAGGGGCAAGCCTAACAGTCAAGCCGAACACTTGGACACGGCGGAGTTCAAAGCGAAAAAGATTGTGGAAGCTGCCGAGCAAAAACGCGCCGAAGCGGAAGAATATTCAGAAGCATTACTGCAAGCCGAACAAGGTGAAATTGCCCATAGCAAAAGCGGAATGCGACAACAAATCGTAGCCGTAACTGCCGATAATGCCGAGCTTAAAAAGCGGCTCTCAAAGTCTATGCAGGAAACGCTTGACATTGACAAAGAGAACAAAGAACTCAAAGCGTATAAAGTCAGAGCGGCAAAGGCGCTTGAATTGCTTGCAAGGTTAGAACGCGAAAACCCGCCGGCTTACAATGCACTGTTTGAGAGCAAACAAAAACCGCCCGTACCGTCGTCAAAGAATTGGTGGTCGAAGTAATTTTTATAGGAGGAAAATGTATCGAGTAAGTTATGCCGAGAAAGAAACAGCTACCTAAAACCGACTTTGATATTCCCGAATATCAGCTTGAATCTCTTGCGAGAGTGTTGTTGCCGATTTTGCAGGAATATCTCTCGTCCGAGCAAGGACAAAAAGACTACGCCGAATTGCAAAAATCACAACTGAATAATCAACAATCGAATAACAAAGCGTCCCGATAAATAGTATAGGGATAGCCGTTGAAAGAAACGGAATAAGGAAACCGCCGAAGTTGAGCGGTATATAAATGAAAGATATAAACCTAATCATGTTAGGTAGCCGTACATAAAGTAATAGAAACGGCAAGGCAGGTAGAGCCCAAAACTCTACCTGCCATTTTAATTTGCATAAGAAAACTGCTTTTTATGAATAAAGAGTATATTATAGTTGTAAACAAGTCGGTAGTTGAAGAATATTGTGTAAATTGGTATAAACGTATATAAATACAGTTAAAACCCTTGTTTTTTATTGTTTGATGTGCTATAATATTTCCAATTATAAAAAGGAATGAATTATATGGAAACCGATAAAAAGTTATATACCCTGGACGAAATTGCTAGCTATCTACAGTTGAGTCGAGAGAAGGTTACAAGGCTTATAAAAGAAAAGCAGTTTCCTGCGCATAAAATAGATAAACAGTGGCGCTTTTTTCTACATGAAGTAGATTCATGGGTCGCGAATAGAAATAGTTTTGATGAATAACTATAGAGGTAAATTTATGTTTGATTTTGAAATTGCATATGTTCTTTATAAGCTTTCTAGAATATTGTCAATATTTGAGAATGATGAAAATCTTATAAATGAAGAGATTGTTGACGAAAAAAAAGATAAGAAATACCAATCAAAAGCTTATTATAAAGCGGCCGTAGCAATTGACGCATATGGTTCTTATGTCTCTGATTTAAAATCACAAAACCGTTTGAATGAGATTGACGGAGTTGGTGATAAAATCAAGAAAATCATTATTGAAGTTATAGAAACGGGTATTTGTAAACAACTTAAAGATTTAGAGAATAAACATAAGATTAATGACTATTCATTGATACTCTCAGATCTTAATGAAAAAGTTGTTAAAAAGCTTTTTGATAACAATATAACTTGCTTTGATGAGCTAGTTAGTTTCTTGAAATCTGATACCATTTCAAATAGTTTTAGTTTTAATGAAATTTTAAAACTCAATCAATTTGTATGTGATTTTGAAAAAGTAAAAGATAAGTATTTGTTTTCCTATGCGTATTGCCTTGGGCAGGAGTTGGTAAATTATATAAACAATGAAGATGCGATTGCACAAATAGAATTAATGTGGCAAGATAAGGTTAGCGAAATTAGTGTTTTGTTATTAGAAAAATATGCCAATAAAGTTTGTAGGCTTATTCAAGATAATCCAAGATATTATGACATAAGAAAAGAAGAAAATAGCATTCTGTGTTTGACTAAATTTGGTATTCCAATTAAAATTAAATTAGTTAAATCATTACATAATAAAAATGCTCATAAGCGTGTGCTTCGAGGTGACTTACATATGCATACTAATTGTAGTGATGGCAAGCACAGTATTAATGAAATGGTACAACACGCGAAAAAGTTGGGGCGAGAATACATCGGAATTACAGATCATACTCGGTCATTACATTTATTTGCAGGATATGGTCTTTCGGAGCTTGAGGCATATTATCAAGTTTGCAATATTCATAAGTTGAAAAATGAAGGGATTAATGTACTTGCTGGAATTGAAGTAGAGATCTTAGAAGATGGGTCTTTAGAGTATTCGGATGAGATTTTAAGTCAATTTGATTATGTTATTGCGGCTATTCACACTTATTTAGATCAGCCATACCAAGAATTGTATAAAAGAATAGATAAAGCATTGAGCAACCCATATGTGAATATATTTGCTCATCCGACCTCAAGATTATTGGGACGTATTGGGACTCTATTTTCTGAAAGGCAACCTTATTCAGTTCCTGTAGAAGAAATTATCACTATTTGTAAAAAACATAACATTATAGTTGAGTTTAATTGTTTTCCAGAGCGTTTTGATTTAGGTGTTGAGTATTTTAATCAAATTATTGACAACGATCTTATGATGTCGGTTGGAACTGATTCGCACTCAGTTGCTCATCTTACATGTCTAGAGTATGCAGAAATTGCAATCCAGACAGTGCCACAAATTGTTCCACATATTATTAATACCTTAAGTTATGAAGACCTTTTAAAAGTTTTTTCAAATCAACGCAAAGAGCATAGTGCGATGATGAAAAACTTCATCCCGCATAACTTTAATTACTTTTTCAAAAATAATAGTAACATATTAAAAGGCTCAAATTGTGTTATTGGAATAGACTTAACTGGTAGTGAGCAAAAACCTAGTGGTTGGGCAGTTTTACATGGGAATTATGTCGAAACGGACATGATAAAAACGGATGATGATTTAATTAAGGCTAGTTTAAAATTTAATCCTGACATAATATCTATTGATGCTCCATTGTCATATCCTAATGGTCATTACTGTGCCATGGCTTTAGCCAAATCAACTTCTAAGAAAAAATTAATTGATGATTTAATGGATAATGATGGTGATATAACTAATGCAAAAGTTAAATTAGAAAAAGTGCTTCTTCCTCCATTTGTTGCCGGTGATTTTTCAGATGAATGTTATGCTAAGCTTGTTAGAGAATATGAGCAAATGCATCAGTTATGTATTAAAAATGAATGCATTTGTAATACTTTTGATAAGGCAAGATCTTGTGAACACACATTGAGACCATTAGGAGGGGTTTATCCTAGTTTAGTACCTAACATGGTGAAATTAACAGCTAGGGGAATAACGCTTGCAGAAAAGTTTAGAAAATTAGGTGTTCAAGTTATCGAGAGTTATCCTGGTGCAGCACAAGATGTACTTCAAATTCCACGTAAGCAAAATGGCATAGGTCGGCTTATATATAGTTATGAAGCATTTGGATTTATAGGAGATTATACGAGTAAAGAAAAGATAAAGCATGATGAGTTGGATGCAATTATGTCGGCGCTTGTCGGATATTTCTTTTTAGATGATAAATATGTATCTCTTGGAACACCGCAAGAAAATTATTTAATTGTACCTAATGTTATAGAAAAACCGCGAAATCCCAAAATCTTGGGTTTAACGGGATTCATTGGTTCTGGCAAGACGACTTTTTCTGAATACCTAAAGTTTAAGCATGGATTTAAAACACTAAGTTATAGTAGCATCATCTGTAAATTGTATCATTGTGATTACGATAGGGCAAAGCTTCAAATATTAGGAGCAGAAATAGCTAAAGACCCTTTGCGCCAAAAGCAACTAACAGAAGAGCTTATTAATGAGATAGAAAAAAATCCCGATTATAATTATGTTATAGATGGCTTAAGACATCAGCTGGATTATGAGACACTAGAACAAAGATTTGGAAATCGGTTTACGCTTATATCTATTGAAACCCGGTTTAAGAATTCATTTAAAAGATATAATACGCGTAAAAATGCGAATTTGTCTGAAAATGAATTCAAGACTATCTATAATGCTCCGTCTGAGAATGATATATATTTACTTAATTTTAATCCCAAAGTAATTCGTATCAATAATGACACAACATATAAAAAATTTTTTGCTAATATAGAAAGCTTATTAAAGGAGATATTATGCCAGTAACCATAGTATTTGGCGGGCAATTTGGCTCAGAAGGGAAAGGGAAGGTAGCACATTTTTTTACTATTAAAGAAAATGCTAAGTATTGTGTTCGCGTTGGCGGACCGAATTCGGGTCACACAGTTTATCGAGATGGCAATCCCTTAATCTTTCGGATTTTACCAACAGGTGTAATAGAAAAGAATACTGTAGCTATTTTACCAGCAGGATCATATATTGATCTTTCTATATTAAAACATGAGATATCAATTTCTGGAATAAACAGAGATAGGCTTCTAATTGACGAGAATGCTGTTGTGATTTCTGAGCAAATGAAAAGGGCAGAAATTGACTCTTGTTTGCGCGAACTAATTGGGTCAACAGAAAGTGGTACAGGAAATGCGGTTGTTCAACGTATATTGCGTAACGATATTGGAATTTTAGCTAAAAACTGTTTGGATTTAAAGTCATATATTTGTGATACAAAGAGAGTAATGCGCGAGGCTTGTAATAATAATGAAAAAATTATTATTGAAGGAACTCAAGGTTTTGGATTATCATTACTGCATGCAAAGGATTTTCCATATGTTACCAGTCGTGATACTTCGGCAGCTGCATTTTTAGCTGAAACTGGATTGAGTCCATTTGATGTTAAGAATATAGTTATGGTTATTCGTGCGTTTCCAATACGCGTTTCTGGTAAATCAGGACATCTTCCAAATGAAATAGATTGGAATATTATTCGGGAAGAGGCCGGGTATGATTACGATATGACCGAATACACATCATGCACTAAACGTGTTCGGCGTGTTGCACGGTTTGATTCTGAAATAGTAAAAAGTAGTATTATATCGAATAATCCTAATATAATTGTTCTTAATCATTTAGATTATGTTAAAGAGTCAATTAGAAATACATTTATTTCTCAACTTGAGAATCAAATTTCACAAAAAATAAATTTTGTGGGAATTGATCCTATTTCTTTAAAAAACAAAGAGGAATTTCTATAGGGAGTTGATGATGAAAATCACAGATGAAATCAAACAAGTATTAGACCTTCCATGCAATGAATTTCTCACTAATGATGCTGAAGTTAAGTATAACAAATTTAAAAACATTGATCCGTTTCCTGATATTGAGAACGCGTTGTTAAATGGTAATGATGTTGCAAAGTATGTACTCGCTACGGGGCTTTTAGATCCATTTAAACCTGATCAATTATCGGGGGTTACATATACTGCAAGATTTTCTGGCGAATTGTATTATTGGACATCAAAAGGTGAACCGGTCCATCAGACAGTTGAGGAAGGGAAAGAACATAGAATCCCACCTAATTCTATAACTTATTTAGAAATAGATACATGTTTTAGAGTGCCAAATTATATGGCTTTGCGGTTTAATTTGCGAGTTAAAAATGTATATAAGGGGCTATTACTTGGAACCGGACCTATTATTGATTCGGGTTTTGTTGGGCGAATTTTTATTCCTCTTCATAATTTGACATGTAATTATTATATAATTAAAAAAGGCGCTAAACTTATTGAAATTGAGTTTACCAAGCTTAGTAAGAATATTAACGTTCAACAGGTGACTCCCGATTTACCAGATATATCAAAATGGGACTTCTCTAAAATTTCGACAATATCAAATAATATAATAGAGGAGCGCGATTTTGGGGCATATATAGATAAAGCTTTAGTTGATCCAGATTTTCATGTTCTTGATAATAAGATATATGTTAGTAGCGCTAATTTAATGTTAGAAGAAAATATCAAAAATGTGACTACTATTGTAGAGTCTAAATTAGAAGATCAAGCAGCATCTATTGAAGAACAGAATACTAAGAATGCTAATTACGAAAAGCATATTAATGAAGTAATGCAAGAAAATATAGTTAGACAGAATCAAGATCTAGAAAAACATTTTAATGAGCAAAAAGCTCGTATTGATGCTTCTGTTGATAAAAGTGAACAAAGAGAAAATTTCATTAAAACTTTTTCTATATTATCAATAGTTGCCATGCTATTTACTGCGATTACTATGGCTATAACTGCGTTTAGTTATTTCTCTCAAAGTGCGGAAATAAAACTTGCTCATCAGAGCGTTGAACAATCAATTGAAATTAATGAACAAAGAATTCAGGACATTTTAATAATAATCAATGCACTAGAAATTAGTGGGGAAATTCCTGAAGAATTAAGCGCAAAATATAATGATATGCTACAAGAAATTGAGACCGAAATAGACCAACTTAAAGAACAGAGAAGTGAGAATACTAAATCTTATGTGATCATTTTGACTTTGTTTATTATTTTTATCCTATTTTCATTGCTCGCAATAGGATTATCTATTTTCTTTTTTATATATACTCGTTCTAGGCTCAAATCTTTTGGAAATAGTAAAAATGGGAGTAAGAAAAGTGATGGATCGACTTGAAATTTGTGGTAATATTGCATCTGGTAAGACAACTCTCGCGAAAGCTTTTGAAAATCAACTTAAATACGATGTAGTATATGAAGATTTTACAAGCGTGAAGTGTTTAAGTGATTTTTATGAGGATTTTAATAAGTATGCTTTTGAGACCGAAAGTATATTTACTTTGTTACATTATTATCAGTTAAAAAAGAAACGAAGTGGTTTTTTTGTAACGGATTTTTCTATAATTAATGATTATGCTTTTGCGCTTACAACGCTAACGAAAGCCGAGTTTGAAATATATGAAAAAACTTTTGATTATGTTTTGAAATGTATTGGATATCCTCAAAGAGTTATTTATCTTGCATCTAATACAGATATTTTATTTAAACGTATAGGCGAAAGAGGACGCAAGAATGAACAGGGGATTTCGAAAATATATCTAGGACAAATTGAAAAGAATATAAATCTTGCATTAGAGAAGAAGTTTCCTAATACAAGAATAGTTTTATTAGATTCAGAAATGACTACATGTGATAACTATAATAAAAAATTCTTGATGAATTTATTGCAGTGAAATGATTATAGTTGTACTGTATTATTTTAAGGCGAGTGGAGCCGAAAACTCAACTCGCCTTTTTATGCGCAAAAATTTTCAAATTCTTCTATAAAACAAAATAGCCCGAACATTCTTTTAACGGTAAAGAAGTTCAAGCTATTAAGACTTGGTGCGTCCGTCGGGGCTCGAACCCGAAACAACGGCGTCGGAGGCCGTTATTTTATCCAATTAGACTACGGGCGCATATAAAGCTATTTTATTTTATCCCAAACAGTCGCAAAAGTCAACTGTTTGCGAATGAGGAATAAATAAGCGTATATTACTTGTGAAAATGCGGCAATTGTGATATAATGAAAAAGAAATAAATTTTGCGGAGCACGGATTATGTCGGATAAAAATAATGCGAATATAGGCTTTGAAAAACAGATTTGGAATGCGGCTTGCGTCCTTTGGGGGCATATTCCCGCGGCGGAATATAGAAAGGTGATAGTCGGTCTGATTTTCTTGCGTTACATATCTTGTGCTTTTGAAAAACGCTATGAAGCCCTGAAAGCCGAGGGCGAGGGCTTCGAGGACGACCGCGACGCATACGAAGCCGAGAATGTATTTTTCGTACCGCAAGCTGCTCGTTGGGATACAATCGCAAATGCCGCGCATACTCCCGAAATAGGCAAGGTCATCGATAATGCTATGATTGCGATAGAGTCGGAAAATAAATCGCTTAAAAATGTTTTGCCAAAGAATTATGGCAACCCCGACCTCGATAAACGCGTGCTCGGCGAAGTCGTGGATTTGTTTACAAACAATATCCATATGGACGATACCGAAGAAAGCAAAGATTTGCTTGGGCGTACCTACGAATATTGTATTATGAATTTCGCCGAGTACGAAGGCGTCAAGGGCGGCGAGTTCTACACGCCGTCGAGTATAGTAAAAACCATTGTCGAGATTTTAAAACCTTTCGGAAATTGTCGTGTATACGACCCTTGTTGCGGAAGCGGCGGTATGTTCGTGCAGTCCGCAAAATTCTTGAAGGAACATAGCGGCAATCGTTGGAGTATGTCAGTTTATGGACAGGAGTCCAACTCCGATACGTGGAAAATGGCAAAAATGAATATGGCAATCAGGGGCATAGACGCCGATTTCGGTGCTTATCACGCCGATACTTTTTTCAATGATTTGCACCCTGCGCTGAAAGCCGATTTTATTATGGCGAATCCGCCGTTTAATCTGTCCAATTGGGGCGGCGATAAACTGAAAGAGGATAAACGTTGGAAGTATGGTATTCCTCCTGCGGGGAATGCGAATTTCGCTTGGATACAGCATATGATTCACCATTTGCACGAAAGCCACGGAAAAATAGGTCTCGTGCTTGCCAACGGCGCTCTCTCTTCTCAAAGCGGCGGTGAAGGCGAAATTCGTAAGAATATTATAAATGCAGACTTGATAGAAGGAATTGTCGCCTTGCCGCCGCAGTTGTTTTACAGTGTGACAATCCCCGTGACTTTGTGGTTCATAACAAAAGGCAAAAAACAAAAGGGTAAAACGGTTTTCATAGACGCTCGTAAAATGGGCTATATGACCGACCGTAAACATCGTGATTTCACGGATAATGACATAAAGCAAATCGCAGACACTTTCGCGGCTTTCCAAAACGGCATTCTTGAAGACGTGAAAGGTTTTTGCGCCGTTAAGACTACGGCTGACATCGCCGAACAAGATTATATCCTTACGCCGGGCAGATATGTGGGCATAGAAGAGCAAGAAGAGGACGCCGAACCGTTCGACGAGAAAATGAAACGCCTGACCTCCGAACTTTCGCAAATGTTCGATAAGTCCCGCAAACTCGAAGAAGAGATACGCAAAAATCTGGGAGCGATTGGGTATGAAATATAAATTATCCGATATATGTGATATTAAAGTGGGTTATCCTTTCAAAAGCCATTGTTTTAACAAGAATGGTAACGGTGTGCGTCTTGTTAGAGGAATGAATATATCAAAAAATGGATTAAGATGGGGAAATCAAACAAGATGGTGGTCTAATCTAACAAAAGAATTAAATGATTATTATCTTAAAAGCGATGATGTGCTTATAGCAATGGATGGTAACGTAAACACAAATTTTGCTTTAATAAAAAAAGAGGATTTGCCGTTATTGTTAGTTCAACGTGTCGCTCGTTTAAGAAGTAAAGTTGTTCCGCAACGATTAATATGGTATATAATAAAAACACGTAATTTTAGTTTATATATGAACGCAGTAAAAACGGGAACGACAATTTCTCACGTTAGTGCACAACAAATTGGTGATTATGAGGTAGAATTGCCTGATTTAGAAGCACAAGGCAAGATTGTAAATATTTTATCAACATTAGATGAAAAAATAGCAAATAACAACGCCATAAATGCAAATCTACAACAGCAAATACGTTTACTTACGACAGCGTGGTTGACCGATTTTTTACCATTTGGCGGAACACGCCCGCAAGGTTGGTGTGAGGTAAATCTTGCAGAAGTTGCTGATTTTCAAGGTGGTTATTCATATACAAGTGAAGAATTGCAAGAATCAACTATTGCTATGGCTACTATAAAAAACTTTGACCGAAAAGGTGGGTTCAAAATGGATGGCTTTAAGGAAATAGTACCGTCCTATAAATTAAAAGAATCGCAAACGGCAAAATTATTCGATGTTCTTGTGGCTCATACTGACCTGACGCAAAACGCGGAGGTTATCGGTAATGCCGAAATTTTGAACAGCACGATGGGATATGATAAAGTTATTTTTTCAATGGATTTAGTTAAGGTCATTCCAAAACATTCTGTCATATCGCAATTTCTCCTTGCCGCCATATTGCAAGATAAAAGATTTAAAGGACATTGTTTGGGATATGTAAATGGGACGACGGTTTTACATCTCAGTAAAAAAGCATTGCCTGAATATAAATTGTATTTACCTAGCCATTTGTCGGTTTTATCTCCGCTTTCGGATTTATTAGAGGCGCATTATCGAGAAATAGCATACAGGATTAACGAGAATAAGCGTCTTGCCGAACTCCGCGACACTTTATTACCCAAACTTATGAGCGGCGAAATCGACGTGTCTGACGTCGAAATTTGATAATTATTTGGAGAAACAGATGAAGACCACAAATTTATATTTCCTGTCGCTTGCGGCAAAAAATCTCGATTTGAAAGAATTTTCTAAATACGAGGCGGTTTTATCGGAAAGAGAAGCCGTCAAATCGCATAAAAAACACGAAGTGGATACGCTGGTCGATTTTGTGAACGCTGTTTTTCCGTATTTGGAATGTCCCGATTTGGACGGGTATAATTTTACGTTTGAAATAACGCAATTGGGCAGAGAATTTGATTTGTTAAAGGTATCCGAAAACAAAGTTTTAAATATAGAGTTAAAGTCGCAAATGACGACGATAGGCGAATTGAAAAAACAATTGGTGCAGAACAGGCATTTTTTTATGCACTTGTCGAGAGAGATTTTTCAGTTTGTATATGTTAAAAATCAAAATTGTTTCTATCAATTGCTCGGTGACGATTTGGACGCTGTGGAAATCGAGACTTTGGTTGCAGTAATGAAACAGTTAAACAAGTCCTGCGTCGAAAATCTGTCGGAATTGTTCAAACCGTCGCAGTTCCTCGTATCGCCGTTGAACACTCCCGAAAAATTCTTGGCGGGAGAATATTTTTTGACGGACTCGCAGGTAGATATAAAAGGCAAAATAATTGGCGGGATAGAAAATAAAAGAAAGGACAAACCCTGTTTTTTTGCCGTAAAAGGCTCGCCGGGCACGGGAAAAACATTGCTTTTGTATGACATTGCAAAAAATTTGGCAAGAGACAAAAAAGTATGTGTGTTTCATTGCGGTATCCCCTGTAACGGGCATTTCCGTATAAACGAGTACAAAGACAGTCTCACGGTAAAAGCTATAAAAAAAGAATGCGAAGTCGAATATTTCAAATATGATGTCATATTGTTTGACGAGGCTCACAGGATACGCAAATATCAGTATGACGATATTATAGACAAAATTCGAAAACATAATTTGTCTGCTGTTTTCAGCTTTGACCCGCGACAGATTTTGTCCAGAAACGAAGAGCAAGCAGATATTAAAAGCTCTGTCGAACGGTTATGTGGCAATTCCGTATTCACATTAAATAATAAAATCAGAACAAATAAAGAAATGGCGTCGTTTATTCGGCATTTGATGTTCTTAAACGATAGCAGCAAAAAAGAAAACTATGCAAATGTAGAACTGTTGTATGTAAACGATTATAAACAAGCAAATAAATTGATTGAATATTTCAGAGGTAAGGGATATGAATATATTTCTTTCACGCCTTCGACCTATTACTCTTGCAGAATGGATAAACTGTGGAAAGGAACAAATACGCACGAAGTTATCGGACAGGAATTTGATAATATAGTAATGGCTTTTGACGATACGTTTTCTTACGACGATAAAGGCTATTTGTCGGCAACGGCTCATCCAAACCCCGACTACTTGTATAAAAAACTACTTTTTCAGGGTGTTACGAGGGTGCGAGAAAAATTGGCGTTGATTGTAATAGACAATCAATCGGTGTTCGAAAACATATTGAATCTGTTGCGTCCGAATGAAGCCGATGCGGAAACGAAAAATTCGGGAGAATAAAATTATGTCTTTCAGGGAAGAAAACTACGAAAATTCCATAATACAATTATTCGAGGAAATGGGCTATACGCATATTTGCGGTTTCGACGCGGAGCGAGACTATAAAGACCCGCTTTTAAACGACGAACTCGAAGCGGCTTTATACCGCATAAATCCTTCGTTGCCGAGCGTGGCGGTTGAAGCCGCGCTTTATAAACTTCGTAACTTTGAAAATGCCGAGCTTGTCGAAAAAAATGCGGTGTTCACCGACTATATTCAAAATGGAATAGAGGTAAGCTATAATATCGACGGGGAGCAAAAATCGGATATCGTATATCCGATAGATTACGGCGACAAAGACAATAACTCGTTTATAGTCGCCAACCAATGGACGTTTGAGGAAAGAAGCGTGAAGCGACCCGATATAATTTTGTTCGTAAACGGCTTGCCGCTTGTCCTTATGGAATTGAAATCGCCTTCACGCGAAAACGTAGACGCCTCTCTTGCATATCGTCAACTTCGCAACTATATGCAGGAAATACCGTCGGTATTTGTTTATAATTCGATATGTGTAATGAGCGACCAGATGACAAACAAAGCGGGAACGATAACATCGGGAGAAGACCGCTTTATGGAATGGAAGACGAAAGACGGAAGCTATGAGAATACAAAGTGCGCGCAGTTCGAAACGTTTTTCGAGGGTATGTTCGATAAAGAGCGGTTGCTTGATATATTGAAAAATTTCATCTGCTTTTCCCGCGACGGAGCAAAGACAAAAAAGATTCTTGCGGGTTATCATCAATATTTCGCAGTTAAGAAAGCGGTGGAAACGACAAAAGAAGCGGTTAAAACCGACGGCAAGGGCGGCGTTTTTTGGCATACGCAGGGAAGCGGCAAATCGCTTTCTATGGTGTTCTTTGCCCGTCTTTTGCAGTCCTCTCTTTCGCGTCCGACAATTGTCGTTTTGACCGACCGCAACGACCTCGACGACCAGCTTTACGGGCAGTTCGCTCGTTGTAAAGATTTTTTGCGGCAAACGCCCGTACAGGCGGATAAAAGAAAACTGTCGGAGCAGGACATAGAGCGAAACAAGCATTTGCGCAAAGGCGACAGACCGACGGTCGGTTTGAAGGATTGGTTGGACGGCAGGTCGGCAAACGGTATAATATTTACGACAATGCAGAAGTTCGAAGATTCTTTCGATTGTATTTCCGACCGTCGCAATATTATAATTATGGCGGACGAGGCGCACCGCGGGCAATACGGACTCAAAGAAAAAGTCGACGCAAAAACGGGAAAAATCAAGTCGGGAGCGGCTCGCGTTGTCCGCAATAGTTTGCCCAATGCGACTTTTATAGGGTTCACGGGCACGCCGATTTCCGAAAAGGACAGAAGTACAAGGGAAGTGTTCGGCAATTATATCGACGTGTACGATATGACGCAGGCAGTCGAGGACGGCGCAACGCGTCCCGTGTATTATGAAAGTCGGGTAATAAAATTAAAACTCGATGAAGAGGCGTTGAAACTTATCGACGAGGAATACGACCTTATGGCGAACAACGCCGACCCCGAAGTTATCAGAGAAAGTCAGCTTCGTCTCGGGAAAATGGAAACGTTGCTCGGAAATAGGCAAACCGTTCGCTCGCTTGTGACCGATATAATCGACCATTACGAAAATAACCGCGAAAATTTGCTTACGGGAAAGGCATTGATAGTCGCGTATTCTCGTGCAATTGCTATGCAGATATATGATTTGATAACCGAAGAATTGCGTCCCGATTGGAAAACAGAGGGGAAGATTGCCGTTGTAATGACGGAAAGTAACGATGACCCCGAAGAGTGGCGTGCGGTAATAGGGAATAAAACGCACAGGGAAAAAATCGCACTTGAATTCAAAGACGACGACAGTCCGCTGAAAATAGTTATCGTAGTCGATATGTGGCTGACGGGATTCGATGTGCCGTCGCTTGCGACAATGTATGTGTACAAGCCTATGAGCGGACACAACCTTATGCAAGCCGTTGCTCGCGTGAATCGGGTATTTAAAGACAAAGAGGGCGGACTTGTTGTCGATTACATAGGTATTGCGTCCGCACTTAAAAAGGCGATGAACGATTACACGATACGTGACAGAAGAAACTACGGCGATACGGATATCGCAAAAGTCGCATATCCGAAGTTCGTGGAAAAATTGACCGTATGTCGCGATTTGTTTCACGGTTATGATTACGAATCTTTTATGAACGGGCGCGACCTCGACAGAGCCAAGGCGATAAGCGGCGCGGTGAATTTTATTTTGGGACGCGACAAACAGAACGAAAAGGAGTCTTTCGAAAAAGAATCGCTGATAATGAAACAGTCGTTGTCGCTCTGTTCGTCTGTCGTCGAGGAGCATTTGCGTTTGGAGGCTGCGTTTTTCGAGGCAGTGCGCGTGCTTGTCTTGCGGTTTGCAAATACGGGCGGCGAAAATAAAATCTCGCTTTTTGAAATGAATGCAAGAATAAACGAGCTTTTGAAACAGAGCGTCAAAAGCGACGGCGTGATAAATCTGTTTTCTGATATAAAGGAAGAATTTTCTCTTTTCGACTCGAAGTTTTTGTCGGAAGTGGCAAAAATGAAAGAAAAAAATATAGCGGTCGAATTGCTGAAAAGACTGATAGCCGACCGCGTCAGGGTTTACCGCAGGACAAACGTCGTGAAGTCCGAAAAGTTCAGCGAAATATTGCAGACCGCTATGAACAGATATTTGAACGGAATGCTGACAAACGAGCAGGTCATAGAAGAATTGTTGAACATAGCGCGGCAAATCGCCGACGCAAAGACTTTGGGCGACGATTTGGGACTGACCGAGGAAGAGACTGCTTTTTATGACGCGCTCGTAAAACCTCGTGCGGTAAAAGACTTTTACGAAAACGAAGAACTCGTTTCCATAACAAAAGAGCTGACCGAAACGCTTCGCAAAAACAAAACGATAGATTGGCAAAAGCGCAGTTCGGCAAGAGCCAAAATGCGCCTTATGATAAAGAAACTTTTAAAAAGACATAAATATCCGCCCGAAGGGATGGACGATGCGGTACAAACCGTGATGATGCAGTGCGAGCAATGGACGGATAACGTAATGGATGTTTGGGATTAAATCACTTCCCGCTGTCGCCGTAATTGGACAGCACGCGCGCCGACGGGTCGTTGACGTCGCAGCCTTTCCAGGACTTGTTCGGCATCCAAAAGTCGGGTATCATTTTCGCTTGCATAGGGTAATACTTTTCGAAAATCTCGCGGTATAAAAGCGACTCTTTCGTAAACGGCTTTGCGTGATAGGCATACTTTTCGGCGGCGGAAAGAAAGTCGTCGCCGTAAAGCGTTTCGGCATATTCTTTGAGGTCGTCCACCATAGAATGCCCCACAGCGTCCGAGAATGCCGCTTTCTCGCGATATAAAATCTCGCGGGGCAGATAGTCGCCCTCGAAAGCGCGCCGCAAAAGATACTTGCCCGCGTTGTATTTGTTCAGCTTTATTTCGGGGTCTATACTCATCACAAACTCCGCAAAATCAAGGTCGCCGAACGGCACCCGCGCTTCCATAGAATTGACCGAAATGCAACGGTCGGCACGTAATACGTCATAACAGTTCAGCTCCTTGACCCTCTTCACCGACTCCGCTTGAAACGCAGCGGCGGACGGAGCAAAATCCGTGTACTTGTAACCGAACAGCTCGTCGGAAATTTCGCCCGTCAAAAGCACTTTGACGTTCGTCGTTTCGCGTATCTTCTTGCAGATTAAATACATACCCATACTCGCGCGTATCGTCGTGATGTCAAAAGTTCCGAGCGCCTTTATGACCTCGTCCAAAGCCCCGACAACCTCGTCGCGCGTCATATATATTTCCGTGTGGTCCGTGCCGAGATAGTCCGCAACCTGTCTCGCATACTTCAAATCGATTGCGTCCTTGTCCATACCGACGGCAAACGTGCGTATCTTCTTTTTCGACAGCCTCTGACCCACGGCGCATACGAGCGACGAGTCCAGACCTCCCGAGAGCAGAAACCCCAGCGGCGCATCGGCGTCAAGTCTCTTTTCAATGCCCGCGATAAGTTTTTCTTTGATTCCCGCACAAGCCGTTTCGATGTCGTAAACCGCGGTTTCGACGTCCGTCACGTCACGAAAACAGACGAACTTTCCGTCCGCATAGTAGTGTCCCGGGGGAAAGGGCAGTATCTGACCGTCGGACAGCCCCACGAGGTTTTTCGGCTCGCTGGCAAACGCGATTGCTCCGCTCTTTAAAACGACGTAGTATAAGGGGCGTATCCCTATCGGGTCGCGCGCGGCTATGTAAGCGTCTTTTTCGCCGTCGTAGATGACGCAGGCAAATTCCGCATCCAACTGTCGGAACATATCCAAACCGTAAATCTCGTACATCGGCAGGAGAATCTCGCAGTCCGACTCCGATTTGAATTTGTATCCCTTGCTTTCCAGCTCGGCTCTCTGTTTTCTGAAACCGTAAATCTCGCCGTTGCATACGGAAATGTTGTTCTTGTAATAAAACGGCTGCATACCGCTGGCATTCAGACCCATAATCGCAAGACGGTGAAAACCTATGTATCCGCCGCTCGTCTCTTCGAAAACCGTCATATCCGGTCCGCGGCTTACCGTCCTGTCGAACGCCTTTTCGACGACCGCTTTGTCAACGCTCTTGTCCGTTATGCAAAATATGGAACACATTCGATAGTTTCTCCTCGCGCCGAGTTTTTTTGCCGTCCCGCGCTTTCGTACAATAATACATTAAATCGAAAAATAAGTCAAGTAAATATTCCGCTGTTTGAAATAGTCCTTGACTTTTTTCTAAAAGAATGGTAAAATTATTTTTAATATAACCCAAACGAAAATCGGAGGCAAATAAAAGTGATAAAGATAAACGAAGTCAAAAAGTACGACGGCGAAACCGTGGAAATACGCGGCTTTGTAAAGCAGGTCAGAGACCTCAAAAAAATGCAGTTTCTCGTGATACGCGACATAACCGAGTCGGTGCAGGTCACTGTTTTCAAAAACGAGGAGAATAAGGCGCTGAACGAAAAAATCGCCGCACTCACGCTGGAATCGTCCGTAAAGGTCAAAGGCAAAGTTCACGTGGACGACTTCGTGAAACTCAACGGAGTGGAACTGCTTGCCGAAGAAGTCACCGTCGCCAATCTTGCGAATAACAATATGCCGATAGACTTGACGGATTTCAACGAGTCGAACAGAGATTTGAGAATGGATTGGCGCTTTCTCGATTTGAGAAGCAGGGAACACCAGCTCATTTTCCGTGTGCAGACGACCGCCGAAATGGCAATGCGCGAGTTCTGGATAGAAAACGGCTTCACGGAAATACACTCGCCGAAACTTATGGGCAACCCCAGCGAATCGGGAGCGGAATTGTTCGAGCTTAACTACTTCGGCGGCAAGGCATATCTTGCGCAGTCGCCGCAGTTCTATAAGCAGATGGGTATCGCCGCAGGCTTCGAAAGAGTTTTCGAAATCGGACCGGTTTTCCGCGCAAACAAGTCTTTTACTTCCCGCCACGACACCGAGTTCACCAGCGTAGATTGCGAAATCGCGTGGATAGACTCCTACGAGGACATAATGAAGTTCGAGGAGCGTTGGATAGAATACCTCGTAAAAAGAGTAAAGGAAAAGCACGGCGACGAGATAAAAGAAGTGCTCGGCAGGGAAATAACCGTGCCGAAAGTGCCGTTCCCCCGCGTGACTATGGAAGAAGCGAAAGAGATAATAAAGTCGCTTAACTACACCGTGCCGCCCGAGACGAAGGGCGACTTGGACCCGACCGCCGAAAAACTGCTCGGCAAATATTTCAAAGAGAAGTACGACAGCGACTTCGTGTTCGTAACCGAATTCCCGACGTCGATAAGACCGTTCTATCATATGTATAAAGAGGGCGACCCGACCAAAACTTTGTCCTTCGACCTTTTGTGGAACGGACTCGAAGTCACGACGGGCGCACAGCGCGAACACCGTTTCCCCGTCATAGTAAAACAGGGCATAGAAAAGGGACTCATTCCCGCAAACGCCATAGACGCAAACGGCGAGGTCGTGCGCGAGAATTTGCCGCAGGGACTCAAAGACTATCTGTCTTGCTTCGACTACGGCTGCCCTCCGCACGGCGGTTACGGCTTCGGTCTCACGAGAATGTTGATGAACCTTTTGGGTTATACGAATGTGCGAGAGGTGACGTTTATATATCGCGGCGTCGACCGTCTCCGCCCCTGACGGCACATTCATCGCGAACTGCGGCGTTAAACTTCGATTTTTTTCGGGGCGAGTACGCAAAGTACGCGCCCTGTCAAAAAATCTTGTTTGCCTTGCATTTCGCGCGACTGTGCCGTCAGAACTGCAATGAACGGGGTAGACATTTCGATTTGCAATACTTCGTCAGGCTTACGTTTTTGCGTCGGTTGCGTACGGGGGTGTACGCGCCCTCGCAAAATCCGCGCCTTCCTTGTCTTGCTCGCTTCTAACCCGTCAGAACTGCAATGAACGGGGTAGGCATTTCGATTTGCAATACGTTGTCAGGCTTACGTTTTTGCGTCGGTTGCGTACGTTTAAGTACGCGCCCTCGCAAAATCCGCGCCTTCCTTGTCTTGCTCGCTTCTAACCCGTCAGCCTCACAACTTATGTACTGACAATTAGACCCGTATTGTGGCGTCAAGCTGCGCATATTTTCGAGGCGAGTACGCGAAGTACACGCCTATGTACTCGCAAAGCTCGTGGCGTTCGCGTCGCGCTATATGCGCTCGCTCGGTAAGCAAGCGCGGGTCATTTACGGGAAGTAAACTCCCCGTCGCAAATGCTTGCTTTCCTTGCACTGCTCGCGTCAAATATGTCAGCGTGATAATGAATAACCTGAATTAAACGCAATTGCGGCGTTAAATGTAAAACGCGTAAACCCATAAAAACTCGTAACCTATTTGCGGCGTTTGCCGACGTTAAATATTCGACAGGAGAAAAAATGAAACATACCGACATTAAAACGTTATATGCCGAAACAAAAGAGTACGTCGGCAAAGAAGTCACCGTTTGCGGCTGGGTGCGCACGTCGCGCGACAGCAAGGCAATAGCGTTTATCGAGATAAACGACGGCACTGCGTTCAAAAATATGCAGTTGATTGCCGACAAGGACAAGATAAGCGAAGAGCTTTTGAAAAAGGCAATGCCAGTAGGTACCGCAGTGAAAGCGACGGGTAAATTCGTCGAGTCCGACAAGAACGGTTGCGAGGTACAGTTGAAAGGAATCGAGATTTTCGGCGAATGCCCCGCAGACTATCCTTTGCAGAAGAAACGCCACACTTTGGAATTTCTGCGTTCCATACCGCACTTGCGCGTGAGAACGAGATATTTCGAAGCCGTGTTTGCCGTGCGCGACGCATTGAGCCACGCCATACACGACTATTTCAGAAAAAACGGCTATAAATACGTTCACGCGCCGATAATCACGGGCAGCGACTGCGAGGGTGCGGGCGAGCTGTTCAGAGTGACCACACAGCCTTGGAACGCCGAGTATAAGACGGAAGACGAGTACAACGCCGAAGATTTCTTCGGAAAGAAAGCCGGACTCACGGTGTCGGCACAGCTCGAAGGCGAAATGGCGGCAATGGGTCTGGGCAGAATCTATACGTTCGGACCGACTTTCAGGGCCGAGCACAGCAATACCACGCGCCACGCCGCCGAGTTCTGGCAGATAGAACCGGAAGTTTGTTTTGCGGATATAGACGACATCATCGAGATAGCCGAGGACTTCATAAAGTCGATAATACGCGATACGATGAACGCCTGTCCCGACGAAATGGAGTTCTTCAATCAATGGGTGGACAAGGGTGTAATAGAAAAGCTGAACGGCGTATTGAACAGCGACTTCGGCAGAATAACCTACACCGAGGCGGTGGAAGTGCTGAAAAAATCGGGCAGGGAATTTAAGTATCCCGTAGAATGGGGCAGCGATTTGCAGACCGAACACGAGAAATATTTGACGGAAGAATACTATAAAAAACCGCTTTTCGTCGTGGACTATCCCGCCGATATAAAGGCGTTCTATATGAAGCAGAATAAGGACGGCAAAACCGTCGCCGCCACCGATTTGCTCGTGCCGGGTATCGGCGAAATAATCGGTTGCAGCGAGCGCGAAGCCGATATGGATAAGCTCGTCGCCGCAATGAAAAAGCGCGGAATGAATGTCGACGGCTACACCGAATACCTCGACACGCGCAAGTTCGGCAGCGTGCCTCACAGCGGTTTCGGTCTCGGCTTCGACAGAATGCTTATGTATATAACGGGTGTGGGAAATATTAGGGATACGTTGCTGTTTCCGCGCACCGTCGGCACCCTCTGACGGGTTATAAGCGTCGCATTGCGTTGTCAGGCTTACGTTTTTGCTTCGGTTGCGTACGGGGGTGTACGCGCCCTCGCAAAATCCGCGCCTTCCTGGCACTGCTCGCTTCTAACCCGTCAGAACAGCAATGAACGAGTTTGACATTTGGACGCGCATTGCTGTGTCGGGCTTACGTTTTTGCTTCGGTTGCGTACGTTTGAGTACGCGCCCTCGCAAAATCCGCGCCTTCTTTGTCTTGCTCGCTTCCGACTTGTCGGCACTAGAACTTATGAACTTGACAGTCTTTCGACCAAACGCGAGTCGTCGCTGCGCGGCGAACGGCAAAAGCCGTTCTTGCTTGCTTGTCACGACTCGGTCGAACTTTAAAAGGACTCGCCTGCACGGCTCGTGATTTTATAATCATTCGCTTTGTGCAATAAAGCGATTTCTCGTCTGAACTTAATCGCTCGGATTTTTCTTGTCCTACTTATTTCGACGCGATATTGCAGGGTCTTGACGGTTTGAAACGTATTGCGCATAGCCTTTCGCCTAACGTTTTGTTCGGCGCATATTGGGCGGCTTGCGTTTAAATTTTTAAAAACAGTATCCGACATCACTTAAAGTTTTGCGAGGCTTTTTTCAAAAAAGCGTGATTTTTGCCGAGCTTTAAAAAAGCGGAAAAGGAAATGAAAATGGAACAAATGACGCTGTTTGACAACGATAAGGGGTTGCCGCTTGCGGCGCGAATGCGGCCGCGCGACTTAAACGAGTTTGTCGGACAAAGACATCTTATAGGCGAGGGCAAAGTTCTGCGCAAGATTATCGAAAGCGACAACGTCGGTTCAATGATATTCTGGGGTCCTCCCGGAGTGGGCAAGACCACATTGGCGAGAATAATCGCGCATAAGACAAAAGCGACGTTTATCGATTTCTCCGCCGTGACAAGCGGCATCAAGGAAATAAAAGAAGTGATGGGGCAGGCGGAAAAGAACCGTCGTTTCGGAGACAAGACGATTGTATTCGTGGACGAGATTCACCGCTTCAATAAGGCGCAGCAGGACGCCTTTTTGCCGTTTGTGGAAAAGGGCAGTATCGTGCTGATAGGCGCGACGACCGAAAACCCGTCCTTCGAGGTCAACGGCGCATTGCTGTCCCGTTGCAAAGTATTCGTGTTGCAGTCGCTGAAAGCGGAAGAGATAGCCGAGCTGTTGCGGCGCACCGTAAAAGACGAGCGCGGTTTCGGAACGCTCGACGTCGAGATTTCAAACGACGCCGTAAACGCGATTGCGAACTTTGCAAACGGCGACGCGAGAAACGCGCTGTCCACTCTGGAAATGGCGGTGCTGAATGCGGATGTCGACGGCGAAAAGATAACCGTAACCGACAAGACCGTCGAACAGTGTACGCAGAAAAAATCGCTGCTGTACGACAAAAACGGCGAAGAGCATTACAATATAATTTCCGCACTCCATAAGTCTATGCGCAACTCCGACCCCGACGCCGCCGTGTATTGGTTGGCACGTATGTTGGAAGCGGGAGAAGACCCGCTGTATGTGGCGCGCAGAGTGACGAGGTTTGCCGCCGAGGATATCGGACTCGCCGACCCGAGAGCAATGGAGATTGCCGTCGCCGCATATCAGGCTTGCCACTTCATCGGTATGCCGGAGTGCAGCGTTCATTTGACGCAGGCAGTCGTGTATATGTCCGTCGCGCCGAAGTCCAACGCGCTGTATAAGGCATATGAGTCGGCGAAAAAAGACGCGCTCGAAAGTATAGCCGACCCCGTGCCGCTGAATATCCGCAACGCACCCACCCGCCTGATGAAAGACCTCGGCTACGGCAAAGACTATAAGTACGCGCACGACTTCGACGGCAAAATAACCGATATGCAATGCCTGCCCGACAAGCTCGTCGGCAAAGTGTATTACCGCCCGACCGAGGAGGGTCTGGAAGCCCGTTTCAAAGCCCGCCTGGCGGAAATAAACGACTTCAAAAACTCCCTGAAAAAGAAGAAATAACAAGTGCCGCGCCATTTTTCGTGTCGTATATCTTGTGTCATATTGCCTTTGCACCACAATATATAGAATTATATTATTCATAATATTGCATATTTATACACAGCTTTTGCCATTCTCGCAATTTCTCTTTAAATTGCGGGAATTTTTTTGCATAATTATATATCAAAACGATTGTGTGTTTTGAAATTTTGTGCTATAATTGAAGAATAATGCGTCAAAAGCGGAAAAGCCGAAAAAGCTGTCCGGCATTAAAAGCAGGGCAGAGGAGGAGAAAATGCAGAATTACAGCGCGAATAACATAAAGGTCCTCGAAGGTCTGGACGCAGTCAGACTGCGCCCCGGTATGTATATAGGCACGACGGGCGTCAAAGGACTTCACCACATACTGTGGGAAATAGTGGACAACTCTATGGACGAAGTCGCCAACGGTTACGGCACGACGATAAACGTCACCGTTCACGCCGACGGCTCGGTTTCGGTCGAGGACGACGGCAGAGGTATCCCCGTTGATATCCATCCGCAACTCGGCGTGTCGGGCGTGGAAGTGGTTTTCACGCAGCTTCACGCAGGCGGCAAATTCGACAACTCCAACTATTCCCATTCCGGCGGTTTGCACGGCGTGGGCGCGTCGGTCACGAACGCGCTTTCGGAATGGACGGTCGTCGAGGTCTACAAGAACGGCACGACTTACAGAATGGAGTTCGAGTCCAAAGCGCTCGAAGAGGGCGGCGAAGTCAAGGGCGGTCTTGTCAAATATCACTTGATTGACACGGGCGAAAAGACGGACAAGCACGGCTCGAAGGTCAGATTCAAACCCGACAAGCGCGTGTTCGAAACCGTCAATTTCCACATTGACGTCATATCCCGCAGACTCAAAGAACTTGCCTTTTTGAATAAAGGCGCGAAAATAACGCTGACCGACGAGCGGGTGCCGCACGGCAACGGATTCCTTTCGAGAGAGTATTGCTACGAGGGCGGACTCATAGATTTCGTCAAATACCTGAACGAAACCAAAACCCCGCTTTTTCCCGAGCCCATAATCATTTCCGGCGAAAAGGACAATATTTCTATGGAACTTGCTTTCCAGTATACCGACGCGTATACCGACAGCATATTTTCGTATGTAAACAATATCCCGACCACCGAGGGCGGCACGCACGAAACCGGCTTCAAGGCGGCATTGACGAAAGTTATGAACGACCTTGCGAGAAAAACGGGTATGTTGAAGGATAAAGACGACAACCTGCTCGGCGACGATTTCCGCGAGGGACTGACGGCGGTTATGAGCGTTCAGATGCAGAATATTCAGTTCGAGGGTCAGACAAAGACCAAGCTCGGCAATCCCGAAGCCCGCATAGCGATAGAGAGTATCACGTCGCAGGAGCTTCAAGCGCTGTTCACGAGCGACGAGAACAAAGGACTCATAGAGACCATTCTCAAAAAAGCGCTGCTCGCGGCAAAAGTCAGAGAGGCGGCGAGAAAGGAAAAGGAAATAACCCGCGCAAAGAACAGTATCGACAATTTCAATCTCGTCGGAAAACTGTCGAGTTGCACGGGCAAAAAACCAGAGCTGAACGAATTGTTCATTGTCGAGGGCGACAGCGCGGGCGGAACGTGCAAACAGGCGAGAAACAGAAAGTTCCAGGCAATATTGCCGCTGCGCGGAAAACCTCTGAACGCGGAGAAAAAACGTATCGACCAAGTGCTTGCCAACGAGGAAATTCGCACGATAATTTCCGCTTTGGGAAGCGGTATCGGCGAGGATTTCAACGTCGACAACTTGAACTACCACAAAGTCATAATTCTGTCCGACGCCGACCAGGACGGCGCGCATATAAGGGCGATACTTCTGACGTTCTTCTTCCGCTATATGAAAGATTTGATATCGGAAGGACACGTGTATATCGGGCTTCCGCCGCTGTATAAAATAGCCAAAAAAGACAAAGTGGAATACGTCTATTCCGACGAGGAGTTGGAGGCGCTGAAACCGCAGTTCGGCAGGGGCGCGGAAGTGCAGAGATATAAAGGTCTCGGCGAAATGAACGCCGACCAGCTTTGGGACACGACAATGAATCCCGAAAAACGTACTCTCGTCAAAGTCACGATAGACGACGCGACGGAAGCGGAAAAGCTGGTTTCCACGCTTATGGGCGATATGGTGGAACTCCGTAAGGCATATATAGTGGAACACGCGAATTTCAATAGGGAAGACCGATTTAAGCAGGAAGCGAAATAAAAGCCCGAAAAAGTCAGAAAGCAGTTCCCGCTTCGGCAAAAGAGCGGGGAGGAGAATAACCGATGGAAGAAAAAGAAAAGCAGAAAATACTCGAAAAAACGATGGAAGACGTAATGCACGAATCGATGATACCGTATTCGGAGCACGTCATTCTCGATAGAGCGCTGCCGAGAGTCGAGGACGGATTGAAGCCCGTCCAAAGACGTATTTTGTATACGATGAACGAGTTGGGCATAACCCCCGACAAACCGTACAGAAAATCGGCGCGCGTCGTCGGCGACTGCTTGGGTAAATACCACCCCCACGGCGACACTTCCATATATCAGGCAATGGTGCGTATGGCACAGCCGTTTTCTATGGGCGCGTGCCTTGTGGACGGACACGGCAACTTCGGCAGCATAGACGGCGACGGCGCGGCGGCAATGCGTTACACCGAGGTGAGAATGACCCCGCTCGCGTTGGAACTCTTGCGCGATTTGGATAAGAACACCGTGCGTTGGTCGCCGAACTTCGACGATACGCGAATGGAGCCCGACATACTTCCGGGCAGATTCCCGAACCTGCTAGTCAACGGCGCAACGGGCATAGCCGTCGGTCTGGCGACGAATATCCCGCCGCATAACCTTATGGAGTGTATCGACGGCGTGATTGCGTATATCGACAATCCGAGAATCAAACTCGGCGATATGATGCGCATAATCAAAGGTCCCGATTTTCCCGGCGGCGGCTTTATAATAGCGACGGAGCTGGAAAAGGCATACGAAACAGGCAAGGGCAAAATAATGCTGCGCGCAAAGGTGCACATCGAAAACGGCGACAACGACAAGAAACTGATTGTCGTGGACGAACTCCCGTTCGGCGTGAATAAAGCGACGCTGTTGGAAAGCATACTCAAAGTCAGAGAGGACAAAAAAGGACTGCTCTCCGGCATAGCCGAGATAACCGACGAATCGGACAGAAACGGTATGCGCGCGGTTATAAAGGTCAAAAAGGACTGCGACCCCAAACCCATAATAGACCTGCTGTTCAAGTATACGAACCTGTCGGTGTCCTACGGCATAAATATGGTGGCAATCGCCGACGGCAAGCCGCAGCTTATGGGACTTTTGGATATAGTCGCATACTACGTGAACTATCAGCGCGACGTCATTTTGAGAAGAACCAAATACGAACTCGACGCCGCGAAAGAACGCGAACATATTCTGGAAGGTCTCGTCATAGCCGTAAGAAATATCGACGAGGTAATAAAGATTATCAAGACAAGTCAGTCCACCGCGGAAGCAAAGGACAGACTGCGCAAACGCTTCGAACTTTCCGAAAGACAGGCGCAGGCGATACTCGATTTAAGACTTGCCCGCCTCACGCATCTGGAAGTCTATAAGCTGGAAAAGGAACTCGCCGACGTCAAGGCGCTGATTGAAAGACTGTCGGCAATCGTCGCGTCCAAAAAATTGCAGATGGACTTGGTCAAAGCCGAGCTGCTGCAAATCAGAAAGGCATACAGAGAAAACAGAAAGACGACGATATTGAAATCGGCGGACGACTACAATGTGCCGAGCGACGACGACGAAAAGCCCATCGAGGACTATATCGTCTGCGTGAACTCGCTCGGAAACATAAAACGTATGTTGGTGAAGAACTTTACGATGGCGACAAAGGACTTCTCCGATTCGTCCACGGGCAGCGAGATAAGCCCGATAATTGTCAAGACGAAGAGCGACGAAACGCTGTACTGCTTCACAAACCTCGGCAATTGCTATAAGGCGGACGTGGAAAGCCTGCCGGACGGCAAGTGGCGCGAAAAGGGAATGCCCGCGCATAAGGTGATAAGCGAAATGGGCAAGACCGAAAAAATCGTGTACGCGCTTCCCGTAATGGACACGCTTCCCAAGGGCAACCTGCTGTTCTATACGAGGGACGGAATGGTCAAGCGTTCGGCATTCTCGGAATATAACGTCGTCAAATCGTCGTTCCAGGCAGTCAAGATAAAGGACGGCGACGAGGTTATCGCGATAGAAAAGGAAAAAGCCGATTGCACGCTGATGTTCGTCACGAAAGGCGGTATGTGCCTGAATGCGGATATGAGCGATATACCGCTTCAAGGCAGAGTGGCGGGCGGCGTCAAGGGCATACAGCTCTCCGACGGCGACAGCTGTCTGTTCATAGGTCAGGTCAACGGCGACGGCGAAATCGCGCTCGTGACGGACAGGAGCTTCTGCAAACGCGTGCTCGTGTCCCAGCTCGACGTAATGAGCAGATACAGAAAGGGCGTAAAGATAATCGACTTCGGCAAGAGCGGCGGCACGCTCGTGTTCGCGTCGTATGTGACTTTGCCGTATAAAGTCGTGTTCGTAATGGAAGACGGTTATATGACGGCGTTCTCCACGGAAAACTTCCCGATAGAAAACCGTACCCACGCGGGACGCGCTCTCTTGAAGGGCAAAATGAACGTGGCAAACGGACTTGTGTATAACGATAAAGTGCAAAAATAAAAATGATTTCATAAGAGGGAGAGGACGCTTTTGACGGCGTATAAGCGCCGCATTTCGATGTCACACTTGCGTTTCCTCTCGGTCACGTACAAGAAATTTTCATAAAGAGGGAGAGGGCACTTCCGACTGTGTCCTCTCCCTCTTTATGTATTTTCCACTCCCGCAACGATTTAGGGTTTCACCCTAAATCCCTTTATGTAGGTCAACGCGGTTGACAAGTCTTTTGCATCATCGTTGCAAACCGTTACCCGCAATCCCTTTACTTCCTACACGCTGTCATTGCGAGGGAGCGAAGCGACCGCGGCAATCCCCCGCAATAGAACTGCAACAAACTATTCCGATAGACCCATACCCGAGTGCAACGTCACGCTACCTGCGGCGGCTCGCCGCTGTCATTCCGAGCGCAGTCGAGGAATCTTTCAGCGAGCCGCCACAGACAAGAAATACACAAGCTATTATATACTCAACCTCTGATACTGTCAATAACCTTAAAAAGACTCCCTTTGGAGAAGGGGAGCTGTCGCCGTAAGAGACTGAAAGGATTGTCCCGTCGCTTTTTTTCAGTTCGGCTTGTATTCGTTTATGCAAAGAATATCGTTCGCGTCCACGTCCAAAATCGCGCAAAGATTGGCAAACGTGTCAAGAGCAGGCATAGATTTTCCGCGAATATATTCGGAAATGGTTTGCTGTCCTACACCTAAACGACGGGCTAACTCGGTTTGAGTCAGTTCGCTTTGCTTTATAGTTTCTGTTATTCGTTGACGTATCTGTTCAAGCATTATCATTTTGTAGCACCTCATAAACAATTTTACGTGAAATACACGTAAAATACTTGACTTACGTGCATTACACGTAGTATTATACTTTTATGTGTGTGTTTACTCAAATAATGCGACTACGGCGAACGGTAGAAAGGTTTGTATATGACAAGTGAAACAATGGGGAAAGAAAAAACGGAAAAAAATAAAACAGCGCAATCAAACGAAAAGAGCACGCCGAACGTCTGTATTAAAATAAATTCTATGTTGGAATTTGCGTATATGTATTTGGAAATGCTGCGTAACGTCGGAATAAAGTGCGATAAAGAATTCTACCGCCGATACGAGAATTTAATGGAATATGTTTACAGCAAAATAGAGTTACCCGAGTGTGAAATTTTGGACGAGTATCACGTCTATGAAGTTAAATTAAAAGGCACTGACTGCACATAAACATTGCACTTCGGAATTGCAGTGTGTTTAAAATATTTTTGCTTTCACTTCGTGTCCCGATAGAACCGTAAACTTGCGACAGAATAACACGCCTCCGAGTATGGCATCGTTGCGGGGTGGGGTACATAGGGGCGGGACATAGTCGAAAGTGTCCCGCCCCTGTGCGGTTTTTGGTTACTTTTTTATGCAAAAAAGTAACGTATTAAATATTCAAAAAACTGACACAAAAAAGTACATACAAAACACACAAAAAACAAACATATCAAAATACACAAATTAAATTTCAAAAAACATTTTATTAAGAAAAAGCAATCAAAAAAAATTGTCCGCTTAAAAAAAAGCGAAGGGGTCAGGGGAAAAGCATATCCCCGTTTTCTTCGCTTTTTATGTGCGTTTCTTTGCCTCGTACATCGCAATCGCCGCCGCAACCGACAGGTTCAGACTGTCCACGTCGCGCGAGCAGGGAATGATGACGCTCTGTCCGAGAGCGGCAAACTTTTCCTCCAAGCCCCGCGCTTCGTTTCCGAATATCAGCGTGTATGGAAAAAGGAAATTCACTTCGCCGACGGGCTTGCTTGCGGTAAGCATAAACGGGTACGGCGCGTGCGTTTTAAACTCCTCGACGTATTCTTCGAACGAGCGATACTCCTTGACGTTCAGCGAGAACACCGCGCCCATAGAGGAGCGCACGGTTTCGGGCGAAAACGGGTCGGCGCACGGCAAGACGAGCGCGAGGTCCTTGAAACCGAAACCCAGCATAGTCCGCATAATCGTTCCGACGTTGCCGCTTCCGCTCGGCGAAACAAGCGCGATATGCGGTCGGTCGGGGGACAGCTCGGACGGATACTTTTCAAATTCGCCGATGACGAAACAATTCTCTTTCGGGGAGAGAACGTTGAAAATTTTGCTCTCCTTGCGCACTTCGATTTTATACTTTTCGCAGAGGTCGAGCAGTTTGAAATAGCCGTCGCTTTCGTTGATGTTCGGGTGTACGTAAACGGCGCGCACCTGCTGTTTTCGCTGCGCCAAAAGCTCGAAACATACCGTCGTTCCGAGCGCGTAAGAAGATTGACTTTCCCGCTTGTATCTTTTCATTTTGCAGTGTCCTTTGTTTTCGAAGTCGGCAAACCTGCCCGAAAAACGCCGCCTTTTGCCTTGAAACGCCCGAAAAGCTCGGGCGCGGACTATTTCTTTTCCACGCGGCAGCCGTCTTTCGAGTCTATGACCTTAAATCCCAAAGCGTCTATTTTTTCGCGCAGCTCGTCGGATTTTGCCCAGTCCCTGTTCTTTCTCGCTTCGATTCTTTCCAGCACCAGCGCGGCAACTTCCTGCGGCACTTCGGCTTGCTCCGTCTTTTCCTCTTTCAGCGGTTCGGGCTTGTCGAGTCCGAGTCCCAAAACGCGGTCAAAGACAAGCGCGGTTTCGTAAATTTTGCGGCTGAACGGCTCTTTAAGCATCGTCCAAAGAATGCCCAACGCCAAGGGCGCGTTGAGGTCGTCGTCTATTGCCGCATTGAATTTTTCCGTATATACGTTTAATGTGTCGGGGGAGATTTCCGCCGAAGAATTCTTGTGCTTGTATAAGAGGTCGAGAAGCCGCAAATACGCTGTTTGCGCCGCGTCCATAGATTCGAACGTGAAGTTCAGTTTCTTGCGGTAATGCGCGTTGAGACAGAAATATCTGAAAGCAAGCGGGCGATAGCCGCGCTCGACGAGATTGTCTATGGTGTACGTGTTTCCCAAAGACTTGCTCATCTTGCCGCCGTCCACGCACATAAATTCGCCGTGCAACCAGTAGTTGACGGTCTTTTTTCCGGCGCGCGCCTCGTTCTGCGCGATTTCGTTTTCGTGGTGTACGGGTATGTGGTCCACGCCGCCCGTGTGAATGTCGAACACCTCTCCGAGATATTTGCGGCTCATTGCCGAACACTCGATGTGCCAGCCGGGGTATCCCTTGCCGTAGGGCGAGTCCCACTTCATAATGTGGTTCGGCTCGGCGATTTTCCACAGCGCAAAGTCCGCGGGATTTCGCTTGCTCTCGTTGACTTTGACGCGCGCGCCCGCAATCTGGTCGTCGAGTTTGAGCCTCGACAACTTGCCGTATTCGGGGAACTTGGAAATATCGAAGTAAACCGCGTCCGCCGTTTGATACGCATAACCTTTTTCGACAAGCACGCCGACGTATTCCAGCATATCGCCGATGTGGTCGGTTGCCTTTGCGAGAATTTCGGGCAAGCCGATGTTCAGCCGCTTCAAATCGGTCAGAAAAGCCGCCGTGTAAAATGCGGCTATCTCTTCGGGCGACTTGCCCTGCTTGCGGCTGGCAGTCTCCATCTTGTCCTCGCCTTCGTCGCCGTCCGACAGTAAATGTCCGACGTCGGTGATGTTCATAACGCCTTTCAGCTTGAAACCGTCGTATTTGAGTACGCGGCGCAGCAGGTCGGTAAAGACGTAGGTGCGCAGATTGCCGATGTGCGCAAAGTTGTACACCGTCGGACCGCACGAATACATCGTGACCCGCTTTTCGTCGATAGGCACAAAATTTTCTTTTTTGCGCGTCAGCGTGTTGTAAAGTCTTAACATATGATAAACCTCGTTATTCGTCTATATCGTTTTTGACGTTCAAAAGCCGTTCCAGCTCTTCCACGCGCTTGGTCAGCTTGCAGATTTCGTCACCCATAGGGTCGGGGAGGGATTGACAGCAGTCGTCCACGCGCTCTCCGTCTATGCGCACGACCCGACCGGGAACTCCGACCACCGTGGCATTCGGCGGCACTTCCTTCAAGACTATGGAACCCGCGCCGATTTTCGCGCCGCGACCCACGGTAAACGGACCCAAAACTTTCGCGCCCGCGCTAATCATAACGTTGTCCTCGATGGTGGGGTGGCGCTTGCCCTTGTCCTTGCCCGTGCCGCCCAACGTCACTCCCTGATAGATAAGCACGTTGTCGCCGACGACGGCGGTCTCTCCGATAACCACGCCCGCGCCGTGGTCAATAAATACTCCGCTGCCTATGACGGCGGCGGGGTGTATCTCTATGCCCGTGAAGAACTTGGCAATCTGACTGACAATCCGCGCAAGCAGCTTGTAGCGGTGACGGTGCAGAAAATGCGCGAAGCGGTACATCACAAGCGCGTGAAAACCGCCGTAAGTCAAAATGACTTCCAAACGACTGCGTGCCGCGGGGTCGTGTTTAAGCACCGATTCGAGGTCTTTTTCAATCTTCGACAAAAAGCCTTGCTCCTTAAATAACTTTTATATTTCTATATGCGGCAACGGCACGGATTGCCGTAAAAAACCGCTTATTGAATAAACGACAGCAGCCTCGTCGCCGCATTCAAAACTTCCGTTGCGTCGAGGTACTCTTTTTCTTCCGAAAGAAACTGCTTGAAACTCTCTTCGATGACGCCGAGCTTTTCGTCGAGATACGCTTTTCCTTCGTCCGTGATGTGATATGCCGTGTCACGCTTTCCCGCGAGCTTCTTGCGGATGATGAGTCCGCCTTCTTCCAGCCGTCTGGCAAGCGACGCCAGATTGCTCTTTTGCAGCGCAAGCGCGTCCGTTATGTTGTTGGGCGTCAGCGGCTTGTCCTTTATGAGAAAGAGAATTTTGGTTTCCAAAGACAGAGTGTTCTTCTTTTTGCCGTGTTCGTTTCCCATACACGCCTTTCGTGTGGCAATTCTCAAAGCCACGGCGGCGTCCGCTATTCTTTCCATATCGTCATACACCTTCCGTATTTTTATGAATATATAACCTATTGTAGCACAGCGGCGGCTGTCTTGTCAACGCTTTTTTACGAGGATAACTCGCTTTGAGTTTGTTACTCTCTTTGTCGGAGTGTTAGCACTTTCACGCCGAGAGTGCTAAAAAGTTATTGACTTTTGCTTTGCGATGTGGTATGATATAGATAATAAAAATTACCGTGGAGTGTTTTAAAAGATGGCAATAACGGATAAAGTCATAGAATTAACGCCGGTAAACAAGAAAAAGAATATAATCTTTTACATAATAATGGGAGTGCTGCTCGCGACGACGGTGCTGTTTTTGGTTTTGTATCTGATAAAGCCGAACGCGTCGACGGGTGAGGTGAGCGGCATAAGCGTGACGCACAATCTGTATGTGGACGACGACGGAACCCTTGTTGCCGTCAAAGGTCAGGAATACGTAGCGTGCGCCGTCGTCGGTTACAGCGGCGAAGTCGATACTTCGGTCGTCTGGGATTTGCCCGGCTTCGACAATAAAACTCCCGATACGATAACGCAGGAAGAAAAGGACAGCGTCAAAAAACTGAACAACTCTTCGGTCGGCGGAACAATCGTCGAGGACGGAGACGTCAAATATATATATTGCAAGTTCACACCGTCGTCAAAGACGCCGAACAATTCCAAAGTGACGATAACCGTGCATTCTGGTCAGACCGACAAAAACGGCAAAAGCGTCGTGGAAGTGCCGCTTGTGGTGACGGTCAGAGACAAGGGCGCGTCAGACGCCGAATTGACGTCGATTTTCCCGGGTTCGGAAACAGACAACCCCGCTGCAATGGAGAAAATATCCGACCGCGAGTATACCGTGGATATTCCGCTCGTGGCAAGCAGAACGCGCTTCGGTGCGAGAATCAAACAGCTCCCGTTCGTGGACAAATTCAATAACAGCGCCGTCGTGTCGCATATCCCGACGGAAGAAAGAACGCCGGGCGGAGACGTCATCTATTCCGATTCCATCGTCGTTTCCGTCGATTCCGATGACATCGTGACAATGGGTATGTACTTGCCGGAGAATACCGACAGGTTCTCTTTCGACGTCAAAAAGACGGGAACGGCAATCATAACCGTCGGCTTCAACGAGTATAACAACGACGAAAAGTTCGAAATAAAGATTCGGGTCAACGTAAAGACGCCCGAACAAATGAATATCATAACCAAATACCGCCTGTTCGAACAGCCCGTCGGCACGACCGAACCTCCCGCGTCGCAAAACGGCGTCAAGAGAATTTCGATGTACGTCGGTCAGGCTTTCGATTTGCAGTCGCACATAGCCGTCACGCCTTGGTCGAGAAAGAGCGATTGGGCAAGAAACATCGCACCGCTTGTGATAACGGAAGAGAATTCCACAATGCCTTCCGGCGCAGTAAAACAGCACAAATTGCAGAACGGCAACCTGGCTCTGCGCGCCGAGTCCGCAGGCAGCGTCAAAGTGAAAATGACGGACAGAACGCCCGGCAGTCTGTCCGCCTCGATAGAGTTTATCGTGGACGTCAAATACCGTGCGGCAAACTTCGGCTACTATGCGGGCGAAGATTACAGCGGCGCGCCGTCCAACGAATACAACGCCGTGGCGGTCAAAGGCGGCAACGGCAGCATAGTGTTGAGCTACGTAATATACGGTGTCACGGCGGAAAAGGTGGACGGAAAACAGTTCCTTGCCGACGTGAAAGTGGAAAACCCGAACTCCGCGATAGAGTTTCAGGGTATGGACTCCGACGGTATCATAAGAATAAACACGGCGGCGCAGGTGTCCAAACTCCCCAGCGGCGCGGTTGTAATGCAGGCGACCGTGAATTACACCGTCAGGGCGGAAATAGGCGACGGCGCGGTGCAGATAGTCATAACGCCGCTTGTGGCGGAATCGGAAAACGCCAAACTGACGGTGAATATGAACCCCGTCGCGGAAGCGCACAGGATAGAATTCATAGAGGATTTCGACGAGAAGTTTAAGGATACCGACAACGGTTTCATACGCGACTACGCGAAATTCGAAGTACATTCCGTGCCCGACAATACCCATAAAATGAATGCCACGCTGACGCTCAATATGAGCGGTCAGGCAACCAACTTCACGCTCGGCGACCTCGTGAAATTCACGGATAACAGCGGTAATCCCGCACAGAATGCGGGTATCGGCAGAACGACAGTGTCCGCGGAAAACGGCGAAAACCTGTCGCTGACTTCGGCAAGTCTGAATTCGAGATTGACCCCGAAGGTGTTGGAGTCCACGTCCGCGAGCGCGACGATAATCTACACGCTTTCGGGCAGCGACAGCGGACATAACAGACTCGTGCTGACTGTGAACATAATAGACACGCCGTTGGAAATAGTGCTGGACAAATATGCCGACGGCTTGACTTACGGTTATATCGAAGACCCTGTTTCCGTTTCGCTTCCGACGGTCAAACAAAAGTATGCGTCGGGTAAGGAGCGCGAGCCGCAGGCATACTCGCTCGCCATATTCTTCAATCACCGCGCGAGAATGCTGACGGCAAGCAACCCCGTCGAGGACGACTACCTTGCCGGCAGCGACAAACAGCAAAACAGCTACGTGTACTTCTTCACGAAAGAGGACTTCGACGCGATAGGCGGCAACGGCGCAAGTCTCGACGATATGAGAGCGCGCGCTCTCGTGGCGGTCGGCGGCAACGGAAACAGCCGCGCGAAATACGTGTACCTCCTCAAAGACCTGTACGCGCTGGCTCTGGAAAACAAGATAAGCGGCGTGGACAGAATGGGCATAGCGTTCTATCCCGCCGACGGCGATTACAACGACGACAGCGTTGCGGCGTATTACTCGCTGACGCTGACGAGAAAAATCGACAAGCTCTCCGTCAACGGTCTGACCGCGGACGAAGACGGCAACTACATCGACTATGCGTCGGGCGGCAGCACGGTGTCCGTCGCGCTTGCGGCGCACATCAGAACGGGCGGCGACACGGGCAGCCCGACTTTCAGCCGCGCAATATCCTACGGCAACGAAACCGCCCGCTACGGCAATTTGGAAAGAGTGAGCGCGCTGTACAACGAACAGAGCTATACCGACACTACGGAATTTGCTATGCCGCAGGTCGCGGAGGGCAGCGCGAAAGCCGTCATAGAGTTCAAGGCAAGTTTCGGCAGTATGCGCATAACATACTCCGTGGAAAACAGAACGCTGCAAACCGCGTCCGTCAAATTGTATAAGGATTCGGCGTATGCAAACGCGTATGCGGACGGAGAAAGCATCTGGCTGTCCGCACTCAAAGATTCCGCAGACAGCGAGATAACCGTGTACTACGAAATCAAATACCCGTTCCCGACGGACGGCAAGGACTACATCAAGTTCGACGACGTCAGGTTCGCAATGAGCAACGCCGGCATAGCGGGACTTTACGACCCCGCCACGGGCGACGCGCTGAAACTGATTAGCAAGCCGGGCAAGCCGAGCGACGTGACCGACGCCAAAGATATGGTGCATAGGGGCAGCTTCGTCATACGTGCGGACGGCGGCGAATTCGGCAACGTGAATTTGCAGCTCTTGCCGTCGATAACCGACGAAAACGACGGCTCGCAGAAAATCGGAATTCACGTCTACGCTCCGTCGCAGGGAGTAATGCTCGGCGACTTCACGGGCGAATCTCCGAATAACGATTTGACGCTGACCATCGGCGCGGCAGGCGAAATGCCCAAGACTTCGCTTGCGGTGAAACCTCTGTTCAACGCTTCCGAATACTACGTGTCCGAACTCGGAAACACTTACTATACGATTCAAATCGCCGACGTGACCGATTCGGCAAGCGGCGGAAAACTGTCTTTCTTCTATGACAGAAATACAGGCAGATTGGAAATCGCGTCCAACGGCAAGGCTGTCGGCAGGACGGGCGTGTCGGTGACTGTGAGAGAATACGTGGCGGACAAAGGCGCCGCGGGAACGGCGGGCAATACGTTAATCAATACTTTCACGGGCAGCATAAACGTGGAAGTTAAGGTAAGAGTGTATTCGCTTGACCTTTCCGTAAACGGCACGACTTATACCGCGGCAACCGCGCATAACGTCGAAACGACGGGCGCAAGCGGCACGCAGGCGCAGCCGCTCGGCGCGGTGTTCAACGGCGGAGTAAGCGGCGTAGACAATCCGAGCCGCGGCAACGTCGATTATATAATAACAAGAAACAGAACCCCGATTGCCGAAAACGATGCGACCGCAGTATTCAATATCTCGAAAAAGGCGGACGGCAGCTTCGAGTTGGTTTACAAAAACGACGTGACGAACATCGGCAGCGACCTCTACGAACTGAAAGCCGTCTGCGACGGCAAAGAATCGGCGACGGTCACGCTGACGCTGACGACTTCCGCGACGCTGCTTCGCTTCGACGATTCGAACGCAAGAGACGTGTTCGACACCGCGCAGATTGTGGACGTCAGAGCGAGAGTGTACAACGCGGGAACAAACGCCGAAACGACTGATACGGTTTCTTATAAGGTCGTGAACCCGAACAACGACAGCGAATACTCGGCGGCGGCGACCGTCTCCTCGGACGGCAAAGTGACGGTGAAGATAAGCAGCGGCACTTTCAGAATAAAGGCGAGCTTCGGCGACAAGAGCGAATATGTGACAATCCGCGTGAACAATAAAGTGACGGAAATCCGCACGACGTTCGACGGACAGACCGCGGGCGCGTCTCCCGGCTCCGTGGAAATAACGCGCATATACGACGGCACTTCGGCGACCGACATAAATCTCGCGGACTTCATAACGCTGGTCGGCGCAAACGGTATGAATCCCTATGCCGGCGCGGAATGGACGACGACGACAAGCGGCGGCGTGTTCACGATTACGGACAACGTGCTGCGCTTCACGGGCACTGCGGGCAGACAGAGCTTCGTCATAAGGGCGAAGTCCACGCCGAACGCCGAAAGCTACGACGTTGTAAAGACCGTCAACGTGACTGCGGTCGTACCCAAACTCTCCGTGTCTTTGGGCGGTCAGAGCACCGACCATAAGACGGTCAATTTGATGGACGACGCTCCCGCGACGGAATTTGCCGTAAAAGTGGAAAGCGGCGTAGACGCGCAGTATGAAATCACCGACGTGACGCTTACGGGCGACGAGGTCGGCGCAGGCAAAATATTCTCTTATGCGGACGGCAAACTCACCGTCGATACGAGCAAAATAGACACGGCGACTTCCGACGACTTAAAGACGTATACTTTCGTCGTGAGCGCGAAGGTCGGCGGAAAACAAGTCGCGCAGTCGGCAACGGCAACGGCGAAAATAACGCTGACCGCCGACAGGACTTTCGCCGCGCCTCTGTTCGAGATAACCGACGAAAACAACGCACCCGTAGCAAACGGCAGAATACTCACGCTCGGCAGCGGCTCGTATAAGACGGTAAACCGCGGCGGATACGTGCTCTCGTTCACGGCAAGCGGCAACGCGGGTCAGAGCGTTCCGAGCGCGGGCGGAGCGGTCACGTTCGATAAGGTGGGCAGTTTCACGGTGAGCGCGGTGCTGAATAAATACGGCAAGACGTTCGATGCGGGTTCGTATACGTTCGGCGTCAAGGGCGACGTAAACAGTATCGAGTCCACGCTGTCTTTGGTGGAAACAAGCGGCACGGACGAAACCGCAACCGTAATAAGCGGCACGGTGGAAGCCGACTACGTCGAGAATGCCGACAAGAAGATAATAAGCTACGTCGTCGACTTTGCGGCGACGGGAGAAACGTTCACTTTGGACGAACTCAAAGCGGGACTGCTCAAAGTCAGCGGCAATGCGTTGAGCGAAGTTCCGTCATACCCGAAGATGAGCGGAACGACGGCGGAATGGCGTTTCAGAGTGGATAATCCGGGAGACGTCAGCCTGTGGCTTTCGCTGGAAAAGAACGGCAGATATTACACGACGGGCGAATCCAAAGCCAAGTTCACGATGAACGGCGCACCCGATTCGCTGACCGTTGCTGTAAACGCCGATTCCACGTTCGAGCCGACGTTTGTCAAGGACGCCGCATTCAAAGGCAATTATACGGTGCGCTACGACGTCGTTTCGGGCGATAACCTCATATCGCTGATTGATAAGGACGGAAAGAAAGGCTATGTCGCTCTCGTCACGGAAAACGGCGGAATCGCCGCCGTGCGCGCCACGTTGGAAGTCACAAGCGGACACTATGCCGGCACAAGACTTACTTATGAATTCGATATAACCGTGCAGGGCATAAGCAAATCCAAGGCGAGCAAAACCTCGGGCGAAGTGTTCCTGAACGGCGCGGACGGCAAACAGACGTTCGACGTCTGCGACGCATTCACGGTAACGGACGGCGACGAGAGCGACGCATACACCGTGACGGCAAGAATCCTGTCGGGCGGCGGCTTTGCCGATATAGAAAAACTCGTCGGCGAAACGGTCGGACAGGAGAAGTTCTACCGCATAACCGCGAAGTCCACCGCATCGGGCGGCGAGGTCAGAATGGAAATAACAGTGACCTTCGACGGCGGCAGCCACGGCGCTTACGCCGATACCTTCGAATACACGCTCTGCGTGCTTCCGACGGCGCAGGCGGGCAGCGGCGACTATGTCGTAACCGCCGGCGAGAGCATAACGCTCTCTATGGCGGACGCGGGCGGCGTCAAGGTCGGCGCGACGTATTCGCTGGATAACGAGAGCATAGCAACGTTGAGCGGAGATAAACTGACGGCGAAAATCGGCGCGGGCGGAACGGCAGCCGTGACGGCAAACCCGACGGTAAGCGGCGGCATATTCGGCGACTCGAAAGCGCTGAAACCCGTTACGTTCTCCGTCAGAGTGCGCGGACTCGCATTGGCTGGCGGTACGGAGCTGAAACTCAAAAACGGCGACACCAAAACGCTTTCGACGGCGGACTTCGTGTTCGGCGGGCTCGGTTCGGCAACGGCTTCGGGCGTGACACGCATAGAAACCGATTCCGACCTCGTGATAGTCGACGGCGCGAGAGTGCAGGTAGTGCCGCACGCCAACGTATACACGAGCAATGTTCCCGAAGCCGAAAGGGTTTCGAAGTTCGCAAACGTGAAAATCACGGCAAGCGATACCGCATTCGGCACGTATGTCGGCGAGTTCGAAATAGAAATACTTCCGACCGTCGTGAACGTGACCGCTTCGGCAAGCGTCAACGGTTCGGCGGCAAGCGGCGACGTTCTGTCGCTCGTGAGCGGAGACAGATTGACGGTAACCGTCGATGTGACGGCAGCCGACTATATAGTGACGGGAACCCCCGTTGCGAAAGTGCAGGGCGGCGACGGCGCCGATTGCGCAGTGAGACAGGAAACCATCGAAAACGGCGTGAGAATAATCTGCGACTACGACGCGCGCAGCGGCGGCGAAAAGCTGGAAATAACATATTCTCTGGCAAACAAGACCGACTTGACTCTGTTTGCGGCGCAGTTGACGGTAGTGACGCTGCCCACCGTGGAAATGACGGCGAACGCCGCAGACACGCTTGCGACGACGGCAGTCGCAAACGGCGAAACTTACAACGAATATACGTTTGCTTCCGTAGACGGCAAGTTCAATAAGATAACGTTGGACGGATTGGACGGCGCGACGGTCGAAGCCGACGCCGCGGACAACGTGGTCGGCAACGTGATAACCGTAAGCGGCGGCGCAAACAGCCTGTCCGTCAAAGTGTATGCGGTTTCGGCGGGTGTCAAAACCTTCACGCCGAAAGTGACCGTCGTGCAGGACGGCTCGACGCTGACGGCGGAGAGAACTTTGCGACCCGTATCGTTCACTGCGATAGATTTGGGAGAACTCGACGTCGAGGCAGTAAGCGGCGGCACGGCGCAAGCCGAGTTTGCAATAGGCGACATAGTGGAAATCAAAGCCGAGGTAAGCGGCGCGGCAAATGCCGAAATTCGCTGCGAACTCGTGGAAACGACGGGCGGAGCAATGCTGAAAAACGAACTTCTGACGGCAAGCGCGGCAGGCGAGTACACCGTCAAAGTCACGGCAAAAGCCGCAAGAAAGACGCTGGAAAAAACCGTGACCGTCAAAATCGCGGAAAAACCGACGCTTTCGGTCGCGGTGACGGGCAGCGGCTCGAACAAAACCGTATCCGTCGATAACGCCGAGGACTTCGACGTCACATACAAAGTCGTGTCGGGCAAAGCATACGCGACGTTCTCCGGACTGAAAGCCGACGATACGTTCGACGGCACGTTCACCGAAAACCGCCTTGCGGCGGACGGCGTAACGGTCGTGGAAGTGACTGCGAAAGTAAAGAGCGGCGCATATAAAAACCTCGAACTCAAAACGGTGATAACGCACATCGTCACTGCTGAAACAGAACCGACGTTCGTCGTGAACGTGACCGATTCCGCATTGGAATGGGGCGAAGAGTTTACCGTAGAAGCGTATGTGACGAGCGGCAACGCAACCGTCGCTGTCGTCGGCAACACCGCGACCGTAACGCATATTGCGGCAGGCGACGTCACCGTGATAGCAATAGCCGAGGTCAAGGATAAGCAGTCGCCTTACGCCGGCAGAAAGTATACGCAGACCGTGACCGTGGCAAATGCCGAGCCGCTTCCGCAGGAAAGCGATTTCGAAATGACGGTGAACGCCGCCGACGCGACTATATCGTTTGCCAAAGCCGCGGAAAACGCGGAGATAGTTTCGGTGACGCAAACGGCGAGAACCGCCGATTCCGTCGTGACGATAGCGGAAGATAAGCGCAGCGCGGCAATCGATTGGACCAAACTTCAAGGCAAGGACGCCGAGTTCGCCGTCGTCGTAAAAGTGACGACCGTGCATTACGGCGACAAAACGTTCGAGTATGCGGTGACGCTGAAAGGCATCGAGTTTGTTGGAAATAAGATAGTCGCTCCCGAATATATGGGCGGAATAGTTTCCGTGGAGAGCAAAACGGCGGACGTGACCGTCGGTATAGACGAGAACAGCACTCTGACGGCGGAAACGACGCAGGAATCCGAAGCTGGTTACAGGGAGATAACCGTGACGGTGACGTTCGGCGCAGCAAGCTTCGATGTGAATGTTCACTTGGACGTCGTGAAAACCGAACCCGCGCCCGACATCGAGCCGTAACGGGAGAAAGCTATGAAAGAAAAATACGTCGCGGATATATGCGGCAGAAAGGAAGAATTGCCGATAATCGCGCTGTCCGACAGCGTCAAAATCGCATTCTTCAACTTGCACGGCAATGTCGGACTGACCGAGTATTGCGCGCAGAAACTCGCGGAGAAATTGAAAGATTACGAGTTCGATGTCGTGCTGACAGCGGAGAGCAAGGGACTCCAACTTTCCCACTGTCTGGCGAGAAACCTCGGTCACGAATTCTACGCCGTCGCCAGAAAGTCCAAAAAACTCTATATGCAAGACGGCATAGAATCGCGCGTGAAATCGATAACCACGCAAAATTTGCAGACTATGTATCTGTCGGCTTCCGATGTTTGCCTTTTAAAGGGCAAACGTGTGGCGGTCGTGGACGACGTGATTTCCACGGGAGGTTCGATAAGCGCAATGGAAAGCCTCGTCGAACAGGCGGGCGCAACCGTGGCAGTGAAAGCCGCCGTGCTTGCGGAGGGCGACGCGGCAAAACGCGGCGACATAGTATATCTTGCCGAAATACCGCTGATGTAACAATCGAAAAGTAAAGAGAGCGACGGATTTGACCGCGGCTCTCTTTTTTTTTGCGCCGTTTTTCCGCACCGAGATGTCCGCGCGCTTTGAAAAAATTCGCGCGCCGTTTTCCGCGCCTCGCGCCGAACTTCCGCTTTTTTTGCCCGAAAACAAAAACAATGCCTGCCGTTCAAAAGTTGTAAACCGTCAACCGAAATTCGGTTGACATTGCGGCGGCATATATTTTATAATGTGGCTATGGAACTCAAAGACAAAATAATCGAAAGACTGCTGGTCGGCGACGCCAGCGGAGAACAGCTCGGAATCAAATTCGGAGTGTCCCGCGCCGCCGTGAACAAGTGCGTGAAAAAACTGCGCGAAGAGGGTTACGATATAGAAGCCGCCGCAGGCAGGGGCTATCGCCTGAACAATACCGACGTGCTTTCCGCGGCAAGGGTGCGCAAATATCTGAATACCGAATGGGAAGTGCAAACGCTGTCGGAAACGACTTCGACAAACGACGTCGCCAAAAAAGCCGCCGCGCTCGGCAAACGCGACTTTGCAGTCATAGCCGAACGCCAGAGCGCGGGCAGGGGAAGATTGGGACGCTCGTTCGCCTCGCCGTCGGGAAAAGGGCTGTATATGAGTGCGGTCGTAAGACCCTGCCTGACGCTGTCCGATTGCGGAAAAATAACGGCTTTCGTCGCAGTCGCGGCGGCAAAAGCCGTGGAAAATCTGTGCGGCAAGCGCGTGGAAATCAAGTGGGTCAACGACTTGTATATGGACGGCAAAAAGATTTGCGGAATACTGACGGAGGGCGGTATGGGCTTGGAGGGCGGCTCTCTGGAATACGCCGCTGTCGGAATAGGCATAAACGTGGCGAAAAATTCTTTTCCGCCGGAACTTGCAAAAATAGCCACCGATGTGGAAACTTCGTCGGGAAAGAGAATAGACAGGTGCGAGCTTGCCGCCGCCGTGCTGGACGGTCTCAAAAACTTGGAGCGCGGAATAAAGAGCGGTGAGTTTTTGAACGAATATAAAAGCCGCTCCTGCATCGTGGGCAAAGAAGTGATTGTCAACGGCGATTACGCGGCAACCGCGCTTTGTATAGACGACGATTGCAGTCTGTGGCTGGAAAAGGACGGAAAGAAAATAAAGTTTTCGGCGGGCGAAGTGTCGCTCAAAATCAAATAACGGAGAAACATTTATGAAAAACGGAACCGAAGAAAAGAAAAACATATTGGACAGGTCGGCGACAAAGATAATCGCCTACACCGCACTGCTCGCCGCTCTCGTCTGCGTGCTGTCGCCGTTTGCCGTGAATATAGGACCGATACCGCTGTCCTTCGGCTCGCTCGGCGTGTACATAGCCGCGTCGCTTCTGGACTTCAAGCGCGGCACGGCGGCGGTTCTGACGTTTGTGCTGCTCGGCGCGTTCGGCGTGCCGGTGTTCACTAATTTCACGGGCGGTTTCTTCAAACTCGTAGGACCGACGGGCGGTTTCATATTCGGCTATATCCCGTGCGCGCTGATAATCGGTCTAATCATAGACAGGTGGGAAAATAAGGCGTGGATATATCCGCTCGCAATGATTGCGGGAACGACTGCGCTATACGCTTGCGGCACGCTGTTCTATATGTTGCAGGCAAAGGTCTCCTTCGCCGTCGCGTTCTCGGCTTGCGTCGCGCCCTTTCTCATCGGCGACGCAATAAAGATTGCCGCCGCGACCGCGCTCTGCTTTCCTCTGCGCAAGATACTCAAAAAATTCGTATCTCTGCCCAAAAAGGCAAAGAGCGCGCCGCAGTCGGAAGCGCAGGGCGCAAACGACGCTTTGCCGAAAGACAACGCGGAATAAATCCGTTTGACCTGCCGCTCTTTTTGTGATATACTAACCGTATATTCGCAAAAGAGAGAGGACAACGAATGAAACCGAAAACCAAACGAATATTGAAAATAACGCTGGCGGCAGTCGCGGGCTTGCTCGCCGCCGTCATTTTGGCAGTCGGCTCATATGTGCTGTACGTCGTCGGTCAATACAGCCGTATCCCCGATAATACCGCGCTCGAAGTCGTCGGAGAAATCGGCGGCGGCGTGGAAAGAGACAGGCAGTACAGCATACTGACTTATAATATAGGCTTCGGCGCATACGGTCCGGACTATTCCTTTTTTATGGATACGGGCGTTATGAAGGACGGCAGAAAGACACAGGGAAAATACGGCAAGGGTTTGAGCTACGAGTCCGTGAGGAAGAACACCGACGGTTCGTTGAATGCGGTCGAAAAGCAGGACGCCGATTTCGTGCTCTTGCAGGAAGTGGACGAAAAAGCCGACCGCTCGTATAAAATAAATCAGCTCGCGGAATTCCGCGCTTTGCAAGGCTATAACAGCGTCTATGCCTGCAACTTCCATTCGGCATACCTGTTTTACCCGTTTAACGACCCCCACGGGGCAAGCAATGCGGGACTCGTCACTTTGTCCAAATATAAAATAAACTCCGCACTGCGGCGCAGCTATCCGATTTCCACGGGCTTTTCCAAGTTCCTCGACCTAGACAGAGCGTTCTCCGCCTGCCGCTACGATTTGGAGGACGGCAAACAGCTCGTGCTCGTCAATTCGCATATGTCGGCATACGACAAGGGCGGCACGATAAGGGCGGAACAGCTTGCGTTTTTAAACGAGTTTCTGAAAGAAGAAAAGACAAAAGACAACTACGTGATTGTCGGCGGCGACTTCAACCACGATATAGCCGATTCGGCGGAACTGTTCGAATCGCAGCAGAAACGCCCCGAATGGGTATACGATTTGACCGACGAAGACTTGACGGAAGGATATAAAATCGCCGCCGCGACAAACGCCCCGACTTGCAGAGGCGCGGATATCCCGTACGAAAAGGGCGTGGATTACACCGTCGTAATCGACGGTTTCATAGTGTCGGACAATGTGGAAGTGACGGGGATAGAAAACATAGATTTGGATTTTGCATACTCCGACCATAACCCGGCGAGAATGACGTTCAAACTCAAATAGGCGAAAAGATAAAGGAGAAAGGTTTATGACGGCTGTCATAGCGGCAATGGACAACGAAGTAGAGCTTTTGAAAAAAGCGGCGAAAGACGCGAAAGTACGCACGGTTGCGGGCGTGGAATGCCTGGTCTGTAAGATAAACGGAAAAGACGTCGTTGTGATAAAAAGCGGTATAGGCAAGGCGGCGGCGGCGTGCGCGACGGCAATCGCGCTGTCGGAGTTCGGCGCGGACGCGGTGATAAATACGGGACTTTGCGCGGGTACTTGCGGTATCGGCACGATAATTGTTGCCGACAAATGCGTTCAGCACGACTTCGACGCAACCGCCGACGGTCTGGCTCTCGGACAGGTTGCCGGCTTCGATTCGCCGTATTTTGCCGCCGATAAAAGTATAACGCAAACTATGACCCGCTCGTTGAAAAACGGCGGCGCGGCATACGTCGTAGGCACAATCGCAAGCGGAGACAGATTTGTCGCCGACAGGGAGGCTATGAAAAACATCTGCGAACAATTCGGAGCCGTCGGCGTGGAAATGGAAAGCGGCGCGGTGGCGCAGATTTGCACGGCGGCAGGCGTGCCCTTCGCCGTGCTACGGTGCGTGTCCGACGGCGGCGACAGCGTGCGGGACTACTACGAGTTTTCCCGCCTTGCCTGCGAGCGCTTCACCGCGGCGGTTCTCGATTTTTTGCGAGAAACATAATTAAGACAAAATAGCAAAATACTATCGGTATGCTGATAGTATTGATTAAATCGATTGTTACGTTCGTGCTCGTGTTCTTCTTCGTGCGTCTTATGGGCAAACGGCAGCTCGGCGAAATGCAGCCGCTGGAACTCGTGATAACGCTGATAATAGCCGAAGTCGCGTGTATACCTATGAACGACCCGTATATTCCGTTCTACAACGGCGTGATACCGATAGTCACGCTGGCGTTTTTGCATATCGTCTTTTCGTGGCTGTCCAGAAAGAGTATGGCGGTGCGCAGACTGCTGTCCGGCAGAAGCGTCATAGCCATCGACAAGGACGGCATAAATTACGAAAATCTGAAAAAGATGAACGTGAACATAAACGACTTGATAGAGGCGGTGCGTTCGTCGGGATACAGCGACATAAAGGATATACAATACGCGATATTCGAAACCAACGGCAAACTTTGCGTGATAGAAAAGCCGTCCGACCCGACAAAGCCCGCGCCCGCACTGCTCCCGATTGCGCTGGTAATCGACGGCAAGTTCGTTCCCGACAATATGCGTCTTGCCGGCATAACCGAACCGCAGGTCGTCAAGATGCTGAAAAAGAATAAGGTATTCGATTTGAAACAGGTGCTGTATGCGGATATAAGACAGGACGGCACAATGTACGTGTCTCCCAAACATTCGAAATGTTTTACCGCCGAAGTCGGCATAACGGGAGGTAACGCCTGGTGAAAAAGCTGATTATATCGCTGGCGTTCTTTCTGGCTCTCATCGGCGTATCCGTATACGAAATAGTTATGACAAGCAAGACTTTTTCCGAGTTGGAACAATTGACGCAGACGGCGCAGACGGCGGCGGAGTTTTGCGTGGAGTATAAGCAAAACTCCGAGAAACAGCGCGAAAAGGACGGCGAGGAGAGCGAGGGAGCAAAGACGGCATTCGAAACGGCGGAACAGAACGCAATGCGCGACATATCCGAAATCGAAACGTATTGGGGCAAGAGAAAGATTGGAGCTATGTTTTTCGGAAATCACACCGTGGTCAAGTCCGTGGACGAGAGAATAGCCACGCTGAAAATGCAGGCGAAATCGGGACAGTGGGAAGACGCGGCGGCAACGGCGGCGGCAATGCGCACGTATTTCTTCGATTTGAAAGACGACACCCATCCCACGCTGTCCAATCTGTTCTAAACCGATTGTTTCACAAAACGTTCACTTTGCGTAAACTGCCGTCAAACGATTGCAAAATCGCGGCAAATGTATTACAATAAAAGTATGATAAAATTCGTCGATTTCAAAAAACACGTCGCGGACGGCAAGTTCGAAACGGCTTACGCTATGATGGGCGACGACGACTTTCTGCGGCACAGCGCAATCGGTATGCTGGAAAAGCTCGTGGAAATGCCGCAGCTCAATGTCGCTTGCTACGGCGACGACAGCGACGTCGGCGAAATGATTGCCAATTACGGGCAGCTTCCGATGATGAGCGAATACAAGCTGATGAAATGCTCGTTTGAAAACAAACCGTTCGGGGAAGTCGAACGCTTTTTGAATAATATCCGAAATAACCCGAACCCCGCTTCGATTGTGACTTTCGACGCCGGAACGCTTCCGAACTGCCTTGCCGGCGGCAACGTCGGAAAATATTGCGTCGTGGACTGCGCACGGTTGGACAAGACAATGGTGCTGCGCTGGCTGGCGGACAAGTCCAAAAGAATGAACGCGCCCGTGTCGCGCGACGCGGCGGCATTGCTCGCCGACTACTGCTGCAACTCGCTTATGCGTATCGATACGGAGTTCGACAAGCTCGCCTCCGTCAGGTGCGGAGAAACGATAGAGGAGAGTGACGTAAGAACTTTCGTCGTTCCCGACGGAGAATTCAAAATATACGAACTGTCCGACGCGCTTGCCAAAAAGGACGTGGACAGGACTTATTTCATATACGACAGCCTGATAGTCAACACCGCGCCCGCGGCGATAATCGGCACGCTCTATTCGCATTTCAGAAGATTGCTTTATGCGGCGATAAGCGAGTGCGACAGGGAAATGCTGTCGCGCTATTTGCGCGTCAAACCGTATGCCGTGGATATGGCGGCAAGACAGGCGAAACAGTATTCGCCCAAACGCCTGAAAAGAATAACGGACAGACTGTCGAATATAGATGCCGATTTCAAAGCGGGACGCATACCCGACAGATTGGCTCTCGACGCGTTCATAGCCGAAACGCTTTTGATTGCGTGAAACTCGGAGGTAGACTTGAACTTTATAAAAGAAAAAAAGATTGATTCCCGAATAGTAATCGCCGTGCTGTACGCAGCGTTCTGCTTCGCATACTTCGTGCCGACCCGAGGCACGGTGGCGCTGTTTGCGATAAATTATAATTTGCCGTCGTTTTTGAACAACGACATTGTCGCTTTCATTGCGGCGGGCATAGTGCCGACTCTCGCTTACGAAATTATCACTTCCGTGTCGTTCCGCTTTTTGCAGCGCGGCGGCGCGGCGAGCATAGACGGCTTGCGTTACGCTCTGCGCTTTTTCTATATCGGCGCGGCAATAGTCTCCGGCGGCGTGAAACTCGTGTTTCTGTTCTTTCCGCTCGGCTCGATTTGGGCGTTCATTCTGACGGACACGATAGTACCGCTGCTGTTTTTCGTCGGCTATATGTTTTTCGCACTTAAAACATACGTGGACAAAACGCAGTATTCGAGGTTTATCTATTCGCTCGGCGGCGTATTTTTCGTCGTGTATGCCGTGCTCGCGGTTATGGGACTCGTGATGGGGGTGGCGGTATGAAGAACTTTTCCAAAGTATTGATTTGCGCGCTGGTGCTTGCGCTTTTGTTGGCATTCCCGATAAAGTCCGACGGCTACTTTTCGGCTGCGGCGGAAACGCAAACCGATTATGCGGTGACGAGTGCGGAAGCGGAAGCTATGCTCAAAAAGTTTGTCGGCGGCGAAAGCGGAAAAGAGCGTTTGGACAGAACCTCATTTTCGGAGGGAGAAAAACTCGCCGCGCAGTTTATCGCGGACTTTATGAACGGAGCGGGCTGGGAAACGCGGACCGACGAGTTCGAGTATACCGCGACCGCAGGCAGAAAAACGGAAAACTTCCGCTCTCAAAACGTCGTTTCCGTCTTGAAATGCGGCAAGGAAAATGCCAAAAGAGTCATAGTCGGAGCGAATTACGACAATCAGACCTCCGATGTGAAAGTGGGCGACTACCCTCTCTTGAAAGGAACGGAGGGTCACGGCGCGTATATGAACGGCACGGGCGTGGCGACGCTTCTTGCGTTGGCGCAAAAACTGACGGGCATACGGCTCGACTTCGATTTGTATTTCGTGTTTTTCGGCGCGGGCGAGGTCTATAACCGCGGCGCGGAATCCTATGCCGAAAGCCTCAAAGCCACGGAAATCGCGGACACATTGATGATGGTAAACTTGCAGCGTATCGGCGGCGATAAGATATACGCATATTCCGACGAGGTGAAAACCGACCACGGCACTTATGTGACCGAAAAATCCAAAGAGTACGGAGAGGGCTTTCACTCTGTCGCCGACACTATTCCGAGAATGGACGTGGAGTATGTTTTGGGCATAGGCTATACGCATATGGGTATGGTGGGCGGAAGCCGTCCTTTCGCCGACAGAAACGTGCCGTACGTCAATGTGTTCGGCGGCACGTTCGATACTTTCGGCTTTGCTCTCGACGAAAGCAAGGGCAAGAAGAATATCGCATACACGAAGGACGATACCACCGCGGCTATGGACGAGAGAATGTCGGGCTATGCCGATAAAATGGCGAACGTGGCAAACACGCTGTACGGCTGTTTCACGTCCGACGATTTTGCGGAGTCGGTGAAAAATGCCCGCGAAAACAAAATGGACTATTCTCTTATTATGACGGAGTGGATACCGTACGTCATAGTAATAGGCACGCTGATTCTGTGCGCGCTTGCAATGATACCGATTGCGGGACACTTCTCGAAAAAGTACCCGATAAAGAAAATCACGAGAAAAGTCAAAGTCGCCGTGTTCGGAATGGACTACGAGGACAAGGACAGCGGAGACGTGTTTATCGACCTCAAAAAGTCCGAACCCCGCGACCCCTTCGACGGCTATTGATAAAAATTGCGTTTCTTCGGCAAATGCCGATGTCAAAGCAATAAAAAAACGCGACACCGTAAAGCGCAATTCCCATAGGGATTAAAAAACAAAAATTTTATAAGAGTTGCACTTTCAAGCGATGAAAAAGAACAGGATTTCAAATCGAAGTCCTGTTTCTTTTTACATATTTATTGCAACTGACTGACTAACTTTGTTACTTCTTCTTGCTATTCTATACTTGTCAAACGACAAAAATAAAAAATTCAAGGAGAAACAAAATGAAAAAAGTAGGCAAAATTTTGGCAAGTGCGCTTTGCGTTGCCACGTTGGTATGCGGAACACTCGGTGCAATGACGGGTTGCGGTAGTAAAAAGGAAAGCATTACCGTTTCGGGTTCGTCTTCCGTTACACCCATAATGGAAAAACTTGCGGCGGAATACGAAAAGACGCACGACGTAAGAATTACGGTAAATATGTCTTCGTCCGGCGCGGGTATAAGTGATACGCAAAACGGCTTAAACGATTTCGGTATGTCTTCGCGTGAATTGAAGTCGAGCGAAACGGGCGTTATCGGTACAACTCTTTGTATGGACGGAATCGCCCTTATCGTCAATAAAGATTGTTCTGTTACGGACGTTAGCAAAACTGACGTGAAAGCACTCTATGAAAGCGGTACTGCAATTCCCGACACTACGATAACGGCGGCAATTGGTAGAGATGCGTCAAGCGGAACGCGCACGGCGTTCGATGAGCTTTTGAAAATCGAAAACGGTTACGCTACGAGCGTTGCCACGCTTGCCGAAACGGGTAACGTAATCGAAGCGATACAAGTCTCGACAAACAGCATAGGCTACATATCTTACGGCAGTCTGAAAAGTACGGTTAAAGCGGTAAGTTTAGACGGTGTTGCTTGCACGGTGGAAAACATTATG
>CAJUPB010000011.1:0-53165 GCA_910588155.1 uncultured Christensenellaceae bacterium
ACTCGGTCGAACTTAAAAAGGACTCGCCTGCACGGCTCGTGTATTTAAACATTTTGTTTGTGTCAATGCGCTCGCTCGGCTGAACGAAATCACTCGTATTCGGACGTTTGCTTCAAAAGGCAGGGGCGGCGAGAGAAACGGTGTTGCACGTGCGCCCGTTTGCGGCAATTCGCCTTAAATAAACATAACACGAAAAGACTTGACAAATGCGGGGGAATGTGCTAAACTTGACGCACGGAAAAATGAATTTTAAAGAAAATGCGTTGAATTTCGAAAAGGAGTTTTTAAGCCGATTCGCCGCTCGCAGTGCGGAAAGCAAGGGTCGGCTTCGTCCTATTTCGTCCTGTGAGCTGCGAACCGAATATCAGCGAGACAGAGACAGAATACTGCATTGCAAAGCCTTCCGCAGGTTAAAACACAAGACGCAGGTGTTCCTCGCGCCCGAGGGCGACTATTACCGCACCCGTCTTACGCACACGCTGGAAGTCAGCCAGATTGCGCGAACCATAGCTTTCGCGTTGCGGCTCAACGGCGATTTGACGGAGGCGATTGCGCTCGGTCACGACTTGGGACACACTCCGTTCGGACACGCAGGCGAGCGCGCTCTCTCGCGGCACCTCGACTTTTCGCACAACGCCCATTCTCTTCGGGTGGTCGACGTGCTGGAAAACGACGGCAAGGGTTTAAACCTTACCTACGAAGTTCGGGACGGAATATTCAACCATACGACTGCGGGCAATCCGAAAACGCTGGAAGGCGAAACGGTGCGTTGGAGCGACAAAATAGCCTACATAAGCCACGACATAGACGACGCTTTGCGCGGAAAAGTGATATGCGCAAACGACATACCCGAGAAGTATTCGCAGGTGTTCGGCGTCACGCACGGCGCGCGTATCGATACTATGATTATGGATATAATAAATAACAGCTGCGGCAAGAGCAAAGTCGAACCGAGCGCGGCTATGAAGGAAAACATAATGGGTTTGCGTGCGTTTCTGTTCGAAAAAGTATACACGGCGGGCGCGGCGAAAACGGAAGAGAGCAAAGCGGAGAGTATGATAGAATATCTGTTCGAATACTTCGAAAAGCATACGGACAAGCTCCCGCGCGACTTTTTGACGCTGTCGGACGGCGACGGCAAACAGGCTGCGGCGGACTTCGTCGCGTCTATGAGCGACAATTACGCCACGCGCGTGTTCGAGGAAATAACCGTGCCGCGCGGCTGGTCGGTGCTGTAAAGGAAACGGGTTTAGTTGAACGACGATTTCAGAGAGTTTATAGACGAGCTTTTAAACCGTACTGACGTGGTGCAGGTCATATCGCGTTATGTGCCGTTGAAGCAAAAGGGCAATACCCATTGGGGATGTTGTCCGTTTCATCACGAGAAAGACCCGTCGTTCGCCGTAAATCAGGCAAAACAGTTCTATCACTGCTTCGGTTGCAAGGAGAGCGGAAACGCAATAACTTTCGTGCAGAAAATGGAGAGCGTGGATTTCATAGACGCCGTCAGAATTCTCGCCGAAGCCGCGCATATGGAAGTGCCGCAGTTCAAGGGCGGCAAAAAAAGCGGTTACGACCCCGAGAAAAAGAAACGTCTGTACGAACTGATGAAAGACGCGGCGCGTCACTACCACGAAAATTTGTCGCTGCCGCAGGCGGAAGTCGCAAGACAATATCTCGAAAAGCGCGGGATAGACGCCAAACTCACGGTGAAATTCGGTCTGGGTTACAGCCTCAACGGCGGCGAAATCATAGACTTTCTGACAAAGAAAGGCTATGCGAAATCCGAAATGAAAGAGGTCGGAATAATCGAACAGCGCGCCGATTCGTACTACGACGTTTTCTACGGCAGATTGATTTTCCCGATAATAGACAACTTCCGAAACGTCGTCGCTTTCGGCGGCAGAACGCTGAAAGCCGACTACGAGTTCGCCAAATACCGCAACTCTTCGCAGACCCCGATATTCGACAAGTCGCGCAATATTTACGGCATAAATCTTTTGAAAAAAAAGAAACAGCGCGAAAACTTCGACAGCATAATTATGACGGAAGGTTATATGGACGTCATAGCCCTGCATAAAGGCGGCTTCGACACCGCCGTCGCGTCAATGGGTACCGCGCTCACTCCGACGCAGGCGAAACTGTTGAAGAACTATGCCGACAGAGTATACATAAGCTACGACGGCGACGGAGCGGGGCAAAAGGCAACGATGCGCGGTCTGGATATTCTGGAAGGCGCGGGACTGTCGGTCAGAGTGGTGTCATTGCCGGAGGGTATGGACCCCGACGACGTAATCAAAAAACAGGGCGCGGCGGCATATAAAAAGCTGTTGGACGAGGCGGAAACACTGACGTCGTTTAAAATCAAGACGCTGAAAAAAGCGTATGATTTGACCGATTCGGAGGGCAAGGCGGCATTTGCCAAAGCCGCCGTGGACGTCATACGCCGCCGTCCGAGCGCGGCGGAGCAGGAGGAATATATAAACCTCGTGCAAAGCCTGACGGGTTACAGCAAACACGTGCTTATGAAACAGGCGGAACTGCTCTCGCAGGAAGAAGAAGCGGCGATTCCTCCGCAGCCGACGGCAATCAAAGAAACGCGTTTCAGCGCGACGGACAAAGCCGCCCTGTGCGTGTTGGCGTCGTTGGCATACGAAAAAGTGTATGCGGAGTTTATGGAAAACTCGGACTTTCTTCCGGAAGCGGGCGCATACAGAAGCGTCTACGAGGCAATCGAGAGATATAAAAACGAGAGCGGAACGGTGCGCATAGATTCGCTGTTTTCGCTGCTCGACGACGAAGGCGCGCAGCTTTTGCACCGCATCGCCGACTACGAGTTTATCGACGGCGACGAAAGACGGGAATATCTCGACTGCCTGCGCGAGTTGGAAACAAGCAGAATAAAGGAAGAAATGGACAGGCTGAACGCGTCGTATGCCGCGGCGGAAAGCGAGCAGAAAGGCAGAATATTGAAGCAGATAGGAGTGCTGTCCAAAAGACTCAAAGATATAAACAGCGGCAACTGAAAGGAAATCACCCGATGACGGAGACAAACGAAAAAATAGAAAAAGCGTATGCGCAATTGGTTGAAACCGCGTCGAAGCACGGCGGTCGTTTGTCGTACGACGAAATAGGCGAAATGCTGGCGCTTACCTGCGAGGCAAACGCCGAGCAGATGGACGACGTGTTGCGCCGCTTGGAAGAAGACGGAAAGATAACCGTCGTGAAAAACGCGAAACACGCGCCGCTTCCCGAAAATATAGACAGGGAAGTGCGCAGGTTGGTCGGCGTCGGCAAAAAGAAGGGCAGCCTGACTTACGACGAAATAGGCGAAAGACTCGTTCCCGTGTGCGAAGCCAATGCCGAGCAAATGGAGGAAGCGTTCCGCATAATAACGTCGGAGGGCATAAACGTCACATACGTCGAAGACGCCAAAAGCGACAGCTTCGAAAAGATTGTTTCCGAGGTGTCCACCGACGACCCCGTAAAGGTCTATCTCAAAGATATAGGACGAGTACCGCTTTTGTCGGGCGACGAAGAGTCCGACCTCGCATTGAAAATGTTCGACGGCGACGAAGTCGCCAAACAGAAACTGTCGGAAGCCAACCTGCGGCTGGTCGTGTCCATAGCCAAACGCTACGTGGGACGGGGTATGCAGTTTTTGGATTTGATACAAGAGGGCAATATCGGACTTATGAAAGCCGTGGAAAAATTCGACCGCACGAAAGGCTTTCGGTTCTCGACGTACGCCACTTGGTGGATACGTCAGGCGATAACCCGCGCCATCGCCGACCAGGCGAGAACGATAAGACTGCCCGTGCATATGGTGGAAACGATAAACAAGCTTATGCGTACCACACGCTCGTTGAGCCAAAAGCTCGGGAGAGAACCGACCGTCGAAGAGATAGGCACGGAAATGGGACTTGCTCCGCAGCGTGTAGTCGAAATTCAGCGCATCGCGCTCGACCCCGTGTCGCTGGAAACTCCCGTCGGAGAAGAGGACGACACCAGACTCGGTGACTTCATAGAGGACGACAGGGCGATGTCACCGCAGGAATTGGCGGCGTTCTCGCTGCTGCGAAGTCAGCTCCTCGGAATTTTGGACACGCTGACGCCGCGCGAAGAAATGGTCGTTCGCCTGCGCTACGGTCTGGACGACGGACGCCCGCGCACGTTGGAAGAAGTGGGAAAGGAATTCGGCGTGACGAGAGAGAGAATACGCCAGATAGAGGCAAAAGCATTGCGCAAATTGCGCCACCCGTCGAGAAGCAAAAAGCTGAAAGATTACGTGGAACAATAGAGAGTACGTAGAGGACGAAGATATGTCGAAGAAAGAAGAAAAAACAATGAAAAGCAAGCAGGAGACCTCCGCGGAAGAAACCCGCAGACGCGGAATGATTGACAAGGAGGTCAAACGCCTTATCAGAGTCGGCACGAAACGCGGACACTTGACTTACGACGAAGTCGGAGAAAGATTGGTCCCGGTGTGCGAGGCGACCGCGCAGGAAATGGACGAAGTTTTCCGCGTGCTGGAAAAGGAAAATATAGAGATTATCTACACGCAGATTGACGTCAAAGATTCTCTGGAAAGCCTTGTTTCGGATGCGGCGGCGGATGACCCCGTAAAAGTCTATCTAAAAGACATCGGCAAAGTACCGCTTCTGTCGGGCGACGAGGAGATAGAACTTGCGCGCAGAGTGCTGGACGGCGACGAGGCGGCAAAACAGAGATTGTCGGAAGCCAACCTTCGGCTTGTCGTTTCCGTGGCGAAAAGATACGTCGGCAGAGGCTTGCAGTTTTTGGATTTGATACAGGAAGGCAATATGGGGCTTATGAAGGCAGTCGACAAGTTCGATTATACGAAAGGCTTTCGGTTCTCGACGTACGCCACTTGGTGGATACGCCAGGCGATAACCCGCGCCGTGGCGGATCAGGCGAGAACGATAAGAATCCCCGTGCATATGGGCGAGATGATAAACAAGGAGAAACACGCTTCGCAGGCTCTCGAACAGCGCCTCGGCAGAGCGCCGACGACCGCGGAAATCAGCAAGGAAATGGGCGTCAGCGAAGAGCGCGTCCGCGAAATACAGCGCATATCCCGCACGCCGTTGCCGTGGGACACCCCCGTCGGCGACGACGACGACAGTCATTTGGGCGACTTCATAGCCGACGACAACACCGCCACTCCGCAGGAAGCCGCGGCGTATTCGTTGCTGAAACAGCAGCTTTTGGACACTCTCAATACGCTCGACCCCCGCGAAGAAATGGTTCTGCGCAGACGGTACGGACTCGACGACGGCAGACCGAGAACGCTGGAAGACGTCGGAAAAGAATTCGGCGTAACGAGAGAGAGAGTGCGGCAGATAGAAGCCAAAGCTCTGCGCAAACTGCGTCACCCCGCAAGAAGCAAAAAATTGAAGGACTATATAGACCAATGAAACGCCTGGAAGCCGCTCTGTCGCTCATTCCCGACGGTTGCGTGCTTGCGGACATAGGCTGCGACCACGGCTTGCTGTGCTTGCGAGCGTTGGAAACGGGCAAGGCGATAAAAACTTACGCCTGCGACATAAGCGCCAAATCGTTGGATAAGGCGAGAAAGGCTCTGAAAGGCAGGAACTCCGAGTTTATAGAAAGCGACGGACTCAAAAGAGTGCCGAGAGACTTCACCGCAGTGTCCGTTTGCGGTATGGGCGCGGACACTATGCTCGGAATACTTGCGGACTACGACGGCGCGGCGACGCTCGTGTTGCAGCCGCAGACGGAAGCGGGCGAGGTCAGAAAGACGCTTACCGAAAAATTGGGGTATCGCCTGACAAGAGAAATCACGGCGTGCGAAAGAGAACGGTTTTATCCCGTTATGCGGTTCGAAAAGGGAGAACAGCGCTTGGACGACTTGCAGTTGCTGTTCGGGTTGCACGCGCATACCCCGACGGAAGAACTTGTCGGAATGTGCGCGAAACTCAAAAAAAAGTACTCGGCGTACAAACCGACGGAGAGGTCGGAAAGACTGCTCGTCGCAATAGACGAAGTGCTGAAAAACGCCGCTGACTTTAAAAACGAAAACAGATAACCGATGCCGAAACGCGGCTCGGAATAAAGGAGGCTTGTATGGCTGATTTAAAGACGGTATTGAAATATCAGGACGTCGATTTGAAGTTGAGGAGACTGACGGACTCGATAGAAAAGAGCGAAACGGCAAAGCGCGGCGCGCTTGCCAGAAACGAGTTCGAATCCGCGAAGAGAAGTATGGAGGAAACCGAACGCGCCGCTGGCGACGTGGTGGACACCGTCGGTTCGGTAACGGGCTTTGTCAAGCAGGCACAGACGAAAGTCGCCGCCGCCGCGGAGCGCGTAAAGGATAAGGAACTGACGTCGAAGGAGAGAAAACAGCTTATCTCGGAGTTGGAAGCAATGAAGTCGGGTCTTTCCGATTGCGAAAAGAAAATCGAACCGGCAAAAAAGAAAGGCGAGAAAATAGTCGACGAGTACACGAAACAGCAGACCCACGCGAAGAAAATGCGCGACGTGTACAATGCGTCCAAGGAAAAGCTGGACAAGGACAGACAGGACAAGGAGAAAGACCTCGCCGAACTGAAAAGACAGCTCGACGAGCTTCGCCCGAACATAGACAGGGAACTTATGAAAGTCTACGACGACCTCGCCGCGGAAAGAAAATTTCCGCCCGTCGTCGAGGCGCATATAGGCGAGCGCGACTCGCTGTCCTGCCGCGGTTGCGGTTTGCAGCTTTCGCAGGCAGGCAGGAGCGAACTGACGGAAAAGGGCGTGTGCAGGTGCGACAATTGCCGCAGAGTCATTTATATGCCGGCAGGAGCCAAATCCAAAAAGTAAACGAAAAAAAACGGTCTCGGCGAAAACCGCACTTCTCATAGGGAATTAAATACTAAATTTTAAGAGTTATGCAGGCGAGGACAAAAGCTCTCGAACATATCGTTCGAGAGCTTTTTACTACAAACTATTTAGAAAGACAAATTGAAATTTATTACATTGAATAATATCGCCGTATAAAAAAACCGCTTTTCTTTTTCTTTGCTCTGTCAATAACAGAAAAAGTTTGAAATAGTGGCGTAACAGTAATTTTAAGTATTTTTATCGTTAATATCTTGAATTAGATTTAAGACTTCCGAATTATCGTAATGTGTATGCCCTAAATAAATTGCTTTGTTTTTTTTACATCGATAATATTCAATGCTTGTTTCATCAATATCTAAATAAAAACATAATTTAATATTTTCTAAATTCCACCAAAAGGATTTTTCGTCTATTTCAACATTTCCCTTTAACTTGGTAGATTTTACAAATTCAATTATTGATGAAATTACATCCTTATTTTGCGTAAGCATAAATATTAAATTCTCCGCTAAATTACTGTTTATCGTACAATCATTATAGCACGAAAAATGAAAGAACGCAACCGATTGAATTTTGCGGGAAATATAAAACATATCTATATCTCACTAGGCACGAGTAGCCTAGTTCGTCCACGAAAAAAAGTACAGAAAAGGCACAGCTTAACGCTATGCCTAAATCTTTTTATTTGCGTTTTATTAAATTCCCTATGGGAATTACCGTAAACCGAAACCGTTTTTTTCTTTTTGCATTATTGTTTGCTGTCGTTTTGACGTATCTCCACACGGCGTATCTTGTCCGAAATGGTTTTCGGCAGCTTGGTGACAAATTCCACTATTCTCGGATATTTGTACGGCGCGGTCGTGTGTTTGACGTGGTCTTGGAGTTCCTTTTTCAGTTCCTCGCTGGGGAAGTAGTTCTTCGCAAGCACAATCGTCGCCTTGATGACCTGTCCGCGCACATCGTCGTCGGCTGCGGTAATCGCGCATTCCATAACCGCAGGGTGTTCCATAAGCGCGCTTTCGACTTCGAACGGTCCGATACGATAACCGCTGCTCTTGATTATGTCGTCGTCGCGTCCCACAAACCAGTAATATCCGTCCGCATCGCGGTGCGCCACGTCGCCGGTGTGGTAATAGCCGTCCTTCCAAACCGAACGGATGTTGCCGTCGGCGGTGTAATATCCGATTAAAAGCCCGATTTGCCCTTCGCGGTACTTTATGCAGATTTCGCCTTCCCGTTCGTCGTCTATGACTTTGCCCTCGTCGTCCAAAAGCACGACTTCGTATAGGGGAGAGGGCTTGCCCATAGACCCGGGTCGCGGCTCCATATCGGGGAAAGTACCCAGGCACAAAACCGTTTCCGTCTGTCCGTAACCTTCGAATACGGGTCGGTTAAGCTTGTCCATAATGCGCTTGTATACTTCGGGATTCAACGCTTCTCCCGCCGTGCAGTAATGCTCGATTGCCGAAAGGTCGAATTTCGATAAGTCCTCTTTGATGAGAAAGCGGTACATAGTCGGCGGAGCGCACAGCGACGTAACTTTGTATTTTTGCAGAAGCGGCAAAAGGTCGAGCGGTGTATAACGCCCGTAATAATCGTATGCGAACACCGCGCAGCCGGCAATCCATTCGCCGTATATTTTGCCCCAGCTGGCTTTCGCCCAGCCCGTGTCGGCGGCGGTGAAATGCAATCCGTCGTCTTTGCAGCGGTGCCACCCGAAAGCCGTCAGAGCGTGCGCGAGGGGATATGCGTAGTTGTGAGTAACCATCTTCGGCATACCCGTGGTTCCCGAAGTGAAATAGGAAAGCATAGCGTCGTCGGCTCTGTTGTCTATTTTAAAGTTCAGACCGTCCGCGCGCGCGTTTTCGTAAAACAATCCGAAGTCCTTGGAAAAGTCCGTCTTTTCGCCTATGGTAAGCACGAGCTTGACGGTGGGGCATTGCGGCAAAGCCGATTTGATATAACCCGAAACGCCTTTTGCGGTAACGGAAATAATGGCTTTGACGGAGGCGTAATTGCAACGGTATATTATGTCCTTGTAGGTGAGCTGCGCCGTTGCGGGAATGGCTATCGCCCCCAGTTTGTGCAGCGCGACGACGGTGTACCAATATTCGAATCTGGACATAAGCATAACAAGTACGGAATCGCCTTTGCGTATGCCGGCATCGTACAGCGCGTTGGCTATGCGGTTGGAGTTTTCCGATACGTCTTTAAACGAAATTATTTTCTCCTCTCCGCGGTCGTCGCACCAAACGAGAGCCGTTTTTTCGGGACAGAGCGCGGCGTATTCGTCCACAATATCCCGTCCGAAATTAAAGTTTTCGGGGACGGTAACGCGATAGTTCTTCTTTAAGTCGTCATAGTTTGTGAAGTCCGTTCTGTTCACGAATCTTTCGAGTAGGTTCATATAAACGCCCTCTTTATGATATTTATTGCTTATATTTATACCACAACGGAGGAAAAAAATCAACCGATTTGCCGTGATAAAGCATAAAAGAAAGTTAAAGCGCTTCAAACGGTTGAATTTTCGGTAACGGTATGATATAATTTACAATATAATGCAATGAAATTTCTTTTCGAAAGGAGTAATGATATGAAAATAACCAAGGCGGTAATTCCCTGCGGCGGAATGGGAACGCGCTTTTTGCCGATAACCAAAGCCGTCCCCAAAGAAATACTTCCCGTCATAGACACGCCCGTGCTCGCGCATATCGTAAACGAAGCCGTAAACAGCGGCATAACCGATATAATGATTGTGCTGCCGCACGGCAAAGCCGCGATAAGGGAATACTTCGCGCCGAATGCAAAGCTGGAAGACGCACTCTCGAAAGCGGGCAAGACGGAATTTTTGCAGATAGTCAAAAATACGTATTCGAACGCGAATATAGTTTTCGGCTTGCAGGAAAAACCTCTCGGAAGCGCGGATGCCGTTGCAAAGGCAAAACCGTTTACGGGCGAAGAACCGTTCTGTCTCGCTTGGGGAGACGACTTGATTTGCGCGGAAAAGCCGGTTATGGGTCAGCTTTCGAAAGCCTACGAAAATTGCGGTACCGGCATAATAGGAGTCCAGACCTGGGCGGGCGACGACATTGTTCGTTACGGCGTCGCCGATGTGGACAAAACGCCGACGTTCGACGGCAGACTCTACAATTGCCGCGGTATCGTGGAAAAGCCTCCGATAGACAAACTTCCGTCCCGCCTCGCCGCATTGGGCAGATACGTGCTGACACGCGACGTGTACGCGTATATAGAAAAAACGACGCCGGGCAAAGGCGGCGAATTGCAGCTGACCGACACTCTGAATATGATGTGCGAGGACGGAAAGATGTACGTGTACGACTTCGAGGGCAAACGCTATGATATGGGCGACAAGTTCGGCGCGGTACAGGCAACCGTCGAATACGCTCTCAAAGGTCCGTTCAAAGACGAAATGAGAGAGTATATCAAGAGGTTGGCAAAAACGCTGTGAACGCACTGACTTACACTCGCCCGAAGAAAGGCGAATATATTCTCGTGTCGGACACCGACGCCGACAACGCGTATAAACGCGTTTGTAAAGACGACTTGAATATCGACTTCGAGAGACTGTATCTTGCCGATATGAGTGCGGACGAAACCGTGACGGAAAGAATTGCGGACAGAGTGTTCGAGGGTAAAAGCAGGGTTATGATAAGCGTGTCGAGAACGCTGGAAGAAGTGGGTACATTCGATAAGAAATACGGGTTGAGTCCCGTGATGTATCTGCATAAGCTCGGGCTTTTGGAACACGCAGACGCCCTGGTTGGCGGCGTGTGGCTGGATAAGGACGATATGGATATAATGGCGCAGTGCGGCTGTCCGCTGATAATCACGCCGTCTTACGATATGGGAACGGGCAACGGCATACCCGAAGTAGCGACGTGTCTGCGGCGCGGGCTTACGCTCGGCGTGGGTACGGAGGACTGCTTTTTCAATCCGAGTTGCGATATGAATTTCGAGGCGAAACTCATTGCTCTGACGGCGTCCGCGATTATGCGGGAAAGCGGAGCCGTCGCAAAACGCGATATTAAAAAAATGCTGGATTTTTGTTTGAAATCGTGATATAATTATAACGAGTAATCTTTTTATGAAAGGAGGTACGGGAAGATGAACAGAGTGATAACGCTGTCGAGACAGTTCGGAAGCGGCGGTGCGGAAATAGGCAAAAAGCTCGCCGAAGAACTCGAAATTCCCTTTTACGACAAACACGTGATAGAACAGGCGGCGGAAAAGAGCGGCATCGCCAAAGAGCATTTCGAAAAGGCGGACGAACGCCGCACGAACAGTTTTCTGTTCTCGCTTGTCTCCGCGCACTACGGCGGCACGGCAACCCCCGTCAGACTCGACGATATAATAACCGACGACAAACTGTTTATTTACACCGCCGAAACGGTTAAGGAAATGGCGAAACGGCCCTGCCTGATTGTGGGGCGTTGCGCCGACGACATTCTGCGCGACGAGGATATTTTGCGTGTATTCGTATATGCCGATTTGCCGGAGCGCGTAAAACGTATCTGCGAGCTGTACGATTTGAGCGAAAAGGCGGCGACAACACTGATAAAAAAGACGGATAAGAGAAGAGCCAATTACTACAATTTCTATACTTCGCGCAATTGGGGCGAAGCGGCGAATTACGATATCTGTATCAATTCCGCACGTCTCGGAGTGGAGGGGACTGTGCAGGCGCTCGCGGAGTTTGCCCGCAAGGCTATCTGACAGTTTATAAGCTTCGCTTGACGGGTTATAAGCTTCGCATTGCTGCGTCAAACGTCGTTTCCCCTCGGGTCACGTACGCAAAGTACGCTCCTTGTACTCGCCTGCGGCTCGTGGCGTTCGCGTCGCGCTATAAGCGCTCGCTCGGCTGAACGAGGAAACTCGTTTTCCTTGCACTGCTCGCTTCTAACCCGTCAGAACATCAACTAATGAGTTGACAATTAAGTCGCACATTGCGTCGTCAGGCTTGCGTTTAAGCTTCGGTTGCGTACGGGGGTGTACGCGCCCTGCGCAAAATCCGCGCCTTCCTTGCACTGCTCGCATTCGATAGCTTTAAACTAATGGGGTGACGTTTTAGCTTGTACGGCGGCGTCAAATATTTTTATGTTCTGTATAAGTAACAGGGAAGGGGGCTTTTTGCAATCGCGCTTGAATATGTATCGTAAATAAAAAAACCGCCGTTTTAAACGACGGTTTTGCTTTTTGCGCTTTGGTTGCTTATTCGTTTTTCGGCGATTCACAGTAGCCTTCGAATACGTCGCCGTCCGTCTTTTTAGTCAAAAGACGGGAGAATGAGTTGCGAACCTTTTGTATGTCGTTCGGGGAAGAAATGCGCACGTCGAAGGAAAGTGCGCCGTCGTCGTAAACGACAATAACGTGTTCGTACTTTTTTTCGGTCTCGAATCTGACGTCGCTTACGCAGTCTGCGGGTATGACGCCGAACTTGGAATCGTCCAGCTTCTTGTTCGCGGACGGATTGTTCAAAACAAGTTCTTTCTCGTTCACGAAAATGTCGTGCGCGGTCGTGCCGCTTACAAACACGCCTCCGCCGCCGAATATCATTCCCGCAATGCCCAAAGCGTTGACGGCAACGTTTCTTGCGGCTTGTCCTTTGCGGTCAAGCACGACGGAAAAATAATCGTAGTTTTCGTTGCCGCCGTATGTGCGGTGGGCGAAAGAGCGGGGGTTATCGATGTTGCTTCCGGCTTTTTTGTCCGTCAGCATATTCGTAAGACCGACGACTAGAACTATCAGACCCGATAAAACGGAGATAATGGTAACGAACAGCATCCAACCCGTGTCGGTAATCAGTCCGCCGACAAGAAAACCTATGCCGATTGCGAGCAATACCGCGCCCGTAATGCAAACGGGCTTGTAGTTGTTTTTCTTGTAATTCATTTTTTAATACCGCCTCATTATTTTTTGAGTATATTATATCACGTACGTACGGTGTTCGTCAATAAAAAATTTCTTACGATTTTATAAAACGGCAAGCAAATCGCTTGTCAAAATAATTATAATGTGATATTATATTGTGCGTAGCCGCTTTTTCGGAAAGGAGAAGCGGAATATGCCGAAGTGGTGGAATGGCAGACGCGCCGGACTCAAAATCCGGTGGTAGCGATACCGTGTGGGTTCGAGTCCCACCTTCGGCACCACTTCAACGGAGTGCTGAAATCGGAAAGTAAATTCGGCGATAAGCCTAGGAGAAAGCCGCTTTAAGCACATCGAATCAAATAGTTATGCGGTCGTGGTGGAATTGGCAGACACGCAAGACTAAGGATCTTGTGGGCGACCATGCAGGTTCAAGTCCTGTCGACCGCACCATCTTTGCGGGACGAAAATGTCTCGGTAAATACACCCCAAAAATTTTGAGGTGTATTTTATTTACTGAAAAAAATGGGCTTTTGACTTACCTGTATTTTTTTGGAGTACTATGGAAAAAGAAATTCAATTAACGGGCGGACGCTCGACTGACGGCGTCGTAAAATCAGATAATATTGTTTTTCGTCCGCATAAAAATGAAAGTGATTTGCTAATAAATTTTTGAAGTATCTTGAAACTAAAAATTTTCCATATTCGCAAAGGTATTTGGGCAGAGACGAAAAGGGGCGGGATAAGTTTCTGTATATAGACGGGTACGTACCGAATGAAATCGGTGACACTAATATTGAACAACTATGCCGTTTTATGCAAACAGTAAGAAATTTTCACGATTTATCGCTTGGTTTCACAAATAGCGAAAAAGTAATTTGTCATAACGATTTGTCGCCGTGCAATATCGTTTTTGTAAACAATATGCCCGATGCAATTATAGATTGGGATAGTTGTGCTGTCGGCGAACGTTGGGAAGATATTACATATATTTTATGGCTATGGATAAATATAGGTAGTTGGAACCGCGATAAAATAGATATAATCGGACAAATGAAAATCGCGTTGTCTTTTTATGGAGCCGATAGAGAAGTTACGGAAAATTTTGCCGATAAGTTGATTTGGCGTATGGATAAAGTAATTTCACAAATGTCAAAAGATAATTATCAGTATGACCGTACAAAAGAATGGGTTGAGTTCTCAAAACTTTGGGTCAGAGAAAACCGAGAAATAATTACAAAGGAGATAGAGCTGTGAAAATAATACGCGCGTTGAAATCGGTCAATTATAGACTTTGGTTTGCAATACTTGCGACAATGCTGTTGCCCACGGTGTATCAAACCGTAAGAATATTTTTTCTCGGAGATATGCCGAGCGATAGCGGTATCAATATTGCAAGCCAATTACAGTGGGTAAACCTGTTTTACGAAGTAGTACAGGAAGCGTTGATTTTACCGCTGTTTTTCCTGCTCGGAAAATCACTTGATGATAAAAAAGAGTTCTCAAATAAAGTGCGCACGGGACTTGTTGTTACAGGCGGGATATATTTGGCAGTTTCCGTCATTATCATTGCTTGCGCTCGTCCGCTTATCGTTTTTATGCAGCAGGATATTGCAATTATTGAACAAACGGTTACTTACGTCAGAATGGAAACGGTAGCCGCATTATTTTCTACGCTGTGGCTTTTATGTCGGTAGTGCTTGTAACGCTGAAAAGAGATAATTATATGTACATACTTCTCGGCGTGCAAATGGTTCTATCGGTTCTTTTGGATACGTTTTTAGTGAGCAATATTTCGGTTTCGGCAAAATTGGGAGTAAACGGAATAGCCATAACAAATATCACGGTAAATTTGATAATTTTCGCCGTCTCTATCATACTTTTATATCGAGAAAAAATTAAATTGTTTACAAAAGAAAAATGGAATTTTTCTTGGTTAAAAGATTGGTTTAAGGTGGGAAAATTTTCGGGAATCGAGTCGTTGCTTCGTAACTTCGTATTTATGATGATGATTGTACGTATGGTAAATATTGTGGCAGAACAGGGGAACTATTGGATAGCAAACAGCTTTATTTGGAATTGGCTTTTGATTCCGGGACTTGCGCTTGCCGATTTGGTTAAAAAAGAAATCGGTGAAAATACAGAAAATATACGCACAAAAACATTCGGATATATTGCACTGACAAGTATTTTTGCAATATTATGGCTTTTGAGTATTCCGCTATGGAAACCGTTTTTACAATATGTGATGAATGTTTCGGAATACGAAACGGTATTTGGAATAGTACTTCTTGAAACAGGTTTTTATATAACTTTTCTGTTCAATAGCTGTATCTGCGACAGTACGTTTTACGGATTGGGCAAAACAAATTATATGCTGATTCAATCATTGTGTATAGACGGATTATATTACGGTATAATGTTTATTTTGTATTTGACGGGCGTGTTTGTTCCCACTCTTTTGGGTATTGCGCTTATGTTCGGTATAGGTATGACGCTTGATTTTATCCCTACGTTGGTATTGTATATTATGATTTTGAAGAAAGAAAATATCAAATTGGATTTTAACTTGCTGCCGAATAAAAATTGCGATAATAGCGGAAATGCGACGAACAAATAGCTTGTCTGACCGAGTTGCCGAAAGAATACGAGTCGGCTTATGTCAATTTTAAGACAATGTCTCTGTCCGTCAGAAAGACATATACTCGGGCGTATTTCGACGCCAAACGGAAGCGGGAAGGGAAAAGAGAATTGCTTGGTCGGTGGACCGCCCCGACAAAACCTTAAACCGATGTAAACGTCTTTGACGTATGCGTCGCTTGACTTGTCGGGACGTTGTGTGTTATACTGCTCTGTGAATAAGTAAAGGAGAAGTTTGCGTTATGCTTTGCAGCTCGAATCTGAATATTTATTGGGGTGTCTTGATAGCTTTGGCGGTCGTAATCGTGCTGTTAATTGTGCGTACCGCGGTCTATTATTCCTGCCTGTCGAAACTTAAAAAATATCTGTTTGCAAAAGACGGCGCCAATGCTCTGAAAATGACAAAGACCTTAAAAGCGCAGACGCTTATGCCGTATCAACGCGCGGCATACTCCGTTATGGCGGCGGTGCTTATGTATGACGGCGGCGATAAGGACGGCTGTGCGAATACTCTCGGCGCCGTCAAAAACAAGAAAGCCGCGTTTGCGAAATACTATTGGCTGACGATAATCGACTTGATAGACGGCAATCTCGATTCGGCGGCGAAGCACTTCGACGAATTCGAAAACTCTCCGAACGTAAACCGAGTGGGGCAAAGCTATGCGGAATACGAAAGCCGATTGAAAACAATAATGAAGTATAAACAAGACGGAAGCGACGAAAACGAAGTGAGAAAAATTGTCGATTCGGTCAGGGAAATAAACCCTCTGTACGGCGATACTTTGAATAAACTTATTGTAAAGAAAGACAAGAAGTCAAACGGCGGAAAGTGAGGGGTATCGAATGGACAGACTTATTATAATCGACGGCAATTCGCTCGTAAACCGCGCATTCTATGCGTTGCCTCCTATGCTGAACGACGGTAAGCCCACGCAGGCGGTGTACGGCTTTGCGAATATGTTGATAAAAATGATACAGGATTACTCGCCGAAATATATGGCGGTGGCATTCGACTTGCCTGCGCCGACTTTTCGCCATAAACGCTACGAGGGCTATAAGGCAACGAGAAAGGGAATGCCGCCCGACCTTGCCGCGCAAATGCCGACGCTTAAAACAATGCTGTCGCGTATGGGTATCAAAATGATAGAAAAAGAGGGCTACGAGGCGGACGACTTAATCGGCACGCTTGCCCGAAAAAGCAAGGTCGAAACGTATATCGTGACGGGCGACAGGGACAGTTTGCAACTCATAGACGACACGACGAAAGTGGTGCTGACCAAACGCGGCATAACCGAAACTTTGGAACTCGACGAGCAGGGACTGAAAAAAGAGTTCGGCTTGACTCCCGCGCAGATAATAGAGTATAAGGCAATAGCCGGCGATTCTTCCGACTGTATCCCAGGCGTGTCGGGAATAGGAGACAAGGGCGCGCATTCTCTGCTCGACGAATACGGAAGCCTGGACGGCGTGTACGCGAATATCGATGCAATCGGCGGCAAACTCAAAGAACGCCTTGTCGCGGGAAAAGAACAGGCTTATATGTCCAAAGAGCTGGCGACGATAGACACGAACGCGCCGATTGAATGCGAACTTTCCGAATGCCTGTTTAACTATCCGTTCGACTATCGCGTAAAAGACTTTTTTATAGAAACGGGCTTTAAAAGCCTCGTGAAGCGCGACGACATCTTTGCCGCAGACGATATGCGTGCCGTCGCGGAGGAAACGCCGCTTATGCCGCTCGTTCACGCCTTGACGGGTGCGGAGTCCTTGCAAGAGGTTTTGAAAGAAATAAGAGCCAAAAAAAACGTTGCGGTCTATATCGACGGCGACAGAGTGTCGCTGGCAGTCGATAAGTCGGGGGAATATAGGGCGGAGGTCGCCGTCCGTCTCGACGACGTGGGATTGAACTATACCGAATACGTAGCGTTCATAAAGGAGATTTTCGAGGATAAGGACGTGACAAAAGTCGTGTACGACCTCAAAAGATTGAAAAAAAATCTCGACAAACTGTCCGTGACTGCCGTAAATTGCCGCGACGTCAAATTATTGCAATACGTTGCCGACGTCGGCGTACCGAACGAAACGGCGGAAAAACTGCTGAAAAGCTACGACATACCTCCGGAAACCGTAGCGGCGGGACTTATGCGTCTGGACGCCCGTCTTTCGGAAGACATAGAAAAATTCGACTTGCATAAAGTGTTCTACGATTTGGAAATGCCTCTCGTGGACGTGCTGTACGATATGGAAAAGGAAGGCTTTCGCTTGGACGTCGAAAGACTCAAAGAGTTCTCCGCGGAATATACCGAAGAGATAGAAAAGCTGACGAACGAAATTTATGCGATGTGCGGCGAAACTTTCAATATAAACAGTCCCAAACAGCTCGGTAAAGTGCTGTTTGAAAATATGGGCTTGAACTATCCGAGAAAGGGCGCGGTTTCCACGGGTGCGGATATCTTGCAGCAGGTGTCGGGTCAGCACCCCGTCATAGAAAAAATACTGTCCTATCGCTCGCTTACAAAACTGAACTCGACGTATATCGAGGGACTGCTGAAACTTGCGGACGGCGACGGCGTTGTCAGAACGGAATTCCGCCAGACCTCCACGGCAACGGGCAGACTCTCTTCCGTGGAACCGAATTTGCAAAACATTCCCGTCAGAGAGGAACGCGGCAAAAAACTGCGCGCGCTGTTTGTGGCAAGGGAAGGCAAAACGCTGGTTTCCGCAGACTATTCGCAGATAGAATTGAGACTGCTTGCGCACCTGTCCGGAGACGAAACGTTGATAAAGGCATACTTCGACGGCGACGACGTACACGCGATAACCGCGTCTATGGTTTTCGGCGTGCCGCTCGCCGAGGTTACTCCGAAAATGCGCAGAGAGGCAAAGGCAGTCAATTTCGGCATAATTTACGGCATAAGCGACTTCGGTCTGTCGCAGAATATAAACATAAGCAGGGCGGGCGCGAAGAAGTATATAGACGAATATTTCAAACGCTTTCCAACCGTCGCGCGGTATCTCGACGAATCGGTGCGCCTTGCCAAAGAGCGAGGCTATGCCGTGACGCTTATGGGCAGGCGCAGAAAGATACCCGAGTTGTTCTCGTCGCAGTACACCGTTCGGCAGTTCGGCGAAAGAGTGGCTATGAACACGCCGTTGCAGGGCGGCGCGGCGGACATAATAAAGGCGGCTATGATTGCCGTTTCCGACCGACTCAAAACAATGAAGTCAAAACTCATATTGCAGATTCACGACGAACTAATCGTAGAAGCAGCCGACGACGAAACGGAAGAGGTCAAAAAAATCCTGCGCGAATGTATGGAAAACGCCGTGACTTTGAAAGTGCCGTTGGTGGTGGATATAGGGTATGGCAAAAGCTGGCTAAACTGCTGACGGGTTATAAGCGTCGCATTGCGGCGTCAAACGTCGTTTCCCCTCGGGTCACGTACGCAAAGTACGCTCCCCTTCGAGGAAACTCGTTTTCCTTGCACTGCTCGCTTCTAACCCGTCAGAACAGCAATGACCGAACTTGACGACTGAAAGAGCAATACTTCGTCAGGCTTACGTTTTTGCTTCGGTTGCGTACGGTGGTGTACGCGCCCTGCGCAAAATCCGCGCCTTCCTTGCACTGCTCGCGACATTTCGACCAAACGCGAGTCGCCGCTGCGCCGCGAACGGCAAAAGCCGTTCTTGCTTGCTTGTCACGACTCGGTCGAACTTAAAAAGGACTCGCCTGCACGGCTCGTGAATTTTAACATTTTGTTTGTGTCAATGCGCTCGCTCGGCTGAACGCAAATGCTTGCTTTCCCGGCACTGCTCGCTTCCGACTTGTCGGCACCGCACTGAATTAGCTTGACAGTCTTTCGACCAAACGCGAGTCGTCGCTGCGCGGCGAACGGCAAAAGCCGTTCTTGCTTGCTTGTCACGACTCGAGCGAACTTTAAAAGGACTCGCTTGCACGGCTCGTAAATTTAATCATTCGCATTGTGAAAAAAAAGCGATTTTTTCGGTGCATTTAAGAGAAGTACGTTCCTTGTATTCAAAATCTCCGGTATTCGTGTTGCGTTACGTCCCGAAAAGCTTACGCTTGATTGAGAAGCGGTTTTTCGACAATTTTCGCGGCGGCGAAAGTAAACAATATATTGTAAAAAAGGCAGGTAATAAAAGACAATGAAGCCGTATATAATAGGTTTGACGGGCGGAATAGCGTCGGGAAAGACGGCGGTCGGCGCGGTTTTCGAAACGCTCGGAGCAAAGGTTATCGATGCCGACGTGATTGCCCGCGACGTGGTAAAGGCGGGAACAACAGGCTTTGAACGGCTTAAAACGGTATTCGAATCTTTTTTCGACGGAGAAGAGCTGAACAGGCGCGCTCTGCGCGAGAGGGTTTTCGCAGTGAAATCGGAAAAGCAAAAGCTGGACGAAATTATGCAGCCGCTCATTAGGGAAGAAATAGAAAGGCGCGTGAATCTGTCAAACGACGGCGACATCGTTCTGCTTGTCGCGCCGCTTCTGTTCGAAAGCGGATTGGATAAAATCGTCGACGTAACGGTAACGGTGTCCGCCGACACGGAAACCAGATTGAAGCGCATTTTAAGCCGCGACGGTTCGTCGCCGGAAACGGCAATGGCGGTAATAAATTCGCAGTTGTCCGATGCCGAACGCGAGGCGAAAAGCGATATAGTGATTCGAAACGACGGCGACATAAAACAATTGCGCGACAGGGCGGCTGTCGTCTACAACGAAATCGCCGAAAGAATAAAATAACGTCAGGTTAAACGGGAGGGAGAATGTCGGTTTCGTGTAACAGTGCGAACAAATCGACTTTGAAAAGCGGGAGACGTTCCCGCTTCTTTTCTCTGCGCTTTTTTGCCGTCGCCGCGTGTGCGGCAGTACTCTTGTGCGGACTTTCTTTTCTGTTTGCCAAAACGCTGTTCCCGATGAAATACTCCGCCGAAGTGGACGCCGCGGCGGCGGAATTCGGTTTGAGCAGGGCGGAGGTCTATGCCGTGATTATGGCGGAAAGCGGCTTCGACCCGACCGCAGAAAGCACGGCGGGGGCAAAGGGACTTATGCAGCTTATGCCGTCCACGGCAAAGTTCTGTGCCGCGCTCGTGGGTGCACAGTTCGACGAAAGCGATATTTTCGATGCGGGCGTAAACGTGCGCCTCGGCTGCCGTTACCTCGTGTACTTGAAACAGCGCTTTGACGGCGATTACGTATACGCCGCTTATAATGCCGGCGAGGGGAAAGTGCGCCTTTGGCTGAATGAAAATATCGACGGCTTTCCGATAAGGGAAACCGCCGATTACGTAAAACGTGTAAAACTCTATAAAAAAATATATTCTTTTCTGTACGGCTTGTAATGCGAGTCAGGCGTATCGAAGCAAAGTCCGTTGCAGCTCCACCCGCAATTCTTCGGCAACGAATGCCGGCGACAAAACTTTGACGTGCGAACCGAGAGCAAGCAGCTTTTTCAAAAGCAGGTCCTCCGAATAGACATAAGCGGCGGCGGTGTAACCGTTTTCCGTTTGCTCTATGCGGTCGATGCCCAGCCACTCTTCGATTGAGGGCAGTGCCTCTGCGTCGAAGGCAAGAGTTATGTTCACCTTTTCGCGGTCGATAAACTCTTCCCGCAACTTGTCGTACACGTCGCCGCCCGTTTTGACGGTAAAGATTTCGTTCAAAATCGAAAGCTCTTTTATTCTCGAAAGCTTAAACAGACGGAAATCGTTTCTGCTGTGACAAAAACCGTAAACATACCAAACGCCCTCTTTCAAAGCCAGCGTGTACGGGTCGAAGTCGCGCTTGGTCTTTGACCCCAGCTTGTCCACGTAAGACATTCGCAAGACCTTGCTTTCGTCTATTGCGCGGTTTATCGCGGACATCGTGCCGCGATAGTCGTCGGCATTCAGCCAGGACGTGCTGTCGATTACGAGACGGTCGTTTTTGACTAGATATTTGTCGTTCTCGCTTTCGGCGCGCAGGTTGGACAGCTTGTCGCGCAGCGCGGCGGTAACGTCGTCGTCGAGTTCGGTTTGAACGGCGGACAGCGCGGTAAGCAGTCTGTCGTATTCGTCGGTTGTGAAATATGTGCTGTGCAAACGGTAGTTGTCGGCAACGGAATATCCTCCGCCCGCGCCGAAGGTGGTGATGATGGGTATGCCGCAGTTTGCACTCATTGCGTCTACATACCGCGATACCGTGCGCTCGCTCAACTCGAACTTGTCGGCAAGCGCTTTTCTCGTTATGGGACGTTCCGAGTTTATCAATGTCATAAGTATTCCGAAAATTCCGCGCAAATTCTGCATAAACGGCTTTCCTCCGAAAAAAATCGAAAATTTATATAATTATTTTAAAATATGTGACAGACATTGTCAACCTTTATGTGCTATAATATGCTTACAAATCGAATTTCGGAGGAAAAAACAATGTACATAGGCATTTGCACAATGAAAAAAACAAAATGCGGCGAGCCGCTCGTAATCAAAGCGGACAGGGTTTTCGGCGAGGTCGGCGTTTACACCGTAGGCGGCGAATTCGTCGGATACGTTTCGCAGACCCAGCCCGACGGTTGCCTCGACTACGAAACCGTATGTAACGCCATCGGCGCAAACCGAGTGTTCTGCAAAAGCGCCGTGGCTTTCGACGGCTTGTTGATTGTATCCACCGACAGCCCCGTATTCAATACGGGGAGATATGTTAGGAGGGAGGTGGAGGGGTATGGACTTCTTCTTCCCGTCTGACGGGTTATAAGCTTCGCATTTCATCGTCAGCCGTCGCGATTTCTTGGGTCATTTACGGGGAGTAAACTCCCCGTCGAAATCGTTCGGACTTCCTCGAACTGCTCGCTTCTAACCCGTCAGAACAGCAATGAACGAGTTTGACATTTTGCAATACATCGTCAGGCTTACGTTTTTGCTTCGGTTGCGTACATTTGAGTACGCGCCCTGTGCTGACAACTCATAAGCGTCGCATTGCTTCGTACTCGCAAAGCTTGTGACGTTCGCGTCGCGCTATATGCGCTCGCTCGGCTGAACGCAAATGATTGCTTTCCCGGCACTGTTCGCTTCTGACTTGTCAGAGCTGCAACTTATGAGCTTGACATTTTGCAATACATCGTCAAGCTGCGTATTTTTCGGACGGCAAACTGCTCGAATTTTAGATACGGCGGCATTTCTTTTCCTCGGCGTCCAATCCCGACGACGGACAATCTTTATGCCCTTGCTTTGCCGCGGCGGCGCAAAAGCAAAAAAATTCCGTAATAAGGCGTAAAATGTTTGTAATTTTATTTATAATGTGGTAAAATAATCGGGTATAACGTACCATAGAGGAGTTTTTAATGAAACTGTTTAAACGTATCTACTATCCCGTGCTTTGCGCGCTTTTGATACTTGCGCTCGCGCTCGGTTTTGCCGACGCGACATACGGCGGCGGAGGAAGCAAGACCTTCGACGGCGCGTGGGAAAGAATCAACGGGCACATCACGGCGATAGCGTCCTCTTCGCACAATTCGCAGAATGCCGCGAATATGCAGGAGGCGCGCAATTATATAGCCGACGTTTTGAGCAAGAGCGATTTGACGCAGGTGAGCGGCGAGAGCGACGAGGACGGAAATTTCAACGTAAACTTCCACACGACGGGGGCAAAACCGCAGCCGAGCTTTACCGTACAGGAAAGCACGCTGACGCCCGAAACCGTGCAGTCGATAGAAAGCCTCGAAAAGGGCACCGTAGTAGTTGCCAAAACCGTGCACAATATCGTCGCCGTAATTCCCGGAACGGATACGCTTGCCGGAAACAAGGGCGACGCCGTTATGCTTATGGCGCATTACGACAGCCGTCCCGAGGGCGGCGGCGCGAGCGACAACGCCGTGGCGGTCGCAAGTATGCTCGGCGTTATAGACTCCGTTATGACCTCGATGGGCGAGGGAGACTCTCCGTATAAAAACGACCTTGTTTTTGTTTTCACCGATGCGGAAGAAGAACATATGTACGGCGCGTATGCGTTTAAATACCAGTTCAAGGGCTTTGACAATATTTACGAAAGAGTGGGACTCGGTGCGAATTTCGACAACCTCGGAAATAAAGGCACGCTTGTGATGTTCCAGACTTCGGATAACAACTCCGCACTCATCGGACAGTATTCCAAGATAAACGGCGGCGCGTTCACAAGCTCGATTGCGAACTTCGTGTACGGTATGATGAGCAATTTCACGGACTTCGAAATTTATGGGGACAAGACTGCCGTAGACTTTGCCAATGTAGGCGGAACGGATATATACCATACCTATTTGGACAGCCCCGAAAACGTCAAAAAGGGTTCGGTGGAACAGCAGTATTCTATGATGGAACGTTATGCGACGGCTTTCGGCGCAGTCGATTTGGACACGCTGGAAGGCAAAGACGATGCCGTCTATTTCAGCTATCTCGATATGGGCGTGGCGCATTATCCCAAAGCTGTGTCCTACGTTATGGGCGCATTGATACTGCTTTTGCTTGCCGGTGCCGTGACGGTAAACGTCTTGAAGAGAAACAAGGATAAGAACAGCGGCTTTTCGATGAAGAAGATGGGCGGCGGCGTCGCGGCGCAGCTTCTGACGGTGATTGCCACGCTTGCCGTGTCCTTCGCGGCATATTTCTTGATTGCTTTGCTGCTCGTCGGCTTCGGCGTGCTTCCGATTCACGCGATAACTTCCGTGCGCTATGCGTCGGTCGGGCTCGTGATTTCGGCAATGATATTCACGCTTGCGATAGCGTTCGGGTTCTATAACCTGTTTAAAAAACTGTTTGCCGTAAAGTCTGCGGACATAGCCCGCGGCACGGCGTTTATATGGGGCATACTCGGAGCGATATTGTCGTTTGCCGCGCCCACGCTCGCATACTTCTTTGCGATAACTGCGATAGGCGAAACGGCGGTTTTGCTTGCCGTCACGCTGTTTAAAGAGAAGTACAGGGAAAAGACGGGGGACAGATTGGATTCTCTGTTCCTTTACGCCGTTCCTCTCGTATTCACGTTGCCTATGATTATCCCCGTGATAATGATTGCGGCAACCGTTTTGAACGCAATATATCTGCCCGTTATAATGGCGCTGTTCCTGCTCGTCGCAGGCTTTGTCGCGCCGTACTTCACACAGCTCGTACCCGTGCTGGACGGGCTTGCTCAAAAGCTTCCTCCCAGACAGATACGTTTCGAACGCACCGTCGTCAAGGACGTAGAAGACAGAGCCAAGAAGGGCAAGTTCACCAAACAGGAAGTCAAGGAAGTCACGAAAGAGCCGGTGCCTTGGAGATATAAGAACTATGCGGGCGTGAGCTTGCTCGTCACGATTTCCGTGGTTATGATAATTCTGTTCTCGTCCTTCAATGCGGGATTCAGTTCCGCTGTCGCAGGCGGCTACGGCTATCGCAACGCCATTTACAACGATTCCGTCGTGTACGTGTGGACCAAGACGAATTCCACCGTTACCCGCACGATAGAAGTTCACGACCAGCTTGCGTACAAGTATATGCGCGCGGCGCTCGACAGCTTCGATTGGAACTCGGAGAAAAATGCATACGTCAAGACCGACACCGCAAACAACGTCATTTTGAGCGGACAAGAGCCGACCATAACCAAGAGCGGCGAAGAGTATACGTTCAATACCTACGGCGGCGCACGAAGCGAGATAACCATAACTTTGAGCGGCGCGGCAAGCGTCACGAGTCTGACTTTCAAGAGCGGCGACAACGAGTATACCGTGACCAACGACGGCAACGAAACGTTGAATATACACTTGCCGTACGGCTACGGAAATACGTTCTCTATGAAAGCCGAGGGCGCGAACACGCTTAATATCCACTATGTCGAACATAGAGCGGGAAGCGACGGAAACATAAACAATTTGAGAGAATGGAATGCCGTCAAGACTCATATCGCCGACAAATATCCGCAGCTCAACGGCAACTTGCGCGCGGGAATAGTTCTCGATTACACGCTGACGTTGTAATAAGGTTTTTGTAAATAGGCAACGCCCGTCGCTTTTTAAAGCGGCGGGCTTCGTTTATGCGGCGTTTTTGCCGTTTTGCCGCCGCTTTTTTTTCAAAAAAGCAGGAAAAAGCGGGCTTAACGGTAGACAATTTCCTTTCCGATATGATATAATAGTGCGAGAAATAACTTTTTATAGGAGCTTAAAGCGAGGTTATTATGGCAACCGTAAAGAAAACGAAAAACTTTTTGAAGTTCTCCCGTCCCGCAAGCTGGTGGGGAAGCACTTGGCGCGAAGCTCTGCCCACGGGCAACGGCGTTATCGGCGCGTCCGTATACGGCGGAGCGGGTCACGACGTGATAATGATAAATCACAGCGACCTCTGGTGGCAAGGGCACGTCGGCGTATTGCAGGACGTTGCCGACAAGCTGAAAGACGTGCGCAAGAAAATGGAAGAGAACTCTTTCGAGGACGCCGAAAATGTATTTTCCAACGCGCTTATGCAAAAGGGCTATCATCCCAGAAAGGCATATCCGTTGCCGCTTTGCGATTTTCACGTCAAAATGCCGATAGACAAAGCTCCCAAAGAGTACGTCAGAACGCTGAATATGGAAAACGGCGAGGTCGGCGTTTCGTTCAAAGACGGCTACACGAAATACGAGCGTCAGCTTTTCGTTTCGCGCGTGCCGGAAGTGGATGCGCTGGTCTACGAAATTACGAAAGTCGGGCAAAAGACGATAACCGTCAATTTTTCGTTCGATATGCACGATAAGTTCAACGCAAGAACATTGAATGCGGTCTCCAAACTTCCCGACGGCGTAAACGTCAAATACGAAGATTACTTTATGTATTTTTCCGCGAGAAGCGACGACGGAACGGAGTTCGGCGCCGTCGCGCATATCCGTCCTTACGGCGGTTCGCAGACCGTGGACGCGCAAAAGGGAATTACCATAAAGGGCGCGGACAGAGTTTGGGTCATAATAAAGCCGTTCATAAGCAGTCAGAGGGAAAAGGAATGGAAGAACTTGAAACCCCGCCTTTCCACGATTGCCAAATCGACGTACGACAAATTGCTTAAAGAACATACGTCGTTGCACGCAAAATGGTTCGGCACGGCGGATATAGATTTGGGCGGAGAACAGCGCGACGAGTTCGCGGACAATCTGCTCGACGACGCGTTTAAGGGCGGCGAGCTGTCGGCTACGCTCTTGGAAAAGCTTTGGGCATTCGGCAGATTTTTGATGATAACGGGTTCGTCTCCGCAGTCGCAGCCTATGCCGCCTTACGGCGTGTGGTGCGGCGATTTCAAAGCCGAAAACAGCGCGATAACGGCAGACGGCGCGTTGCAGACGACATACAGTCACGTTTGCGCCGGCGGTCTGGCGGAATACGTAAAAAGCGTGTTCACGTACTACGACAGCGTAATCGACGATTTGAGAAAGAATTCTTCGCGTATATACGGTTGCCGCGGCTTGCTTGTTCCGAGCGAAATGGCGCACGGCACGGGCGCATTCGGCGATATCGACGGCAAGACTTTGCATTTCACGGGTGTTGCGGGTTGGATATGCCGCCTGTTCTACGATTACTATCTGTACACCGACGACGTGAAGTTCTTGAAAGAAAAGGCGTTGCCGTTTATGAGAGAAACCGCTATGTTCTACGGCGAGTTTTTCAAGGTCAAAGGCGACGGACTCTACGAGAGCAGCCCGTCATACAGCCCCGCATCTTTCCCGGGCAACTATGCCGACGGAGAGGGCTTGAAGATTGCCAGAAACAGCACCGTCGATTTTGCGATAGCAAAAGATTTGCTGACGAACTTGATAGAGGGCAGCGAGGCGGCCGGCGTCTATAAAAACGAAATAGGTATGTGGAAAGATATGCTTACCAGAATACCTGCGTACAAAATGAACGAAGACGGCACGGTGAGAGAGTATATAGACGGCAAGTTTGCCGACAACTATGCGCAGCCGTCGACGGCTATGTTCTATCCCGTATATCCTGCTTGCGAAGTGGACGAGGATAAGCCGGAACTGTATAAAGCGTTCTTGGCGGCGGCAAAGAAGAAGTGCGCTTTCGGCAGCGAGAAACAGACTTCGGTGTCGCTTTCGCAGTTTGCTTCGGTGTTTGCCCGCTTCGGCGAGGGCGACCTCGTAATGGATTTGCTCACCGCTATGGTGCGCACTATGTCGATGAACAACCTTATTTTGGCGTCGTCCGATTGGCGCGGAATGGGCATCACGGGCATAGACGTTTGGGCGACGTTCTCCGTCGTGGCAAATATGGGTCTCACGAATGCTTTGCAGGAAATGCTTGCGCAGTCGTCCAAAAATACCGTAAAACTTTTGCCGGCTCTTCCGTCCAAATTGGACAGGGGGGAGATTTCCGGAATAGCCACCCGCACGGGCGCGGAAATAGTGTCTATGGGTTGGGATAAGAAGAAGGGCGTTTGCATTGTCAAATTGAAGTCCAAAAAGAGCAAGCAGATAGATTTGAAATTGCCCTGCGGCGCAAAGAAATATAAAGCGGTCGGCAAAGAAAAAGTCGATTTGGAAAACGGCGTTGTGAGCGGATTGGAGTTGCCGGCGGGAAAGGTAGTGTCTCTCGACATACGCTTCTGACGGCACATTCATCGCAAACTGCTGCGTTAAACTTCGATTTTTCTCGGGTCATTTACGCAAAGTAAACTCCCCGTCGAAAAATCTCGTTTGCCTTGCATTTTGCGCGACTGTGCCGTCAGTCTGACGGGTTATAAGCTTCGCATTGCTGTGTCAGGCTTGCGTTTTTGCTTCGGTTGCGTACGGGGGTGTACGCGCCCTGCGCAAAATCCGCGCCTTCCTTGCACTGCTCGCTTCTAACCCGTCAGGACAGCAATGCACGAGTTTGACATTTGGACGCGCATTGCGTCAAGCTACGGATTTTCTTGGGGCGTGTACGGATAAGTACACGCCTTTTCGTAATGCTTGCTTTCCTCGAACTGCTCGCTTCTAACCCGTCAGGCTGACAACTCATAAGCTTCGCATTGCTGTGTCAGGCTTACGTTTTTGCTTCGGTTGTGTACGTTTGAGTACGCGCCCTGCGCTGACAACTCATAAGCTTCGCATTGCGTCGTCAAACGTCGTTTCTCCTCGGGTTACGTACGCAAAGTACGCTCCCTGTACTCCTGCGGCTCGTGGCGTTCGCGTCGCGCTATAAAGCGCTCGCTCGGCTGAACGAAATCGCCCGGACTTCCTCGCACTACTTGCACATTCATTGCAAGATGTTGCGTTAAATATCGCGTTGAAAAGACGTGTACAAATAAGTACACGTCTTTTTTTGTCATTTCGATCGAAGTCCAGACGGACGCGAAGCGGAGAAATCTCTCTGTGTCGAATAGACCTAATCTTTCGGTAAGTCATCGATTCCCAATAAATAATCGGAAGATACGTCGAAAAGTTTGCATATTTTTTCAATCATTGCCGTATTTAAATCCGTACTCTCCAATTCATATTTGCTTATGGTCTTTTGACTTGTGTGCAAAATATCGGCAAGCTCTTGTTGGGTGTAACCACGTTCTATTCTTAACTCTTTAATGCGTTTTCCGTACATAGCGGTTTAATCTCCCAAACCCAATAGATAGTCGGCGGAAACGTTTAAAATCTTGCAAATCTGTAATAATGTTTCCAAATTCGGTTGTAGTTCTCCGCGTTCGTACTTTCCTATTGTGCTTTGCGTAGTGGAAAGTTTTTGCGCAAGCTGTGCTTGCGTTAATCCTTCTTCTTTTCTGCAATTATGCAATCTTTTTCCGATAATATTCATTATGTATGTATTATAATCCAAAATGGATTATTTTTCTTGACATAGTCCAAAATAGACTGTGTAAAATGTCAAGTGAAAAGGAAAATAAGAGGAACTGTTTCGATTGCGATAATTTCAACCAACATTATGCAATAGCTCCGAGAGGGAAAAGATTTATGAAAATCAATTGCGGAAACTGCATAGCAAGACCGAGCTGTAAAAAACTTTCGCTGGAAATAGGGTGCGAAAAGTACAAGGAAAGGGAAGAAGTACCCAAACGGATAAGAGAGGGAATAGAGAAGTCGCTTGCGAGTATGTCGCAGGCTGTTTGCGAAATAGCGGAAGTCGTCAAATATTTCAAAGACCTCGCCGCCGAAGAAAAATAGCTGTATCCTTGTGTTATTGCCGCTTTTTCGCTCGCCGTTGCCAAAGAACCGTCAGCCGCAGTCTTTAAATCTTTCTTTACGTAATCATTGCAGTAAAGTTGCCCGTTGCATATCTTTTGCCTTCACGCGCTGTTATTGCAGAAAAAAACCGACAGGCGCAATTTCTCTTGCCCCTATACGCCCTTCATTGCGAAGTTGTCTGTTTCCCGCAACTTCTTTTCTTCCTATCTCCCCGTCATTGCGAGAGAGCAACGCGAAGCGTTACGACCGCGGCAATCCCAATCATAAGAACGACCGACAAACAAAATCTTTTGCCCCTACACACTGTTATTGCAGAAAACCTGTCAGCCGCAATTTCTTTTGCCCCTATACGCCCGTCATTGCGAGAGAGCAACGCGAAGCGTTACGACCGCGGCAATCCCCGTCATAAGAACGACCGACAAACAAAATCTTTTGCCTTCACGCGCTGTTATTGCAGAAAAAAACCGACAGGCGCAATTTCTCTTGCCCTATACGCCCGTCATTGCGAGAGAGCAACGCGAAGCGTTACGAACGCGGCAATCCCATTCATAAGAACGACGGACAAACTGTTTTGTCTTTTCGGCTCGAAGTGTTCCGACACCTTTTTTCGCACTCTGCCTCGTTATCCGCCTTGACCTCGACATTCGGTTTTTCTGCAATGACGACGGGGCAACTCTTTTTACACTTTGCTTCGTTATCCGCTTTTACCTCTAAAAAGGGTTTTTAGGGTGAAACCCTGAATCGTTGCGGGGGGGGGAGATATATAAGAGGGAGGGGACACAGTCGAAAGTGTCCCCTCCCTCTTATAGGAATAAACTCCTCTTATGGAATAAATTCCTCTTATGAAAAAGAAAAGGCAGAGGGAATACGTCCCTCTGTTTTCTTTTATACTTTCTTAATGCCGAGTACGTCTTTCATATCGTACTTGCCGCTCTTTTTACCCGCCATAAACCGCGCGGCTTTGAGTGAACCGAAAGCGAAAATTTTTCTTGACAGGGCGGTGTGGGAAAGCGTGATTATTTCGTCGTCGCCGATAAACTCCACGTCGTGCTGTCCGACAATCGTGCCGCCGCGCACCGAGCTTATGCCGATGTCGCCGCGCTCTCTCTTGCAGCTTTTTCCGCTGCGTCCCGCAACGATTTTCGATTTTTCCTTTCTCGCCTCCGCCGCCGATTGCGCCAGCATAAGCGCCGTGCCGCTCGGGGCGTCCACTTTCATATTGTGGTGCTTTTCCACTATCTCCACGTCGAAATCGACGCCGAGAGCCGCCGCCGAACTCTTCACCAATTCCGTCAAAAGATTCACGCCGAAACTCATATTGCCGGAAATCAAAACGCCGCGCCGCTTGGAAAGCTCGTCTATTTTTTTCAATTGTCCGTCGTCGTATCCCGTCGTGGCAATGACTGCGGGGCAGGAGAGCTTGTCACACAGAGATATAACCTCGTCCAGCGTTTCGGGGCGTGAGAAGTCTATAATGACGTCAGCCGCGACGTTTACGTCGGCGGCACGCTTGAAAGTGGGGAATACGCCGCCGTCGAAAGCGTCCAAACCGCCGCAGATTTCGATGTCGTCGCTGCTTTGCGCAGCATTGCAAATCATCTTGCCCATCTTGCCGGAAATGCCGACTATAAATACTTTCAACATAACTTCGCTCCCAGTATGTCTATTGTCAAATCGTTTAAAGCTTTTTTCAGCTTTTCCGCATTCTGCGGCTCCATTTCCGTGAGCGGCAGTCTCGGTTTGCCGCAGGGAATGCCGATAAACTCCATAGCTTTTTTTACGGGTATCGGGTTGACCTCGCAGAACAGAGCGCTCATCAGCGGCATAATCTTAAACTGCATTTCGCGCGCCTCTTCGAAACGCTGCTGCCGGCACAGATTTGTCAGTCTGGTCATAATCCTCGGTACCGCGTTGGCAGCCACGGATATGACGCCCTTCGCGCCCAGACAGTAGGATACGACGGTCAACGAATCGTCGCCGATGTAGAAATCCATACCGCCCTCGATTGCTGCGGCAAGCGCCTGTATCTGGTCGATGTCGCCGCTCGCTTCCTTGATACCCGACATATTTTTCAGCTCGCACAGCCGAGCCGCCGTTTCGGGATTGATGTTTACTTTCGTGCGCGTGGGCACGTTGTATGCGATGACGGGAATGCCGACGCTGTCGCACACTGCGCGGTAATGCTCGACAAGACCGTTTTGCGTGCACTTGTTATAATACGGAGTGACGACAAGCAAACCGTCCGCGCCGAGAGCCTGCGCGTTCACTGCGTTTTCCACGGCGGTCGCCGTGCAGTTGCTGCCTGCGCCCACGATAACGGGAAGTTTTCCTTTGACCCGCGAAATTACGAACTTCACAACCCCGTCGCGCTCGGCTTTCGTCATCGTAGCGGGTTCTCCCGTAGTGCCGAGAACGAACAACGCGCTCGTGCCGTAGGTGAGCTGATAATCGAGCAGCTTGTCGAGGGCTTCGTAATCCACGCCGCTTGTCGAGAACGGCGTGACAAGCGCAACCGCGCTGCCTGTAAATAACGACATAATATTGACTCCTTGATTGGTATGACTTAATCGATTTTATTTCTTTGCGAGAATCTCCGCAATCTGCACCGCGTTTGTGGCTGCGCCCTTGCGGATGTTGTCCGCGACGACCCACATATTGAAAGCGTTGTCCGCGCTGTCGTCCTTGCGCAACCGCCCGACAAACACTTCGTCGCGGTTTTCGGCATACAGCGGGGTGGGGTAAACGCCTTTTTCTATATCGTCCATAAGCATGACTCCGTGAGCTTTTGCCAAAACGGAACGCACTTTGTCCAACTCCGCAGGCGTGTTCAGCTCGACGTTAATGCTTTCGCTGTGACCGTAGTATACGGGCACGCGCACGCAGGTCGCCGTGATTTTGATGCTATCGTCGCCGAGTATCTTTTTTGTTTCGAAAATCATTTTCTTTTCTTCTTTCGTGTACCCGTCGGGTTCGAAAACGTCTATGTGCGGCAGACAGTTGCCGAATATCGGAGCGGGGAACTTCTTCGGCGCAATGCCCTTGATTCCGTTTTCGAGGTCGGAAAAACCGCCTACGCCTGCGCCCGAAACTGCTTGGAAAGTCGAATAGACTATTCTTTTGATACCGAATTTTTTGTGCAAGGGCGCCAATGCAACGACTGCTTGAATGGTGGAGCAGTTCGGATTTGCGATTATGCCCTTGTGCTTGTCGACGTCTTTGGGATTGACTTCCGGCACGACGAGCGGCACTTCGGGGTCGGTGCGCCAACGGCTGGAATTGTCTATGACCACGCATTTGTTTTCGGCAAACAACGGCGCGAATTTTTCGGATACGCCCGCGCCCGCGCTGAAAAGAGCTATGTCGATTTTGCGCGCTCTCACGTTGGCTTCCGTCAGTTCTATGACCGTGTATTTTCTTTTGTCGAATTCGACAACCGTGCCCGCGCTCTTCGAGCTGGCAAACGGATAAAACTCTTTTACGGGGAAGCCGCGTTCTTCGAGAACTTGAAGCATCTTTCTTCCGACCATTCCCGTCGCGCCGACTACGGCTACGTTGTACTTCTTCATATTCAGACTCCTTCGATTCCGTGCAACGGAACCTTCGTAAAACTTTGTTTTGTTCGATTGTGCCGCCTTTTTCGGAAATCAAAAATGCGGCGAACCGTAAAGAACGCCGCAAAACAAAACCGCCTGTAATTAAATAAGCGTAATGTTCTCCATTGGCGACTTTAAGGCACAATGACAGATGCAAACGGTTAAGTCCTGCATCCAACCCGCTCGCGCTTAAAAGGCCGGCGCGCAAAAAACGGATTTCGGCGACGACGTCCTTTCCGATTCAAAGTACCGACCCGATACCGTTAAAAACCGTACTCATACTCGCCGCTCCCCATTAACGTCATAAGCATAACACAATTCGCGTTATTTGTCAATTGCTTTCAACTATTTTTCTTTAAACGCGCCCATTTGATTGAAAAATTCCGCGCCTTGTGTTAAAATAGAAGCGAACCTTTTTCGCAAGGTGGGAGGAAACACGGACAATGCTGCCCGACGCAACCGAACAAAACCGAATATTCGAATACGTGAAAACCTGTCGCAGACAGTTGCACGCCATACCCGAGCTTTCCGAGTGCGAGTTTGAAACGAGCGAGTATATCGCAAAAAGGCTGACAGAGCTCGGTTTGAAGTTTACCAAAATCCACACGGGTATGTATGCGGATATAGACGGCGAAAGCCCGGGCGAAAGAATCGCTCTGCGTTGCGATATGGACGGACTTCCGATAGAGGAAAAGACCGACTCGGAGTTCAGGGCGAAAAAGAATATGCACGCCTGCGGACACGACGGTCATATGGCGATAGTCCTCGGAACGGCAAAGTGGCTGTCCGAGCATAAACCGAGGTGCGGCGTGCGTTTGATATTTCAGTTCGGCGAAGAGGGCGACGGCGGCGCGGACAAGATGATAAAAGCCGGCGTTTTGGACGGCGTGGACGAAATATATGCGTTTCATCTCTGTCCGGAGCTGGAAAAAGGCAAGCTGTCGTCCGTCTGCGGAGCAATGTTTGCCGGCACTGCGGAGTTCGACGTCGAAGTGTGCGGCAAAGCCTCGCATTGCGCAGACAGGGAAAAGGGCGCGGACGCGTTCGTTGCCTGCAAAATGTTTGCCGACGAATGCGAAACGACGGAAAAGCAAAGAACCGATATTCGTATCCATATAGGCAAAGCGGAGATAGGCAGCGCAAGGAATATCGTCGCGGACAAGGGCAGACTCTTTTGCACCTTCCGCTACTTCGACGTTTCGAGCCGTGATTCGGTATTAAGCTCGCTTTCCGCCGCTCTGACCCGTATAGACGCAAGAGCGGGAACGCAGAGCCGTATCGCCGTCAAAGCGGTGTATCCGCCGCTCGTCAATTCGGCGGCGGCGCTGAAACGTCTGAAAAGCGTGGCAAACGTCGAAGATTGCGAACCGAGATATACCGCGGAAGACTTTGCTTTTTACACCGAAAAAATCGACGGCTGTATGGCTTGGCTGGGAATTAAAGACGAAAAATATTGCTCGCCGCTGCATTCCGACACTTTCGGTTTCAAAGAAAGCGCGCTGATGACGGGCGTGCAAACAATGATAAAACTCGTTTGCGACAACGATAACGGAGAAGACAATGTCGAAAATATCTGACGGATTGCATATAGGCGAAAACGCGTCGCCGCCGCCTTTCGAGGTCGGCAAAAGCGCCGTGTCCAAGTTTTGGGACGTAATCAAAGGCAACGGCTGGCCGCTTGTCAAGATAAACCTTTTGACTCTGCTGTTTTTCCTGCCGCTCATAGTTTGGCAGATTATAGTCACTTTCACGGCGACGGCGGACGCGGTACTGCTGCCGTATTCGGGAAATATAGGCATAGGCTTGCCCGTTGTCACCGACGCCGTGGCGGTCGGCGCGGCACGCGCTTTTTCGGTGTCCGTTCGCCGTTGGCTGTTCACCGTGCCTATGATACCCGTCGGAGCGATAGGTCTTTCGGGTGCGTTCTACGCTTTGAAACGCTTGGTTCTCGAAGGCGAAAAACCGACGGTCAAAGCCTTTTTCAAGGGAATAGCGAGAAGTTGGTTGCCTTTTTTGCTGACGTCCGTTTTCGTCGCGCTTGCGATATTCGCGCTGTTCTATTCGATAGCGTCCTATTCGGTGACGACGGATTTGCACATTGCCTTGAAAATCACGGAAATAATTTCGTCCGCGCTCTTGCTTGTCATAACGCTGCTTATGGCGCTTTTCGTAAACACGCAGTCCGTGTCGTATAAACTCAAATTCGGCGCAAACTTTTCAAACAGCGTGCGCTTTTCCGTAATGCTGTTTCCGAGAAGTATCGTCATTTTGGCTTTGTGCGCACTGCCGATAGTCGTGACTTGCCTGGTCAGCGGCTTCATAGCTACAATTTTGATAGCGTTCTTTCTGCTCATAGGTTTCTCGTTTATCGTGCTAATCGCAACGGTCTATACGCAGTGGGCTTTCGAAAAATATCTCAACGGCAAAATCAGAGGAAAGAACAATGCCAAGCCGACCGAGAGCAGAAAAGAGAAGAAACGCAGAATGGCTGCGGAAGCCAAATCGGAGGAGTAAAGAGTGTACGACGCGATTGCGGATTGCTACGACGAGCTTATCGACGCGGACTACTACGACAAGTGGTTCGAGTTCGCTGCAAAGCTGTTGAACGGTAAAAATCGCGGCGTGGACGTCGGTTGCGGAAGCGGAGCATTTGCCGTCGAACTTACCAAGCGCGGCAAAGACGTGGTGGGAATCGACGAAAGCGGAGCAATGCTGTCAAAAGCTATGGAAAACGCCCGCAAGTGCGGCTTGAACATAAAGTTCGCGCTGTGCAAGGCGGAAGATTTGCGGCTTGACGTAAAGACGGAGTTTGTGACGGCTATGAACGACGTCGTGAATTATATGAAAAACCCTATGCCGTTTTTCAAAGCCGCATACGAGTGCCTGACCTGCGGCGGAATGCTGCTGTTCGACATAAGCTCGCGGTATAAGCTGGAAAAGCTGATAGCCGGCAAGACGTTCTTTTTGCAAAGCGACAACTTCGCCTGCGTTTGGGAAAACTTTCCCCTGACCAAGAAAGGCGCGTTGGATATGCGTCTGAATATTTTCCGAAGACGGGAAAACGGCTTGTACGAAAGAAAAGAGGAAACGCACAGACAGTACGTGCATAACGAAAAGGACGTGGAAGAAATGCTGAAAAGCGTCGGGTTCGAAGTCGGTATTTATGCGGACCTGACCGAGAAAAAGCCGAAAGGGAATTCCGAAAGAATACATTTTGCGGCGGTAAAGAATAAATAATGTTTTACACGGAGGTTGCAGTCATATATTATGGCAGACGGTACTTTGAAATTCGATAATTCGTCGGCTCTGATGAAATTTGCGGGAGATTCGTTTCTGAAAGAAGAACGCTACGGAGACGCAATAGACTGCTATTTTCGCGCGCTTAAAACTTCGCGGCGAAACGTGGACGGCATAATGTCGAAAATAGCTTACGTCTATCAGCTTACGGGCGACGGCATACAGGCGATAACTTGGTATTTGCGCGCTTTGAGCCGAAATCCGCAGAACGGCGACGTATATCCCGGTCTGGTTCACGAGTTTTCCCAGCTCGGCTATGAAATGCGCGATACTGCGATGTATTATTTCACGCTCGGCAAAATGCGCAATATCGTCACCGAAGGCGAAATAGAGGATTTGAACGATATGGCGGCGTCGGCGGACGACGACGCGGAGGAAGATATGGAAGTCGTGGACAGACGCGGCTATACCGACGAAGAACGCCTCGTCGACGACTTGAACTCCGCAATGCGCTTCGAACGCGCCGGCAGATATATGAAGGAACACGCCGCGGAGGCTGCATACGCGCTGTTCGGTTCCGTCGACAGAAAAGATTCGCACTATATCGGCGCCCGCAGAATGATGATGAAAATAGAATACGAAAGAGGCGACTTCACGGGCGCGGCAATGACGGCGGGCGAACTTTTGAAAGTCAATCCCGCCGACGAGGAAGCGCTGATATACTCCGCGGCGGCAAATCACGAGCTGGGCGACTGTAAGGAGCGCGACCGCTGTTACAATATGGTCGTGCCGAGCAGCGAACTGTCCTGCGAGGACTTGGAACTCTTGGCGAAAGTGGCGTGGAACATAGGCGATTTGACGGCGGCGAAAAAACATCTCTCGTCCGTGCAACGGTATCTGCCGTGGGACAGAAATGCGCTTTTGCACCTGTCGCTGTGCTGCGCCAATCTCGGAGAAAAAGAAAACGCAAAGAAATATATCGTCGAGGCAATGCGCCTCTATCCCGACGATTTGACGTTGAAATACTATTCGGACAGAATAGCCGAGGGCGACGCAAACTTCACGATGACGGACGCGGTTCCCGATAAGGAAGCCGACAGAAGAGAGGATTTGCTCGACGATTGGATGGCGGAACGCGCCACCGTGGAAGCCGTGACCGAGGGACTCAAAAAAGACCCGCAGATGAGAGAATATCTCGATTGGCTTTTTCAGGAGGGCGATATAGGTTTGCAGGTGGACATAGCCCGCTTTCTCGCGCAGAACGGAAAGTGGAAAGACTTCCTCGAATGCCAGCTCTTGATGCCCGACGCGCCGGAAGAGCTGAAAAAGAATATTTTGATTGAAATGTTCGATTCGCAGTGCGATTGCGCCGTGAACGCGACGACGGGCAACTTTTTCCGTCGGTTGAACTACTGTCCGCCCAAAGACCTCTGCGCCGAAGCGAGGGACGTTTACAGATACGCATACGTCTCGCTCGCGTTTTATTGCGACGGGTTTATACCCGCGCTCGACGCCGTGGTTTTGAGACTGAACGAAAAATTGAAAGCTCTCGCGCCGAATGACGAAAGAGATTTGCTGGCTTTGGCGGCGGCGGTCTGTTATCTCGGCAACGTGACGCGCGACGGCTTGAAAAAGTCCGACTGTCAATTGATATTCGGCTGCGACAAAAAGAGATTCGAACGCTATCTGTCCGACAAGACGCTGGATATGAAAGGTCTGCGCCTGCCGAACAAAGTGCGTAAAATAGTGAGGAGCGATGTATGAACGACGTAATCGATTTCGACAAGATGTTTGAGGACTACGCGGCACAGTGGTTCAAGGAGAGAGAGGGCGAGTTCGACGGCGAGGAAGCTGTGGAAGCGGTTATGCCCGACGTGTACGAGGCGTGGGCAAGCTCTCCGTCGGGAAAGCTCGGCGGCATCGCGCCGCGCGCGTTTTTCGACGCAATCGAAAAACCGGACGAACTCGTCGCCATTTTGGTCGGCACCAGCGAGGACTGCAACCCCTGTTCGCTGCTGCTCGACAAGATAGCCGAAACGCCGTCCTGCGCTCCGCTGCTGAAACAGATAATCGAGAAAAAGGACGCGAAAGCAAAACTCAAATTGCTGTGCGTCACTATGCTCGAAGAAATGGGCGTAGAGTGTCCGGCAGACGCCTATGCGGAAATAATCGCGGACGAGAGTGCGGACGAGGATTTGCGCGAGGGCGTCATAGAAGCGTTGAAAAACCACGCGAAGGAAGTTGCGGAAAGACTGTATAAAATGCTCGACGGCGCGTCCGCGGAGCTTAAAACCGTCATAGCCGAAATCCTGATATGCGCGGATAAGGACGAGCGCACGTTCAAATTGCTGACCGAGCTGTTCGCAAACGGCGAGAATATCCCGCTCTGTGCGCAATATCTCGGCGCATACGGAGACGAACGCGCCGCCGCGCAATTGTACCGCGCGCTGGACAGTTGCGACTATGCCGAGTACATAGAGATTAAAAACGCGATAGAACGCTTGGGCGGTATCGTGGACGACAGCCGCGACTTCTCCGCCGACCCGACGTATGCCGCGGTAAAGGGCTTAAAGTAGATTGCAAACATAAAACACCGCTTACGATAATACATTGTATTATGAGATGGAAGCGGTGTTTTTCTATATCGATGTTGATTGTCGGTACCGTCATAGGCGCAGGCTTCGCTTCCGGCGCGGAGATAGTATCGTTTTTCGGGCGTGTCGGCATTTCGCCGTTTAATGCTCTTTTGTGTCTGCCGCTCATAGCTGGCGGCTGTATATTGTTTTTGAGTATAGGCTCGCGCTTTAAGATACGCGACGTGGGCGCGTTGCACAAACTGACCTGCGGCAAAATCGCAAGAGTCTGCGACGGGTTTGTTCTGTTAAACGCTTTGATTGTGACCGCCGGTATGCTCGCCGCATTCGACTCCGTTTCCAAAAGCCTCTTCGGCTTTCCTATGCTGTCGATTCCGCTGGGTATTTTGGCGGCGGTCGTCGTGGCAAAGGGGATAGGCGGAGTGATAAAAGTCAATACCGTAGTGCTTCCCGCCGTCATTGCGGCTCTGATTGCGGTGTGCGCGAAAAGCCTGACGCCGTCGCTGTTCGAGTGCGCTCTGTTCGGCGTGAAACCGATTTCCGCCGCCGTCTACACGAGTATGAATCTCGTGCTTGCGGCGGGCGCGCTGACGTCGGTGCACGACTTGAAGCCGTCCGAAACAGTGGCGTCGTCTCTGATTGCGACGGGTATCATCGGCGCTCTGATGACGTTTGTCATTCTCGCGCTGAATTCGTCGGGAAAGTTCTATTCGGAATTGCCCACGCTGGAAATGGCGAAGGACATACATCCGATATTGTATTACGGTATGCTCGTTTCGATGTCGGTATCCGTGTTTACCACACTGCTTACGGCAATGAACTGTCTGACCGATTACGCGCAGAGCATAACGAAAGGCAGAGTCAAGGCGGCATTCGCGGTTTTGACTGTCGGACTTCTGCTGTCGGCGCTCGGCTTCGAGCGGGTGGTCGGCGCGCTGTATCCGATAATAGGCGGACTCGGCGCGGCATACGTCGCTCTGCATTTGATTTTTGCCGTCCGTATGCGCATAAAGGCAAAGCGGGACGCAAAACTATCTTTTGGAAGCAACCTTCTTTTCGATAAGCGCGACTCCGAGATACATAAGCGCGGCAAGCACGCAGAGAATAACCGTAGACGTCATAACAAGGTCTAATTTAAAGACCTGCCCGCCGTAGATAATCAGATAGCCGAGTCCCGCGCCGGATACGAGGTATTCGCCCATAATCGTGCCGACCCAGGCAAGCCCGACGTTAATCTTCAAAACGGAAATCAGATTGGGGAGGGAGTTCGGCAGCACAAGCTTGAAAAAGATTTGTATCTTGCTTGCGCCCATAGATTTCATAAGCAAAATTTTGCCGTCGTCGCAGGCGAGAAAACCGGCAAGCACGCTGATGACCGTGACTATCACGCAGATTAAAACGGTCATAGTGACAATGGCTTTGATGCCCGCGCCCATCCATACAATGATAATCGGACCGAGCGCTATTTTCGGAAGCGAATTCAAAGTCACGATATAAGGTTCCAGTACCCTGCGCGCGGTTTCGCTCGCCCAAAGCCCCACGGCAATCGCAAAGCCGATTGCGCCCGACAAAACAAAGCCGATAATGCACTCGAAAAGAGTGATACCGATGTGCTTGAATATGTCCTGCGACAATAATTGAGTCATCATCTTCGCAATGCGCAAAGGCGAGCTGGTGATGAAATCGTCGATTACGCCCGTCGAGGCAAGCAGCTGCCACAGTCCGAGAAAGGCGACGAGTATGACCGCCTGCAACACGGCAACCTTGATTTTTTCGCGCCGTATTTTTTTCAGATACAACTGCCTTGCCGCGGGCAGTTCTTTTGTTTTAATCTTTTGTTTGTGTTTGTCTTTCGTCATAACAGACCTCCTTCCATACGGCGTCAAACCACTTCGAAAACTCCGGAAGCGACCGCCTTTTGAACGGCGTCGGAGCGTCGAGCTTCGGCTCGAAAATGCTCTTTACCGTGGCGGGACGCTGGGAGAGAACGATAATTCGGTCGGCGACGGCGACGGCTTCGGAAATGTCGTGCGTGACAAGCAGAGCCGTCTTGTTTTCTTCCTTGATAATGGCGTAAACGTCGTCGCAGACCGCAAGCCTCGTCTGAAAATCCAGCGCGGAAAAAGGCTCGTCGAGCAATAACAGTTTCGGGTGAAAGGCAAGCGTTCGAATCAAAGCGACTCTCTGCCGCATACCGCCCGACAGCTCGCGCGGATAACTGTTTTCAAAGTCTTTCAAACCGTATTTGCCGAGCAGTGTTTTAGCGTAAGCAACGTCGTCGCCCGTTTTCTTCTTCTGTATCTCCGGTCCCAACAGTACGTTTTTGAGAATGGTCCGCCACTCGAACAGATTGTCTTTTTGCAGCATATATCCGACGCTGCTCATCGGCTTCGTAACGGTGCGCGAGTCCACCTCGATATTGCCCGACGTCGGGGCAAGCAGCCCCGAAATCATCGAAAGAACGGTGGTCTTGCCGCAACCGGACGGGCCGACGATTGCGACGAATTCTCCTTCCGATACGGAGAAAGACAGGTCTTTTATGGCGTCGGTTTGCCCTTGGGGAGTCTGATACGTCAGGCAGACGTTCTCGAATTTCAGTATTTCCATTGCAGCACCTCATAGGTTAAAATAGAATGATTAGAGCATAATCTCCGCAGCTATGCTGTTGTCCACGGCTTTGTCGAAATCCGCGCGGGAGGGAAGCGTGCCCGCATTTTCCATAATGTCCATAAGGTGGTTGAAATCGGACTCCTTCAAAACGGGGGTCTTGGCAAACGCTTCGATGTCGAGATAGCTTTTTAAAGAGGCGGCAATCGAAGCTTCGGGAGTATCCACAAAGGAAGCCGTCAGATGTTTCGCCGATTCTTCGGGCGTGTGCTCCGTCATATACTTATAGCCTTTGAACACCGCGCGCAGGAAGGCGAGGGCGGTGTCGCGGTTCTTTTCGAGATAGCTTTTGGAAGCCGAGAAAGCCGTGTACGGCACTGCGCCGCCCGCATCGCCCACGGAGGCTACGATGTAACCGCGACCCGACAGCACGTGCTCGGACGCCGTCGGCTCGAACATAGTGCAGTAGTCGTATTTCGTATCGCCGTCGAATGCGCCCACCATAGCGTCGAATGCCACGGTCGTGTCGAGATTTATGTTTTCGCCGTGATATAAGCCCGCGTTATTGCAGACATATTGCAGCATCATAGCGGGCACGCCGCCGGGACGTCCGGCAAGAACGTGTTTGCCGTTTAAGTCGCTCCACTTGAAATCGGGTTCGGGCTTTCTTCCCACGAGAAAAGAACCGTCCTTGTTCGTGAGCTGTCCGAAAATAATCGGATAATTTTTCTGCCCCTCGACGTGACAGTAAAGTGCTACTTCGAAAAGACTCCATATTTCCCGCAATATATTGTATAGCAGGGAATAGTATGTTCCATATATTGTATTATTGTTTCAATTTAAGATTGACGAGAACGTTTTCTCCGTCTATTACGACGCTTTTGACGAGAAAGTGCAATAAGATGCGTTTTTCTTTTTTTGACAAGCTGTCGAAGTTCGACAGCTTGTTGCGAATGTTTTGAACGCCGTCCGTTACCGAAGTTTTGACTGTTTCGCTTTCCTTTGCGATTAAAGTATTCAGCTCTTCGATTTTGCCGTCTATCGGCAGTTTGCGCAGGAGATAGGCGTCGCGGTCTATGTCACCGTTTATGTATAGGTCGAGCAGACGCTCCGCGGACTGCTTCGTCGCGCCGAGCTGCGCGATTAGAGAATCGATAAATCCGTGGGCGTAACTTGTCGTGTCATAGTCGTCAATGTCGATTTGCTTAATTATGTCGCAGACGATTTTGTCAAGTTCGTCGGCACGGTAGATTTCGTTGTCGCACGCATTCGGCTTGTAATTTGCATCGCGTTTGATTCGCGCGGCACAGCCGTAATCACGGTATCGGTAGTGTTTCGTGTGCGTACCGTCGGGCTTTTTGGTGTAGCGTTCGTACATCTTGCCGACGTATCGGTTTCCGCATCGTCCGCAGTACAGTAATCCCGTGAGAAGGTAGGGAGTATTGTCGCTGCTGCGCGTGGTGCGATTGGCTTCCACTTGTGCCTGTGCTTTGAGATATGTTTCGTAGGAAATAATAGCGGGAAAATTTGTTCCCGGTGTGAGCTCGCCACCGCGGTAACGGAAATACCCCGCATACATCGGTCGCTCTATTAAAGGCTTGCAGCACATAGGATTAGAGAAATAATCAATGTCGGGATAAGCCGTACGGCAGTAGTCATACAGTTTTCTGAATGTGAAGTTTTCGTTTATGTAGAGGTCGAAAATCTTTCGTATTATTTCGGCTTCCGTTTCGTCGATTGTGAAACGGTCGTTGTTTTTGTCATAACGGTATCCGAACGGACATTTGCCGGGGCAACTGTACTTTCCCGACCGCGCCCGTGCAAGTTTTCCCATTTCCATACGTTCGACAATGGTTTCGCGTTCCAACTCGGAGAATGTTGCCATCATTTTGAGTGCGGCACGTCCAAACGGGGAGGCAAGGTCGAAATTTTCGGAAAGGGAATAGAGTACGACGCCGTACTTGTCGAACAGTTCCACGAGGTCGAGAACGTCGCGCACGTGACGGGAAAGACGGTCGAGCTTGTAAATGAGTATGACGTCTACTTTTCCTTGTTTCAAGTCGGATAAAAGACGCGACATAGCGGGACGGTTTAAATCTTTTCCCGAAAATCCCTCGTCAGAATAAACGTCGAAAATCTCGTAGCTTTGCGCTTTTGCATAAGCCGCCAGCTTTTCTTTTTGTTCATATATGGAATATCCTTCCGTTGCCTGTTCCAGTGTGCTGGCGTTAGACGCGAGTATAGATAGCAGCTCTAATACTCGACATAAGGCATCACCTCCTTTTTGTGCCTAATCATCGTTGCGTAACAATGAAGGCATAGCCCGTTAGCTTTATGTTTTATAGAGGTCGTGCCACAGTTAATACAGCATAAAAAGTTTTTACTCCATAATCCATGCAAAATATTTTTTGACTTACCTTTACTTTTATAGCCATGCAATGCAACGTGTTCGCTATTAGTCATAAGCCTAAGGTTTTCTAATCTATTGTCCGTTTTGATTTCGTTTATATGATGAACAACTTCATCAGGTGCTAAATATCTACCCAACTGCTTTTCCATAACAAGAATATGCTCATAAACATATTTTCTTGATTTTGCTTTTGGGTGTTCAGGACAATACACTTCTACATAACCATTGCTACATATATGTTTGCCGCCTTTCCACCGAGGAGAACGCTCTTTTTGTGTTGAAATGCTTTTAGCAATAGAGGTTTCTCGTAAAGGTATACCATATTTAAGAAAATATCGACGTAAAGCAACAGAATTTACACCTAAATCTATTCCAATTTGTCGCAATGATTTTTGTTTTTCTATATATTCCGTAATTAGATATCCGCGAAATTCATCATCGGTCATTCCTTTTCGCGTTTGTAAAGAAACTCGTTCGTTATGATTTGTTGATAAACCAAATGATTGTAAAATCTTTCGCGCTGTAATGGGCGATTTTACACCAAGAATAGGACACATTCTGATTAGCGTTCTATTTTCATCAATATAGCATTGTTGTAAATATTCTTTTGAATAATTACATTTTATTTTCTTCATAGAAAAACCTCATATTTTTGTTCCGTCTGGAAACTCGAAACCAAAAGTGTATATTCCACCGAGAGCTATGGCTATTTGTTCAAGCTCTTCTTGGGTAAAAGTTGCCCGTTTGAGTTTTTGATTGAAATTGGAAGATGTTTGTCCAATTGCGCGCGCTAATGCGGCTTGACTCATTCCTTTAAATGCGAGTGCCATATTTATTTTTTGCTCGATAGTCATCATTAGATATTTCCTTTTATTGATAGATTTATTATATAGTGTTTTATAATTTTTGTCAAGCATTTGCTAAAAATTATTTAGTAAATACTTATAAAACGCTTGACAATATTAAGCAAATACTGTATAATATAAGTACAATAAAGGTTACGGAAACGTAGGTAACGCCGCAACCGAAGGAGGTGGTTTAATGAAAATCTTGATAAATGGTATCAAGGCAAGCTCGAAAGACTTGGAAAAGTTAAGGCAAAACCTTGAAAATAAAAAAGACTGTATCAAGCGAGTGCAACTCTCCAAAGCTAAGCTCAGACTTGATACAGTCTAAATAAATAGGTAAGAAAGTAGCACCAAGGCTGTCAATCCTACTAAGACAGCCTAACATTTTTTAAAAAATTTGTCAAGTAAATAGTGAGGTATTTTTTATGAATAAAGGATTGATACATAGGTCGTTTGTTGGTGCGGAGGTGGCTGTATGATGGCGCAGCAGTATGAAACAGAACAGCAAGTTGTTCTGTCCGAAGTATCCGACAAACCGAAATTGCACATTATGACAGCCGAAGACGACTCGATGGCTCCTGGTATAATTGTAACCGACGACATCTATTATGAGGAAGGCTGTATCGAGAACGGAGAGATTGGGGTGTTCTACAACATACAGACAAGACAAGTCGTAGTGAGAAAAGGCGAGTGGGTAGGCGATAAATGGCTTCTGACAGCTTGCAATCCTGACTATTCCGTTATAAATATAGACAAGGAAAACAATGAATGGTACTGTTTTGGAAGGGTCACAGGATGCGGACGAAAAGTAAACAAAGGTGATTGGTGACAAAACAAAAAGACGGATTAAAACCCCGTCTTTTTTGTGAGTTTCAGGTGTAATTACGTGACAGTATAGGGCAGCTCTAATATCTCTCCTAAAAAGAAAAACGCTCGAAAACTCGAACGCTTCTCTCGTTGACGGGCCTCAAAAGTATCCGTCAATCAATCAGTATTAGTATATTACCATACTTAGAGAAAAATGTCAAGAGTTTTCTTTAATGTCTAATAAATTAGATTTTTTTTGCCCTCGAATTCAAAATCTTACGTTATCGCTGAATTTATAGACCACTTCGCCGTATATGCGGCATTGTTCGAGGTCGGCGCCTTTTATTACCTTAGTGGGATATTCGGGATTACGGGGTATAAGACGCATCCAATCACCGTCTTTTACGTATTCGACTTTTTTAAGCGTTGCGTCCTCTCCGTCAAATCCGATAGCGGCAACCGTTCCGCTGTCAACCGAATCACACTTGCGGATAAGCACCTTGTCGCCGTTCATAAATAGGGGATACATACTGTTGCCTTTGACTTCGAGGACGAAATAGTCGTTCGGATTATGAGTCTTTAATAAATATTTGGGAACAGGCAGTTCTTCGCCTGTGGGGCTAAACTCATTGTCACCGCCATAGCCGGCGCAAATTGCACCGATAACGGGGAAGGTAACAGTGCTTTCGTCGTAGAGATTATCGGGATATTTAGAGGGATTATCTGAACGTCCAAGAAGATAGTCTACGGAAACATCGAAATAATCCGAAAGCTCTGGCAGCATCTTCATATAAGAGGTAGAAGCCTCTCTTTTCCAGTCTGCGACCTGTTTTTGACGTAGCCCTAATTCTTTTTCAAGGGCTGTATCTTCGAGTCCACGTGCGTCTTTAAGTTCCAAAATTCTTTTTAAAGTGATGTTTTGTTCGGCGGTTTTCATTTTGTCGTTTTTGTTTTTCATAATTATCTCCTAAAATAATTAAATTGCTTGACAAGTGTAATTTTTACACTTATAATATAATCACAGCGTTGTTGCTGAATAAGTAGAGAGATGAAAGGGATATGAGAAATAAAATTATTATACTGCTAATGTGTTTGAGTATCGGGGCTCTAACAGGTTGCAGTGATAAGCCTATAAGTGGTGAAATAAAGGAAAAAAGTTTTCTTCCTGCGTCGATGATAATTATGCCTATTACGCACGTTATAGTTAGCGGGGGAACTGTTACGACGATAATTATACCAATGATTATTTCATATCCTGATAGGTGGAGAATAAAGGTTGAGGAAGAAATTACTGGAAAAATAAAAGATATTTATGTAACACAAGAATGTTTCAATCTTGTAAATGTCGGAAATTGGTTTACTTATGACCCCGAATATTGTAGTTACGATGAACCGTGTACAAAAACACCGGTCAAAGAAAAGTTTAGGAGCAAAAGCGACAGCTATTAATGAAAAAAATTAAGGATTTAATCACGATGAAAAAATTAGATGTAATAATTGCCATAAGTTTTACGGTAGCTGCCATAGGGGCAATAGGGAATTTTATTCTAACTCTTTTACATGTTCTTGGAAAGATATAGGATACATATATTTACGTTGAGGTGTTATTATTTTTAATCGTGCATTGGGTTGAAATAATGCTTCGGGGCATGCAAAGCGAATGTAGTTTATAGTAGCGCTTTGAAATGGAGAAAGGATTAAATTTTTAAAAGGTGTTTCATCTTCGATATTTGGTATAATCTCAATAGGGACTGTGCCAATAATGTTTTTTTTATTAAAAACCAATTCGATTTTTTGTATAGATGTTGTGAAGTTCGTTTCATTTACTAAATCTATATAACCCGCTATGTAATAAGTGGAATTAACTTTATGAAGTTTGGTGATTTTAAAAGAGGAATTAACTTTCAAATGTTTTGAATAAAAGAACTTAAATATAGATACTACAATACCCCCAACTACACCTGATGCGGTTATACCGGCAAAAATAAGTGTCCATATTTCAAATTCAGTCATAATGTTCTCCTTTATCCTCTCATTTTGAGAGGAATTTTTTTAAAAAAATAAGTGGAAAAATTACACTAAAACGCTTGACAAGTGGAAAAATTACACTTATACTAATAGTACAACGTGATTATAAGCGTTGATGAGCCAATTATATCAAAAAGCACCATAATTGTCAACAACGTGGGAGTAAAAAAGGAGAAGAAAGAAATGTTTAAGTTAAGGTTGAAAGAGAAAAGAGAAGAGCGCGGGATGACGCAATGTAAGCTTGCCGAAAAGGTCTACATAAGTCAGCAAATAATTGCCGCTTATGAGGTAGGTATTCGAAAACCGAGCCTCGACGTACTTATTGCAATTGCCGACGTGCTTGATTGTACGACCGACTATCTGCTCGGACGCACAAACTGACCCGTTTCACAAGAAACAAGTACAAGCCAAACGGCATAAGGAAGAAGAGAAAGAGAGGTGACTTATGGTAAGGAAAGTACATAACATAAACGTTAGCGTTGTTACGGCCGACGGCAGCGTCAATTCCGCAGAGAGTTGGTTTTCGCGGCGGCAGGCGTTTCAGTACGCCAAAAACAGGGAACTGATAGACGAGTACGCTCGTCAGTCGGACCCGACTTTCCTTGCCAAAGAACGTATCAAACGTAAGTTTGAACGAGTGGAAGCCCGTCGTAAGGAGTTGGAAGAGTTGCAAAGGAAAGTACGCGAAGAGATGGCAAAGCTCGACCCGAAATAATCGGTCGGGCAAGGACAAGCAGGAGATAGAAAGTGATACCAATTTCAAGCAGACAAATAAAGAAAAAAACATATTATGTACTATTTTCGCAGGGCGGGCAGTATAAGGGCTGTTACACTACGGTTCAGGCTTCGAGTTTGGACAAGGCTAAAATGGCTGTAATCGAGCGCTACGGGCTTATGAACTACGGCGGCGTCGAGATAAACGAGCAGCGCGCAAAAGCGCTTATAAAGGCATTCGGCTTGCAGAATGTCGAGGAGACTTTTGTATGACGGAATATCTGTTTAAGATACTCGACCGCAACGGCATTTCCCGAAACATTTGCGTGTTTGCATCGGATGCGAAAGCGGCGCGGAAAAAGTATAGAGAGATAAGCATTGGACAAGGCTGGTGTCTGTTCGGCGTGTATAAGGAGTTAAAATGAATAAAGACATTTATTACATAGCGGCAAAAAATTTACTCAAATGGGCGCCCGAATACCGCCGCGATATAATGGACAAGCTCATAAGCCCTTACGAACGCGAGTGTGTTCGGCAGGCCTTTGCGGAAATAAAGCGCCGAGAAAGTTTGAACTGTATCGAGCTTAATTTGCTGGTGCAAGAGCTTATCGAATATCACGAGCGCAAAGCAAAAAAACAAACAATTTAAACGGCGGGCAAAGTCTCGCTTATCACGGAAAGAGTAACGGTCGGTGCAACTCCGATATCCGTGACCAAACCTTGCAAGGGAAGAGACGGACGCGTCTCAAAACTTTAAAAAGGAGTATAAAAAATGAGAAGCACAATGAACATTCATTTGGACAAGGCGGAGCAATACGATGTGACGGTGAAGCGTTCGCTGCATGGCGATGTCAGTTTGAATATGGGGGATTTGTCAATTTTCTGTCCGCCCGAAAAGGCATTGAAAATTGCCGCAGACATATTGCAAGGTGTCCTCGCTCTTTCGTCGGAGCAGGAAAATGCGGATGTCGACGATGACGTGCCCTGTCCGTTTTAAGGAGCGATATTATGAAGATATACGAGTATAACGAAATAATAGACACGCTTTTGGAGACAGACGGCGACGTCGATACCGAAACGGGACTTGTTTTTGATTTTACGCTTCTCGACCGCTTGGAAATGGAGAGGAACGAGAAAATCGAAAACCTATTGCTTTATGCCGCGCAATTGACTGTTGACGCAGAGGACATATCGAGCTATGCGGCGAAATTGAACGCGAGGGCAAAGAGCAAGAAGAATAAGGCGGACAGGCTCAAAGAATGGCTATGCGGCGAAATAACACGCTACGGCGACAAGAAGTTTGAAACGCAAAAAGTCAAAGGCGTGGTGTCGATACGCAACAAAGTGGATATAACTGACGAGCAGCTATTGCCGCCGCAGTTTATTCGTACAAAAGTCGAAACTGCGCCGGATAAGACGGCGATAAGCTCGGCTATAAAGTCTGGCGAGACGGTAAGCGGAGCAAGGCTTGTGGAAAGCAGGTCTTTGCAGATTAAATAGGAGGTAATTATGGAAAATTTGGAGATTTACGAAAAGGTTCGTATCGTTCCGGATAACGCAAAACGCAGAATAGAAGCCGGCAGACTCAAAGGTAAAACGGACATAAATCCGATGTGGCGGATTAAAACGCTTACCGAGCAATTTGGACCTTGCGGGAAAGGATGGTTTTTCAAAATCACGGATAAGAGACTCGAAACGGCGGTTGAGACCGGCGAGGTCGCCGCATTCCTCGATATAGAGCTGTATGTAAAATTCGGTCAGGAATGGTCTCAACCTATACAGGGAACAGGCGGCAGTATGTTCGTAGTAGAAGAAAAAAACGGTCTCCACGTTTCGGACGAGTGTTTCAAAATGGCGCTTACGGACGCTATTTCCGTTGCGTGCAAATCGCTCGGAATAGGCGCTGACGTGTATTGGGAAAAGGACGAAAGCAAGTATAACGAATCACCCGAAAGTCCCGATAAAACAGGGGTAAAGAAAACGCGGGCATCCAAGCCTTCGGACGTACTGAATTTTGACGGGGCGGATAAAGCGGATTATAAGACGCTGTTTGTCAATGCGCTCAAAATAGCAGGACTTACGCCGTCGGAAGGCAGAAATATAATCGACGATATGTACGGTAACGACATAACGCTTTCCGAGCTTGACGACGAGCAGTTTATATCGCTGCTGAAAAAGCTTGACGGCGTCGCGGTGGAAAGACGGTGAACCCGATTGACGGACGAATAACGGATTATAACGAGCGCGGAGAAATCACAATCCGCGCCCGTTATGAAAACGTCGGAAGGTTTATCGAGTGCGGTTATAAGGAAGCGATAATATTGCTTAAAGACAGTCGCACCGTAACCGCCGAGCAGCGTAAGAAGATATATGCTATGCTGAATGAAATAGCAGACTATATGGGCGAGTTCCCGGATATAGTTAAAAAGCAGTTCAAGTGGGAACTGCGGTATAAACGTTATAAAGGAATGCTCGACGATTTTTCGCTGTCGAACTGCTCGATAGAGACCGCAAGCGCATACATAGATTTGCTCGTCGAGACAATCATTGCGTGGGGAATACCGCTTAAACAGCCGCTTATAGAACTGTGCGAAGATATTCCGAGATACGTATATACTTGCTTGAAGTACAAGAAATGCGCCATATGCGGCAGAAGCGCCGAACTGCATCACGTTGACGTCGTCGGTATAGGGCGGGACCGAACGGAAATAGCGCACGAAGGAATGCGTGCGTTGCCGCTCTGTCGAAAACATCACGGAGAGTGTCATACTATGGGTTCCGATGCTTTCGCGGAGCGGTACCGTTTGGAGCCCGTGCGGCTGGATAAAGAACTGTGCAAAATTTATAAAGTAAAAAACAAAAAAGGAGATAGACTATGAACAAAATTATTTTAATCGGAAATCTGACGCGCGACCCCGAGTTAAGTGAACTTCCAAGCGGAGTATCCATCTGTAAGTTCGCTATTGCCGTGGGACGCAGCTTCACAAATTCCAACGGCGAGCGTGAAACAGACTTCTTCAACGTTACGGCGTGGAGAGGTCTCGGCGAGAACTGCGCGAAGTACTTGACGAAAGGAAAAAAGGTGTGCGTCGTAGGCAATGTACAGATGGGAGAATATACCGACCGTGACGGCGTCAGACGATTTACCACGACCGTGGTTGCCGAAGACGTGGAATTTCTTTCCCCGAAAGAGAGCGAGCCGCAGAAGTCGAATGACGGGGCGAAACCGAAAAAGAAAACGGTTGAAGAACTCCGTCCGATAGAAAGCGAAGACTTGCCGTTTTAAAGGAGGTACATAACTTTTGGCACGAAAAAGAATGATTAGTCCCGAGATATGGGAGAGTCGTTCGTTTTCGAGGCTGTCGGACTTTGCAAAACTGATATTCATAGGATTGTTTTCCCAAGCGGATGACGAAGGTTACGGCAATGCGTCGCCCGGATACATAAGGTCGAAGCTGTTCCCTAACGACGAGGAAAGGAGATTGACCGACATCAAGAAAGCCCTATCGGAGATAGCACTCGGTATGTCCATCAATTTCTATGAAGTCAACGGCGACAGTTTCTATCACTTAACGCACTGGTCGGAATGGCAGAAAGTAGACCGTCCTACGAAATCACGAATACCGAAAGAGCAAAATCCCCCGTGCAAACGGGGGAAAGGGGGAGATATGCTCTTTCGGGAAGTCCTCGACGAGTCCTCGACGAATACTCGACGAACGCTCGACGAGTCCTCGACGACTAATAGAATAGAACAGAATAGAAAAGAATGTGTATATGCGCGCGTACGCACGCACGAGGACACACACACCTTCGTCAAGCCTACGGTCGAAGAAATAACGGCTTACGGAGCAGAGATAGGCAAGACTGTAAACGCACAACGCTTTTATGATTTTTACGAATCGAAAGGCTGGACGGTCGGCAGTCGGCCGATGCGGGATTGGAAGGCTTGCGTAAGGAAATGGGAAGAAAAAGCGGAGCCGCAACTCGCCGTAAATAAAGAAAAGCAAACGGCAGACAAGCAGGCAGACGAGGCAAGCCGTATAAAAGCCAATATTCTCGATACCGACCCCGCTTTCTATGAAAACGAACGCGCACTGCGCCTTGCTAATATGGCGATAGCCAAAGGCGAAGAAGCGGACTTGACCGAAATATTAAAAGAGCGCGAAAGAATACTTGCCGCGCACGGACTTACAAACACGGACATAGGAGACAAATAAAAAATGAAAACATACAGAATAACGGAAAAAGACATAGAGGGAATGACTCCCGTTGCAGTCGGATATAAAATATTCAATCACGACTATTCCACAAAAAGCGGCAACTATGACTATAAGGACGAAAACGGCAACGTCGTCGGCACTATCCACAAGGTGGACGGAGATATATCCGAGTGTCGTTGGGGACTGCATTTCAGTAAACTCCCGCACGATTGTTTCAATTTCTACGAGTCGGTGCACTGGAATAAGTTCGCCAAGGTCGAGGCTTACGATAAGCTCATAGAGGGCGAGCAGAAATGCGTCACGAACATTCTGAAAATCGTGCAGACGTTCACGTTCGATGAGTTTATAAAACTCATTCGGAAAGAGTTGCAAAACAATGGGTCGTACGGCATTAATGAGTCGTACGGCATCAATGGGTCGAACGGCATCAATAGGTCGAACGGCATCAATGAGTCGTACGGCATCAATGAGTCGAACGGCATTAATGAGTCGTACGGCATCAATGGGTCGAACGGCATCAATAGGTCGAACGGCATCAATGAGTCGTACGGCATCAATGAGTCGAA
>CAJUPB010000011.1:53265-78269 GCA_910588155.1 uncultured Christensenellaceae bacterium
TAGGTCGAACGGCATCAATTGGTCGTACGGCATCAATAGGTCGAACGGCATCAATAGGTCGAACGGCATCAATAGGTCGTACGGCATCAATGGGTCGAACGGCATCAATGAGTCGTACGGCATCAATAGGTCGAACGGCATCAATGAGTCGTACGGCATCAATGAGTCGAACGGCATTAATGAGTCGTACGGCATCAATGGGTCGAACGGCATCAATAGGTCGAACGGCATCAATTGGTCGTACGGCATCAATAGGTCGAACGGCATCAATTGGTCGTACGGCATCATTAAATGTGAAGGCGTATCGCGGTCAATATTCTGCTTCGGCAAGAGTGGCAAGCTAATGGTGTTTAACGAGAAAGTCACGGAATCTCGATTCAATGAGATTATGAATAATATCCGTCGTTTCCGTTGGTCTCCGAAGTTCAATAATGCCGAAGAACTCAAAGGCAATCTTGCGTGGTATGAAACGAATATCCCTGCGATAGTGCGAGTAGATAACAAAACAGCGTGGAGCTTTATGCCGGAAGATATGAAAAGCTACATACAGAGCTTGCCGGAATACAACGCCGAAATCTTTGAAAAGATAATCGGCGACATAGAGGAGTGAAAAGAAGATGAATAATAAAGAGCAACATTTCGTATGACAAGTTTTTATTTATCGAAGACGGAAGCGTTGACTTTGACGAACTTAAAAAAGAGCTTGAAAAAACCAACCCCGAAATCAAGGTAATAGTATATCGGCAAGGAAGTAATATGCCGCAATTGGTAGACATAAAGGGGAAAATCGAATGAAACCCGATGATTTGAAAGAATTGTTACAGCAAACGGCAAAGAAAGTAGCGAAAGAGATTTACAAGCAAGTCGATGAATGGAGAAAATCACCCGAATTAAATCCGCGAGATAGTTACGATTGCAACGCTCTTGACGCATATAACAATGTTTGCAAGTACATTTGCAGAACGTATGGCATAGAGGTGGACGATGAATAAATCAGTTTTAATATCAATTCAACCTTATTGGGTATTCTTAATAATTGCACGTCTTATGGGCTGGAATATACCGCAAGAGAAAACAGTTGAAGTGCGGAAAGACTTCCCGAAAGCAAGCGATTGGAATAAGGTGGCGCACATTTATTGCAGTAAAAACAGAAAGTCGTTTAACCGAATACCGAAACAGTATCAGCCCTCAATAGTAAAGTTTTTAGGTAAGGTCATTGGCGATTTCGTGGGAGATAGGATATAATACCAATTGTCTTGACGGCGAAGATAGTTTAAAGGCGGCAACTTGCCTTGATGACGCAGAGATAATGGATTATGTAGGCTATTTAGATAAGTCATTTTATCTTTGGCACATCACCGACCTCAAAATCTACGACAAGCCAAAAGAGTTGGGAGAGTTTAGAAAGTGGTGCGATTCAAAGAAAGATTGTAGTAAATGCTCGTGTGAGATACGAGAAGAGTTGCCGTTTGACTATAAAGGGGTCGGGTGTGATAGAACGCTTACCCGTCCGCCGCAGAGTTGGTATTACGTTGAAAATTTGGATTAAAAGGAGAACAGATGAATGACCTACGAACTTAACAAAATTTATTGCGCTGATTGTTACGAAGCGATAAAGCAAATACCAGACAAAAGCGTGGATTTGATTTATACGGATATTCCGTATGACGTTGAGGATAACAGCGGTGGAGGTTGCTTTGGAGAGAAGAAGCGAGATTATCACGGCGAATACGAGCGAATTTGCGAAAATACAAACAGTACGCAAAAAGCCAAAGACGCTATGAAAAATCTTTGTAACATTAAAGATATGGCTTTTGGTATAGATTACTCAATTCTTAATGAGTTTTGCCGGGTTTGCAATAAAATCTACGTTTACATTTGGTGCAGCAAGAAGCAAATCCTGCCGCTTATGCAATATTTTGTAGGAGAGAAAGGCTGTCGGTTTGAAATACTGACTTGGCATAAAACTAACCCGATACCCACTTGTAATAACAAGTATTTGAGCGATACAGAGTATTGCTTGATGTTTCGGGAAGATGGCACGTACATAGGCGGCAATATGCAATCGAAAGGTAAGTATTTTGAAAGTATATCCGAAAGTGAAGGGAGCGGATTTTGGTTAAGTCCGACAAACACGACAGATAAAAAGAAGTTTGCCCACCCGACAATTAAGCCGTTAGAGTTTGTGCAAAATCACTTATTGAATAGCACGCGGGAAAACGACATAGTTCTCGACCCATTCTGTGGAAGTGGTACAAGTTGTTTGGCGGCGAAAAATCTTGGCAGGCAGTATATCGGTTTCGAAATTTCTTCAAAGTGAGCGAAAATAGCGCAAGACCGATTAAACAATATTGACGCGCACGGACAGATTAGTTTGTTTGGAATATAGTAATAAAATATGAACATTCAATTACATAAAAGCGATTGTCTTGAAATAATGAAAGATATTCCCGATAAGTCGGGATACAATACCCGCAATACTTGTGAGGACATCTGTGTGTTTTATAAGAGACAGTGGTTACTAAAAAAAGTGATAACGTTATTAAATAAGCATAAGTCGAAGCAGGTAATATAAAGGAGTATAAAATGCTTGACAGAAAGATACGTAAAAAAATCGAATGGGCGTTCCGTAACTATTCCACGCTTCAAAAGCAAGGCGCGGACTATATCGTCGAGCTCGCCGAACAGGGAACGACACCGGCATACGGCTTAGTGGGCGGTGGACATGCTCCCGGTAATCCGACAGAGAGCAAGGGCATAAAGGCAGCGGAGAATAACGCTATGCTTTGGTGCAAGGTCGTGGAGAATACGCTGACTACTTTTCGCTGGGACATAGAGTATGAGTTAATAAAAATGTTTTACTTTGAAAAGAAGTCAAGAACACGTGTTTGCGAGCGATTGGGCGTGGCAGAACGGACATTTACATACTGGACCGAAAACATTATGAATTATGCGTATCAATGGGTGCAAGAGTATAAATTGATGTAAAGCGCAAAATCTTTGCGTTTTTGTAACGAAAAAGCATATTATAATAGTACTATGGGATTGCGGAAGAAAGCCCAGTGTTCATGTTCCATAATTCTCTTACTCCATAAAAGGCGTCGGCGATGGTCGGCGCCTTTGTCGTGGGGAATACAATTCGGAGGTGATTATATGGCGCGTCCTAATAAATACGATACACACGTCGCGCCGCGATTGGTCGAGGTCGCTGACTGGGTGCGGAACGGAGCGACGGATGAAGAGATAGCGGAAAGACTTGGTATAGCGATAAGTACATTTTACGAGTATAAGTCCAAGGCGGAGTTTTCGGAGTTTTCGGAGGTATTAAAAAAAACTCGTGACGCAGTTGACGGCGATGTGGAGAACGCTTTATTACAGGCTGCGTTAAGCGGCAACACTACAGCGCAAATCTTTTGGCTGAAAAACCGCCGCCCGAAGCAATGGAGAGATAAGCCGATTGACATGGATACTCCGGATGATAAAGGCTTTACGGTGACTTTGGAGGATTGCACATGACTCGCTTTACCGTTCCGAAACCGTTTAAGGCACTGCTCGACCCAAACATTCGAAAGATAGTAGAAGTAAGCGGACGTTCCACAGGCAAGTCGACGACGAATGAAACGGTGGCGATATCTCTCACGCTTCAAAGCAAGTATAACAATATTCTTTATATGCGAGCCGAACAGCGTGACTTGCGAGACATATTCAATTCTACGTGGGCGACAATTCAATCGCTGGAATTAGAGGAGCTCTTCGAGGCAAAGACGTCACCGTTTCAAATATGGTGCAAACGAACAGGCGCAACGATATACTTTCGCGGGATTAACGGCAAGACAGCCAAAGATCTCACAGCTACAAAAGGTTTCGTCCCTCAATCGCGAACGCTTGCAATGGCTATTCTCGACGAGGCCAACGAAGTTAAATGCTTTAACCATATACGCGCGGCAGAGACAACGGCTAATAAGTTCCTCTTGCCTTATGCAAAGATAGTTTATGCGTATAATCCACCGCCAGTAAGGAGCCATTGGGCGAACGTGGAATTTCCTAAGATGATAGCTCGCGGCGCAACTGAAATACGGAGTTCATGGGAAGATATTCGCAGATTGCTTAAACCCGACACTATTGCAGAGATACTCGAAGCAAAAGAGAATGACCCAAAACATTACGCCTATTGGTATCTCGGCGAAATGGTATCTCTCGAAGGTTTGGTAATGTATACATTCAAGTCCGAGCGCAACCTCATATCTCTTGAACGCTTTAAGAGTACGGTACAGTTCGGAGGTTATTCTCCGCTGTACGTTATTTACGGGGTAGATAGCGGCGTAGTAAAAGATCCGACTGCCGTGTGTGCGTGGGCGGTGATGTCCGATGGGTCGCTCGTTAAGCTCTCTACGTTTTATCTTGACCCGCGCAAGATCGGAGAACCCATTCCGAACAGTGAACAAGTGAAAGAAATAGTGCGATGGTACAAAACCTTTCAAGCGCAAATGCGTGCCTTCGGTATTCCGATGCCTACTGCGTATAATGAATGCTGGGTATTTGACTCTGCCGTCGTCACCCAAGACCTTATGATTGAGTTCCGTAATAAGACGGGCTTTTTTTGTAAGGCCGTGGAAAATAAGAATATCGAACGCGATATCAAGCGTCTGCAAAACGGCTATTTTCGGGGAATGTTTAAGGTCTTGAATATTCCAGAGAACGAGCCCAGTCTTCGTGAAGTAAATACGTTTTGTTATGACGAGGATAACAAAATAGCGGACGGACAAGATGACCACACGATAGACGCGGATAAATACGCAACTGCGCATTATTACTACGGTTACATGAATATAGCCGGATAAAAGGAGTAAAACATGTTTGAATATCCTCAATATTTAAAAAACTACCTCAATAAGAAAACCAAGCCGCCTGCGTCGGATTTTATCAACGGCTCGACTTATTATTCGGAACTCGATTATCAGTACGTAACGTATATGATGGACGTAGTGCGTCCTTGTATGGCTTACGGCTCGGCTACTAACGATTGGGGAGTCAATTCGGGGTTGAGTTCTGCTACTGGTAAAGCGATTGTAGACGGTGCTACACGGCTTGTAGTCGGAGATAAAGTTTTTTTCGAGGGCAATGACATTACGAGACAATTTTTCTCGGACATATGGCAAGAAGATACTAAGTTTCTTAATTTCTTGTCACGGGCCGAGCGGTTCAAGTTTGTGGGCGGTAGCGCGATATGCAAGATTAATACCGATAACCGCGGACGTAATTATTTGACTGCATTTCGGATAGACCGTACTTTACCGTCGTTTGACGAAATGGGGAATATAGTCGGCTGTGTGTTCTTTGTCGCATTGCTCAACAACTTTAAAAATAATCCGGATGACTTGCAGTATTGGCTTACCGAGGAACGCAAGTATAACGACAACGGCGACAAAGTCATCGTTTACAAAGTATTTGCTCGCAGCGGTACCGCACAATCGCCTGTGCTGCCCTCGCCGTATCAAAACGGGGTACACTATAAGACATTGCCCCGTGCCATTAAGCGCAACCTTGCATATATGGGTATTGATGCTTTGAATACCGAAATTGCTCTGCCGTACAAAGACGGACTTGGCGTATGGAAGTTGGATACAACACCGACAAATAGCTGTATGCCGGATGTTCCTTTCGGTGATCCGTTACTGTTCGGAGCAATTGATTTGCTTTGGAGTATTGATGTTGTTTATGCTGGGTCTATGATTGATACGCTAAATGGCGAAGGCAAAGTTCTTGTACCTGGCGAGTTTTTGCAGCAAACGCTGCAAAGGCTTAAAAATCTATATCCCGAAACTAAATGGGATGTCACTACGGCTGAACTCAACAAATACGGAGCGGAAAACTTTGTTTATCTGCAACCTACTACGTATGACAAAGAAAAGAGTGGACCTACTCCGATACAGTTCGATATACGCGCCGACCAATATCGTGCTATGTGGGAGCTTTACCAAAAAGAAGCAGTTGTTCGCTCTGGGTTTTCACCCACGAGCATTTTCCCGCATCTTACTCCCGACAACTCGGCAAAGACTGCAACCGAGGTCACGGCAGAGGAGAACCTTACGCGCGCAAGTGTTCGGCAAGCACATTTGTTAGATGTTCCCGTGTTCAACCGTATGCTTAAAGAGGTAGCATATCAAGAGGGCTTATCTACCAACATCGAATTGAAACTTTCGGATTATATCGGAAATAAGCTTAAATTCGATGAGAACATAAGACAGAACCTTGCAATGGGTATAATACCGCGTGAGATAGCTATCCAACAGGTGAATAATTTGTCTGCAAAAGAAACGCAAGATTATATTTCCAAAATCGACGGCGACAGGCAATCACAAGCCTTTGGTGGGGCAATGTTTGATGATAAGTCTTACTTCGGAGGCGAATAATGAAGCTCGCGGATAAAGGGCTTAATATGCAAGCTCTCGCCCTTGAAGAAGCACAATCTAAAATTCGTATCGCAGTGCGTGACGGCTGGATGAGAGGGTTAAGTAAAGCTGCTATTAATGAGCAAATTCAACGCATTATCCGCGAAGCCTTGAAGGAAGTGACTACGCCCGCACTCCGTGATGCCGCCTATCGCTCGTTGAATGCCTTTGCAGAACGACAGTATAATACTTATCTCACTGCGTTTGGATTTGATTCTCGGCTGTTTCTCGCCGTAATTGCCCTATACAATGGGAACAATTCGATAAGACCCCGCACAGCAGTCGAGAAGGAATTGCATATCGGTCAACAGAGCACAGGTGTAACTTACGCCACCGATGCAAAAGGCGTTCCGACGCAAGTCTATGCCGAAGAATATTTCACGCAGCGTGTGAAGCCTGTATTCGAGGAATTGGTACGGCAGAAAGCGCTTGATCCGGACGATGTGAGCGGACGCAACACGCTCCGAAACCGTGCCGAAATGGAAGTACGGTATGATAATCACCTTACGCAGATAGGGCAACTTCGTGCGGCTGGCGTGAAGCTCGTCGCCGCGTCTGTTCATGCCGACTGCTCGGATAGATGTTATAAATGGCAGGGACGCGTTTACAGTCTTGACGGCACAACGGGAACTACACCCGACGGAAAGTCGTATGTGCCGCTCGAACACGCTACGGATATATATTATACTACCAAAGCTGGTAAAACGTATAAGAACGGATTACTCGGCTTTAATTGTAGGCATTATCTGATGCCCTATAAAGAGGGTATGATAATCCCGCATGTGAGCAGAGAAGAACGCAAACGCGAGTATACTATCAATACAAAGCAGCGTGAGCTTGAACGCATCGTACGCTATTATGAGAGCGTTGCGGCGCAGAATAAAGGCGTTGATAACGAATTGAATTTGAGGGCAAAACGCCTCGCGAAAGAATGGCGTAGGGAATATGTGAAATTCAGTTATGACAACGACAGAGCATATTACCCGAGTAGAATCAAGTTTATTTAAAGGAGAAAACCAATATGAAAACGTCCACACGGAGCCGCGATCACCCTCGCGGTTTTTTAATGCCAAAAAAAATTAAATAGGAGGTAAAAAATAAAATGGCATTCAATTTAGGTAAGAAAGAAGGCAAAAAGCCGTCCACTTTGGAAGAAGTGAAAAAGGCGTACGAAGATTTGTCTGATGACGATAAGAAGTCGTTTCATCAATCTATTGCCGACCGCGTGCATGAGAGCATAGCGGCACAAGAGAGAGAACACGGACAGGAAGACGATCAAAGTGCACAGGCTCGTGAGCATGAAGCTCTCGGCGCAGAACATGCAGACGGCAAAGGCGACGCAGACGAGCTTCATAAGCAAGACGACACGCCCGAAGAGAAGCGGGAAGATAAAGCCGACGAAGCACGCGAGGAAAGCAGCGACGACGGAATTAAAGCCATTCTCGCCCGCTTAGACGCTCTCGAAGCTCGCTTCGGCAAGGAAGAAGCCGAAAAAACATTGGAAGAAAAAAGACAAAAATACGGACTCGATTCGCATATAGTACCCGAAAGATGCGACGAAGAGTTCGACGAGAAACGTATCGATAAACTGCTCGGAAAATAAAAAAAGGAGGACAAAATTTTTATGGCAGTAGTAGAAACCAGCGGTCTTTCCGACCGCATATTGTATTCGCAGGTTATGACCAATCTCGGCAAAGCTTATGCGCAATACGGCGTGGGTGACGGCAACTATCCCAACGTCTACGACATTCTTACGGACCGCGTGCTGTGGAATATTTGGATGCGCAACAACCTTAACGCGCGCATCTTTGTCGACGGCATGGGAATTACGTCCCGCACGGCGCAGGCAAAAAATGCGTCCTCGGTGCGCATACCTATAATGGCGCCGCCGCGTTATTCGCCCCGCACGATAACGGTAGGGCAGTATCCCGGCAGTTCGGTAAACGGCACGCCGGGCAACGACGGGTTGGAAAACCGTAACCTTCCGAACCAGCCGCAGACAAACGGCATAGAAATACCTTTTAATCAGTTGTACGACGATGCAACGATTATTTACGAGCTCTCGCAGGACATGGTATCGCTGCCCATCGCGGCGCAGTATACCGCCATGATTCCCGACACCGTTGCAAATATGCAGGACAGCACCGTTATGGCAACGCAGATAAAGGCGGGATTGTATCAGGCGACGCTGAACGGTAACAAGAGCCTTGTGGGCGTGGACGTAACCAATACCGACGAAGGATATTTGCAGGGCATCATGAACAAGATAATCGGACTCATGACCAACCCCGCAACTACGTGGGCAGAGGGTATCGTGCAATACTCCCTCGAACACTCGGTTATCGTCATGAAACAGTCGCTGTTCGATTTGCTGTTCACCGTCAAAAACGGCGTACTTGTGCAAAGCAATCTTGCACAGGAAATGCTTGTTCGCGGCGCATTTACCGAGGACGGCAGACCCAAAGGCAACCTTATACGCGGTATGTATTCGGGTGTGTATATCAAAGTCGTGCCCGACAGCTACTGGCGGCAGGCGGCTGCTTATGCGGGTATAACCGCCGAGCAGTATTCTCAGTGGGACAAGGTCCTTGCTTACATAGCAAACTCCGAGGGTACGGCATTCGGCGTCGCGAGCACGACCATAAACCCGATACCGAATCCGGGCAATGCCGTGGGCACGAAAATCCAAAACCTGTGGCGCTGGGGCTGCGGCGTGGTTCGTCCTTCGTCTATCGGTCTTGTGGTAGCGTCCGCAGGCGGCACTCTTACGGACTTCGTGAACCCCGTCAACGAACAGGGCAACATAATCGCTCCCGCAGACTTCGACGCGATAATCAAGTCCTATGGCTTTGATTCGAACTACGGCAAGACTCAAAGAGTCGGAGTTTACGACGACGGCACGACCACGACCGTTACTATCACCGTGAACGGACCTACGTCCGAATCGGGTACTGCGCCGAAGATAGACAGCGCCGCGCTTAAAATAACAAGTGACGGCAAATCCGTAGGCTACATCAATAATGCCGACGGGACCTATACGTTTGTGCTCGGCAGAGGCAAAACCGCAAGCGTCGATATCTCGGCGGCAGGCCATACCACTGCTACGGTGGATATAACGGCGGAGAATACTGCGGCGGCTACGTATGCGGTAACGCAGTCGCTCACTGCGGCACAGACGCGTTCGCCTAAATCGAAAGAGTAGCAAGTAAATCGCTTTCCAAGGGATTTGAGCGTTATCAAGTCCCTTTCCATTTAATTAGAAGGAGTAGTGCTATGGCAGAAAAGACAGGCGCGGGCGGCAAACTGCAAGAATTTAATAAAAGAAACGGTCTTTATGAAGAAAAAGACGGTTATTCTGCCGAGGTCAACGAACGCATACGTTGGGCGAAAGACAACGGAATAGAATTACCGCTTAATAGTGACGGTTCTTTGAACGATGTGGCTTTGCAGAAGTTGTACGAGGAAGGAAAAGCAAAAAAGAAAATGACGCCCGCCGAAAAAATGGCAAGCATACATATTGACTTTGACCGAGATAATATTTTACCCGAGCTTAACGGTGATACTCTTATGAAACTTGGCGTAAAAGAGAATAAAAATGTTCTATTAAAGGGGCAGACAATTAAACGAAATCTTGTAAAGCACTTGAATGTTTCGGAAAAAACAATGGAAAATATCATTACAGAAGCATTATATAATCCCATTGATGTGTTTCCAGCCAATCCTGAAAACCTTAATTATTTCCATTTGGCGGCATTTGTGGAAGTGGAAGATAAGCGCGGTTTAAAAATGGGTTTGGTATTATTAGATACCGACGTAAGTAAAACTGAGTTTGAAGTGGGTCATGCGTATTATGTGGACTCGGATGGATTTAAAAGGGCTTTAAATAAAACAAACAAAAAAGACTGATACGGGAAGCCGCGCGGCTCCTTCCATTACAAGCGACAGCGAGCGCGGTACATAATTTCTGTCGTCGCATCAGTCTTATTCTTATTATATCCCAAAACACCGAATTTGTCAACCCCAAAATAAAAATATTTACTATCAGGAGGCAATTATGCAAGAATCGGCAACTTACCCGAAAGACGATGAGGTGATGACCTATGACCATACAAGGCACCGTTACGTTCTTACCGCAAAGGGAGTTTTGTCCGAGCTCGGCGAAAATCTCGAAGTCGTTCTCAATGCAAGCGGCGACGCAAATCCGAGTACGCTCGCGGACAGACTGCTGCGCAAAATTTCACAGACGGTGTACATGTATCTTTATCAAGACAGTTTGAATCCCGATTGGCTGGAATACATTCTCGCAAAATATCCGCTGCTCCGCGAATGGATTTGTGAGATGTTGCAAGCGCAACTGCTGTATGTACTCACAAACGGCTTTATAAGCGATTATTCGGGTGTTAATATCGCAAAGGGGCATACTGTTGACCCGAATTGGTTGCGCGGCAGAGCGCGTATCGCGCCCGAAGTGGAGGACATTGCAAACCGTTTTATCCCCGGGCTCGGCTACTCGCTCAAATATTGCGGCTTGCTGCCCATTGTACCGCGCGACCGCTATCATAGGGGGTATTGATTTATGATACAGGCATTGAGAAGTCTTGGACACAATCAATTCGAATGGGCGAAATGGTATGAAAAGAACAGAGAGACATATAAGCTTATTCAAGTATCGATAGTTTCGGAAGACGCCAAGCGTTGGGACACGGTGATACAAAACATAATCACAGAATCCGATAGCACGGTATTGCTCACGGAATATGCTTGCCCGTACGCAACAGGGCAGCAGATATACTACCGTGACAAATGGTGGGAAATAGTAGCAGTAGGCGAAAAAAGCCTTGATGTCAATCCGCAAGTGTTATCGCTTATAAAGCCGCAGTTCAATATGCAGCACGTGCTTGAATTGAGGAGGGTGCAACCGTGACGCCCGCACAGTTCCGCGCCGTAGGCGATAGGTCGTTGGAAATATTAAGGTCGCTTTCGCCGATAAAGACAGGTAATTTGAGATATAACGCTATAAAACTCGAATGGACGGATGAAAACACCTTCGAGCTTTTTGTTGACAAGCGTATCGCTCCGTATATGCCTTACACTAATGAGGTGTGGCGCCAGAAACTCATAAAAATGGGTAACTTTTTGCCCGGACAAGTAGTAGAACGTATGCGGACGTGGCGGAATCCGAATGAGGGTTGGTTTGACCGCGCCGCACGAGTAATAGCGCTCTATGTAGCGCAAGCATCGGGAGGTACAATAAAAATATGATAGCGCTTGAAACGCTTGCAAAGCAGATAGAAACAAATTTGAACTTGAATTCAAAAGGCATAAAGTTTGCCGTATTTGCAGATATGGGAAAATTCAAAAAGGCAGTAAGCACAAGAACAGAGCACGAACATTACACGAATGGCGTACTGAAAGTTATAGATTCGGCTGTCATACCCACACAGGGTATGACCGTAGCGACACAGTCTGTTATGCTTGAAGTAGTTGCGGAATTGACGTTCGGCAAAGATCAAGAGGAAATTATTCGAAACCACCGCGCCGTTCTCGATTCATACTTTACTGAGTTTCGCGTCGAGCTTATTTCCGATGACGATAAATCTTACAGTGTAAATATGACAAGCTCGATTGTGAGTACGGGTGAGCCGCAGATTCGTCCCGAAATAGGATCAAGTATGACGTGGTATGTGCGTATCGATTACGGATTTATAGAAAACGGACTTAATTCGTTGAACTGCACGTTTACGCTTGACGGGGTCACGGTGCCGTATAGCAGTGCAACGATTACCAATCGTCCGCAAATAGAAGAAATTCCGTATAGCAATACCGCAGGTGTCGGAAAGAACGTTGTAACGGCAAGAACGCGCGGGTTTGATTTCCAAGTCCCGGCGCAAGCGTCGGAGGGATTAGGACAAATATTGCTTTTGGCTGTACTCGATGATGATACCGTCAAGCACACTCTTACCGTTAAGTTCGGAACCGTAACGCGAACGTATACCGTGGTGTTCGGACAGACAAACGTGGTTTTGCAAGGCGTACAGAATGCAGGGCATAATATTTCCTTGATTGAAGCTGCGGTAGACATAGGAGACAATGACGATGGAACCGCGTAATTATTCGATAATTGTCAAGAATGAGACAGCAGATACAAAAAAGAACCCTGTGGCGGGCAACGCTACACAGCCGACGCAAGAAAGCGGTAGCAGTGCAAACGTATCCCAAAGCATAGCAAAAGGACTTGTTTCCTTTAAATCGTTCGTTCAACCGTTCGTCGAGCAAATAACGGATTCTTATGTGAATACCGTGTCGCTTAGAACGGGCGCGGAAGAACTGCAAGAAAAAATGCAATTCGCCCGTTCGGTCATAAAGCAGGGCGTAGGTATAGCCGAATCGATTACCATAGGCGCCTTAACGGGCGGTTTTGTAGGTGCCGCAGTAGGTGCGGCTATGAGTATTGCCACGACGGCCGTATCGTATGCGATAAAAGACAGAGAGATTCAGTTACAGCGCAGTGTGGAAGATATGTCGCTCGGCTCTATGATAGTCCGCGCAGGGGGCTCCGCTGCGTTCTCGGGCAGCAGAGAAAGAAACCAATAAAAAAAGGCGAGAGTTACTCGTCTTTTTTCAATTCGTCCAACTCGTCTTGAAGTTTCTCAATACGCGCCTGTTTTTTTATCTGCTTGCGTTCCTCTTTACTAAGTTTTAACTTGTCTATAAGAGGCTTAAAAGCCGGAAGCTCTTTGAGAGTTACAAGCACGATGACAGCTATGTCCGCAATAGTGGCAAGTGAAATAAGGATGCAACTAGGAAGATAGAAAAATGCCTTTATGAGTTCATTATAGTAAAAGCTCCTTATTGTCATATCCCAAAAACCTATACATCCCAAAATAAGCACTACAAGTACAAAGAGAAGTAAGACTTCGATTACGATAGCGCGTTTCATATCACCCGTCCACGAAAAAAACCGTGGGGGGGGTACTGGATTTTTTCATAATACACCTCCTACAGTGTATCTATTATATATTATGCATTTTAAAAAAGTCAACTAAAATTTACAATTATTTTTAAGGAGAATAAATATTATGTCGGAAAAGAAAGAAATACCCCAAAACACTTATATAGTTACAATCGACGGAACTGACTATACAAGATATATTCCTATGCCGTGGAAATGGTCGGCGCGTCTCGATGAGCGGCTTGACGAGTGCCGTATGTCAATGAAACGTTGTCCCGTACCGATATTCGAGCCGATGTCCGAAGTTAAGATAAGATTATCGGATAAAAAAGACGGTATTACCGAAATGACGTATATCGTTGCGGCGGACGATTCAACCGAAATTCCCGTTGGTAGCGGATTTTACAATCACGAGCTTATGCTTATTGAGGAAACAAAGAAACTTGAAGGCATAATAATCGACAGCCTCACGTTTACCAACAGCTTGGGACGCACGTATCTGGATAATCCAAGAGAAATAAACGTAACGGTAACAGATGAGTGGGGACCTTTGGACAGGCACATATTACCTAATGCGAATAAGATAGAGCAGATTAAACAGTCTTTGACGCCGAAAGAGGTAGGGAAACCTTTTACCTTTATGTCGCTTAAATCCCTCTTTGCTTCGTATGCAGCGGAAAATCTATCCATTGCTGATTGGACGGTTGCACAATTTGTTGTTAAACTTAACAATCGCGAATTATATGCATATCGAGAAGGCTCACCCACTAAACCACAGGATAATAATACGCTGAATGATGTCGCGTATACTGTGGATAGTCTTCAAAGTGGGACGTATACGTGTACTTACAAACTATCCTTTTTTATGAGAGTTTTAGGGAAAGATAAGACCGTTACTGTAAAATACCAGTTTGCCGCAGTAGCCAATCAAGAAGCCCTTCCGAAGTGGACAATTGCGACGGTAATAGACCGCTTGCTTGACGTCGGACAAGTACATCTTGTGAGCGAATCGCCAAAGTATGAGCTTAACGATGAGCAGGAAGCAGAGTTCGCTAAGATAGAAGCCCCCGAGTTCGCATTCAGTAAGATGACGCTTAGGGAAGCACTCGACCAGATAGGCGGCTTTATCCACGGTATGGCGCGTCTTAAAGGCAATACGATTTATTACGATATGCTCGGCGGAACAGAACAGACTACGCTTGCCGACCCGAAATATCCGTACGTAACGGATAAGTACGCGCAGAACATAGAGAGCTACGCAACGGAGCTTGACAGCACGGTGGACAATCTCGTCAATATCCTTGACGCCGACGAGGGCGTGATTACGGAACCTTACGGTGGTGGGTTTAAATCTGTGCGTTCGGAAGAAGCCTATGCTCGAATTACTGACGGTAATATGGTAATATCTACGAGCTTGCCAATCTATTCGGTGCAGAAACTCTTAGTACGCGACCCTGCGGGTAACATTGAAGATATAACGCCATATTTGTTTGAGGCTGCCGAATACGGTCTTATGTCCTCATATGACGGCACGTATCCGCGAAGTAAGGCCTTCGCTATTTACTACACTCAGGGGCAGAAAAATATCAAAGGCCTTTCATTTAAAGTTCCAAGTGTAATAGGTGGGGCTGGCTCAAAGTATGCTATTGCAAATATCATTAAATCGGTTGGTGGAGACGATATAACATCGGATTGGTGGGATAAAGAAAGCAAATATCCTACACTGTGGTTTCAAATAACTTATACGCCCATATTTACCTCGCGGGTAAAGCAGCATAAACTTTATTATAAAGATTTTAAACACCCACGTACCCTTGCGTACAACCAAAGCGCAAACCTTGTCGAAACACGTTATTACGGCGAGAATATGCGCGGCTTGATAGCCCGTACGGGAAATATCGAAAGAATACGTACATACCGTTTGGCGTGTGCAAAGTATATTCCGAAGATAGGGCAAATGTGGGGCGAAGACTATTACGTATCGTCTGTGAATGTCGCGATATTCCCGTTTTATATCGATTGTATGATTGGGCTATCCAAAGACTTCAACCGTTTAAGCGAGTATATAGGTATTAACAGCATACACCGCATATACGAGGTTTCGGAAAAGCAAGCATACGACAGGGATATAGCCTATGTCGATTATTGCGTAATAGGCGACGCGGAAGAATCTGATGGGTTAGCGCTTATTGCCGATGAAGGGATTTCTGTTATCGCCGACACATTTATTCAATCAGGCTTGGCGGAAGCTATCACGGGGGCAGGAGTTACTACCATTGCTGAGGATGGTGCCGAACGTAATATGACGTTGCCGGCAATATCCACTGCTTTCGGAAACACTCTCGTATTTTCATTCTATATGGAAGACAGTTACTCTGCGGGGAGAAAAAGTGTTTATGGTGACAATGGCGAGGTAAGCGGGTATTGGCAAACCAACGTAGAATACAATGATTACTACGGACGTTTTGAGAACATGAAAGTTCAGTTCTTTGAACGAGGCTATACGCCATATGAGGGAAGCAAAGCGCCTTATAATTTGCCGCAAGGGATTGAATGGGGTCCGACGATAGATGACCGTTTGCCGCCAATATCGACATCAGACAATAACCCTCTTAAAGTACGTAAGAATAGCACTGAAATAATCCGTATGCACTATCAGATACATTATGTAACCAATCGCAAGGACTTAATTGTCGGACCTGCGCTTACTCATAACTGTCCGCTTGTACGTGGGGTGAAATCTAATCACAGTGCGGCGTTATATATTTTGCAAAATCCGCTTGGCAAGTTTGCGGATAAGATTAATTTATCCACAGCCACAAAAATATGGGACTATTCGAACGGCGGAATTACAACGCAAAAGTCACTGATAAATTTGCAGGACAAACATTCCACTGTTGACGGCGACGCATGGGCTATTGTCGACAGTGCAACGGGAGAGCTTTTAATCGGCTCCAATACACCAGTTAAAAACGGTGAGACGATAACTCTGCCGTCCCTTACATTCAAACATAATCTTAACACGGAGGTATAAGTAAATGGTAATTTTTCTCAATCTTGACGGAAGTTGTCAAAAGATAACGCCCGAACACATCTATCAAGGAAGTAACAACGTAACGGATATAACGGTCGTCGCGCCGTTCCCTGCAAGCACAGCAATGGAGATAGGTTTTATTCTCCCGAACGGACTGTATTGGACCAACGATGACGGCGTTCGCTATATGCCTATGGAACTTGCCGAGCAAAGCGTAAACCCAAATGTTTCGGTATGGCATTTTGCACTTCCTGGTTCCGTCACCGCCGCTATGGGCGATTTGCACATAGCGTTTAATGCAGCGACGACAACGGGAAATACAACGTCGTATATGTGCAAAGTGCAGATAGAGGAAAGCGTATTGCCGAACGACGCGCCCCCGCCCGATATGAGCGTATACGATTATTTGAAGATGTATCTTGCTCGGCTGGACGGCAGAACCGAAAATGTCCCGAATCTTGTCGCACTCATACAGAAAGTTAAAGACTCAAACAATGCATTTACGTACACGGACAATAGCGGTGTGGTGAGCGCACCGATAATCCTCGGCGACCCTTATGCCGCGCCCATACCCGTAAACACAGCGAGCACTATCGAAATTCCCGATACTGCGTGGCAGCCTACGTATGCGGAAGATAATACGACAGTAACCGGGTACACATATCTTTTGACTTCGGCAATGCACGGTCAAATGCGTGACGGAGCAACAGCAAAGGATTTATGGGTTTCGTTCGACGAAGCCGTCACAGGCGGTTTTAAAGGTGTTACGGGTGACTATACCGTGAACGAAACGGGAGATATAACCATTACGGTCAATACTTCCATAGCTATGACGGTGCGAGTGTGGAACGGTAAAGGGCTTGTGGATAAGGTCGCACGCGATGACATAGCCGCCGAAACGGAGCGCGCCAAAACTGCCGAACAATCAATACGTGCGGATTTGACGGTTACTGACGAGAGCCTGCAAGCGCAGATAAACGAGCTCGCAAATACGGGCGTAGACAATGTTGCCCGTGACGCAGTTGCCGCAGAAACCGAACGCGCAGAAGCCGCAGAGGCGGCATTGCAAGGGCAGATAGACACGATTGACAGTTATATACCGTCTTCCACTACGGAGGATAACAAACTGGCGGATAAAAACTTTGTCAACTCGTCAATAAACAATGTTGCAGCGTTTTATATTGAATATAACAGCCAAGGGGATGCTTTCCCTACGAGAGCCGATTTATTGAATGCTACGACGTTTTACAGCGGCGGAAAACCTCGAGTTCCCACACAAAACGACTATGCGACTGTTTTAGCAGACGAGTCACGTCCTCAAGATGTAGATGGCAGTTATCCTACCACTCGCTATTCTTATCAAACAGAAACGCCGGGAGGCACCTATCCGAACGGGCAATGGGGTTTCCAGTACGTAGTAAACAATACTTCACTTACGCAAGCGCAGGTAAACGCGATTAACAGCGGAATTACGAAAGAAATCGTCGAGCAAATAGGTCCCGGAAATGTATTAAGTGTCAATGGACAAACTGGTGCTGTTACGATTACGCCCGCGAATATCGGTGCAGTTAGTAAGTCAGGCGATACGATAGACGGCGATTTAATCGTCAACGGAGGTATGGCTTACCGCAACGGGAACAATAGCACGTTTTTAGAACTTGGAAAATTCAGCGGTTCGGGTATTGAATTTCACTCGCAATCTGCGGAAAGCGGAGCATATCTCGATTACGACGCTTTTATTCAGGCGAATAATTCGACGTCTACAACAACTCCGGGAACGGCGCAACTTATATATCACGCGCGTCAGCATTTGTTTCAAGGTCCGATAATAGCGGAGGGGGATAATGTTTTTATTTATCACGGGAATGAGTTTAATTTTATTCCGCAGGGTTACGACAGTTATGTATGGCTTAATTACCGTGGTGGTAAGGTGCTTGATTATAGGTTTTGCAATGGTGACGAAAAGGGCGGACTTTCACCCGTGATAGCGCATAGTCTTTATGAAGACGGAAAACGTGTGTATTCTCCGAATAATCTCCCGTACTCTTATGCCGGAGGCACAGCGAGTGGACAGATTCTTTTTAAGGATTATCACGACGTTGTTACGCCCGCAGTGGCTTATTACATATCTAATGCTTCTATGGCAGCAGACTCGTCAAGAACCGTATATGCTTCGGATATGGGATTATCTTATATCCGCGCGGCTGTGGCAGTGTCGAGAAAAACTACCAGCGCAGGCTATCCGGGTGTGCTTGTTTTAAGTCTTGCGGCACCATATACGTCGGTAACGGTTATATGCGACAGAGACGCCAACGAGGGTTTTTACCTAATGGCAATCGGAGACAAAGCTCAATAAAGGAGAAAAAATTATGAAATTTCATTTGACGACCGAAGGATTTTTGTGCGAGTGTTTCCCCAATTTTTCCGTCACGGAAGATTGTACGGAAATCGAACTGACGGAAGAACAAAAGGAAAAAGTGTCTGTGGGAAAAAGAGGTTATGCTTGGAAATACATAGACGGCGAATTGGTATTGACCGATATAAGAAACGATGTCGATTATAGACGGTTGCGTTTGCCTTTGCTTGCCGCTTTCGATAAGTGGGAAAAAGCGGTATTGCGCGGACGCGAAAGCGAGGATAAAAAGGTTATGGATTGGTACCAAGAATTACTTGACCTTGCACCGACAGCTTTTGAGGAAGGAAATATCCCCGACAGAATAAAGTATTATTTTTAGGAGCTGCATAAATGAACGTAAATCATAACTTTACCGTCCTCGGCGTTCTTGACAGCAAGAGCATCGGAGACGGGCTTAAAAACTCAATAGAGCTAATTGTGACGGACCGACTTAATGAAGCGGTCCGTTTGCTTTCGGAGTGCGTTGAAGAGGTACAAGCCAAAGCTTCCGCACAAGTGCAACAGTTACAAGAAGAATTAAGCAAAGTCAGAGAGCAGTTGTACGTCGCTGTGGATAACTATAACACCGCGATACAAGTAATAAACGAGCTTAGCGCTCGCGTAACCGCTCTCGAAGCAAATTACGACCCGACGATTATTAAATAGGAGGATTTTATAAAAATGGATATCAATCAGATTTGGCAAACGGTAGAACCGTGGATAATGGCAATAGTCGGCGCGCTTGCAGGCGGCACGGGCGTTTTCGCGCTCGTCCGCGCTTTCGTCGGCAAGTGGATTAACAAGTTCGGCGCGAAATACGACACAGAGATAATGGCGGGCAAGGTGGCCGAAAAGCTCGCAGGCAAGACGGTGAATATCGATGTTACCGCGGTTGCCGAGAAGAAGTTGGACAAGATTACCAAAACATTGGACAAGCGTATTGCCGATGTGGAAAAGGCAGCATATGCGTATAAGCATATTCTCGCGCTTATAGCAGGCGCGGTGTCGCGTTTCAAGGCGCTTACCGACGAGGAAAGAAAAGATTTCGCGGACGCGATAAAAGCAATAGAAAAGGATTATACGCCGCCGCAACCCGAGCCGATAGCCACGGTTAAACTTGCCCCGATTGAACTTGAATTCAAAACCGACGAAACGCAGTTGCAAGAGGAAGAGAGCCTTATAAACTTCGGAGGATTGAAATAAATGCACTTTGAGGAGAGCAAACATCCGAGGGATGAAAAGGGACAATTCAGTGATAAAGGCGAGTCTGATTATCCCGCGGAGATAAACAAGCGTATACGCTGGGCGAAAGACAACGGAATTGAGTTGCCTCTTAATAGCGATGGCTCGGTGGACGATTTACGGCTGCAAAAACTGTACGCGGAAGAAAAACAACATGCAGAAGCATTATCAGATTTTATATCTCGCGTTAAAAGAGGTGAAGCAAAAGCAGGTGAGATTTTTGAACTCGGAAATGTATCATCTCGTACAAAAGCAGATATTGAGTATCTGACGGGACAAAAACTTAATGCAACAAAGCATGTTATTGGTGCTGACGAGATAAGGCATATTGAAAAAGGACATGGAGAACAAGGAAAGTCTGACCGTAGTATGTCAACGATTCAAGATTATCGGCAAATTTCAGATGTTTTGTCTAATTATAATCGTTTGGAATGGGCACGAAATAAAAAAGGTAAGATTGATACGACAAATGCCTATTTAGATAAAAGCGGTAGACCTGCACGGTTGATTAAGTTCACCAAAGAATATGCGAACAATGAACAGTATGTGATTGAAGCTGTTAGTGATACGAAAGGACGATTACATATAATTTCAAGCTATAAAAAGGGACGAATCTAAAATAGAAACGTCCCTTGCAAGTCGGGTCATGCTTTAAATCAAACCTTCTCCATAAACGTCCAAAACGCCTACTTGCTATTCTTATTATACCCCAAAACAACGAATTTGTCAATACTTTAAAGCAATTATATTTAAACCTTTTCACCGTTAGGTAGCACTATATTAACTTCAAGCAAACAATCTAATGCAGACACAAGTCGTTCGTATTCAGACAATTTGAAATTATTTAATTTCAATTTATTTGCTAAATTATTTTGTGTCTGATTTGTCAAATCGGCAAGTTTTGTTTGATTGATATTTCGCTTTATCATAGCAATTTTTAATTTTTCAGTAAGGTTAATCATTTTTAAACTCCTTGTACTTTTACAATATACCATATTATAATGATAGATGTCAATATAAAACAATAAAAATCATAAAAAAATTAAAAACTTAACGGAAAACATCATTAAAACACTTGACTTTATCATTTTTTAATGATATAATATACGTGTAAGGTTTGGTTAAGAACCTTACGAAAAAATAAAAAGGCAGGTTAAAGGAATGGAACAAGAAATGCAAGACAAAACACTCGAACGAATAATCGAGTATCTGAAAGCAAAAGGCTGGACAGATACGGACATCTTGGTAATGCTGATGTACTTAGCAAAAGCGTAAAAGTAAAAGGAAGCAAAAGAAAAGCCGCCCGACTGTAGCACGATAGGACGGCAAGGGAAGAGGGGCGAACAACCTGCCTAAGCCCCTCGACTCCCTAATATTATAGCAGGCAGGACGAAAAAAGTCAATAGTTTTAGGAGATTAAATTTATGAATGAAGTAGCAGTTTTTAACAATCAGCAATTCGGAGAAATTCGCACGCTTGAAGAACCTAACGGCATTTATTTTTGCGGCAAAGATGTTGCGTCTGCATTGGGTTATTACAATACAAAGGACGCATTACGTCGCCATTGCCGCAAAGGTGGGGTCGTGAAACGCGACCTCACCGATAATCTCGGCAGAAATCAGCAAGCGACCTTTATCGACGAAGGCAATCTTTATCGCCTTATAGCGCATAGCAAGCTACCGACAGCCGAACAGTTCGAGAGTTGGGTCTTTGACGAAGTCTTGCCGTCCATACGCAAAACAGGCGGTTACAGCATAAAACCCGTAGACGAGCTTCGGCAGAAAAACATACAGATACGCGAGCAGAATGCGAAGATACGCACGGCGCAGCTTTTGTATAAGATAGCGGATAAGACTCATACCGACTATAAAAAGGTTTTGCACGCGAGGATAACGCACCTTTTGACGGGCGAATATCTTTTGCCGTTGCCAGAGGTCGGGGAGCGTACATATTCGGCGTCGGATATAGGCGAGCAGCTCGGTGTAAGCGCGAACAGAATCGGGCGGCTTGCGAACGCGCACGGGCTCAAAACAGAGCAATACGGCAAATACTTTTACGATAAAGCAAAGACGGCAGACAAGCAGGTGGAAACGTTTCGCTATTACGAAAGAGCGGTCGATGTTTTCAAATCGTTGCTTGATGCGGAGGTGGCTGTATGATGGCGATACAAAACGAAATTGAAACGCAAGTAATTCCACCTCGGGAAAAGCCGAAGCAGTATCTTATGACCGTCGATGACGATTCGATGTCGCCACTTCTTATGATAGGAGATGACCTATATTACGAGTTGGGCGTTGTCGATAGCGGAGAGGTCGGAATCTTCTCCAATGTCAAGACAGGACAGGTCATAGTTCGAAAAGGGGAGTGTGTGGACGGCGAATGGTCTCTGATAGCTTGCAATCCTGATTATCCCGTTATACAGGTTGACAACGAAACAAACGAATGGTATTGCTTTGGAAAAGTCGTAGCGATGGGACGAAAGGTAAATAAAGGCGATTGGTAGTAAAATCAAAAAGACGGATTTAACCACCCGTCTTTTTTGATACAGATTTTTTATGGAGATGTTTAAAAATGAAGTGGACAAAGAAAAAAATTGTGTATAACGTCCTGCAACTCGTATTTTACGGCGTTGTGCCGCTCGCTCTTGTATTCCTTACATACGGGAGTATCGGGCATACGGCGCAAGCAGTCGGCTTTAAGATAGCCGCCCCGGGCATTATTCTGACGGTCATTGTGTTTTTATGTTTCAAGAAGCTGTTTATAAGCAAGAAACTCGCGGATGCGCACGAAAGATTGAATGCACACAGGGCAAGTCTCGAAGTAAAGACAGACGTATGCGAAATATCCAATATTGAGAAGGTCATAAAAAATCTCGGCACGACAGAAGTTTTATTGAACAGCGTCGTGCCGATTTTATTAACCGTGCTCGGCATCGTGACGTGCAAGGTGTTGGAATCGCAGCTTTTAAGGCTGTCGGGAACACTTGGCTTTATATTGCTGTCGCTAATATTCGGTACGGTTTTTGCCGTTCTGGATGCAAGAGAAGTCAAAAGTAAGTATATGGGAGTAAATCAATGAGTGATAAGAAAGAAAGTATAAAAGATACGATAATCAGGGTAAAGGATAGTTTTACGCTTCGGCAATTGGCTTTTGCGTTTGTGGTCATTTTCGGAGTTGCGGCAGGTGTTGTTTCCGATTATCTGACCGTGGGTTGGGACGCGAGTATCTTTGTGCAACCCGCATATTGGATAAATCTAGCGCTGTCGCAGGGTGCGATTATAGTCATAATGTTTTGTATGTATGCCTTAACTTCGGAAAGAGAAGAGGCAAATAATGAAGCCGTGCAGAATTTGCGCAAAGAGATTTATAAAGCGCATTGTATTATTACGAGATTCGGTTTGTCGGAAAGATTTGACGATTACGTTTACATAAAAAACGTTCGCCGAAAGACGAAGGCGTATAAAAGAAAAATGGAAAGTAAAATTTTCCGAACTTGCAACGAGGAAAAGCAAAAACAATTGCGTGAAGAACTCGAAAGCGGACTTAAAATAATCGAGAGCTTAAAAGTAAAGTATGATAAAATAAAGATAGCGACGATATTCAGTCGCGCATCGTTTTCAATGCAAGACAGCGAGAGCCTCGAAGACGGGCGAATAAAGACAACGCGGCGAATGCTTTTGAATAAAGTAATAAGCGTTATTGCGTTCGGCGTGCTTTTGTCGTCGATAGTATTTGATATGCGAGCATTCGGGATAGGGATTGTTTTAAAGACATTTTTAAAATTATTTCAAGCGGCTTACGCAATGTACAGTGGCGGTAGGGCGGGCGTGGATTTTATACGCGGACCGTTGAATACCGCTCTCGACAACCGCGCAGCATTTATCCAAAAGTTTTTGGACAAAAATATGCCGTCTGCGGAAGAACAGAAAGTATCGGAAGAAAAAAGTGCCGCCGACGAACAAACCGAAACCGAAGAAATTCTTAAACGCAAAAAGGAGCTGGAAAGTGGAAATTGAAACTTAAAAAGAAATGCGGTCAGCCTTAATCGGTTGACCGTTTTTTTGCGTTAAAGAGAATCCAGCATAATTTTATCGGCAATCAAAGCGATAAATTCGCTGTTTGTCGGCTTATCGTAATTTCCGTAAACTTGCATACCGAATAAGGAATTTAAGTTTTTCAACTTGCCGCGACTCCACGCCGTTTCTATGGCATTGCGAATGTCGCGCTCTACTTTCTTCGGGTCCGAATCGCAGAGAGCGGCAACTTTTGGATAAAGTTTTGTAGTAACATTGTTTATAATATCCGGTTCTTCTATTGTGAATTTTATTGCTTCGCGCAAAAAAATATATCCTTTCAGTTTCGCTGAAATGCCTAACGCTATGAAAATACGCGTAATCTTTTTATCGATTATGCTGTTTTTGTCGTCTGGTTCCGAAGCAAGCGTGGGTTCGTATCCGCGCCGTTGAAGCAACGCTTTGATTTCGTCCAACAGTTCGCCGTTCTCTATGTTCATCAATAATATTTTCTTGTCCATAATATGTATTTACTCCTAAAATAAGTATGAAAATTGTAAATGAAAAGCAGGCGTGCAATAAAAAATATTGCAAACACAATCATCTATATCGTATTTCCGATATTTACAGGTAAAAAATTAAAACTTGATTTTGTTTCCGCCATAATCTTCGAGTTCGAGCAGATAATCCGCAGTGACATCGAAGAATATGGCAAGTTGCCGTATTGCACTTGCCGACGGTTCGTAGTTGCCGTTTTCCCACTGTGACACGGTGGCTTGTCCGATGTCAAGCTTTGCGGCCAATTCTCGCTGCGTAAGCTCTTTGTCGCGCCGAAGCTCTTTGATTGTTTTTGAAAAGGACATAAAATTTCTCCTTATAAAGTTATTTTATCGCCCTTTTGAAGTAACTGCTTAAA
>CAJUPB010000012.1 GCA_910588155.1 uncultured Christensenellaceae bacterium
GGATGGCAGGAGTCGGTAAGCTGAAATACCGACATAGTTTTTGCGTCCTTTTTTTGAGAGTAAGGTTCGAAAGCGCGGAAAAGTCCGTGCAGTCGGATAGTATTTCTATTGTCTTTTTTGAAGGGGCGCACGGCAAAGACGATTCTAATTGTCTTATTCGGAAATTTTTTCAGGAGAGTAATAATGAGAACCGATTACAAGACGGGCGGAAAATCGATTAAAGCAATTATTATTGCGTTCACGATTTTGACGCTTGCATTATGCTGTTTTGGCATAACGGGGTGCAACTATTGCGCACACGACTTACAGGTGAAAGACGAAAAAGTGGCGTCTACCTGCGTCGAACACGGGCATTCCTACACGTACGAATGCAAAAAGTGCAAAAAGCTTTTTGCTTATACTTTGGAAAAAGGTCTTTACGAGGTCGATGCGGCTGAACAACTGCCGTTGTCGTCTGAACACACGATGCCGGAGATTGACGAAGAAAATATCGATGCTTTTTCGTTGGGAATAAGATTGAAAGACGGAAAGACTTCCGCGGAATCCGTTTTCGATTACGAGGTTACCTCGAAATGCACTTTGTGCGAAGAGGAGTTTGCGGTCAACGAAAAAAATCTTGTTTCCGTCGTTCCTTCGCATCAGCGTCTCAACGATACGACGGGTTCGCGACTCACTTATACGGGAACGCGAATTCAAGACGAAGCCACGGAGCGTTGGTATACCAGCGTAAAGCTGGGAACAACAACCCGACCGACCGATATTACGGAATTGGACCCCTATAACGCTTCGAGCGGCGACCCCGATTGGATTCCGGGCGTGCACCAGCGTTTACCGATATATATACCTTTCAATAAAGACCAAACGCGTTATGTGGTGTATATCGTGCATAACACCGACGCAGACACGACGATTGAGTTGCAATGGAGCATAGACGGCAAAAATTACGGCACGGTCACGGTTGCTCCCGGCGAGTATAAGCCGCTTATTTTAAACGGCAAAAAAACTTGGGACTGCAACGTCGACAAGCAATTTATGAAAGTCAAAAACACCGCGCGTGACGACAGGCTCGGAAAAAATGTCACGATAGAAATGACGGGTTATATTTATACGAGCAGCGCGGTCGAAAAACTCGACATCGACAGTCAACCGACAAAAATCGAATACGCCGTCGGCGAAGAATTCGACCCCGCAGGTCTGAAAGTGTATGCGACATATACCGATTATGCGCTTGGCAAATCGCTCAAAAGCTATGACTATAACATCGACGTGGCCGGCAGACCGCTTACGGAAAAGGACGACAGAGTAACCGTTTCTTACGGCGGAAAGAAAGTGTCTTTGCATATTACCGTTAAAAAGGAGGGAGCGTGATAATGGATAAAGTCAAGGAACTCTTTTCCAAGTTATTGGATTTTATAAAGACGCGTTGGCTGGGATTTTGGTTTCTGATAGCCGTCGCGGTGTTTTCGATTATTCACGCTTTCGTGTATTTGGGCGGTTTCGGTTCGACGAATTACTTCGGCGGTTGGGCTTTTGCATTGCCTCTCGTCACCGTCCTCGGAGTCGTTGCTCTGTTCTTCAAGCCGACGGAAAAATATGCTGCGGTGGTTATGTATGCGCTTTCGTTTGCTTCGCTGCTTACTTTTTTGAAAGCGGCTTATATGCATTTGACGACGGCGTTTTTCGGAGGAATTTCGGGAAATATTCTTGTACAGGCGGGCTTTACTTTTTCGTTCTGCACGATAGCTTGTGTTGTCAATATGATTTTGTGCATAGCTGCGATGTTCTTGAAAACAAGTCGTGAAACGAAAAAAGAAAAGACCTCGGAAAATTGCGAGACCGACGACGAGGTAAAGGAGGCGGCTGTATGATGAAAAAAATTCTTTCCATTGTTTCCAAAGTTTGCGCGCTTTTGTTCACCTTCGTGTACGGCGTTCTTGCCGTGGGTACGGCGATAGCATATAACCACATCGATACCGTTTCGACAGCGCTCGGACAAAATATTACAAACACGGTTTATGTGGATACCGAGGACGACGGCGAAGAAAATACGGATACCGATTATTATAAATCGGATTATTCTTCGGTTGCGGAAGTGCGCGGAGCCGGTATCGATTATTCGCAGAGAATAGTCGAAGAAGGCGCGGTATTGCTGCGCAACGACAAGAATGCGCTGCCACTTGCCGCGGGTACGAAAGTCAGTCTGTTCGGTATCGGGTCGGCAAAGTCGACGGTTTCGGGATACCGCGAAAAAGACAAGAACGAAAGTTGGGTATCGTTCAAGGACGGTCTGAAAGCGGCGGGACTCGACGTAAACGAAGAACTGTACGGTTGGTACGATTCCTCTTCTTACGGTAGAAAGTCCATACTCGGACACGACACGTTCGGCAACATTTACACGATAGGGGAAGCGCCGTGGAGCGCATTGCCCGCATCGAAAACCGCAAGCGGATATAAGACGGCAATTTTCGTAACTTCGCGCATTGCGGGAGAAGCAACAGACGTTCAAATCAGAGACCTCGGCGAAAGCGCCAAAGGTTTTGACGGTCTTGACGGCAACTATCTTACGCTGTCGGCAAACGAGAGAGACGTTCTTTCCAATCTCAAAGCCGAAAAGGAAAAGGGTACGTTCGATAAGATTATAGTCGTAATGAACGTAACCAATCAGGTGGAATGCGATTTCGAAGACGAGTACGGCGTGGATGCAGTGCTTTACAGCGGTTCTACGGGAACTGCGGGTACAAAGGCGGTCGGAAACATACTCACGGGAAAAGTCAATCCTTCCGGCAAGCTTTCGGATACGTTCTGGAAAAACCATTATCTGAATCCCGTGCTTGCCAATTGGGGACAAAAGACGTATACGGGAAACAATCCGCCGTATTCGGGATTTACATACACGAACGACGGCACTCCGAACGTGGTCTATCAGGAAAGTATTTATTCGGGATATCGCTATACCGAAACGCGTTATGAAGACGTCGTTTTGGGAACGGCAAACGCAGGCGACTTCAACTATACCGACGCGGTTGCATATCCTTTCGGTTTCGGTCTGTCTTATACGAACTTCTCGTATTCCGATTTGACGGTGAACTACAACGATGAAACGGATTGCTACGACGTGTCCGTTACGGTTAAAAACGAAGGAAGCGTCGAGGGCAGAAATTCCGTACAGCTCTTCCTTCAAAAACCGTACACAGAATACGACAAGACCAATACGATTGAAAAAGCGGCAGTGGAACTTGTGGACTTCGGCAAAACGGCAATGCTTGCGGCAGGAGCAAGCGAAGTAGTGGAAATGTCGGTTGCGCGCAGAGACCTTGCTTCTTACGATTCTTACAAAGAAGGCACTTACATACTCGAAGCCGGCGATTACTATTTTGCGGTCGGCAACGACAGCCACGATGCGCTGAACAATATTCTTGCGGCAAAAGCCGCCGGCGGCATCGGCGTGAACGCCGATAAAATGGTCACGGAAAGAGGCGTGAAAACAAGCGGAACAAAGACGCTTGCAAGCAAAGTCACTTTAAACGACTCGTTGCTCAAAGAGTATTCGACGAGCGTTACGGGCAAAGAAATCGTGAATCGATTTAACGACGCGGATTTGAAACTCTATGCCGCGGCGGGCGACAGAAACAAAAACGCTTTCGATTACGTGACGAGAAAAGATTGGGCGGGAACGCTTTCGTTCGGCTACGAGGCGGACGGCACGTATCTCGACAATTACGTCAAAATCGAGCTCACACCTGCTATGAAAGCGGATATGGACAAGAGAGTGGAGAAAGGAACGGGCGAAATGCCGACTATGGGTTCTACGGCGACGGCTTGGCAATTGTTCGACCTTATGAACGACGAGGAAGGGAATCCTCTGCCGTATGACCATAAGAAGTGGGACGAAATTTTGGACCAGCTTACATTCGAAGAAATGGCTGACCTGTTGAGCAACGGCTATTCGACGACTCGTCCGATTGAGTCCATAAGCAAACCCAAGACGTTCGACCAAGACTCCGACCTCGGCGTCATAATGAGTTACAGCGCCGACGCAAACGGACTCGCAAGCCGTCTTGCCGACCCCGACAAGGAAAAGAAGCCTGCGGCATATCCCGACAACGGAATAACCGCGGCGACGCGCGACAAGGCGTTATTGCTCGAATACGGCGTGCAGTGGGGCGAGGACTGTCTGTGGGCAGGTTATACCGGATTGTACGGCACGGGTGCGAATATACACCGCAGCCCCTATCTCGGACGTTCTTACGGATATTACAGCGAAGACCCCGTGCTTATGGGCAAAGCCATTTCCGAAATAAACAAGGGTATGGAGACGAAGGGTGCGTTTATGCTCTTGAAGCATTGTATGTTGAATGAGCAGGAAACCAGCCGTGTCGCGGGTTCGAGCTGGGCGAACGAGCAGACCATCAGAGAAGTGTATCTGCGCCCGTTCCAAATCGCGATAGAGGAAGGCGGAGTGCAGGGCGTTATGACATCGTTGAACCGCATAGGCGCGGTATCCGCACCGCATCATCCTTTCCTCAACGACGTGCTTCGCGGCGAATTCGGAATGGTGGGCTATTGCGTGACTGACAGCTATATGCCGCATATGAACATTGCGTCTCTGCTGGTCGCGGGAAACGATTTGCCGCTCGACCAAGACAACGGTCTTTCGAATTACAAAGATTATCCGAACGTGGTTTGGGCTATGAGGGCTGCGACTCACAACATACTTTATTCCGTCGTTCACAGCAACGCGATGAACGGTATGTCGTCGAACACCCGCATAATCAAGTTCAAGCCCGAATGGCAGTACTATCTCGAATTGTTCAATCCGCTTGTTATGACGCTGGCGATAGTATCCGTAGCGTTCTATTTGGGCGTCGAGGTATGGAGCTATTTCGGCAAAAAGAAAAAAGCTTAACAAGCTAATTGCAGGTCGGCTTTTAAATAAAATTCTTGCCAAAGGGGGTATGGACATAATTCGAAATTCTGTTTGTATAAGAAAGTTTGCTATTTGAAACATTGTAATTTTTGGAGGATAATAAAACTATGAAGAACATTAAAAAGATACTGACCGTAGTACTTTCGTGTGCGCTTGCGGTGTGTATGCTTACTCTCGTTGCGTGCGGCGGAAAGAAACCCGACCCCGTTGTTCCCGACGAACCCGACGGACCCAAGCCCCAGCCCGAAATAACGGTTACGCTGGATAAGACGGAGGCTTCCGTCGAAGAGGGCAAAACGCTTACTTTGGTTGCGACGGTCAAAAACAGCACGGACAGCGCGACGTTCGATTCTTCGAACAAAGCGGCGGCGACCGTTACCGCAACTGGCAATACCGCAACGGTCACCGCAGTTGCCGAAGGCACGACGAACATAACCGCGAAGGTCGGTTCGAAGACCGCCACCTGCAAGGTCACCGTCACGGCAAAACCCGTTCCCGCTCTCGAAGTCAATGCGGAACGTCTTGTGTTGGAAATCGGCGGCGAAGCAAACAATACCGCAGAGCTTTCGGCGCAGCTAAAAAATGCCACGGGCGATATAACCTACACTTCGGCAGACACCGAAATTGTCAGCGTTGCCGTAGCGGACGGAAAGGCCACCGTAACGGCGGTTGCGTTGGGCAAAACGACGATAACCGTTGCCGCGGGTGAGCTTTCGGAAGAAGTCCCCGTCGAAGTTGCGACTTACGGTCTCACTTACGCTCTCGATACGACGGCGGAAGAAGGGCAGGAATCGCTTATCGTTTCCGACGGCGAAACCAAAGTTTCCGGTGAAGTTCGCATTCCCGGTTACTATTACAGCGAAGATTTCGAAAGATATCTTCCCGTTACCAAAATCAAAGGACAGGATAAGAACTCGTCGGCGCAGCTTTCCGGCACCGGCGGTTTCCAGGGCAACGAAAATATCACCTCGGTATATCTCGGCGATAATCTTCGCGTAGTGGGACACGGTGCTTTCCGTGACTGTACGGCTCTTGTTACGGTAAATACTACGTCGGCACTGACCGAAATAGGCGACTGGGCATTCGGAAACACCGCTGCTTTGAAAGATATTATATGGACAGAGGAGTGCAATGTGTCCATCTTCGGTATGAACGCATTTAACGCTACCGGAATCGAGGAAATGAGCGTGCCCAAATCGGTAACAAATCTCAACTACGGCGTATTCCAATGGACAAAACTTAAAAGAATAAAAATTTATGCTCCTATCACAAAGATGGAAAACAGTATGTTTTTCCGCGCCGACGAACTTGTGGAAATTTGGCTTCCGGCAACTTTGACCGAAATTGACCATTCCTGCTTCGGCGGATATTCCGGTTCGCCTACCGACGGTCCCGGTATGCCCGGCAGCTTTACCGTGAACTTCGCGGGGACGGAAGAGCAGTGGAATGCCATAAAAATAAATTCCAGCAATAACGGAGTTATCAGCAACAATAAAGATGAACTGCCCACAATATTTAATTATAATGTAGAATATTAAATGAAACATAAATTGCAATAAAACAAAACGGGACTGCTTCAAACGGCAGCCCCGTTTTTTTGCGCTGTTGCCGCGCGGCGTATCACTTGACCTTTTGCGGTAAAATGTAGTACAATAAACGCATTATGAGTATTTTGGAAATAAAGGGTTTGTCGCATACTTTCGACAACAAGATGCTGTTTGAAAAGGCGGACCTGACCGTTATGAACGGCGAACACATCGGAGTGGTCGGGTTAAACGGCGCAGGCAAGTCCACGTTTATAAATATTCTTGCGGGACGTCTGATACAGGACGACGGTCTCGTGAAGTGGAATTCTTCGTGCAGCAGGGGATATCTCGACCAGCACGCGGATATAGACAGAAGCAAAACGGTTATGGAATATCTGACCGATTCTTTTTCGCGTTTGCACGAAATGAACGGCAAATTGGAAAAGCTGTACGAGAAGATGGGAGAAACGACGGACGGCGAGGAATTGGAACGTTTGATAGACAAAAGCAATTCTCTGCTGGAAAGGCTTACCGACGAGGGCTTTTTCGATTTGGAAGCGACCGTCAAAAAAGTCGCAAACGGTCTCGGCGTGGGCGCATACGGCTATGATACTCCGATTTCCGCTTTAAGCGGAGGGCAGAGAGCGAAGCTTATGCTTTCCCGTCTTTTGTTGGAAAAACCCGATTTGATGTTGCTGGACGAACCTACGAACTTTCTTGACGTTGAACACATCGAATGGCTTATCGATTTTCTGAATTCGTTTAAAGGAACGTTTCTCGTCATATCGCACGATACGGAGTTTTTGGACAAGGTGTCGAAGTTTATAGTCGGTATAGAGAACGGCGGAATAAAAAAGTACGGCGGCAACTATACCGCATATCTTGCGCAAAGAGAGCAGAACGCAAAGCAGTATGAAGAAAGTTATATAAGACAGCAGCGTGAAATAGAAAAAATGGAAGACTATATAAACCGCAACAAGGCGCGCGCGGCGACGGCGGGTATGGCGAATGCGAGGAAGAAGCAGTTGGAGAAAATGGAACGGATAAAGAAACCGTCCGTGATTTACGATGCGGTATTCTCGTTCCCGTACGTAGAGTTGCATACGCGCGATTTGACGGTAACCGATTCTTTGGAGATTGGCTATGATTTTCCGCTGTTGCCGCCGTTGAACATACATCTCAAATCGGACGACAAGCTTTGGATTAGAGGTACGAACGGAGTGGGAAAGACCACGCTGGTTAAAACGCTGACGGGCTTTTTGAAACCGCTCGGCGGCAGTTACCGATTTCACCCGTTTGTAAAAATAGGATATATAGAGCAGGAACCGAACTTTGCCGACGGCTCCGTAAATGCGGTCACATACGTTTCCGACCGTCTGCCGAAGCTGGACTCGAAGCAGATACGAAATACGCTTGCGCTTTCCGGGATAAAGAACGACCTTGCCGTAAAGCCGATTAGAGAGCTTTCCGGCGGAGAGCAAGTGCGGGTCAAATTGACCGTTTTGACAAACACCCCGACCAATCTTTTGATTTTGGACGAGCCGACGAATCATCTCGACATAAGGGCGAAAGAATCGTTGAAAACGGCTTTGAAAGAGTATAAAGGCGCGGTTTTGCTGGTCAGTCACGAACGGGAATTTGCCGAAAGCATTTGCGGCGACGTGTTGGACGTGAGAGGGATATAGCGCGCCTTTTGTCGAAAACGGCGGCGATTTTGAAAACAATATTGCTTTGTGTTACGGGACGGGAATGACGGTGTGTTTGATGCGTCAATAATTTTGTCAAACACTTGCTTTTTTGCTCATTTTGCCTTATAATATAAAAGATTGTTCGAAATCGCTTTGTTTTTTACGGGAGGACGGATATGACATTCAGAATTTATACACACGCAGAAATAAAGTCCATAGCTATAAATCAGCTCCGTGAATTTGCCAAGCAGATAGGTGTGCGCGGTCCGACGACTATGACGAAAGAGACTTTGGAAAATGCGGTTTACGAACGTTTGCAAGAGATAGAGGCGGAGAGAAGCGTCCCCAGCGAATTGCGTACTTTGAAAAGTAAGGCGTGCGTTTTGGACAAGTCGCTTGTCGAAGCAAAAGACAAAGATATTTACGGTCCGTTTGTAGACAAGCCCGACGCGAAGCTTTACGATTTCGCGGGATGGTTTCGACCCTATAAGGACGAGGACGGCATTGTCTGTCCCCGCTTGACTCCGCACGGAGACGATATTTTCGTCAGCGAAGATTTCATTTGTGCCGCACAGCTGAAATTCGGAGATAAGGTCACGGGCAAATATGCCGTGAGTGCGGCGACGGGCGTCAGAATAACTGCCGAAATCCTTACGGTAAACGGCAAAAAACTGAACGAGCACAGGGCGGCGGATATAAACGAACGCCGCAGGCTTGTGCCGAGCGAGCCGCTGAATCTTTGGGGCGACAGAAACAACTTGCGCGCGCTTGCACTTGCCGCTCCGCTGAAAAAAGGTTCGAGAGTGTTGCTTTCGCACGACGGTTTGACAAGTCTTACCGATTACAGCGTGAGACTTTCCGAATGTTTGAAAGAATGCGGCTATGAAACACTTTCGCTGTATTTGGACGCCACTCCCGAAAACGCCGAAATTTTGCGCGAGAAAGAGGGCGCTTTCGCCTGCGCTTTCGACCTCGGCGACGAATTTGTCGCTTACACTATGGAAATGGCTGTCGAGGCGATACAGAGAAAAGTGGAAGAGAACGCTCATATCGCCGTCGTTGTGGACAATATCGATGCCTGTAAGGATTCCGAGCTTTCGAGGAGATTGCTCGGTTGCGCGTGCAGTATCGACGGAGGAAGCGTGACTGTGTTTGCTTCGGTAAACGAGGACATAATGGACAGGCGGTCGCTCGGTCTATTGACGAGCGTGGCGGACGCCAAAATTTATTTCGAAAACGACGGCGGCACGCCTATGGTCGATTTCAAACGGTCGCGCGTCAAGACCGACAGAAGCGATTATCCTCTTTTGCGTACTCTGCAATCGATGGACGGACAGACTGCGCAGTTTATAATTTCAAACTGTACGACGCGTGAGGAAGCGGAGAAATTATTGAAGTGAGAACGGCTTATCTCGGAGACGAATATTCGCATTCTTTTGCCGCCTGCAAAGAGTTTTTCTGCGGCGAGACGGCGGGATACAGAACCGTGCGCGAAGTTGCCGCCGCGGTTGTATCGGGCGAGTGCGACGAATGCGTATTGCCGGCCGAAAACAGCGTCGAGGGAGCGGTAACCGCCACGGAAGACGTTCTCGTGGATTTCGACCTGTATATCCGTTCCCGTATCGTACTGCCCATTCGGCACTGTCTGGTCGCTTTGCCGGGCGCAAAGCTACTTGATATAGAAAAAGTGTATTCGCACCCGCAGGCGTTGGCGCAATGCGGCAAATGGCTTTCGGAAAACGTGCCGAACGCAGAGCGGATACCCACGTTATCCACGAGTTACGCGCTCGGGCTTATAGAGAACGCGAGGCAGGCTGCCGTCGCGGGTTCGGCGAAGAACGGACAGGAAATAATAGCTCGCGGCATAGAGGACTATAAGCACAACAGTACAAGGTTTATCAGACTGTCGAAAGAGCTTAACGACGCGGGAAGACGGGCGAGCGTCGTGTTCGGAGCCGAAAACAGACCCGGCGGATTGCTGTATGTGCTCAAACTGTTCGAAAGCGCGAGAATGAATATGACTCGCATAGAGTCCAGACCGTCCAAAGCGGGACTCGGAGATTATATATTTTTTGTGGATTTTGTTTTGCCGGAAAGCAACGGCGACGCGGCGTTGAAAGAGCTTCTTTGCTCTTTGAGAAAAAATGCGGCGTCGGTAAAGTTTTTGGGCAGATACGACGATATTAACAAAGCGGAGGCATAAGACCGATTTATGGGATTATTTTCTTTTTTGGCAGACAGAGACAATCGTAAGCACGTCAGACGTTTGAATGCGATTGCGGACAAGGCGGAGGTTTTCGCCGACGAATACAGAATGAAATCGGACGAGCAATTGAAAGCAAAGACGGACGAATTCAGAAAACGTATAACGGAAAACTACGAAACTCTCGACGATATTCTCCCGGAAGCGTTTGCGCTTGTGCGAGAAGCCGCAGGCAGAGTTTTGGGTATGAGGCATTTCCACGTGCAGTTTATGGGCGGCGTATGTTTGCATCAGGGCCGAATAGCCGAGATGCGCACGGGCGAAGGCAAAACCCTCGTTTCCACGCTTCCCGCATATTTAAACGCGCTGACGGGCAAAGGCGTTCATATCGTTACCGTAAACGATTACCTCGCGCGACGCGATGCGGAGTGGATGGGCAAAGTTCACCGCTTTTTGGGATTGTCCGTGGGCGTCGCCGTGGCGGGAATGTCTCCCGACCAAAAGCGGGCGGCGTATAATTGCGACATCACGTACGCTACGAACAACGAGTTGGGCTTCGATTATTTGCGCGACAATATGGCGAGATATAAGGAAGAGAGAGTGCAGCGCGAACTGAACTACGCGATAATCGACGAGGTGGACTCGATTTTAATCGACGAGGCGCGTACCCCGCTCATTATCTCTGGAAGAGGCAACAAGTCGAGCGATGCTTATAAAGAGGCGCAGGACTTCGTCATCAGACTCAAACGCGAATTCGACGTTACGGGAAAAGAAAAGACCCCGTTTTTGACGGACAGAGGCAAGGCGAAAGCGAGAAAATATTTCGGTGCAAAAACGTTCGACGAGGACGAAGAGCTGGAAAAAAAGATACTTGTTTCCATTTACGATTATTATGTAAACACGAAGCGCAAAACCGACGACATCGACGAAGACGATATGGAGGAAGAAGAGCTTAAAATTTATAAGTTCGTCAGAGACCTCCGCGGCGATTATTCGGTGGACGAAAAAGACAAGTCCGTCACATTGACCGAGGGCGGCATACAGCTTGCCGAGAAACACTATCATATAGAAAATCTCACCGATGTAGACAATACCGAAATCAACCACTATATAAACAATGCGTTGAGAGCCAATTATCTTATGAAACTCAACGTGGATTACGTCGTGCAAAACAACGAGGTCATAATCGTCGACGAGTTCACGGGTCGTCTTATGGTGGGCAGAAGATACAGCGACGGCTTCCACCAGGCGATTGAAGCCAAAGAAAACGTTATGATTCGCAACGAGAACAAAACGTTGGCGACGATTACTTTCCAGAACTATTTCCGTCTTTACAAAAAACTTGCCGGTATGACGGGTACGGCAAAGACGGAGGAAGGCGAGTTCAAAAGCATTTACGGTCTGGACGTCGTGGAGATACCGACGAATCTGCCCCCGCAGAGAGTGGACGAAAACGATAAGGTTTTCACGACGGTCAAAGGCAAGCTTAAAGCCGTTGTGGAGGACATAGAAGAATGTTATCAGCGCGGACAGCCCGTATTGGTGGGCACCACCACCGTCGAGAAGAGCGAAGAGCTGTCCAATCTGTTGCGTGCGGATAAAGTGCCGCACACCGTGCTTAATGCGAAAAATCACGAAAAGGAAGCCGAGATTGTCGCACAGGCGGGTAAGCTCAAAGCCGTTACGATAGCCACGAATATGGCGGGACGCGGTACCGATATACTCTTGGGCGGCAATGCCGAATATCTTGCCAAAAAGCGTATGAGAGACAACGGTGTATCGGAAGAAGAAATTTCTTATGCGACTTCGTATTTCAATACCGACGACGAAACGGTATTGCAAGCCCGCGCAACATACAAAAAGTATTACGACGAATTTAAAGTCGTTACCGATGCGGAAAAAGAAGAAGTTTTGAAAGTCGGCGGCTTGCGCATCATAGGTACGGAGCGTCACGAATCGCGCCGTATAGACAATCAGCTTCGCGGCCGTGCGGGACGTCAGGGCGATATGGGTTCGTCCGTGTTCTACCTGTCTATGGAAGACGACGTCGTTCGTCTGTTCGGCGGCGACAGAATGAAGAGAATTGCGGATATGTTCCATTGGGCGGAAGACGAGCCGATGGAAATGAAAATGCTGACGCGCGGTATAGCCAACGCGCAGAGAAACATAGAGGGCCGCAATTTCACTACTCGTAAAATGGTCCTCGAATACGACGACGTTATGAACAAGCAGCGTGAAATCGTTTACACCGAGCGCAACAAAGTTTTGCTCGGCGAGAACGTTCACGACGAAATCGAAAATATGATGCGCAATCGCGTCAATATAATCGTCGACGCTTTCACAAACCCCAAAACCGACTGGGACGAATGGAACGTCGAAGGATTGAACAAAGAAATTTCGTTGAAACTGCTGCCCGAAACGCCCGAATTTTTGACGCAAGAGCGTGCCAAGCTGTGGATGATAGAAGAAATCAAGGAACAGCTTTTGGGTGCCGTACAGGCGGCGTACAAATTCAAAATGGAACAGGTTTCGGCTTATGCGGAGCAGCACGGCATAGAACCGTTCGACCAGGCCGAGTTCGAAAGAACCGCGCTTTTGCTGATTATCGACGACCAGTGGATGGAGCATATCGACTCTATGGACGCTTTGCGTCACGGCATAGGTCTCAAAGCATACGGACAGCAAGACCCCGTCATCGCGTATAAAAAAGAAGGTTTCGAGATGTTTGACGATATGGTCGACCGCATTCACGAAGAAGTGGTCAGATACGTTATGTTTGCGCCCGTCGCCATAAAGGTGGACAGAAACGCCAACCGTCCGATTATAACCAGTGCCACGCACGGAGCAAGGGAACTCGCTCCGCGCAAGAAGCAGCCGGACGTCAAGGCGCAGGAGCCGCGCAGAAACGACCCGTGTCCTTGCGGAAGCGGAAAGAAATATAAGAACTGTTGCGGAAGCGGAGAATAATTCGGAAGATGCTGATTCTCGACGATATAAAAGCAAAATACAGACAGCTCAAAGAAAAGTTCGACGTTTGCGCGCAGGCAGTCGACTTGACGGCTTTGAAAGCGCGTCGAGCCGAAGTCGAAGAGCAACAACAGTCGCCCGACTTATACAGCGATTTGAAACGGGCGCAGGCGGTCAACAGCGAGGCGAAATATCTCGACAATAAGATAACGCTCGTGGAAGGACTTTCGGGCAAATTGAACGATTTGTCCGAGTTTATGGAGCTTGCGGAAGCCGAGAGCGACGAATCGCTTGTGGGCGAAATCGAAGGCTCGCTTTCGGCTTTGGACGGCGAAATAGAACAATTCCATTTGCAGACGCTTCTGAAAGGCGAGTATGACCGCAATAGCGCCATATTGACTCTGCACGCGGGTGCGGGCGGAACGGAAGCGCAAGACTGGGTGTCTATGCTGTACAGAATGTACAGAATGTATTGCGAAAAACAGGGCTTTTCTTTGGAAGAAATAGACTATCTCGCGGGCGACGAAGCCGGTATAAAGAGCGTTACTTTTGCCGTGCGCGGAATAAACGCATACGGATATCTCAAAGCCGAAAAAGGCGTTCACAGGCTTGTGCGCATTTCGCCGTTCGACGCGAATGCACGCAGACACACTTCGTTTGCTTCTTTGGAAGTTATGCCGGAGATTGAGGGAGAGACCGAAATAAAAATCAATCCCGAAGATTTGCGCGTGGACAGATATCGCAGCGGCGGCGCGGGCGGTCAGCACGTAAACAAGACCGACAGCGCAATCAGAATTACTCATATTCCGACGGGTATAGTCGTGCAATGTCAAAACGAACGCAGCCAGATACAGAACAGGGAGACGGCTATGCGGCTTTTGATGGGCAAACTCATTGAAATGAAAGAGCGCGAAAACGCCGACAAAGCCAACGAAATAAAGGGCGAAATGAAAAAAATAGAATGGGGCAGTCAGATTCGCTCTTATGTGTTTCAGCCCTATACTCTCGTAAAAGACCACCGCACCGGCGTGGAGAATCCCGACGTGCAGGCGGTTATGAACGGAGATATAGAGGAGTTTATTTTCGATTATCTGCGCAAATCGGGCTAATGAGGAAGGTAATTTGTACAACGTTGTAAAACAATTCGAAAAACTGAAAGGGCGGCAAGATATCGTGATTCTGGGTATCGAAAGCTCTTGCGACGAAACTGCCGCCGCCGTATACAGCGGCGGCAAAATTCTTTCGGACGTCGTGGCGTCGCAAGTGGAAATTCACAAGCGATTCGGCGGCGTGGTGCCGGAAATCGCGTCGAGAAATCACACTTTGGCGCTTCCGAACGTCGTGGACGAGGCTTTGAAAAAAGCGGGCGTCGGCTTAAACGATGTCGATGCGATAGGCGTGACGTACGGCGCGGGACTAATCGGCGCTTTGCTCGTCGGCGTTTCCTCGGCGAAAGCATTGGCTTATGCCGCAAATAAACCGCTCATTAAAGTAAACCATATACAGGCACATATCTGCGCCAATTACATCGAACACGAAAATTTGAAACCGCCCTTTCTTGCGCTTGTCGCCAGCGGCGGACATACGAGCGTCGTGGAAGTGAACGGGTTTAACGAATATAAACTTGTCGGCTCGACTACGGACGATGCGATAGGCGAGGCGTTTGACAAGGTGGCGCGTCTTTTGGGACTTTCGTATCCGGGCGGACCTAATATCGACAGATTGGCGAAGGACGGAAGAAACGTCATCGAGTTTGTCAAGAAAAAAAAGACGGATGGGGAGAGAATAAGTTATTCCGGACTTAAAACCGCCGTGGTGAACTATATTCACAATTGCAAACAGAGGGAAGAAGAGTACGATGTCAAAGACGTTTGCGCGTCGTTTACTGCGGCGGCTGTCGACCCGCTTGTCAAAATGGTCGTCAAAAACGTGCAAAATTTAAAAACGGACAAATTGGCAATCGCGGGCGGCGTGGCATCCAACAGTTATCTGCGCGCGAAAATGAACGAGGCGGGAAAACATTACGGCTTCGAAGTCATTATGCCGTCGCCCTCGTATTGCACGGATAATGCGGCAATGGTTGCCGTGCGCGCCGCATTGTCCGCAAGAGAAGGGAGAAATCTTGCCGAGCTCGACTTGAATCCCGTGGGCAGTCTCGGCATAGGCGGTGACGAGTGAGCGGTTTCGTTTCGTTTGAAAGCGGCTCTTTGAAAGACGCGTTCGGCGGCGTCGGTTCGGACTCGTCCGCGCTGAAAGGGAAAAAGATAGTCGTCGGGATGAGCGGCGGCGTGGACAGCTCCGTAGCTGCGCTGCTATTGAAACAAGCGGGCGCGGAAGTAATCGGTCTGTTTATGAACAATTGGAAAGAAGAGGACGGCGGCGTGTGTACTTCCGCGGCCGATTGGGAGGACGTTATCGGCGTGTGCGGCAAGCTGGACATTCCGTATTATTCCGTCGACTTTTCCGAAGAATATATGAAAAACGTATTCGAAACATTTTTGCGGGAATACGAAATCGGACGCACGCCCAATCCCGACGTGCTGTGCAACAGAGAAATAAAGTTCAAGCCGTTCAAACATTATGCCGAAATGCTCGGTGCGGATTACATTGCGACGGGACACTATTGCGGCATAAGACAAAACAATACCCCCGAGCTTTTGACGGCGGCGGACGAGAGCAAAGACCAAACTTACTTTTTGAATCAAGTGGAAACGCAGAGTTTGAACAACGTACTTTTCCCTTTGGCGTCTATGCGGAAAAAAGACGTGCGTGTATTGGCGGAAAAGCACGGTCTCGTGACTGCCGAAAAGAAAGATTCGACGGGCGTATGTTTTATAGGCGAAAGAAACTTTAAAAAGTTTTTGAGCGGATATTTGCCTGCTTGTTCGGGTGAAATACGCGATTTAAGCGGTAAGGTTGTGGGACGGCACGACGGACTTATGTACTATACATTGGGGCAGAGACGCGGTCTCGGAATAGGCGGAATCAAAGGCGAGCGCGAAAATCGCTGGTACGTCGTGGAAAAGAACCTGAAAGACAACATTTTGGTCGTTTCTTGCGGAGAGGGCGAAGAGCTTATGTCGCAAAGTTTGCGCTCCGGCAAGTTTAACGTCATAGGAGAGCGCAATTTCGGACATACTTTCGAATGCGGAGTCAAAGTGCGATATCGACAGCCCTGTCAAAGAGCAAGCGTGGAAATAAAAAAAGACGGCACTCTCAAAATAAAGTTTTTCGACAGACAACGCGCGGTTACCGCGGGACAGTATGCGGTTTTGTATAAAGACGGGAGATGTCTCGGCGGCGCGACGATAGAAGAGGTTTTCAGATGAAAGACGGGTTTTTCGAAACGGTTTACGAGGCGGTAAAGAGAATACCGTCGGGCAAGGTGGCTACATACGGTCAAATTGCGCGGGCGGCGAAAAGACCCCGCTGTGCGAGGCAGGTCGGGTGGGCATTGCACGTCAATCCTATGCCCGGTGTCATTCCCTGTCACAGAGTGGTAAACCGAGAGGGCGCGACGGCTCCCGCTTTCGCTTTCGGGGGCAGCGATGTTCAGCGGCGGCTGTTGGAGAATGAAGGCGTGAATTTCGATTCGGAAGGGCGCGTTAAAAGAGAATTTTTTGCGAGCGACGAAGAGCTTGCCGAAATATAAAAAAGCAGAAATTACGGAGGTATAAAGAATATGGGTTGCAATCACGATTGCGATAGTTGCGGGTCCGCTTGCGGAGAAAAAGACAGTCTTATCGAAAAAGCGCACCCGCTTTCCAATGTCAAAAAGGTGATAGGCGTGGTGAGCGGCAAAGGAGGCGTGGGAAAATCCACCGTGACCGCTCTTTTGGCTTGCGCTATGAACAAAAAAGGAAAAAAGACAGCGATTTTAGACGCAGATGTGACGGGTCCGAGCATACCGAAACTTTTCGGTATCAGAGAAAAAGCGACGGGAAGCAACGAGGGTATGTTTCCTGCGTTGACGAAAGACGGCATAGAAGTTATGAGCGTCAACCTTTTGCTGGAAAACGATACCGACCCCGTCGTGTGGCGCGGTCCCGTTATAGCGGGCGCGGTAAAACAGTTTTGGGGCGAGGTAATCTGGAACGACATCGACTATATGTTTGTGGATATGCCTCCCGGAACGGGCGACGTGGCTTTGACGGTGTTTCAGTCTTTGCCCGTTGACGGCGTGATTATCGTGACGTCTCCGCAGGAATTGTCGAATATGATTGTTGCGAAAGCGGTCAAAATGGCACAGCTTATGAAAGTTCCCGTTTTGGGACTTGTGGAAAATATGAGCGGTTTCGTGTGCCCGGATTGCGGCAAAATGCACGAGATATTCGGAAAATCGCACGCGCAGCAGACTGCGGACGAAATGGGAATAAAACTGCTTGCCAAGTTGCCGCTGGACCCCGACCTTACCGCGCTTTGCGACGCGGGGCTGACGGAAAAGGCAGACGTATTGCCGATAATGGCGGCGGCGGACGTGATTTCGTCGCTTTAAACCGCCTGTATTAAACGCTTGAAAAAAATCCCGAAATGTGATATAATCGTATGAGAGTCGAAGTTAAGCGACGGTAAAAGCGGAGGCGTAATATGAAAGCGCAGAGAATATACGGACCCGGAGACGTGCGTGCGGAAGAACTTCCCTCGCAGCCCGTGGGCGAAAATTGCGTTAAAATCAAAATACTCAAAGCGGCGGTCACGCACAGCGACAACCTTATTTACGAGGGAACCCGCTCGGTGAAATACCCAGTGACGCTCGGACGGCATTGCGTGGGTATGGTGACGGAAGTCGGAGAGGCAGTCAAAGGTTATGCGAGAGGAAACAAGGTCGCCGTATCTCCGATAAAGGCTTGCCGCAAATGCAGCGAATGCGCGGCGGGCAGATTCGACAGTTGTCTGAACAAATTGGAATACGGCGTCGGGGAGGACGGTTTCTTTCGCGATTTCGCCGTCGTCGGCGCGGAGGATTTATATAAATTGCCCGAGCGCATAGAGGACAGCGAGGCAATGTTTTTGGAACAAATAGCCACGGCGATAAACATTGTCGGCAAACTCGGTCTGGAAAAAGGCGAGCATATCGCGATAGTCGGCGCGACGGTGACGGGCATAATTCTCGCGCAGGTTGCAATATACTATCAGGCGGTCCCCGTTCTTATGGATTTGAGACGGGACAGATTGGACGTCGCGTCCAATTTCGGAGTCTATTACACCGTCGATACCACGGAGAGCGACGCACATAAAAAGATTTTTTCTCTCACCGGCGGCAGAATGGCGGAGACTTGCGCTTATATGGCGCAGGGAATAATGCCGCTTACGCGCACCTTCGATTTTTTGAGCAATCGCGGCAGAATGGCGATTTGCATTCCCGACGGAGCAAAAGAGCTTTCCGCCGATTTGTCCGTCGCGGTCAAAAAACAGCTTGACCTGTTCGGCATAAGCGGAATGGGAAAAAATATTCCGAGCGCGATAAATATGCTTGCAAACAAAAGCGTCAAGGTTGCGCCGCTTATTTCCAAGGAAGTGAAATTCGACGAAGTGCCCGAAGCTCTGAAAGAAATGGGGCAGCACCCCGACAAATACGTCAAAGTTATCGTGAATATGGATTCTTGATAATTTCGATACGGAGGAAAGATGATAAACGTAGCCATAGTCGAAGACAGCGAAAAGGACGCGGAAAAACTCGCGGACTTCGTTCGCCGCGTTTTAAACGAGGCGGGACGGCAATGTCTCATAACTTCTTTCAAAACTTCCGTATCCTTTCTCGAAGGTTATCGCGCCAACTACGAAATTGTGTTTATGGACATCGAATTGCCGGATATTGACGGAATGGAAGCCGCAAAAAGGCTGCGCGCCGCCGATTCCGACGTGATTCTTATTTTTGTCACGAATATGGCGCAATTCGCAGTCAACGGTTATGCCGTGGACGCAATGGATTTTATGGTAAAGCCCGTTTCATACGACAATCTCAAATTGAAAATGTCGAGGGCGTTGAAACGTCTGGACTTACGCAAGGACGAAAAACTCGTCATACAGGGAAAGACGGGCGCACAGGTTGTGCTTATTCCGCAAATTCGTTATGTGGAGGTTATGAACCACAAACTGACGATTTACACCACGGAAGGGGCGGTGACGGCGTCCGGTTCGTTGAGCAAGATAGAAGAGAAACTCGCGGGCTTTGATTTTTCGCGTTGCAACAATTGTTATCTTGTGAATCTTAATTACGTTACCGGCGTGGACGACTTCACGGCTTATGTCGGCGGCGATGCGCTTTCGATAAGCCGTTCGCGCAAAAAACAGTTTTTGAAGGACATCGCCGACCATCTCGGCGGGAGTATATAGATATGTACGAAGTCGGCGCTCTCTTTTGGTACAGACTTGTTTTTTTGACGGAGATTCTCATTGCGGAAGCTCTGATAGTCTACCGTTTGAAACGCCGTTCTCTTTTTTGGCTGCGTCTGCCTTTGGCTGTTTTAGGCACTTATGCGCTGGCATTTGCCGTGCCCGTTTTGGAAGGCGCGTTTTTAAGTTCGGTTATGTATCTTGCGCTGTTTGTCATAACGATTTGCGCAATGAAAATATTGTTTGACGAAAGACTCATAAAGATAGTTTTTTGCGGCGTGGCGGCGTATACTTTACAGCATATCGCATACGAATTGTTCAATCTTTCCGCCGTGCTTATGGGTATTGCGAATGTTTCAAACGTGCAGGGAAGCGGAACTTTCGATTTTGTTACCATTCCCAACAGCGACGGGGAAATGTTTGTCAGCGGAAACCCGTTTACGATTATGGTCTATCTCTTTATATGGGGTATGACTTATTTCTTCGGGTATTTGTTTATCAAAAAGCGTTTGGGCGACAGGAAAGATTTTGCCGAGGACAATAAAAAGATGTTTTTTCTTGCCGCCTTAATTTTGTTTTTCGACGTTATAATAAGCTCCATAATCGCGTGGTACAGCCGCAAAGATTTTAACAGAATGTATGTGCTGTTTCTCGATTTGTTCAATATCTTTTGCTGCATATTCGCGCTGTACTTGCAGTTCGACGTCGACGACAGGGGAAAACTTCAAAACGACCTGTCTGTTATAAAACGTCTGTGGGAGGAAAAAGAGGAGCAGTACAAGGTGAGTAAATCGAACATCGAACTGATAAACCTGAAATGTCACGATTTAAAGCATCAGATACGCTCGATTGGCGAAAGCGGCTCTTTGGACAAAAACGTCGTCAAAGAAATCGAAGACGTCATATCCATTTACGATTCGTCGGTCAAAACGGGCAACGAGCCGCTGGACATTATTTTGACGGAGAAAAGTTTGTATTGCAGCCGTCACGGAGTCAAACTCTGCTGTATAATCGACGGCAAGAAGCTGGCGTTTATGTCGCAAGCCGATTTATATGCCCTGTTCGGAAATATCATAGACAACGCAATCGAAGCAGTCGAACCGCTCGACGAGGGCAAAAAGACGATAAGCCTTTCCATAAAGGAAGTCAGCGGATTTCTCACGATAAACATACATAATTATTACAACGGAGAAATTGCGTTTGAGAACAAGTTGCCGAAGACGACGAAAGGCGACAGCGCATATCACGGCTACGGGATGAAGAGCGTAAGACTTTTGTGCGACAAGTACGGCGGCGAAATGTCGATAAAGACGGAAAATCAGGTGTTCAATCTGAATATCGTGTTTCCGAAAACGGTTTACGCTCGTAAATCGACGGATAACGAAATAGCTATTGAAAAATAAAAATCAGCGTTTATAATTACGGTGTAACCGAAAATCAACGGTTATGCCGTTTTTATGTACATAATTGCGGGATAACATCGATAAAGGAAGGAGGATTTTGTATGAAAAGAAGAAAGTGGGTCTGCGCGCTGACGGCGTTTGCACTCGTCTGTGTGCTCGCTTTGGCGGCGTGCGGCGGAAAAAATTCGCCGCCGCCCGATGTCCCCCCCCCCCGAAAGTAACGGAGGGCGACGTTTGCATCGATTTGGAGATAGCCAAAAATCCGACGAGGACGGAATATAAGAGCGGCGAGAAATTTTCTCCCGCGGGTCTTGTATTCAACGCCGTATATCAAAACGGCTTCGACGGCGACAAGAATCTTACGGGCGGAGATTTGGACGGATGGTCTCCTCGCGGAGCGTTGGACAGCAGCGTCAAAGAAATTGCGCTTTTGTTCGAGGGCTTCGAGAAAAAGCTGCCGATTACGGTTTCCGACAAAGTACTGCTCGGCGTGGAAATAACGCGCGAGCCCGATATAACTTCGTATTCTCTCGGCGACCCGCTTGATTTGAGCGGACTTGTTATGAAAGCGTCGTACGAAGAGGGCGACGTGGACAATGAAGTCGGATATACTATAACCGACAAAGACGGAAAAGAATACGTGCAGGGTACGATTTTGGATGAGGCTGTCAAAGATTTGACCCTGACGTTGACGCTTACCGTCGGCGAAGTTACCAAAACCGATACTTTTGTCATTCACGTATACGGCGGCATAACCGTTCAGGCGGAAGACGTCGTAAAAAGCGGCGACACCGCTCCTACGGATGCAAGCTATACGGTGATTAAAGGCAAGGGCGAATTGAAAACCGATTGCACTTGGACGGGGACAGGGTATATCGGAAGCATAGAAAAAGGCTTTGAAATAGAATTCTACATCTATTCGGAGGGAGAAATCGCAAATGCCGATTTGGTGCTTTTGGCGGCGTCTACGGTGCAGGATGTTCCGAATAACACTATGCTCGATATGCAATTCAACAGATTCTGCAAAGTGTATATAGGAGAGGAGAATGAAGAGGTTTACATTGACGACGATGTAGTTATCCCCGGCAAACCGTTCCCCGAAGCAAATAGCGGAGGAAACAAGTGGACGAATTGGGCGGACGTGCCGTTCGGAAAGATTGACATAAAGAGAGGCTTCAATAAAGTCAGGGTCGTTTGTATAGGCGGTATCCCCGACAGCAGCAGTTATCCGAGAACGCCGAATATCGACAGGCTTGACGTCAGACTTTCCGACGACGACCCCGACGAGGTGACTCGCGGCGACGTTTGCACGGACATTACGATAAAGACTGCGCCGACAAAGCTTGCATATAAAGAGGGCGAATATTTCTCCGCGGACGGCATCGTATTCGACGCAGTTTACAAAAACGGTTACGGCGGAGACGTGAACCTCGGCGCAAACCGCTTGACTTGGACGCCTGCGGGAGAACTTACGAAAGACGATACTTTCGTAATACTGAAATTCAAGAACTTTGAAAAGAAAATAGACATTACGGTGCGCGAAACGCAGCTGATAACCGTGGAAGCCGAGGCTACCTTGGCGAGCGGAGCGACAACGCCGACAAACGAGAGCTATACGGTTATTTCCGGCAAGTACAAGAAGGAAGACGGAAAAGGTCTGAACGGCAGCGCCAGCATAAGCGACGTAAGCGTCGGAACAAAAATCGAGTTTTACGTTTACAGCGAGCAGACGGTGGAAAATGCCGAATTGATTTTGACGGCGGCATCTTTGAAGCGCGGCAGCGGCTTTACCGAAGATTTGAAATTCAATCAACTGTTCAAACTTACGGTGGACGATGCGGAGGTGACGATACCGGACGACGTATTGATAAAGGGTAAAACGCAAGGTTCCGGCGAGAGTATATGGTTCTTGTGGACCAAAAACCTGTTATCCGAAATCGGTTTGAAACAGGGCTTTACCAAAATCGGCATCGAATGTATTGCCACGATAAACGACGGCGGAATTCAACGCGCGGCAAATATCGACAAGATTGAGATACGCTATTAAAGGAGACAGTAAATGGAAAATAAAACGAAGAAAAAATTATTGCTCAAACCTTCTCAAATAGTTATTATCATTGTCACGGTTATAGTGACCGCGATTATGATAACGGCAGACTGTTTCGCGTCGAAGTATGCGCCCATAATATCGACTTTCCTCGGTTGTACAGAACAGTTGGAGGGCGACACTTCCAAGGTCGAGGAAGGCGCAAAGAGCGGCGACGAGGTGGTCAGAAAGTTGGCGGACGACGGCGTGGTGCTTATGAAAAACGCGCCGCACGCAAGCGGAGGCAACACGCTTCCTCTCCCTGCGTCGCAGAAGAATATAAACGTATTCGGCTGGTACGCCACGGATGCGGGATTCCTGCTTGCGGGCAACGGTTCGGGACGCTCTTATGTTCACCCCGACAATAAAGTGACATTTTTGCAAGCGCTTAAAGCCGGCGGTTTCAATTATAACGACGAAATAATCAAGATATACGAAAAACACCGCACGACCGAAGATGCGGATTGGGGCGAAAGTGCGAATTGGAACAACCGATACAACACCAAGCTCAAAGAACCGCAGACGGCAACGGCGTTTCCCGCAGACGTCGTGACTCGGGCAAAAGAGTTTTCCGACACGGCGGTCGTGGTGCTGTCGCGTTACAGCGGCGAATACATCGGGCGCATAAGCTCGACGCAAAAGAAGTCGGGACTGCCGGAAGATACGACGCGTTCGGTAAGCGAAATAAGCACGGAAGAAGAAACGTTGATTAAGATGTGCACGTCGAATTTCGACCGAGTCATCGTGATTTTCAATACGGGTTCGATAATGGATATGACGTTCATAGACGACGAGGAGAATTTCGGAAAGATAGGCGCGGCGATGAACGTCGGGTATATGGGACAGTCGGGCGCGACGGCGATTCCGAAGATTCTTTCGGGCGAAATCAGTCCGAGCGGCAAACTTGCCGACACTGTGCTTTACGACCCCGACGTCAACGAGATTTCCCGCGTCAACGGCGAATCGAAAGACATAGTTTATGCCGAAGACATATATGTCGGTTACAAATTCTACGAAACTGCCGACAAAGAAGGCTATTTCAAAGACAAAACCAAATTCGGAAAGACGGGATATGACGCAGTGGTGCAATATCCTTTCGGTCACGGACTGTCCTATACGACGTTTGATTGGGAAATCGAATCCGTGAGTTTGCCCGACGGCGAAGAACTTACGAAGGAGACCGAAATCGAGCTGAAAGTCAAAGTGACCAACAGCGGCAATAAAGAGGGCAAGGACGTCGTTCAGCTTTACTATACTGCGCCTTATATAAAAGGCGGCATAGAGAAGTCTGCCGTAAATCTTTTGGACTTTGCCAAAACAAAGTCTTTGAAGCCGCAGGAATCGGATGTCGTAACGTTTACGTTTACGCCGTACGAAATGGCGAGCTACGACTGCTATGACAAGAACGGAACAGAGACTACGGGTTGGGAGCTTGATATCGGCAAATACGAAATCAAACTTATGACCGATTCGCATCATCTGAAACCGATGGAACAAAACACGCTGACATACGAGATTAAAGATTTCGTATTGCGTTACCGCAAAGACCCCGTCAGCAACGGAAGAATCAGAAACCGTTTTACGGGAGAATTGGCGTACGGAGAGTGTGCCTTGGACGGCTCTACGCTCGGAGTGGATTGGAAATATCTTTCGAGAGGAGATATTGCGGGAACCGTTCCGAAAGAGAGATGCAAAGGGCTTTCCGACAAGACGGTTGCGCCTTATGCGAACTATCAATACGACCTTTACGATTATACGCAAAAGCCCGTTATGGGTCGTGACGGAGGTTTGAGGTTGGTCACGAAGGAAGACGGCAGTACGGCTTCCGAAGACGAACTGACGGGCAAGAAAGAAGCTTCGCTGAAATATAACGAAGAATTGATTTTCAAGCTCGGACAGAAAGAGAATTGGAATGCGCCCGAATGGGATACGCTTCTGAATCAATTGACGGAAGAAGATTTGAGAACCATTGTCGAAGACGGCGGATACGGTACGCGTGCGGCGGCAAGCATAGGCAAACTGATTTGGTGGGACTACGACGGTCCGTCGGGATTCAACAGAACCAACCTTTCCCCTAACGTGGAAGGCTCCAAAATGACGGCATTGCCCGCCGAAAACCTCGTTGCGCAGACTTGGAGCAAGCAGCTTGTGTATCAGTCGGGACAAATCATCGGTATAGACGGTCAGAATTTCGGTATATCGGGCATATACGCGCCCTGTATCAATCTTCACCGCGAAATGCTGAACGGCAGAAATTACGAATGTTACAGCGAAGACCCGATTTTGAGCGGCTACCTTGCGGCGAATTTTGTTCGCGGAGCAAAGTCTAACGGCGTGTATTCGTTCCTGAAACATCTTGCTCTGTACGATTCTTCGCCCTACACCGACAAACGCGTTTGGTGCACGGAACAGAATTTCCGCGAGAACTATTTGAAACCTTTCGAGATTGCCATAAAGAAAGGCGAGGCAATCGGCGCAATGGTGTCTTTCAACAAGATAGGCGCTACTTGGGCGGGTGCCAATCAGGCTATGATAGACGGAGTGCTTCGCACGGAGTTCGGTTTCAAGGGCATAATAGTGACCGACTACGACGACGGCGGAGATTCCAATATGAAGCTTCGCGCGGGAATAAGAGCGGGCGTGAACACCCAGCTCAATCCGCTTTACGGCAAAGCGGGTACGCACGGCCGTTTGAATATGAACGATGCCGTCGACGTGAATCTCGCGAGAGAATCGGCAAAACAGATAATCTATGCGTCTTGCAATACCTATTACTTTGCAAAGAACAATACCGACAAAAACGAGTATTCTACGGAAATATCGGGACCGCGTGTTTTGAAAAAGAGTTTCGAATGGTGGATACCCGTCGTCATAGTCATAAACATTGCGGTATTCGGTGTGCTTGTGTGGCGCGGACTCGTCGCGTTTTTGCCGAAACGAAAGGCAGTTGCGGCAGGGGTAGGCGAAACGGAGGCGGAAGTCTCCGACGGCGGCGGAAAGAGCAGAAAAGGTTTCTTCGATATATTCAAGAGAAAGAAGAAGAACGCAGAGCAGGATACGTTCGAAGTGGTCGGCGGCGACGGCGTCGTGAAGTCTGTTTCCGCAGACGGCGAACGCATAAGGCAGTTGGAAACCGAAAATGCGGAGTTGAAACGAGCGGTCGAAGAATTGACGGAAAAACTTGCGGCATTCGAAGCCGAGCGGCCGAAGAAAAAGAAATAATGCAGGCAAACAAAAACGGCAGGTCAAGCGACCCGCCGTTTTTTCTATATGAGTTTATTTGTTATATTTGTCTTCGTCGCTCCACGAATACATCTTGCGCAATTCTTCGCCGACTTGTTCCAATTGATGTTCGGCTTCCAATCTGCGGGTGGCATTGAAATATGCCCGACCGTTGTTGTTTTCGGCTATCCAATTGCTTGCGAAAGTGCCGTTTTGTATTTCGGTCAAAACTTTCTTCATTTCTTTTTTCGTTTCTTCGGTTATGATTCGGTTGCCGATTTTGTAGTCGCCGTATTCCGCCGTGTCGGAAATGGAATAGCGCATAAATTTGAAACCGCCGCGGTATATGAGGTCGACTATGAGTTTCATTTCGTGTATACATTCGAAATATGCGTTTTGCGGGTCGTATCCCGCTTCCACCAATGTTTCGAAACCTGCTTTCATAAGCGCGGTCACGCCACCGCAAAGCACGGCTTGCTCGCCGAACAGGTCGGTTTCGGTTTCGCATTTGAACGTCGTTTCCAAAACGCCGGCTCTCGCGCCGCCTATACCCAAAGCATACGCCAATGCTGTTTCCAAAGCTTTTCCCGTTGCGTTTTGGTGTATTGCGACAAGGCAGGGGACGCCCTTGCCTTCGACGTATTCGCTTCTTACGGTATGCCCGGGGCCTTTCGGCGCAATCATAAACACGTCTACGTCTGCGGGCGGAACAATCTGTTTGAAGTGTATGTTGAAACCGTGGGCAAATGCCAGCGCTTTTCCTGCCGTCAGATTAGGCAAAATATCATCGCGGTAAATTTTCGCTTGCTTTTCGTCGGGCGTGAGTATCATAATGACGTCGGCTTTTTTTGCCGCTTCCGCTGTGTTCAAAACGGTCAGTCCAGCTTTTTCCGCTTTCTCGCGGCTCTTGGACCCTTCGTATAATCCGACCACGACTTTGACGCCGCTTTCTTTGAGATTGAGCGCGTGCGCGTGTCCCTGCGAGCCGTATCCTATAATCGCAACGGTCTTCTTTTTGAGATAGTCGAGATTGCAGTCCTGCATATAGTAAATTTTTGCCATAGTATTATATACTCCTTAAAATAATTACGGTTTGTTTAACGCTTTAACACGCTATTGTATTCAATTATACATTTCGCGGCGAGGTTTGTCAAATTTATTGACGGGTTAATGCCGTTTTGATATAATTGTTTTTGTTATTAAAAAAAGGAGGCTTGCTAAAATGACGTTTGAGCAAACGGATATTGCGGTACGGTCTTTGGCGATATTTTCAAAATTAAGAAACGACGTCGGAGTGAGTGCACTGACGAAAATGATGCGGCTTCCGAAAAAAGAAGAATTCGCCGAATTATGGGCAACATATTACAACGCTTTGGCGGAAACCGCCTGCGAAAAAAACTGTGCGGAATATTTTCGCCGTCTTGTCGCGGCAGACGACAATGTGTTTGCGCGAAGAGTTGCGGCGGGCGAAAGCTTCGAGAGCTTGAAGGACAGGGCGGAATGCGAGTTGAGAATCATTGAAGAGCTTGCGTCGGTAGTTCCCGACGATTTCAAAATCGCGTATGCGGATATTTATGAAAACTTTGCAAAATGGGAACGGGGAGAAAGCAAAATTCCCGATGTTGCGGAGCTTGTCGAAACGGTGAAGAAAAACGGATACGGAATTGTTTCGAAATCCGTTGCGTACAGATTCGAAAAGGAAAGACTTATACCTATTGTCGGGATAAGCGAAATTCGTTTGAACGACTTGAAATTGTATGAAGATTGCAAAAAAGCCGTTGCGGACAATACGTTGGATTTTCTGGACGGTTTGCCTGCGAACAACGTGCTTCTATACGGAGACAGAGGGTCGGGCAAGTCGAGCACCGTGCACGCTGTTTTTAACGAGTACCAAGACAGAGGGCTGCGGCTTGTGGAGTTAAACAAAGCCGCTATAAAAGATTTTCCCGTGCTTTTCGATATGATAAGAAAATTTAAAATTTTCAAGTTTGTCGTTTTTATCGACGATTTGACTTTCGTCGACGGAACGGATGATTTTTCCGAACTCAAAGCGGCGTTGGAAGGGTCGGTCTGCCGTCCGGAAAACGCATTGATATATGCTACGACCAATCGTCGTCATTTGGTGCGCGAAAGTTTTGAGGCGAGGCAAAACGACGTTCATATAAACGACACTTTGCAAGAGCAGGCGTCGCTGTCCGACAGATTCGGATTGGTCGTAACATTTTTGAGTCCCGACCGCAAAGATTTTTGCGAGATTTTAAAGCGCATACTCGCCGACAGAGGTATAGAAATGCAAATTACGGAAATCGAATCGATTGCCGAGCGTTACGCCTTGAAAAAGGGCGGAAGAAGCGGCAGAGCGGCAAAGCAACTTGCCGATATGATAGAGAGCCGCATAAGACGGGGTTTGCCGCCGAGCCAATCGGTGTGATTGTGAAAAATGTCAAAACCCCCTAAAAACAGTTGCCGATTTGACTTTTTTACGTTATAATTATATCGGTGGAGATTGAGGCGATTGGAAATTGCCTGTTCCGCTCAAATAATACCGAAATTACATTTTTGGAGGGTACATAACTATGAAGACCTATGGGATTGAGAAACTGAATATCTTTAATCCGCTGAACGTCTACCGCAATTTGGAGCCTGCCGTGCTTACCGAGCTGGCTTTAAAGACAGAGGACTGCCGTCTTACGGATACGGGCGCATTGCTCGTGGAAACGGGCAAGTATACGGGCAGAAGTCCCAAAGACCGTTTTATCGTGGACGAAGCTCCCATAAACAACGAGATAAATTGGGGCACGGAAAACAAGAAAATTTCCGTGGCTCAATTCGAATCCGTTCTCGGCAAAATAGAGAGCTATCTCAACAACCGCAATATATTCATATTCGACGGTTATGCCGGTGCGGACCCGAAGTTCCGTTTGAACGTGCGCGTAATAAACGAATACGCATCGCAAAACCTGTTTATGCACAATATGCTTTTGCGTCCCACGGAAGAGGAACTCAAAACTTACAAGCCCGAGTTCACGCTTATATGCGCACCCGGACTCAAACTCAATCCGAAAACGGAAGGTATCAATTCCGAAGCCGCGATAATAGTCAGCTTCAAGAGAAAGTTGCTTATAATCGCGGGCAGCAAATACTGCGGCGAAATGAAGAAAGGCGTTTTCAGCGTTATGAACTACCTCTTGCCGCATAAGGGAGTTTTGGGTATGCATTGCTCTGCCAATATGGCTACCGACGGCAGCGGCGACACCGCTCTTTTCTTCGGACTTTCGGGAACGGGCAAAACCACTCTTTCCGCAGACCCCAACAGAGGACTCATCGGCGACGACGAACACGGCTGGTCGGAAGAGGGAATCTTCAATATCGAAGGCGGTTGCTATGCAAAGTGTATCGACCTTTCCGCAGAAAAAGAGCCCGATATTTATCGCGCAATCAAACACGGCGCAGTCGTGGAAAACGTGGTTATCGACGATGTTACGAGAAAACCCGATTACACCGACAACAGCCTTACGGAGAACACGCGCGTTTCTTATCCCGTTCACTATATAGACAATGCGGTAATTCCCGGCGTGGGCGGTCATCCCAAGACTATAATCTTTTTGACGGCGGACGCATTCGGCGTGCTTCCTCCCGTCAGCAAGCTCACGAAGGAACAGGCTATGTATTATTTCGTTTCCGGCTATACGTCGAAAGTCGCGGGTACGGAGCGCGGCATCACGGACCCCGTCTGCACTTTCTCCACTTGCTTCGGTTCGCCGTTCCTGCCGCTTAAATCTTCGGTATATGCCGAGCTTTTGGGCGAAAAAATCGAAAAGCACGGCGCTGACGTCTATCTTATAAATACAGGTTGGACGGGCGGCGCTTACGGTGTGGGCAAGCGTATGAGTCTTCCCGCTACCCGCGCGATTGTTACCGCGGCTTTGAACGGTTCGCTTGCGAAAGTCGATTACGAAACCGAACCTTATTTCGGACTCAATGTTCCGAAGTCTTGCGAAAACGTGGACGCAAATATTCTCAATCCGAGAAACGTATGGAGCGACAAAGCCGAATACGACCGTCTTGCAAAGAAACTTGCGCACGACTTCGTGGAAAACTTCAAGAAGTACGAAGGTATGCCTGCCGAAATAGTAAACGCAGGTCCGAAGAGCGAGTAATTGTTTCTTCAAGCATAAAGTAAAATACAATAAAACAAACGCTTCGAAACGTCGGAGCGTTTTTCATTTCTTTTTTGACAAGAATTTCCCGTCTAAATCGTTGCCTTTTGGGCGTTAAAGTGGTATACTGAATAGCACTGTTTTGCATAAAAGCAAAACGGGTAGGAGGCAAGCAATGGAGATTACCGACGCGAGAACAGACCTCGCAGAAAGTTATTGCGCCGCCGTCGACGAAGTGGCGCGCGAGGGCAAATGGCTTGCCGTGAATAAAGGTTTTTCTCTTGCCGAAAGTATCTCTTTTATGCGCTATTGTGTTCGAAGCAATGCCGTACAGCTCTTTTTGACTGACAACGATATAGTTGCGGGTTGGTGCGACATCGTGCCGTACGGTCTGCGCGGCGGCAGTCTGGGAATCGGCTTGCGGAAGAATTACAGAAACCGAGGCTACGGCGGCAGATTGATTGACGCGGCTCTTCGAAAAGCCGAGGGAAGGTTCAAAAAGGTCGTGCTTTTTGTCAGAGAAAACAATATGAGCGCGGCTGCTTTGTACGAAAAACGCGGATTTAAAGTCAAAAAGATTTTTCGCGAATATGCCTATAAAGGCGTGCCGGAGCGTGTGCTGATGATGGTTAAAAAAATGAAAAAGAAGGATTGAAATGGTATACGTCATAGTTGCCGTTATCGCCGTCGTGCTGTTGATTCCGTTGGCATACGAATTGCCTAATTATGTTTACGGCAGAAAATATGCCGTGCTGGACTTTCTGCGTTGGCGCACGTCGATATACATAACATTGTTTTTGCTGCTATTGACCGTGCTGATAGCAGACGGATTTTTTATGATACGGGTGACGTCAAAGATAACTCTGTTTTCTGCGAGAATCTGGTTGGGAATAGTTGCGGGATTTGTCGGCTTGCTGTATTTTCCGCGTCTGATACCCATATATTACGACGAGGGTTTCGACGTGCGCTCGGCGTCGAGTGCGCTCGGCGTTTTTGTCAGAGAGCTTATAGCCATATGGATTTTCACCGCCGCGCTGACGGCAGTATCGGTTTTTTGGTGGAGTTTTGTGCTGGACGGCATTTTTGGCGCGGGACTCACGGCTATGCGTTTGCGGCGGTTTGTCAAGCATCGCAAGGGCAAATGAAAAAACATCTCGCATAATAAAAAAAATTTGTAAAAGTATAGCCGAAACAGTTTACAAAACGAATCAAAACGCATATAATAGTGGCGATTTGATACCGCAGTAAAATGCGGCGAAAAAACCAACGGTGGAGAAACTATGAAAAAAGACGATAAGAAACCCGTTTATATTCTTTGCCCGCGTTGCGAGCTTAACTATATAAACAAGAAAGACAAATATTGCAACGTATGCAAAGCCGAACTCGGACTTGTGGCGAGAGATATTTTGATACCCGACGACGAGGAAGCGGGAGTGGAAAGATTGTGTCCGATTTGTCACGTGAACTATCTTGACGAGGACGAAGAAATTTGCTTTATGTGTGCAAAAGAACGGGAAGAAAAGGCGGCGGAGACCGAGCAGGAAGAAGGTTTCGAGGACGACGAAATGCCCGAGGATACGGACACTGACGAATCTTTGGACATCATACCTCTTTCCGAGCTTGAAGACGAAGAGAACGAGGAAGACGACGAGGAATACGAGGGAGAAAAAGAACCCGACGATTTCGACTATGACGTGGACCCCAACGATTTCGAAGAAGACGACGAAGAAGAGGACGATGAGGAAGACGACGAAGATTTTTGATTGCAATGGCGTTCGATAAAGTATCGGACGCTTTTTACATTTTTAAAGGAGAAAAGAAATGTCGGAGTTTTTGGACAACGAAGAGTGGTCGACGATAAGCGACGTGGAAAGAGAATATTTTTTTAACGACAAATTGGTTGAAGGAAATTTTATTGTCTGCGACAATGAAGATTTTACGCTTTTGATAGATAAGAATCAAGACGTTATAGTGAATTTATTTATAGGCAGCCAACAAGAAGTAACCGTCCCGGACGACGCTGCCGTCATTGTAGACGATTTATTCGAAGACTGCGAGAATTTGGAAACGCTGAATTTGCCGAAGTCGATTAAAGCCGTAGGCAAAAATGCGTTTGCCGCGCCGAATCTTAAAAGAATTAACTATGCCGGCACTTTGGAGCAATGGTGCGATATCGAGTTTTATTCCGCGCCGTTTGCAAGCGGATGCGCGCTTTATATAGACGGCAAGCGTCTGGAAAAAATCGAAATAGAAAACAAGAAAGAGATTTCGGCATACGCTTTTGCGGGGCTGAAAGAGCTTTCCTCTATAAATATAGGAAAAAGAGTAAAAAAAATTTGCGAAAGCGCATTCGAGCATTGTGCGGGCGTCGGAAAAATAGTTCTTTCCGAGGATGCTGAAATTCTGGAAGACGGCGCGTTCGAGGGCAGCAATCCGAAAGACGGTTTCGAAATCGATGCGAATAATCCGAAATATAAGACAATCGGAAACTGTATCGTCGATAAAACCGAAAACAGTATAATTGCGGGCTGCGACAAGAGCGTCGTCGAAAACGGCATAGAGAAAATAGGCGATTACGCTTTCACCGATTGCACTTTCGAAGAAATCGAACTGCCGCCGTCGGTCAAGGAAATAGGCGACGGAGCTTTTTCGGGAACGCATTTGAAAAAGATAGTTTTGTCCGAAGGCGTGAAAAAGCTTGGCAACAATGTTTTCGAGTACTGCGCCGAACTAACAAGCGCCATTATTCCCGCTACGGTAAAGAGCATAGGAAAAGCGGTTTTCTGCGGCTGTCAATCACTGACGTCGATAAGAGCGGAGCGAGGCAATAAAGTTTATTCGGCGGAAGGAAATTGCGTTTTGGAGACGGCGAGCGGCAAATGCATAGCCGGCTGTAAGGATAGCGAAATCCCGGACTATGCCACGGAAATAGGCGCGATGGCGTTTTACGACTGTAAAGAATTGCGCTCCCTGCGTTTACCGAGGGGTTTGAGAAAAATAGGCGTCTGTGCGTTTACTCATATAGGCGCGGAAGAATTGGTTTTCCCCGCAACTCTTTCCGAAATAGAGCTGTCGGCGTTTGAGGGGTGCAAGAGTCTCAAAAGAATAACGTTCGAGGGAGAGACGGCGCTCGATTCCGGAGACGTGTTTTACGGCTGTGCCGTGCTCGAATCGGTAACCGCACCGAAACAGTACAAAAAACATTATAAGAAAATATTCGGCGGTTTTAAAAACGGCGAGGGCAAAAAGCTTAAATTGGAATTCGTGAAGTAAACGAATTATTTGCGGCGCGACGGGGAACAATAAGAGGACAAAGCTTTTTTAAAAATCGACGTTACATATTTAAAGGAGCGTGAATCGGTTTGAGAAAGAGAGCGGTATCCGTCGAAGAAGTCAAGAAGAATATAGAGGGTTTGAAAGGAAAAAGCCTCAAAATAAGCGTGAACAAGGGAAGAAAGAGAGTGCTCAAATACGACGGCGAGATAGCGCAATTATATCCCGCCGTATTTACTTTGAGAATAACCTCGGACAAAAACGTGGATTTGCTGTCGTTTTCATATTCCGACGTGATTTGCGGCGATATAAAACTGACAAGGGTATAAGAAAAAACTTTTTTAAACAGTCATAAAATCGGTATATCTCTTATAGAATATATTGTTATCCGCACGGATAGCGAGGGACAAATTATTTTTATAGGAGGCAATACTGTATATGGCTTTTGAACCGGTATACGACACGGCGGTTTTCGATACTTACCGCCGACTTGGGACGGGTCAGGCTGTGGTGGAAGCGCGGCTTCTTCCCAGACCCGAAACGCGCATAGCAAAGGTGCTGTCCACGTCGTCTCAAATAAGCATCGGAGCGGCGGAGGCGTTCACCGGCGAAGCGCGCTATTCCGGAAGAGTGAACTTCAAAGTTCTGTTCGAAACGACGGAGGGCGGCGTGGAAATGTTGGACTACAACGCCGATTTTTCCGACAAAATCGAGGCGAATGGCGTGGGTGCGGCGACAAAGACCTGCTTTTCCGCATCGATACTCGATATGGACATTATTGCGGCGGAGGAAGACGTCGTCAAACTTGCCGCCGTCGTGGAAGTAACGCTTTACGGTTGCGACCGCGAGAACATCAAATATCTTGCACGCGGCGGAGAGAGCGTCTATACCCGCGAGGACAGAGTGAAGTGCTGTAATCTCGTTGCGGAAGCAAACGATACTTTTATCGTTTCCGATACGGTAACGGACTTAAACGGCTGCGAAATCATTGCTACGGAGGCGGAGGCATTCGTGAGCAGGATAGACAGCTTCGACGAATCCGTCGCCATTACGGGCGAAACCGTCGCCACGCTTGTGCTGCGCTCCCAAAGCGGCGCGCTTTCGAGCAAGCGAATTTATATTCCGATTGATTGGCAATGCCGCGCGGACGGCGCGCGAGCGGGTGACATAACCACGGGCGGTATTTGCGTGAAAAACGTTTCCGTGTCTATGTCCGGCGGCGGAGAAGAAACCGTCGCGGAATTGGAACTTACGCTTAAAGCCGATGTGCTTGTGTTCAGAACGGACGAAATAACGCCGTCGATTGACGCGTTCTGTCTGGAAAACGAACTGCTTTCCACCGTGCAAAGCGTGGAAATAAGTATGCCGAAAGGCGACGTTACGATAACCGATACCGTCGAGGGAAATGTGGCAATCGACGAAAAATTGCCGCTTGCCGACGCAATTTCGGGCGTGTTCGGCTCTCGCGTCAGCATTTCCAACGTGCTTTCTGGAGACGGGAGAGTTACCGTCGAGGGAATGCTCGGCTGTAATATCGTGTACGTGAATACCGAACGCGGTTCGAACACCGTCTTTGCGCAGGTGCCGTTCTCGCTGGCATTGAATGCGGACGGCGTGGAAGAAGGCGATTTCGTTACGGCAGTCGCGGGCGTAAAAGACGTAAACGTCAAAATCAGACGCGGCAACGAATTGAGTTTGCGAGGCGATATTTGCATAAGGCTTACTCCCGTAAAATCCTGCGTTTCGGCGATTATATCCGAAATCAAGGTCGGAGAGGCCAAACAGCCGAGAGAGGCGGCGATTTCCGTGCATATCGCAAGAAAGGGCGAGACCGTTTGGGATGCGGCAAAAGCGCTCGGACTCACGCCCGAAGAGGTGACGAGACAAAATCCCGACGTCGCAATGCCCTGCGCGGGCGGCGAGAGACTGGTCGCGTACCGTCAAATGGAAAAAAAGGCGAAATAAGCCGCAGAACGATTGCAAACAACTCTCTTGTCCGCTTTACTTAAAAGGTCAATCGTGGTACAATGAGAGTATGAAAAAAAGAAAACTGCGTGCGCTATCCTACGCGAAAATAAATTTGTCCCTTAACGTGAGCGGCAAAAACGGAGAAGGTATGCACCTTCTGGATTCGGTTACAGCATCGGTGTCTATCGCCGATGCCGTTACCGTTTGCGAGCGTTTCGATTCGCAAATAAACGTCACGTACGACGGCAGACCGTCTGTATACGAAAACGACAGCGTCACAAAAGCCGTCGTTTTTTTGCAAAAACGTTTCGGAAATTTCGGTCTTGACGTCGCCGTGGAAAAACACTTGCCGGAGGGCGCAGGCATAGGCGGGTCGAGCGCGGACGCCGCGGCAGCTATTGTGCTGGCAGACCGACTGTTTGATTTTGTCGGCCGCGGACTCGACGTCAAAGAAGCGGCTGGCGAAGTCGGCAGCGACGTTCCCCTTATGTGCAACGGAGGGTTTTGCCGTCTGACGGGAATCGGCGAAAACATCGAGCGCATAAACGGCGCGGAAAAGATGTTTAATATTGTGCTGTATTGCGGCGAAAGAGGGGTGAGTACCGCCGAGTGTTTCAAACTTTTCGACGAGAAATGCCCGTCTTTTGCGTTTTCTCCGTCGGACAACGAAAGTATTGCAAGTGCTTTGAAAAGCGGACAGGCAAGGGAAACGGCTTTGCTTTGCGGCAACGCTTTGACGGAGTTTGCCGCCGAAATAGACGATAGCATTTATACGAGAATGGAAGCGCTGAAAGAAGCGGGCGCGCTGAATTCGTTTATGACGGGGAGCGGCTCGGCTTGCGCGGGGATTTTCGAAAACAAAGCCGCGGCGGAGTGTGCCGCCGAAAAGCTGAATAAGAAAAATTGCGGCAAAGCATTTGCGCTTGTCACCGTGCCGAACGGAATAAAAATAATTTAATGCGAAAAAATATGTTTCAAACGGTATAAATTTTTTTTGAAGCGTCTATAATCGAAGTATATTCGGTTTCGGAGGCAATACCGCAATGAAAAGCAAAGTCAACGCAAGAAAGTATGCGACGGTAAAAATTATTTTTGTTTTGTCGCTTGCGATATTTTTATCGTTTTCGTCGATATTTATGTTCGGGTGCGAACATACTAATACCGACGAAGGGTATAAACTCATCCGCATACACGTCCGCGCAAACAGCAATTCGGAGAGCGACCAAGCCGTCAAACTGAAAGTCCGAGACGCTTTGAACGACTTGATAGTCGAAAAGATAGACGAGGGCGACAGTTTCGACACGGCATATCGCAAACTCGACGATATGCGCGACGACTTGCGGCGTGCGGGCGACTCCGTTTTGAAAAAAAACGGTTTTACTTATAAGTGCCGCGTGCGCCTGAACAACGAATATTTCCCGACAAGAACCTATGAAGGGGTTGTCGTGGAAAGCGGTTACTACGACGCGCTGATTGTGGAGCTGGGCGAAGGCAAGGGCGACAATTGGTGGTGCGTGGTCTATCCGCCGCTGTGCTACGTTTCCGACGGCGGAGAGGGCGGAGTGCATTATAAGTCGCTTGTAATGGAGTTGTGGAAAAAGTTCGTGAGTACCTTTCGTAAATAACGGGAGGTATTTTTATTTTGAAAAAGAGAGTAACGGCAATCGCTCTGTCGGTTTGTCTTTGCTTTTTCGCTCTTGCCGCGGCGGGCATCACGAGCGCGGAAGCGAAAAACATAATCAAGGGCGACACGAAACAGAACATAACCGCAGTGCAGACGCGGCTTAAAGAGCTGGGATATTATAAGATTAAAGTGGACGGAATTTGGGGAAGCAAGACGCTTGCCGCCGTCAAGAATTTCCAGCGCGACTACGGTTTGACCGTGGACGGCATAGTGGGCAAGAACACCGAGAAAGCGTTGAAAATAACGTTGTCCGGCGGCTCTTCGTCGTCTACGTCGTCAGGCAATATAAGTTCGTCGAATTTGAATCTTTTGGCGAGGTGCGTGTATGCGGAGGCCAGGGGAGAGCCCTATACGGGTCAAGTCGCCGTTGCCGCCGTTGTGCTTAACCGCGTTCGCAGTTCGAAGTTCCCCAACAGTATATCGGGCGTCATATATCAGCCTTTGGCTTTCACCGCCGTTGCGGACGGGCAAATAAACCTGACCCCGAACGACACCGCATATAAGGCCGCGAAAGACGCTTTAAACGGCTGGGACCCCACAAACGGCTGTTTATACTACTACAACCCGGCAACCGCCACAAGCAAGTGGATATGGTCTTTGAAAGTTGAGTTGAAGATAGGCAAGCACCATTTTGCCAGAGGCTGAAACTCGGTTAATTTGATTTTAAGGAGCAGGAATATGAGAGATTACGACTCTTACAGTGTCGCCGCAACCGAAAGCATAGTTCGGAAAAAGAGCGGTGCAAGAATGATTTATATAGGAATCATAGTCGGGCTTGCTGTGATGCTTGCCGCTATGACCGCGGCATTTGTCGCAAGAGATTTCGGAAAAAACAGCGCCGAAGCCAGATTGAACGACTACTATTTCGAATCGGTCAGCGAGCTGTCCGACAGCGTGGACGAGGTTGTGCTTAACCTGTCCAAACTTTCGCTGAATATGAGCAGAGCCACAACGAGCGAGACACTGAACGAGCTTTCCACTTATGCTTCGGAAGGCGCGAGCGCGCTTTCCCGTCTTCCGATAGACGGCGAGAGAACTTATCCCGCGATGAAACTTTTGAACCAAATAGTGGACTTTGCGGCGGCTTATAACAGCGCCGTCGGACGCGGATACGATACGGACGGATACGTCAAGAGCGCGGCGAAGTTCAGACGCGCGGCGGAAACGTTGCAGCAGAGAGTGGACGAAATGGAAGAGATTTCGAGAAGAAACGGCAGAATCACAAGCGACTTTTTCTCGCCTTCGAATATGGCGGTCGGCGACGACAGACAGGAGGTCACGCCCGATTATCCCGAAATGATTTACGACGGTCCGTTTTCCGACGGCAAACTGCCGACTTCTTTCAAGAGCTTGGAGAATATGGAGGAAGTGACCGAAGAGGAAGCGCTGTATCGTTTCGGACAGTTGCTGAATGTGAGCGGAGCAAAAATAATCGGTCACAGCAGCGAACCAGACGCCTACGAGATTGAGGCGGGCGACGCCTACGGCTCTGTGTCCGTCAAAGGCGGTATGTTTCTGTCGCTGTCCATCGCAGACAGAACGGGCGACGAAGTGAATCTGGACGAAGAAGACGCGTATATCCACGCAGAGGAATATGCCGCAAAACTCGGTTACGGCGATTTAACCCCCGTCTGGTATCTCAAAAGCGGCAGCGTCGCATATATCAATATGACGCCTACTGTCGGGGACACGATTTTGTATACCGACCTCGTCAAGGTGAAAATATCGCTTACGGACGGCACGCTGCTGGGGCTGGAAGCGACGGGATATTGCCGCAACCACATTGAAAGAGACATTTCCGCAGTCATAAGCGAGAGAACCGCGGCAGAACTTTCGGGTATCGATTACGACTCCGTGCGCCTTTGCGTCATTCCCGACAAGGAGACGGAAGCGGTGTGCTACGAAGTTCACGGAACATTCGACGAAATGGAATTTTACGTGTATGTCGACGCAGTTACGGGAGAGAGAGTCAAGGCTCTGAAAGTTGTGAACAGCTACGGCGGCAGACTCACCGCTTGACAACGGAGCGGAAGGCGGTTATAATATAGATAACGCTTTTCGAGGAGTGAAAGATTTGATGAAGAATTATGACGCGGTTATCATAGGCGCGGGACCTGCGGGACTTACCGCAGCGATGTATCTTGCGAGAGCCAACAAAAAGACTGCGATTTTCGAAAAACTGACGGCGGGCGGAAAGCTCGCCGTTACTCCCGTTATCGAGAACTATCCCGGTGCGGAAAGCGAAGACGGCTTTACCATTGCCGAAACTATGCGCAGTCAGGCGGAAAAGTGCGGTGCGGAATTTGTTTATGCCGAAATTTCCGCCGTCGATTTCAGGGAACTTACCGTTACCGCAGGCGGAGAAACCTACGCCGCGTCGGCAATCGTAATCGCAACGGGCGCAAAGAGCGGAAAGCTCGGGCTTTCGGGAGAAAAGGAACTTTCGGGTAACGGCGTCAGCTATTGCGCGGTGTGCGACGGTGCGCTTTTCAGAGGCAAAGACGTTGTTCTCGCGGGAGCGGGCGACCGTGCGCTTAAAGACCTGAACTATCTTGCGGGGATTTGCAGAAAGGTGTATTTCGTAACGCCCAACGCGTTTGGCGACAATAAGTGGGACAACGTAGAGATTTTGGAAAAATCCGAAGTCACAAGGCTTGTCGGCAAGCCGCTGGAAAAAATCGTCGTGTCGGGACTTGGGACGGAACGCGAGATTGAAACGCCCGCTCTTTTCGTGGACGTGGGGATAAAGCCCGACGGCAGGATATTTGCGGGTGAGCTGGAAACCGACACAAACGGTTTTATTCTGACCGACGAGAATATGAGAACGAGTGTGAAAGGCGTTTTTGCAGCGGGCGACGTGCGCTCGAAAACATTGCGTCAGGTCGTGACTGCGGCGGGCGACGGCGCGATTGCGGCAATGAGCGCAATCAAGGAAATGTCGCAAAACCGCAAGGCGGCGAAAAAAAATTAAAAAACAACGCAAATATAGGTGCAAAAATCATATTTTTGTGTTATTATATAGTAGCGGTAGATATTACCGACTATTCCTTTAAGGAGGGGCGATATAATGGAAGACGGACACAGTCCACGAAATGAAAGTGATTGCCCCGCCTTGACGGTTTTTTAAAACTTCAAGGATTGTTTTTGCGCGGGGCGGTCTGCTTTAAAGTAGGACGTCCTTTTTTATGTTTCGCGGATAGTTAGTTATGAAAGACATTTACGTAATGAAAAGCGGCGCAAGGGCGCTTGAACAGGTTCAGAGCGTGACTTCCGGCTGCTGGATAAACCTCGAAAATCCGTCCGATAAGGAAATCGAAGAAACTTCGGCGGCTACGGGAATTCCCGAAGATATGCTTAAAGCCGCGCTGGACGAGGAAGAACGCGCGCACATCGAAACCGACGACGGCTGCACTTTGATTCTTGTCGACATACCCGTTATGAGCGGCGACAAAGATTGGTATGTGTATTCCACTTTGCCGCTTGCTATGGTCTATAACGACTCGTATTTCGTCACGGTCTGCTTGCGCGACACCGCGGTGTTAGGCGATTTCATCGACCACCGCGTCAAGAATTTCGATTTGAATAAACGCACACGCTTTGTGTATCAGATTTTGTATGTGAACGCAATAAAGTTTTTGGGTTATCTCAAACAGATTGACAAGACGTCTTCGCGCGTTCAACAGCATTTGCACCGCTCTATGAAAAACAAGGAACTTATACAATTGCTTGACCTCGAAAAAGCCCTTGTATATTTTTCCACGTCTCTGAATTCCAACCAAATAGTTATCGACAGATTGAAAAGCCTTTCCACGCTCAAACATTTCGAGGACGACAACGACATAATCGACGACGTAATAGTCGAGAACAAACAGGCGATTGAAATGGCGACGATATACCGCGACATTATGGGCGGCACGATGGATGCGTTTGCGTCCGTCATCGGAAACAATCAGAACATCGTTATGAAACTCTTGGCGGCGATAACGATTTGTATGACGATACCGACGATTATAGCGTCGTTTTGGGGAATGAACGTCGCCGTGCCTTTCGCAGATTTGCCGGGGCTGGCGGGATTCTTTATCATTGTCGGCATAACGATTGCCGTGCTTGTCCCCGTCGTTATCATTATGTTCCGAAAACGAATGTTTTAGCGAGGTAATATTTTTATGCCATTGATTGAGTTAAAGTGCGCCGAATGCGGATACGAAAGCGAAGAGCTTGTCGCGGCAAACGGCAAATATCCGAAGTGCGAAAAGTGCGGCGGCAAAATGCAACAGAACTATAACGGGACTCTGAAAGTCAATTCCGTCAAGAAACATAACTGCAACGGCGATTGCAAGCATTGCGGCGGTTGCTGATATCAAAAAGGAGTATATATGAATTCCGTAATCAAGACGATATTGGAAAGACGCAGCACGCGTTCATTCGACACGGCAAAGACGGTGCAGGAAAGCCTTTTGACCGAGATAGTAAAGGCGGGAGCGTATGCGCCCAGCGCAATGAACAGACAGGCGTGGCACTTTTCCGTTGTGGAAAACAAAGAGTTGCTTTTGAGGCTGAATGCGGCTGTCAAGGCCTTGGCTTCCGAATCGGAAGAGGAGAGGATAAGGGCGCGCTCGTCGGACGACACATATAATTTTTATTACAGTGCGCCCGCGCTTATCATTGTGTCTATGTCCGAAAACGCACTGTATCCGAGAGAGGACGCAGGCTGCGCGATGGAAAATATGATGCTTGCCGCGACGTCGCTTTCTCTCGGTTCTTGCTGGATAAACCAGCTCGGAAACGGCGCAAGCGAAAATGCGGGCGTCAGAGCCGTTCTCGACGAAATGGGCGTTCCGAAACAGAACAGTGTCTATGCCGCTCTTGCGGTCGGTTACGCGCTTAAAAGCTCGCCGCTCAAAGACCGCGCCCACGGCATTGTCAATTTCGTAAAATAATTTTGAAAACAAAAACGGCGTACCGCAATCGGTACGCCGTTTTCTACTTGTCGTTAGTGTCCCGTCCTATCAATTCGTCAAGAGAAATACCGTAGTAATCTGCCATTGAAACGCAAAAAGAAATACTTGGTTCTACTGTATTGCTTTCCCATCTGCTGATATTTTGCTGTGACGTTTTAATGAGTTTTGCCAAATCGGTTTGACTCAATTTTGCGTTTTGCCTGTGATATTTAAATTCGTTTCCGTAATTTGCCATAGTCAACTCCTTAAATTATTGTAACACATAATTGTGTTTTTGCTTGACTTACACATAATTGTGTGATATTATTGTTACACAAATTTGTGTAAGGAGAGGATAATATGAATAATCAAACAGATAAGTGTTATAAATGCAGATTTTTTTGCAGGTATTACACGAGAGGCGTCAAGCAGTTTAACCGAACGAAATTCGGTTGGTGTTATAAACGGTCGGAAGTAAAGGACGCGGGCGACTGTTGCGAAATATATATTTACGAGCCATTAAAACGGGGGAGCAAAAAGTTGGTGAAAGTGTGTTTGAACGATTTGCTGACCGAAATAAGCGAGGTCAGAAAAGTCATAGAGGCGGAAAGAGATGAGAGAAAAGAAAATTGAAAGTTGCAAAACTTGCAATGCCTGCAAACGCGTATATACGAAAAGTTGGTATAGGTTTTGGGCGGAAAGACATTACTATTGCAAAAAGCGCGGTAAAATAGTCGACGGCGGCGGCAACTGCGGCAATTGGAAAAAAAGAAGAAACACATATAACTTGTCCGAAGCTCGTTTCGTCAGGGCGGAAGAGGACGTCAAAGCCATTGCCGAATATCTGAAAGATATATAAAAACGGCTCGCCGTTTAAAGCGAGCCGCAAAATCCGTTTGCGATTATTCTTGCACGGGACTTTTGATTGTGCCGTAGGAATGTGAGTCGAGATATTCGCGCAAGGTTTCTATGGGGCGTTCGTCGTATATCGGCGTGTCGCCGTTAAAGCCCGTCGCAACTCTGAACGTTTCGATTTCTTCGCCTATATCGGCAAGCACGGCTTCGAACTTCATAGACACCACGCTTGCCATAGACGTGGAGAAGCCGAGTTCGTTTATGAAAGTCTTTTCGCCCGTGCCGATATTCGTTTTGCGCGTGCCGATGAACAGCTCGGCTTCCGAAAGGCTGGTGTTTCCGGCAAGGCTGCCCAAATCGATTTTTGTGTAATGGCGATTGTCTTTGAAGTAGTAGTGTTTATAGAAGTCTTTGAACTCTCCGGGAGTCGTGTTTCCGCCCTTTGAAATTTGGTCGGTTATCGTACTCTTCAAAATGCCCGACATCGGCGCGACATAGAAGACGTATTCCATTATGTTGTTAATGCCGTCTGTTCCCGACATTTCGCTCATCAAATCGCCTACGGCAACTTTGACGAAGTTGTATTTTCCGTTCTTGTCGAGCTTGTTGAAATACATATAGCCGTCGAGGTAGTAAATTTGAGACGCCGATTTTTCCAAGACTTCCACGATAATCGATTTTTTCGGGGTGGAAAGCGAAACGATGACAAGCGGCTTATTGACTATACTGCCGTCGGGTTGCGGTGTGGGAATCAGCTTTACTCTTGCGTCGATGGGTACGTTAATGTCGATGTTGACGATTCCGATGTGCACATTCAGATTGCCCGAAATGTGGAAGTCGGAGAGGTTTGCCGTATTTAAAAGCGCGGTCGTGAGATTGGAAACATTCGACAAATCGTTCAGGCAGTTGCCTTCGAGATATTGTTTGTAATATGTTTCGTACTTCATTCCGTAAGTGCTTTCGAACCAGGCGGAGAAGTAGTCGTCCAAAGAAGTCGTTTGTCCGTTGTCCGACACGGTATTTTTCATTGTGTGGAAATCGGCATAGGTCCAATATTCTCCGTTGTATTCCACGTATGTGAGGTCTTTGATTTTGTCGACAAAACCGTCCGAAATTTTCAGATATTCGTCCGTTCTCATTCTGACGTATTCGCCGTCGTTGCTCTGCGTGTATTTATAGCGCGCACCCCAGAAATCCCACGAGCGTTTGAAACGCTGTGATTTGATTATATCGCTCTCGCCGAACGATACGTCGTGACGCACGTATTCTTCTTTGTAGTTCGGCAAACTTACGCCGTTCAGTTTGCCTGCGAGAATGTTGTCGATAAGCTCTTGGCGTTTATACGTGCCGCCCGCGCTTGTGGCGTAGTTGTAATCGTGATATACGGGACGCTCTATTTTAATTTCGTTTGCGTCGGGGCAATCGAGGGACAGGCGGAACGACGTGACGGAGTTTGACGTGTGAAGATTGCTCATACTCCAATCGGTCAGCACGGGATTGCCGTCGTTCGTTCTCGTAAGAGTAAAGTCGGTTTCGCCGACGCGAACCGTCAAGGTCGAAGTTTCGCCGTTTTCGGCGGTAACGCTTTTCAAACTTACTCTCGGCAAATTGCGAATGAGATTGACTATTTGTCCCACGCCGGGGGAGGATATGTCTCCCGTTCCGAACAGTTTGGATATTCTGCCGATGACGTCGCTTGCCGTGCTTACGAATTCGGTATAGTCGTAATCGTAATCATACATAAATTCCTGCGCTTCGTGACAGACTTGCGTCGCAATGTCCAAAAGTCCGTTTATAAGCTCGCTCATTTCGGCAAAGCCTTCTATGTCGAAGTCTTTCAAAAATTCGCCGGATACTATTTCTCTGTCCTTCGGAATCACATAGTCGAGAATCGTGCCGTCTTTGATTCCGAGGGCGTCCTTGACGTTTCCGAGAAGGTTAAGCACTTCCGCAACGGTAAGTTTAAACTTGACGCCGTTGTAAGTTAGATATATTTCCTGCAACGGGTCGCCGTCGGTAATCATAATTTCAAACGTGTGTCTGGGGGCGACACCGTCGAAATTTGCGTCCACGCCTGTTGCCGCCGTTTCGTATACGTTAAATCCGAGCCGCAGGTTGGGTATGCCGCTTTTGGGGATAATTTCCGCATAGCCGTCGACTTTATGCGTTTTGTCTTTATACCACACGCGAATGTCGTGGAATGTCACGCGATATGCCTGCTGTTTGAACGTTCCCAAAAGCGCGTCGAAATAGCTTATCAATTCGCTTGCCGGCGTGTAGTCGAGATTGAGAGAAGACAGAACGTATTCCTCGGCTTCGGTTTGGTCGAATACGCGTGACAAATCGAGAGAGGCATTTATTGCTACCGTGCCGATTGTTTCGTCGTAAAGCTCGGTATGCAGCGTGATTCCGCCGAGCGTTCCGTTTTTCAAGTTCACGCACAAATCGAGAGCGACGTCGCCGAACTTCAAGCCGATTTCGAGAGATTCCGAATTTGTGATTTTGACAAAGTCAATCATATCGAGAACGGAATTTGCGTTCAAATCGGGCGTTGCTTCGTCGATTTTGTTTTGCAGGTCGGCGATGAGGCGGGGGAGGAACTTCGGCAGCATAGGCTGTACCGATTGCATAAACGCGTCGAAATCGTCTTTATTGCCGCAGACGCGCAATTCGTCGTAAACAAAGTGGTAATCTTTGCCGCTGCGCGAGAATACGACGGGGAGATTTTCTCCGCCGACTTGCGGCAGAGAGAGATTGATTTGGAAGTCGGCGCCGCTCTGTTTCAAAACGACGGCAATCTGACCCGTTACCGCAATGCTCTCGCCGTCGAGAGCTATGACAGCGTTGAAATCCGCGACGACTCCGCGCTTGTTTACAAGTTCCTTAATCGGTTCGACAAACCGCAAGAGGTCGTTTGCGTCGATATATTCGATGTCGGCGGCGGCGATATTCTTTTCGGTTTCGCTTGCCGAAAGGACTGCGTCAAGTTTGATTTTTGCGCCGTTTGCCTCGATTTCGTCTATGTTCAGAGAGGACAGGTATTTGCCGTCGTGACAAAGCGTTATACCGTAGTTTTTACCGTCGATTTCTACTGCCGCGCGCAGGTTGCCCTCGACGGCTTGGAATTCGGTTATGTGCGCAAACAGAGCTTTCAAATCGAGATTTGCAAGCACGTGCGCAATATTCGGAATTTCGATGTTTTTATTTAACCCGACGTCGGGAAGAACAATACCCGCCGAGGACAGCAGTTCGGCGATTTCGGATTTCAAGTCGTCGAAATCGGCGACGTCGGCTTTGATTCCGACGTTTCCGCATTTCAAGTATACAGTCTCGCCGTCAAAGCAGACGTCGAAAGCAATGCCGAGCTTTTCCAAAGATATTTTGCCGCACAGCGTCAAATCGCGGTTCAGCAAAATATTCGCCGTTATTTTGTCGGTGAAGTTTGCGCTTTCGACGTTTGCCGTCAAAGCTATGTCGAAGCTCTTTGCGTTTGCCGTGTTCAATGCGGGCTCGACGAAATCCAGCACGGGTTCGAGGGATACGAATTCGGACGTATCGGGGAAGTCGAAACCGTCTCTCGGAGTTATGTCGATTATCACGGGAATGCCGTTTATTTTCACCGTGGCATTTATGGAGTTCAGCGAAACATTTTCGCCGTCGTTTATGACGAGGTCAACGTCCAATTCGATTTTGCTTGCAAGCTTGACAAGCTCGCAGTCCGATTTCAAAAGGTCGGACAACTTGAATTTCAAGGTTATGGTGACCAATCCGTTCTCTTTCACGAGGTCGGAATCGGCAAACAGCGAACCGATTATGTCGTCGGTCAGCATAGCTTCGAAATCGGCATTCAAAAGCGCGTTCAAATCTATGCCGCCGATATTGATTTTGTCGAAATCGAAACCGAAGTCGAGTTCGAGAAGTCGGGAGAGGGCGGAAATCGGAAGATAGCCTTTGACTATTCCCGCGCCCACATACGCCCGTTCGCCGTCATAACCGAAGAACAGTGCGTCGTCGACAAGCGCACTTATATTCATCGAAGAAATATCGACGCTTGCTTTGATGTTTCGTCTGCTTCCGAAAACAAGCGCATCGGCTTCGATTGTCAGTTTTTCGCCGTTCAAATAGGGCGCAAACGCTTCGGCGAGATAGGTGGAAGCATTCTTTTCCGCGGGGATATCGGGGATATCCGTGTTGTCGCCGTCTTCGGGAAGAAACGGCTCGAAGATTTCGCTTTCGGGCAAGGGCATATCCTCGTTTATATACGAGAACGTATCGAGCATAGTGGATACGCAGGACATACTGCCGAGGACGGGAATGGCAATGTCGTACGTGTCCACGCACAGAACGGTTTTTGCGTACCAATTCGAGTCAATCGTCATTGTCAGCGTCATAGAATGTATGACGGGGTCCTGCGCCGCGCTTGCCAAAGTGCGGATTTCGTTTTTGAAATATTTGCCGCCGATTTCGGGAATGAGTTCGAACTCATAGACATATTCGTCGTTGCCGAAGGATATGAGTTTTGCCGAGGATACGGATTCTTCGGTAACGGAATATTTGGTTATTTCGCGGGGTACGGCTCCGTACTTCGAAAAGAACGTGTCGGTACTCATCGGATAAATCGAGCTGCTCCACGTGACGTTTTCTCCGCGCACTTTTTCGGAAGGGCGGAAAAGCACGGTATCGTTAGGCGTAATATATTTTTGTTCCGCCACCGACACAAGCGACGACGTGGACACAGTTTCCGCAAACACCGTTCCTTGTTTGACTTTGCGCGAGTTGCGGACGTTTTGGGTATACTTTGTGAAACCGAGGTCGGCTTTGCACGTACCGACGGAATCTGCCTGAAAATAGCTCGAATTGAAAATTACGAAATTCGCAAAACGGAAGTTCTCCATAGGCGAATAGTCGAGCGGCGTGCCGCTTTCGGGGGGCTGTTCCATTTCGCAAATGCTGTTTACGATTTCCGCGGGGGTGAAAACGGAGGACGCGCCGCCGCCCGTAATAGAAGAGAGCACGTAAAAAGCCACTGCCAACACGGGCAGCAACATAAAAAACAATTTAAATCTGCTGACGTATTTTTCTTTCACGGCAAGCCTCGAAAACCTCTTCCGAAAACGGATAACACCGATTAAAGACTGTTATCTTATTTAATATATATATAATATAACACAATAATGTCGAAAAACGCAAGAGTTCTCGCCTTATTTTCGAAAAATTTCTCCGATTTTTTTGCTTATAATCCCGCGAAAGAAGTAAAAATGTCCTTTGCGAGAGCAAGCGGTTTCGCATAATTGCCGAAAAAATGAGATATACTGCTTATAAACGTTTAAAACGAGGATACTGATTTGGCGGAAACTTTCGAATTACCCGACGCCGAGCGGTTTGTTTTGCCGCTTGACTTTGAAAACGACAAAACAAAACTCGTCCGCGCGTTAAACGGTTATGCGCCGCGTTTCGGCGTGAAAATCGACGGAGTGACAAGCGAAAGGAATCTGCCGTTCGACCCCGAACCGCGAGTCATCGAAACAGAAGAGTTCGAGTTTTTGAAGCGAGGACTCATTCAGCGTGCGGACGCATTGAACGCATTTTTAAACGACGTATACGGCGATTGCAAAATTCTCAAAGACGGCGTCATCCCCGCCGATTTCGTGCTGTCTTCGCAAGGCTTTCTTCCGCGTTGCATAGGAATCAAACCGCGCCGAGGTATTTACGCGCACATTGCGGGAATAGACCTTGTCAAAAGCAAGAAAGGCGAGTGGTACGTTTTGGAGGACAACTTGCGAGTACCGTCGGGCGTGTCCTATCCGCTTGCCGCGCGTCTGGCGCTCAAAGACTGCGGTATGTGCGAATTCGACGCGGTAGACTCTTTGAATTACGGACGGCTTTTGAAGGACGCCTTCGATTTTGTTTCCTGCGGCGGCATCGACTGCGTGCTGACTCCCGGGAGAGGCAATTGTGCATTTTTCGAACACGGCTTTCTCGCGGAGATGACAAACAGTGCGCTTGCCTGCGGAAGCGACTTGTTTGCGGACGGCGACGTGCTTTACTTCAAAGGCGCGGACGGCGTGCAACGCGTGGGCGCGCTGTATACCCGCGTGGACGGAGTATATGCCGACCCGCTTGCTTTCCGCTCCGTGTCCGCGGTCGGGACGCCGAATCTTTTCTCGGCATACGCCGCCGGCAACGTTGCCGTGCTGAATGCTTTCGGTTGCGGCGCGGCAGACGATAAGGGCGTGTATTGCTATGTGCCGCAAATGATTAAATACTATCTCGGACAAGACGCCGTTTTGTCGCAGCCGCAGACGTTTTTGCCGACACGGGGTAGCGAAATGCGCTATATACAAGACAATTTCGACAGTCTGGTCATAAAGGACGTCGCGGAATCGGGCGGCTTCGGAATACGTTTCGGCGCGGCGCTGGACGAGGAAGGAAAAGCCGCGCTCAAAGCCGAAATAACGGCAAATCCGAGGCGGTTTATCGCGCAGGAAGTCGTGGACATAGAAGAGCTGCCCGCGTGCGGCGGTTCGGCAAAAGCCGATTTGCGGGCGTTTGTCGTTACGTCCGACAGAACGAGAGTGTGGGAAAGCGGTCTGACTCGGTTTGCTGCAAAAGATTCGCTTATGGTAAATTCTTCGCAGGGTGGAGGTTTTAAGGATACGTGGGTATCGTTTCGTTGAGTGATTTGGACAAGCTCTTTTGGGCGGGCAGGTATTGCGAACGCGCAAGAGGAATATATGAGCGCTATGTCGCCTTGCCGTCCGACGGCGGCGTGCGGCTCGACTTTCTGGCACGTCTCGGCATAGATTGCAACGATTCGTCGCCGCATATTGCGCTGTTTGGCGGCGACGGTGCAATCGTGAACGCTTTGCGTATGTGGCGGGAGAATGTTTTGTGCCTGCGGTATGTGCTGTCTTGCCGAGCGGTGATTCAGGCGGAAAAAGCCGTAACGGAGTGCGAAGAGGGGAATTTCGACAATCTCGTTTTGCGTTCTTACGCATTTTTCGGAATGACGGAAGACTTGACGTTCGACAATACCGCCCGATGCTGCGTGACGGCGGGGCGAATGTGCGAAAAACTCGATTTGTTGTCGCGGTTTTGCGAAGACACGTTTGCCGCGCAAGACGCTTTGAACCGTTTGAGTGCGGCTTGCGCCGACAGCCCCGCCGTGCAAAATATGATTTCTCAAAGCGCGCTGCAACTGATTGACGGCGATATACGCTCGAATAATGTAGTCACGGTCAAGAGCAGAACGCCGTATTTGGAGAGCAATAATGAGTTTTCTTGATTTCGATTACGAACTGAAACTGAATTTCTCTTCGCCCGTCACCGACCACCGATTTATATTGCGCTGTCTGCCTTTGAGGGATTTGTCGCAATTGCCCGACGCCGTGGAAGCGGAAGTGTTTCCGCACAGCTCGCTTTGGAGAAGCTCCGCGCCGAACGAGGGCGGCACTCTTATGGGCAGCGTGGATTTCGAACACACGGAGTTTACCGCGAGAACTCGGGGCAGGGTTTTCGAACGCGAGGGCTACGATACGGGCGCGCCGCATTTCGCATATTTGCATTTTACGTCCGTGACCGAACCCAATGAATTTTTGAGAGATGTTGCGAAAAAGTTCGACAGGCATTCGAAGAACTACAATCTTGCGCTTAAAGCAATGGAAGAGGTCAACTCGATGTTGACGTATACGGAAAATGCCACCGACTCGGATACGACGGCAGATGAGGCTTTGCGGATGAAAAAGGGCGTGTGTCAGGATTATGCGCACATATACTGTTCGCTTATGCGGCTTTTGGGAGTGCCCACGCGGTATGTGGCGGGACTCTTGAAAGGCGTCGGAGAAACTCACGCTTGGAACGAGTGCTATTTAGACGGGCATTGGCGGGCATTCGACTGCACGAACGACAAGCCCGCGACGAACGGTTACGTCAAACTCGCCGTCGGCGTCGATGCGCGTCAGTGTGCGCTTAACAGGGGAGTGTTTACGCCGTTGCTTGGAAAGGTGGCGGAGCAGTCGCAGCGGGTGCGCGGACGGGTGGAAACTTCTTGACAAACTCCGCCGTTTGTTATATAATTCTGACTATGGCGAACGCATTGTACAGAAAATACCGCCCGCAAGTCTTTGACGACGTTTACGGGCAGGACCATATAGTAAACACGCTGAAAAATCAGATAAAGCACGACAGAGTTTCGCACGCCTATCTCTTTACGGGCAGCCGCGGAACGGGCAAAACCACTTGTGCCAAGATATTTGCGCGGGCGATAAACTGCAAAAGTCCCGTAAACGGTTCTCCGTGCGGAAAATGCGAATGTTGCAAGGCTCTTGCCGAAAGCAATAACATAGATATTATGGAAATCGACGCCGCATCCAACAACGGCGTGGACGATGCACGCGAAATTCGGGAAAGAGTCAAGTACACTCCGGTATACGGAAGATATAAAGTCTATATAATAGACGAGGTACATATGTTGAGCGCGTCGGCTTTCAACGCGCTTTTAAAGACGCTCGAAGAGCCGCCCGCGCACGCCGTCTTCATTCTTGCGACGACGGAAGTGCATAAGCTGCCCGCGACCATTCTTTCGCGTTGTATGCGTTTCGATTTCCGTCTCATAGGTGTGGAAGAGCTGTACGGGCAACTCAAAAAGATTTTCGACAAAGAGGGCAAGAAATACGAGGACGCCGCATTGAAGTTCATTGCGCGAGCGGGCGAGGGTTCCTCCCGAGATATGCTGTCCGTTGCGGACATCTGTTTCAATTACAGCGACAAAAAACTCACGCTTGCCGATGTTATGACGGTTACGGGCGGCGCCGACAGAAGTGTGATTGCGCGCCTTTTCAAGGCGGTAAAAAGCGGCGATTTGGCGGAGATTTTCAAAAGTATCGACGAAATGGCAAGCGGCGGCAAAAGTATGAGCTTGATTGCGAAAGAGCTGTTGCGGTATGTGCGCGACCTGCTTGTCGTCAAGACGGGAAATACGCGTATGATAGTGGATACCGAAGAAAACATAGCACAGATGAATGAAGAAGCGCAGGACTGCGACCCGCAGTATCTTTCCGCGCTTATCGGTATTTTTGCGGAAGCGGACGCGACACTTCGATATTCCGTTTCGCCTAGGATTGCGTTGGAAACGGTGTGTTTGAAAGCCGCGAGTTTGGCGGCTGCCGACTATTCCGCTCTGGAACGCAGAATTGCCCGTTTGGAATGCGGCACACTCGTGCCGCATTCCGCGCAGGAAACGCACGTCGCGGCAAAGGCGGCAGAGGCGGAAAAGCCTGCGAAGGGGCAGGAAGAAGCCGAAACGGACGCATTCACGGTTTGGGGCAAGTTGGTTACGTTTGCGAGAACGGGCGGTTCTATGCGGTTGTACACGCTGTTCGGAGCGCATTCCGACGTGGAAATAAAAGACGGCAAGCTGATTGTCTGGTGCAACGACGACAACTATCTTCAATTCTCCGAGCCGGAAGCGGAAGAGCTTTTGCGGCGCGGCTTGAAAGCGGTCGGAAGCGGGCTTGTTCCCGTCATAGACAAGAGAAAGAGAAGCGATTCGGACGGGCTTATCGATAAACTCAAAAGTATGATGGGCGGCGTGGAATTGGAAATAAAGCGAAAATAAAAGGTATCGGAGGTAACGGCAAATGGCAAGATTTAACGGTTTCGGCGGCGGCGGAATGAATATGCAGCAGATGATGAAGCAGGCGCAGAAAATGCAGGAACAGATGGCAAAGGCGCAGGAAGAGCTGGAAGAAACCGAAGTCGAGGGCAGCGCGGGCGGCGGACTTGTCACCGTCACGATGAACGGAAAAAAGAAAATGAGTGCGGTTTCCATTGACCCCGAAGCCGTCGACCTCGACGATTTGGAAATGTTGGAGGACTTGATTGTCGCAGCATACAACGATGCTTTCGGAAAGGCGGAGGAGCTGGAAAAGCAGCTTGTGCCGTTCCAGATTTAGGAGAGAAAATTGAAACAGCCCGAGAGCATAGCCAAACTCATAAATAAGTTCGCAAAGCTCGGCGGAGTGGGGTATAAGACCGCGCAACGCTATGCATATGCGATTGTGGAGATGTCGGAAGCGGAAGCCGCGGAATTTGCCGAGGCGATTTACGACGTCAAAAGAAACGTCCGCTATTGCGCCGAGTGCGGAAACTTTTCCGAAACCGAAATTTGCGAGATATGCCGAATGCGCGATAAATCCGTAGTTTGCGTGGTGGCGCAACCGAAAGACGTCGCCGCGGTGGAAAAGACGGGCGCGTTTACGGGAGTATACCACGTCTTGCACGGCACGTTGAGTCCGCTGGAAGGCAGAGGCGCGGACGATATCAGAGTCAAAGAGCTATTGAAACGTCTCGGCGGAGTGGAAGAAGTCATCATCGCGACCAATCCCGACGTCGAGGGCGAAGCGACGGCTATGTATATCGCAAAATTATTGAAACCGCTCGGAGTCAGAGTCACACGTCCGGCGCAGGGCATATCTATGGGAAGCGATATAGAGTATGCCGACGAGGTAACGCTCTCCCGCGCAATCGAAAGCCGCACCGAATTATAAAAATCGAATAATATCATATATTCATAATCAGCGAGCAGAGGAAATATTTCCGAAATTTTTCAAGATAACATAAATGCGTGGTATGAGATATTGAATATAATTTCGTCAATAAACGCCAACGCGGCATAAGTGTAATTTTTTGTCGAAACTGTTGAATTATATTGAAAAAGGTTGTTATAATCAGCTTCTTTTCCCCAATTGAGCGGAAAAGTGTTTGACATTGCGCATAAAAGATGTTATAATATAGGAAACTTTCAAGAGAGAAAGTTCGTATAGCGCGGGGTGTAGCAATAGGTTAGCTTTTCGGGCTCATAACCCGAAGGTTGGAGGTTCGAACCCTTCCCCCGCAACCAAACATAAAAAGAGCGACTCGAAAAAGCCGCTCTTTTTATATTATTTGATTTATATTTCGGAAATTATTTTAAGTCGTTTCAAGACGGGCAACAGCGCGCCCACGATAACCAGATTCAGAGTTATTACAATCGGTTGCGGCCAACGTGTTGCAAGCATTGCAAAAAACGGAACTTCTCCCATAGTATTCAGCGACAGCCCCAAAGTCGTTATGCCCAAAGTGCAAACCAGCATAGAAACAACGGTGCCTATGACAATTTTCAAAAACAGATTTTTTATCGGAATATACTTGACCGCAAGACCGATAAAAAGCGGAAATAACGTATTCGATATCACGAGCAGGGGAAGTATTCCGCCCGTTGTGGGCAATAAGAATGTGCCCAATACGTCGGAAAGAAATCCGACTGCCATACCGCCCAACGGTCCGAGTATGACTGCGGACAGAATCCAGGCAATATAGATGAAACTCAATTTCAGGTTGAACAGCATCAGCGCGCCGCCCCAAATTTGACCCACGAGTTTCAGTATCAGCGCAAGCGCGGTCAGCGCGGCTGTGTAAGTCAATCCTCTTGTGTACGATAGTGCGGGTTTCTTTTTGAGGCTATTGCAATCATTCGGAGTTGCAATTTCCTGTTGAGAAACCCTCGGTTTTTTTACCTCGGTGTTACTTCTCAATGTCGGGCGTTCTCCTTTTGAATTTTATTGCCGCCGAAACGGCAAAAAGTAGCTATATTATACTATGCCCGACGTGTTTTTGCAACGGTTTTTGCCTTCTTTTTCGAAACTTTTTCTTTTTTTCTTACGAACATACTCAAATCGAAAGTTGCGAATATAAGGTTTAAACCAATCATAAATACGAGCGACACGCCGCCCGCCACGGCTATTCTGAAAAATGCGGGCAGCGCAAAGCAGAGAGCATACAGCCAGCGATTCAACAGTATGGCGGGGAATATCAGACATACGGACTTGACAAGCGCGGGAATAAACGACAGCTTTATCTGCGTTTTACGCTTTATGTCTATTATGTCGAGGACGGACGACAGCGTGAGGTTGACGCCCATAGCTATCGACAGAATGTTGACGTTGAAATTGTTTCGGAACAGAAAGAGTATGGCAAACAAAACTGCGCTTCCTATAAGATAGTTTATCAGACTTTTGATTTCGAGGTCGAGGGAGTTCATCATAGAAGAGGTTATGCTTTCCACGGCTATCGGAATCAAAAGCCACGCAGAGAAAGAGAGAAAGCGCCCCGATTCCGCGCTGTTATATACGAATAGGCCTATCGCTTCGCCAAGTTCGAAGAATGTCGGTACAAACAATGCGGACAGCGTTATGGAAAAAGAAATTGCGTTTTCAATCTGGCGTTTGACGGACTCTTTGTCGCCGTTGGCTTTTGCGGTGGAAAGAGTGGGTATCATAACGAACGCCAGTGAACCGATGACGGTTATCGGAATATACAAAAGCGGCATAGCCATTCCTATGGATGCGCCGTATGCGCTCATAGCCTGCGCTATGCTCATACCGCTCGATATCAGAAGTTGCGGAACGATAAGCGCAATCAGCGAATTCAGGATACTTCCGGAAGTTTTGACGGCGGTAATCGGAAGGGCGGATTTAATCAGTGCCGCAAATTGTCCTTTCGGCGGCGACAGTTTGCCTTTAAGCGCAAAGTATCCGATTATACAGCTCAAACAACTCAACGCACAGCCCAAAAGCATAGCGAATGCCGTGCTTTTCATTTTGTCGAAGCCGAGAGAGAACGCTATGATGCATACGCCTATGCGTATGACCTGTTCCACAACCTCGACTACGGAAACGAGAGTGTATCGTTCGTTTCCCCACAGATTGCCGCGCAGGGCGGCATACACCGCGGAAAAGCAAGAGCCCGGCAGCATTATGAGCAAAAGCGTCATAGATTCTTTTGCCGCAAACAGACCGCCGAGAATGTCTTTCAAAAGAAAGCAAACCAGACAGACCGCCACCGATACCGAAACGCCGGTTATCATAGCGGCGGAAGCAAGCGATTGCGCCGATTTGAATTTCTTTTCCGCGACGTATTTTGCCGTCAACTTGCTTACGACGAGAGGTATGCCGCTCGTCACCAAACCCAAAAGCACGTAAAATACGGAAAGCGAAACTTGATATACTCCGAGAGATACCGAGCCGAGCTGTCGGGAGAGATATATTTTGAATACAAAGCCTATCGTTCTTTCCAAAACGGTAAATGCGGAGAGGGTAAAGACCGCCTTTATGATACCTTTTTTCATAATAATAATTTATTTGTCTGATTCTCGCAGTAGAACGAAAAAAGTCGAATTTTCGGACAAAATCGCAAAAGCAATCATAAAAACATAATGAGGTTTTCAAAGTTGTTTGACATTTTTGCACATAATTATCACATAAATGTTTTTATACTAAAACAGTTGAAAAATGCGCGTTTTTCTGCTATAATTCGAGTATGATGAAAGTCGATAAAAAAAGAGCGACGTATATGCCGCTTATAACGCTGTTAATCGCGGTACTCGTATTGCCCGCTTTATCGGGCTGTTTTTCGGGTTGCTTCGGTTTGTCGCTGACTTCCATATCGTTCAAACAAGAACAAATAAATTTGAATATCGGCGACGTGTATACCGTCACCGCATCTGCGCTGGATTTCGAGCCGGCTCTTGCTTCGAACAAGGATTTTACGTTGGAAAGCCAAGATTTTGACGTCGTGGAAGTCGTCGGAAGACAGATAACCGCAATCGGAGCGGGCAAAGCAACCGTAACGGCGGTTGCCGACGCAAACCCGAGCATTCGCGCGCAAATAATCGTAAACGTCGGATATCCTACACCCACGGTTCTGACACTTAATACAATAGGGGACACTGCGCAGTATGTCGGCGAAGTTACCTCCGTGAAATTCGAAGTTGCGGCAGACGTCGAAATAGACCCCGAAAGCCGTTTTATATGGACGATTGACGGCGAGCGCGACCCCGAAAACGAGTCGGCGGTTTACGAGTTTACTCCCGCGAATCGGGCGGGCGAGCATTTGATAGAAGCCGAGCTCGGGGACTGCAAAGCGCAAAGCTGCATTAAAGTGTTCACGAAGAGGATAGAAAATGCCGAAGCGAGCGCAACGGGCGCATTCGAACAGGACAACGATTATACGGCGGTAAATATTTCCGTGACGTATTCGGCTGTCGACGGCGACCCCGAACCTTTTATGGATTATTATGTAAACGGCAAACTTTGTCACAGCGGTTCCGACAATTTCGATTTCACGCCGGAAACCGCGGGAATATATACCGTTACTGTAAAACTCAACGACGAAACCGTGCTCATAAACGGCGAAAGCGAGCTTGTGATTACCGCAAAGGGCAGCGTTACGCCGACGGGAGTCAAGGTTTCGTATAACAACGTATATCCGAATATTATCGTGACTTGGAATTGTCCGCATAACGACAATATGAATTACGGACTCAAAATAGAAAAAATCGTCGGGGGCAACGTTTCGCAGGTTTCGGAAAATATCACTTCGACGAACGTTTCGGCGAAAAAGTATTTCGACGGTACCAGCGTCAATCTGGGCGAGCTTATCGACATAACTTCTTCGGCATACAGGATAAGCGTTCGTTCTCTCGGCGACAACGGCATATACTCTCAATCGTCGTACAGCGACGGCGTTATCGTGAATAAGATAGATTCGAGCGCGGTATCGGCATTGAACAATAAAGTTCTCGGCTCTTCCATCGACCATTACATCGTGGGCGACGACGAATTCAACGAGCTTTACGCATATTATATGGCATTCAGAAAAACCGCATCAAAAGTTCAGTTTACGGTGTATATGGCATATACACCCGCACATAAGGCTTACAGCGGTGCAGGAGAGTCCTCTCTTTTGGGCAATGCATTCAATTACGGCGCGACCACCGGTTACTACGACATAGAACCGCCCAAGGTAAACGGAAGAACAGTTTATTCGGTTCGCGCGGGGGACGTTATGACGGTGACGGTCGGTTGCGACAATACCGTGGTCCCGAGCATTGCGGGCGATTATTCGCAGACCGTAAGACAATACGACGCTTTGGAACCTCACACCGCGACGGCGCTCGGCAAGAGTCTGACGAGAGACTCGACCCACGAGTTTGTCACGGATACTTATACCAAAGCGGAAGCGGTAACCACTTCGGAAGAACTGTTTCGTACGGTGGAATACGGCGTGCGTCCCGTTCCTACGAGAGGTTCGGCGGCGGAGAGATTGTATTCTTTTGCGAAAAGACTGCTTATCGAAATAAATTCCGACGATATGACCGACGCCGAAAAGGTGCACAGCATATACGATTGGATTATGTGGAACGTTCAGTACGACCATTCGGCAGTAAACGTAAGCAAAGAAACGGACAGCGCGAAATACAATGCCTATTGGTTGGAAGGCGTGTTGACGACGACAAACGCATATGCCGTTTGCGACGGTATGAGCAAAGCAATGTCGCTGTTATGCAATATGGAGGGAATACCCGCATACCGTGTCACGGGCACGGCGGGGCCGTCCGTTGCGGGATTGACGAGAGCGGAAGCATTGCTGGTCAAACAGGAACAATGGGGCGGTCACGCCTGGGTTAAGGTCAAAGTGGACGGAGATTGGTACGTCTGCGACCCGACCTGGGGAGATTCTACGGCGGAAATAGGGTCGGGATTTTCCAAAGCGGTGTACGAAATGGCTTGGCACGACCACTTGCTGGTTTCCGACTCCGACATAGCATACACGCACGAATACGACCATACTACGAATAATCCCGTAACCGCTGCGGAAAGTTACAATATTTACGATAAAATGGAATTGGTTTATGCGGATTCGAGCGGAACGCAAAAGAGCGTCGACACCTATATCGACGCGGGCGGCAGCGCGATGGACAGAGAACTCCGCGAAATCGCCGACTATATTTCATACAGTGCAGACATTGCTAAAAAGAGCATTACCATTATGGGAAGTACGAAATCGAGATTGTATTTCGGCGTCGAATTGGTGGCTTCGGACAGATATATGAGCGCTTTCCGTACGACGATGAAATCGCTGACCAATCCGTTGAAAATGCGCCTTTACGAAAACGGATACCGTTCCGTAGACATATTGATGTTCGATTCTGCGGACAGCATAATGGTCACGGTCAGATTATAACGAAAAAAGCAAGCTCGTAAAGCGCACTTCCCATAGGGAATTAAAAACTGAATTTTTAAGAGCTGCACTTTCAAGCGAGACAAAAGGCTCTTGGACAAATAGTTCAAGAGCCTTTTTGTGTATAGCTACTGATTAAGCAATTCTTTGATTTGTTCTTCCGAATACGGGCTTACATAATCGGGAGCACACAAATGTGTTTGACTCCACATCATCATTTGCGTTAAGACGGGAACAAAACTTTTACCTAGTTCGGTCAAGGTATATTCTACGTGCGGCGGAACTTCTTTGTAAATCTCGCGATGGATAAAACCGTCATCTTCTAATTCTCGCAACTGCTTTGTAAGAGTAGATTGTGTGATGCCGTCAATTCTTCTCAATAGTTCACCAAATCGTTGCACCTTACTAACAGCTATATACCACAAAATAAGGAACTTCCATTTTCCGCTTAAAACGGATTGCAATGTACTCATCGGTACACATCGTGCCATAACTTCTCTTTTTCTGAATTTGTTGTCTGTCATAGTGAACCTCGTTATTTATTATAGCGAATTTTCAAAGTTAAGTCAAACGCCATAGTATCATTTTTGATACTACTACTAAATAAAGACAGTACTTGAATTAGAAAACTATTAGGATTTATAATAGAAGAAAAACAAAGGACGGTTTTTATTATGCACTATACAGGTACGGTTTGGCGTCCGCCTTACGAAGCGTGGTCAGCCCTATTGCAAGTTACGGCAGGTTGCACACATCATCAATGTAAGTTCTGCACTTTATATGACGATGTTCCGTTCAAGTTCCGTATGTCATCTATGGACGAAATCAAAGATGATTTGAAAGAATTGTATCGCTATACACCCGATGTAACGAGAGTGTTTTTAGTCGGGGCAAATCCTTTTGTGCTTTCTTCCGAAAAGCTGCGAAATATTTCGTATATGGCAAAACAGTATCTCAATCGACTGAAAACTATCGGCTGTTTTGCTCGAATAACCGATATTGCACCGAAAAGCACAGAAGAATTAAAACAACTGCGCAGTTGCGGCTATAACGGCATTACTATCGGTGTAGAAACGGGCGATGACGAAACATTGACCTTTATGCACAAAGGCTATACATCTGCCGACATATTAGAACAATGCCGCAAGCTCGACGAAGCAGGAATCGAATATAACTTTTTCTATCTCACGGGCATTTGCGGTGAAGGTAAAAGCAAGCAAGGTGTTGAGAATACACTAAAAGTATTTAATGAGCTCAACCCTAAAATCATCGGCGCGTCTATGCTTACCATTTACCCCGCTTCGGAATTATATACCGAAATACAAAAGGGAAATTGGGTGGAAGAAAGCGAAACGGAAAAATACGGCGAACTGAAAATGCTTATAAACGGTTTGTCGATTAAAACACACTTTGCCGCTTTGGGTGCGTCAAATGCAGTACAGTTGCACGGCAATCTTCCATCCGATAGAACAAAACTGGTTGCAATAATAGACGAAGTGATTAACCGCTTTGGCGAAAAAGAATTAAAAAGATATAGAAAGAACTTGAAACACCTTTAACAAAAAAGCCGAGATTTGCTCTCGGCTTTTTGCGCTAACTTGAAATTTATAGTTAAATTGTGGAGTGTATTTGCAATTCTTTTTTGTCACACTTTGTTTATCGCATTGCAAGAATTATAAGAACAAAAACGGATGCTCTTACGGTTCTGCACGGTAAACAAAAACATTATTCGTCCAATCTTAAAATTTGTCCTTTGCATATTGCAAATTCGCTGTTTATGGGTAATCGTTTTCGATGATTTTATGATATAATTAAAATATCGGAAATAAGGAGCTACATCTATGGATATGCAAAAAATCGGCTCGTTTTTAGCTGAATTGCGGAAAGAAAAAAATTTGACGCAGGATGAACTTGGTGCGCAAATCGGAGTTACGAATAAAACTATCTCGCGCTGGGAAACCGGCAGCTATTTACCGCCCGTCGAAATGCTGCAAACTCTTGGCGACACTTTCGGAGTAAGTATAAACGAAATATTGAACGGCGAACGGATAAGCGACGGAAACTATAAAGATATTTCGGAACAAAATATCAAATCCGCGCTGACAAAAAGCGATTCGGTAATAGCAAAACACAGAAAAATTATGAACTGGGTTATCGCTGTCGTTGTGGCTGCTTTATACGTAACGATTAGTCTTATAACTTTGAAATGGGAATATACCTGGATTATCTGGGCGGTTTACTGCGCGTATCGAACAGTCGAGAGTATAATAATTTACCGTCTGAACGTTCACATCAATTCAAAATAGACATCTTCAATCTGCGTGCAGGTTATTTGCTTTTTCTCATATTTAGTGCTACAATGTAGAATATATGATTAACAAGGAGTCAAAAATGAATATCGAACAATTAAAAATCGATGCCGAAAACGGCAACGCGGCTGCACGGTGTGCGTTAGGCAAAATCTTATTGCGTATCGATTACGACGGTACGGAGATAGACGAAAACGCAGACGAAGGCGTCAGACTGCTTAAAAGCGCGGCAAAGCAAGGCAATGCTGAATCCGAGTTTAATTTGGGCTTGTGCTATCTTTACGGGCGCGGAGTTGACGAAGATAAAACGGAAGCATTCAAGCATACCTTGTCCGCCGCAAAAAAGAATTATGCTTCCGCACAAAATAATATTGGCACTTTTTACGAAAACGGGATAGGCGTTGAAAAGGACGAAAATGCCGCCTTCGAGTGGTATAAAAAATCGGCAGACCAAGGCAATGCTATCGGGCAACTGAATGTGGGTAATTGCTATAAGGAGGGAATTGCCGTAAAGCGAGATTTCGCGGAAGCTCTCAAATGGATGAAGCTGTCCGCCGAGCAGGGGAATGCCGACGCTTTGTTTAAGATTGGCATTTTTTACGAATACGGTTACGGGGTCGGACGCGACGCGAAAGAATCGTTCGATTGGTATAAAAAAGCCGCCGAAAAAAATCACGGCAAAGCGATGTGTTACGTCGGCTATTGCTATCAGTACGGCGACGGTGTGGAGCGCAATCTTCAAGAAGCCGTTAAGTGGTATCAGGCTTCTATGGAACAAAAATATTTTCAGGCTTTCACCAATATGGGATATTGCTACCAGTACGGCGAAGGCGTAGAAAAGAATATGAATGCGGCGATTATGCTGTATCGCGCGGGCGCCGAACTCGGCAGTACGGACGCAATTTATAATTTGGGTATCTGCTACTACTACGGTTATGGCGTTAAGCAAAACGACGAAGAAGCCGCTAAATATTTTCTCGCCGGAGCAAACGCAGGCAGCGATAAATGCCAATTCAGAATAGGCGTTTGTTACGCTTGCGGCGAGGGCGTTGAGGAAGATGCCGATAAGGCTATCGAATATTGGACTCTTGCCGCCGCGAAAGGCAACGACGACGCATTGTATTCGCTGGGCGAACTTTACGAAAACGGTATGGGCGTCGAAGAAGATATTGACGAAGCCGTGAAATACTATAAAGCTGCCGCCGCAAAAGGCAACGACGACGCAATAAAGAAATTGAAAAAAGGAAAATTCAAAAGATATATGTAAGCCGAATTAAAGGAATATAGCGCATATTTCTCCCTGTTTCCCTTCATACTTCGGACACTGCTGTTCTAATCGCAATTATCAAATAAAGCTGCGACACATTCGTGGCTTTATTTTTGCATTGTTACTCGGCTTTATGATGCTCATCTGCAAGTACAGTAATTTTGAAGCACTCACGCCCGAAATACTGCGCTCGTTCATTTGCAAGGTAATCGTTCACGAGAAAACGAAAGTAAAAACGGTTGAAATCGTCTATAACTTCGTGGAACAATTGCCCCGCGGTTCTTTGACGACGACGAAGATTATTAACACAGGAAATTAAACCAAGACAAGAGAAAAGGCGTGAATTCACGACACGCCTAATTCTCTTTCGCAGCGACTTACCTATAAATTTTCTATGGGGACTACGGTAATGTGCTCGCTATTTTAATGCTTGAATAACTATTTAAAAGTTTTCAGACCGCCTTTTACTACTTTGCAATCCAAAACCGCATCTTTGTAAATTTCTCCGTCCAGCTCTATGGGGTAGTTGAAAGGGGAAGAAACTTTGACTTCTTCGCATTCGAAGTGGCGTACATACGGTTTGTCAAGATGTCTGCCGTTTGTAAAACCCATAAGCGCCCGCATTATTTTGCCGTTTTGCGGCATTTGTACGGTTATGACGTTCAGTTTTCCGCTGTCGAACGAAGACAGCGGAGATATTTTCATTCCTCCGCCGAACTGTTTGCCGTTGCACACGCCGACCATAATGCAAGAGTAATGTTCTGTCTTTTCGCCGATTGTGACGTCCAATTCGTAGGGTTGAAAATGCGATATGCAATATATCAGCGACATAAGATAAGTCAACTTTGTGTCGCGTTTGTTTTCCACGCGTTCCAGTACGGAAACGTCCAATCCCGTGCCGCCGATGTTCAGACAGCGCAAACCGCACGCAAGTTGTATGTAATCGATATTTGTCGGTTGCCCGTTCAAAGCCGCATTCAGCGCTTCGGCGGGTTTTTTCGAAAGTCGGAACACTTCGGCAAAGTCGTTGCCTCGTCCGCAGGGAATGAAACCTATTCCGCATTTTTCCACATCGAGGCCGTTCAATACCTCGTGAAATGTACCGTCGCCGCCGACGGCGATTATCCTTTCTCCGTCAAACTGTTCCGCAAGCTGCTTCGCGTGTCCCTTCCGCGCCGTTTCGCAAATCTCGAACGGAATGTTTTTATCGGACATCTGCGAGCGTATGAGAGCCTCAATCTTCTTTCCGTTTCCGCTTCCGCTGCCGGGATTGATTATAAAACGGTACATCGATAATTTCTCCTTATTGGTTGAAAAACATTGGGTTGAATTAACGTATTTTATTATAACATTTTTGCCGCGAAATATCAAGAGAAATAACGAAAAAGATTGCCAAAACGCGTTTTTAATGATATAATATCTTACGTATGAAAATCGAAGTACCTAAAAGCTTGGAATTGCTTGTCAAATCCGCAGGAGTTCCCGTATATCTCGTCGGGGGTTACGTTCGCAATAGTCTGCGCGGTTTAAAACCCACGGATATGGACCTTACGGGACCGCAGCCAGTGAGCGCGTTGAAGCTGTCGCCGAAGTACAGAGTAAAGACGGTCAATTTCCGTCTCGGCACGGCGCAGATAAAATGCGGAAAAGAAGTATACGAGTATACTCCTTTTCGCGTGGAGAATTATGATAAAGGACACACGCCGAGCGAGGTGTATTTTACGACGGATATAAAGCAGGACGCACTCCGCCGCGATTTTACTTGCAACAGTGTATATTATGATATTATAAACGACGAGCTTATAGATTTGGTCGGTGGAATAGCCGACATAGAGCGCGGAGTGCTTCGGTCGTATAAGCCCGAGCGTACGCTTTCGTCGGACGGGTTGAGAATCATACGTCTCGTACGTTTCGCCTGTCAGCTCGGCTTCAAAATCGACGGAGCGACGGCTTCGGCGGCTATGGCGAAAGCCGAGCTGTTGAAGGATATAACGCCGGAGAGAAAACGGGAAGAGCTTGACAAAATTCTTGCGGCGGACGTTGCCAACGGCATTGACCAGGCCCATTACCGCGGAGTGAAACTGCTTGCCAAAATGGGACTTTTCAAATATCTGATTCCGGAAGTGGAACAGTGTGTGGGAGTGGAGCAGAACCCCGCATACCATAAGTACGACGTGGCGGAACATACTTTCCGCACCGTGGCATATGCGCCCGTGAAAGTCAGGCTTGCGGCTCTTTTTCACGATTTGGGCAAAGCTTATTGTATGGAAAAACACGGCAATATGCACGGGCACGAGTTGGTCTCCTCGCAGATTGCCGAAAGACGAATGGGCTATTACGGATTGCGGTACAGCAACGACGAGATAGCTTTCGTCAAAAAACTCGTGTTGAATCATATGTACGATATGGCGGGGAACACGTCCTCCGCGAAAGTAAAGCGCTTTGTCGCGGCAAACTTCGATATAATAGACGACTTGATAGACTTGATAAATGCCGATAAACTTGCCACCGGTATGGTATTAAAAGAGCAGCTTGGTGAAAATCGCTTTACTGCGGTCAAATGGGAGCTGATAGAAAGCGGTGCGCCGATATACGTCGGAGACTTGGAAATAGACGGCAACGACTGTCACGCGGCAGGTCTGGACGGCGAACAGATTGGTCTGTTTTTGAAAGAGATGTTGGACGTATGTTTGCTGAATCCGCGCCTTAACAATAGGTTGTGGCTGACGGAACGGGCGGCGGTCAAAGCGGAGAATTTGAGAAAGAACGAAAAAAGCAAGGAGTGAATATGAAAGCCGATTTGCACGCACATTCCTATTATTCCGACGGGGATTTGTCCCCGAGAGAACTTGCGCGATATATGTCGGAAGCGGGAGCAGATGCGTTTTCGCTCACCGACCACGATACTATGGCGGGCGTGGACGAGGCTTGTGCGGCGGCGGAAGAGTTCGGATTGAAGTTTGTTCCCGGTGTGGAAATTTCCGCATACGACGGGTGCGACATTCATATTCTCGGTTATTACGTCGATAAAAACAATCCGAAGTTTAAAAAGTTCGATGCGGATATGTCCGAATCCAGACGTGTGCGTTTCGAGAGAACTTTGGAGCTTTTGAAGCAGTATGGTATGCCGCTGGATTTTGACAAAGCTCGCTCGTTTGCCAAAAGAAATCCTTCCCGAGCGCACGCGGCGATGGGGCTTGTGGATGCGGGATACGAGCCCGATATGGCAAGTTGTTTCGACAAGTGGTTGAGAGCGGGCGGTCCGTGTTATGTCCCCAACGATTCTTTCGGGCCCGAAGAGGCGGTTCGCCTTATTTGCGATTGCGGCGGTATAGCCGTGCTGGCGCATCCCGTGCGAATAAGAATGAATTCGGATAAGCTTGCTTCATATATCAAAATGCTGACAAAACGCGGACTTTCGGGAATAGAGGCGAGCTATAAACAGGCGCAAGAAGACGTCGTGAAAAAATTTACGGAAATCGGAAAAGCCAACGGTTTGTTCATTACAAACGGCGGCGACTTTCATTCCCCGAGCAGAAGTCTCCCGGTACCGCGCGAAATTTCGGAGAGTACGGCGAAAGCATTGCGTCTTTTATAAAGAAAACGGCTCCTTCCTTTCGGGAAAGAACCGCATCTCTTTTGTTTAGGCAATCAGCAGTTTGCGCTGCAAGAACAATATTTTTCGCAAGCGCAGGTGATTTCGTTGCAGTCCGCGCAAGTTGTTTCGTACATTCCGTTTTCGTTCATATAGCGGAATGCGTCGTATTGGTCTGCCGCACACTCGTTCATAAGTGTGTGCAAGAGTTCGCGCAAGTTCTCGTCGGCACATTCTATGATGGCTTCGGCATAGAGCTTCACAAGCGTTTTGTGGCAGCCCAAAATGTCGGAAATGACGTCATAGTCGTCAAGTTTGCATTTTTGCTGTGCATTATCGGTTACTGTTTTCATAATCGGCAATCCTCCTTTATTTCAGTCTTGGTTTTCGAGATAGTTGAGTATGGTCTCGAAACGGTGCTTGCAGTTGTTCGCATATCTGCCGACGTTGGCTTTGAGATGCTCGTCGCAAATATCGGAAACATAGTTACAGCATTTTTTGTAGGAGAGGTTTTCCGAATCCAGCAGTTCGCCGAGTTTGGAAAGACTCTTGGTTGTGATGTTGGGCATAATTGCTCCTCCTGTTATATTTCTTGCATATAGTATTCGTTGAGCAGGCGACGTTTATTCGGCAAAAGGACGTGTAAAAGTATGGGAAAGATTACGGACATAGTAAGGCAGAAAGGTAACAAGAGCAGGGTCAGTCTGTTTTTGGACAGCGCATTCCTCTGCGGATTGGACGAGCTTACCGCAGTCAAAAACCGTCTCGAAATCGGAACGGAAATCGACGGTGAGGACATTGCCCGCATACAGGCGGAATCGGAATATGTTACGGCGCTCGACAAATCTTTGAGTCGTCTTTCCGTGCGCCCGAGAAGCGAGAGGGAAATCAGAGATTTTCTCAAAGACAAGGGCTATCTCTCCGCCGTTTCGGATAAGGTTTGCGCAAGACTTTCGGAACTCGGATATTTGGACGACGCCGCTTATGCAAGACAGTATATAGACGAGAACAAATGCCGATACGGCGCGGTTCGTTTGAAAAACGAACTTATAAAACGCGGTGTGGACAGAGATATTATAGACGAACAGCTTGACGGGTGCGACCGTGACGAAGCGGTCGTTGCGCTTGCACGGTCACTGTGGAGAAGTTGCGGCAAAGACAAGTATAAACTGAAAAACAAATTATACGCAAAAGGCTGCAACGGAGAGGACATCTCGTTTGCAATCGATGCGTTGGAAAGCGAAGGCGCTTTCGACGAAGAAGAATAGAAAAGGAGAATAGGTTATGGAAAGCAGAATACCCGACGGTTTTAAACTCGGACATTACAACGACGAACATACGGGAGTCAGCGTCATTCTGTGCGACGGTGCCGTCGGCGGAGTCGACGTGCGCGGCTGTGCTCCGGGGACGCGGGAAACCGACCTTTTGAGAGCGGAAAAAGCCATTGAAGAAGTACACGCCGTTGCGTTGTGCGGAGGTTCGTCGTACGGACTTCAAGCTTGCTGCGGAATTATGGAATGGCTGCGTGAAAAGGGTGTGGGTTATAAAATGGGAGATAAAATCGTGCCGCTTGTCGCAGGCGCGGTCATTTACGATTTGAAAGGCGATTCCTATCATTATCCCGATATGAACGCAGGCAAAGCGGCGTGCGACAATGCAAGCGACAGACCTATTCGCGGAAAAGTCGGCGCAGGCAAGGGTGCGACCGTAGGCAAAATACGCGGCGACGCATTTGCGAGCGAGGGCGGCTTGGGAATCGCAACCGTTGCCGTCGGCGCGGCTACCGTGACCGCCGTTGTCGTAGTTAATGCTTGCGGCGACGTGCGCGACGCAGACAGCGGTAAAATCCTTGCGGGAGCGAAAGCCAATGACGGAAGCTTTATCGATACGGCGGGTTGTATTGTCAACAACGACTTTATGAAATTGATGAAGGGCGGAAATACCACGATAGGTTGTATTATGACAGACGCGAAACTGACGAAGTTGCAGGCAAACAAAATTGCGACTTTGGCGCACGACGGTATGGCAAGAGCCATACGCCCCGTTCATACCGATTTCGACGGGGACACCCTGTTTGCGCTTTCGTCAAACAAAGTCGACGCGCAGTTTATGGCCGTCGGAGTGGCTGCGGAAGAAGCCGTGGCGAGAGCAATTGCGGACGCGGTGAGAAAGTAATATGCTGGGAGTGGATATTGTCGAAACGGCAAGAATAGAACGCGCGGCGCAGAACAAACGGTTTGTCGAAAAAACGTTTACGGCGGGCGAGCGGGAGTATTTTGAAAAAAAGAACGGCGCATACGAATCTCTTGCCGGCTTTTGGTGCGTCAAGGAGGCCGTGGCGAAGGCTTTGGGCAGCGGCATAAGATTTGCTTTGACAGATGTGGAGACGAGCCACGACGCAAGCGGAAAACCTATTGCCGTATTGAGCGGAAAAGCCAAAGAATTGCTCGGAAACAGGTGTGTGGAAATATCCGTTTCTCACACGTCGACGACTGCCGTGGCGGTAGCGATAATTTTGTAGGGAGCAAATATGAACAGAGTAGTGACCGTCGGACAAATGCGCGAGTGCGAAACGCAAGCAGCAAAAATAGGTCTGAACGAAGACATATTGATAGAAAACGCCGCGGCGTCTATGTTGGGCGCAATCGAGGGCGAACTCGGCAGGAAAAACAAAATCGCGGTTGTGATTGGCTGCGGCAACAACGGGGCGGACGGAGCCAGTTTGGCGCGTTTGCTTATGCTGAAAGGATATAGGACGGATGCCGTGAAAGCGGGAGAAAAGAGCAATGCCGCCGTGAAAAGCAGGCTTGCGGCATTTGCGGCTCTCGGCGGCAGAATATACACTTTGCGCGAATTTGAAAAACGTGCCGACTTGTACGACGTTATAATAGACGCCGTGTTCGGAGTGGGACTGAACAGGGCGGCGGACGGCGAATTCAAAACAGCTATTGAGCTTATCAACGGCGTCGGAGCAAAGGTCATTGCGGCGGATATTCCTTCGGGGCTTTGTGCTGACAGCGGAAAGGCTTTGGGGTGCGCCGTCAAAGCAGATATTACGGTTACGTTTTCGGCTTACAAATACGGACATTTTTTGGGGGACGGCGCGGATTTTTGCGGCAGAGTCAAAGTTGTGAATATCGGCATACCGGTGTCCGTCGGGGCGATTTTGTGCGAGGACGAAACGCCGCGGTTGCCTTCGAGAAAGAGAGTTGCGCACAAAGGCGATTACGGCAGAGTGTGCATTATCGGAGGCTGCCCCACGATGACGGGCGCGCCGCAATTGTGCGCTTTAAGCGCATTAAAAAACGGCGCGGGACTGGTGACAATTTGTGTCGCCCGTTCTTTGAAAGATGCGTTTTATGACAAGGTAAAAGAAGCCACGCTTGCATTTTTGCCCGATAAAGACGGTTATATCGCTTTTGACGAAATTGCTTTGCGGGAGCTGACGCAAAATGCGGACGTAGTGGCTTTGGGAATGGGGATGGGCGCAAACGAAGATTTGCCCGATATATTAGGATATTTGTGCCGCAATTTCGAAGGAACGGTCATACTCGACGCAGACGCTTTGAACGCCGTCAAAGGACGTGACGATATTTTCGAAGGTCATAAATGCCGGCTCGTGCTGACTCCGCACAGAGGCGAGTTCCGCCGTTTGTTCGGGGAATGCGACGAGAGCAAAATAATAGACAGAACAAGAGAGGTCGCAAAAAAGCTGAACGCCGTTGTCGTGAACAAATCCAATTGTACCGTCATAAGCGACGGTGAGCGCGTTTATATAAACGCGGCAGGTTCTCCCGCTATGGCAAAGGGCGGAAGCGGCGATGCGTTGGCAGGCGCGATTGCGGCGCTTTCGGCGAGATTGGATATCGCGGAAGCCGCAGCAAAGGCCTGTTATATTATGGGAAAGGCGGGAGAAAAAGCGTCGCAAGAGCTCGGGGAAAATTCCGTGCTGGTTTCCGAATCAATCGACTTAATATAAATCAATAAAGGTGTTTCAAGCGCTTCGCAAGATTTTGCGGGGCGTTTTTGTTATTACGCGTAAATATTTTGTTTCGCACTATATAAATCGAAAAAATTGTTATACTAACAGTATAAGTTATAAAAAAGGGGTAATAAATATCGTGAGCAAATACGTTATAGAGGTGGACACGGAGTTGGAAAGGATACTCGCAAGCGGCGCGAGAGAGCGCAATATGAGCGTGGAACAACTGATTCGACTTTTGTTGCACCGTTTTGCCATCGACCCGCATAGCATAAAAGCAGAGGATATGAAAGACGGCTACGAAGCTTGCGGCGAATTGAATTTGCAGTGGGCGAATTTGAAATAATACGAAGAGGTAATCGAAACCCGAATGGAACAGGTGAAACGGGGACAGATATATTATGCCGATTTGAGCCCGGTCGTAGGCTCGGAGCAGGGCGGAACCCGTCCCGTTCTCGTCATACAAAACGACGTCGGCAACAAGTATTCACCGACGGTAATTGCCTGTGCCGTGACCTCGCAGCTTACAAAGGCAAAATTGCCGACGCATATAGAGGTGCGGCAAGGGCAGTTCGGGCTGCCGAAAGATTCGGTGATTTTATTGGAACAAATACGCACGCTGGACAAACGCAGACTCAAAGAAAGGCTGGGGCAGCTTGACGCCGAAACAATGTCGAAGGTGGACAGAGCCATTTTGATATCGCTGGGTTTTGTGTGATAAAAACAGTATATATTCGGACGCTCGTTGCGTAAACGGGCGTCTTTTTTGTTTGCGACATAAAATTGCGCTGTCATACGCATACTTTTCGTATGGAACAAGCAGACAGATTTCAAAAACTATTCGAGGAGGGGTGCAACGTCGTTCGCAGAGATTTTACTTGCGGAAAAAAGAATGCGGCGCTGTTTTTCAATCCCGACCTTACCGACGCCGAAGCTTTGCGCGATTTCATTCGAGCGGCGCAAAACGGCGGCAGAAGCATATCCGATATAGACAAAAGTGTCATTTTCATTTCGGAAACTCAAATCGTTGAGAGCGAAAATGAGGCGATGCAGTCGGTGCTTTCGGGCGACGGCGCTTTCTTTTTGGACGGCGAAACGGACATACTCGTAATCGAAGCAAAAAAATACGATAAACGTGCCGTTATGGAGCCGCCAACCGAAACCGTGGTCAGAGGACCGAGAGAGGGCTTCACGGAGGACATAAAAACGAATATGTCGCTTTTGCAGCGCAGATTCAAATCGCCGAAGCTGTGTATGGAAAAACTGACCGTCGGCGAACAGTCCAAAACGGCGGTTACGGTGGTTTATTTGAGTTCCGTCGCGGACGAAAAAATCGTACGCGAAGTTATCGAAAAAATCGAAAACATCAAAATCGATGCGCTAATCGATTCAAATTATCTCGTTCCTTATCTCGAAAAAAGCCCGTACTCGATGTTCAAGCAGGTGGGTTTTACGGAAAAACCCGACGTTGCCGCGGCGAAGATAGCAGAAGGAAGAGTGGCTGTCATAACCGACGGTTCGCCTATGGTGCTGACGCTGCCGTTTCTGCTTGCCGAAGATTTTCAATCGGGCGACGACTATTACGAACGCAGCGGCTTTACGTCTTTTTTGCGTATCGTTCGTTTGCTCGCAATATTTTTCGCGGTGTTGCTTCCGGGCGTGTACGTCGCTTTTCAGGTGTTCCATTACGATATGTTGCCGAATAAGTTTTTGATAACGCTGATGAACGCCGTGAAAGGCGTGCCGCTGCCGCCTATGTGGGAAATGATGTTCGTGCTGCTGCTGTTCGAAATAATTCGCGACGCCAGCGTGCGTATGCCGCGTGCCGTCAGTATGGCGATGAGTATAGTGGGCGCAATAGTTCTCGGCGATACCGCGGTAAAAGCCGGACTCGTGAGTTCGCCTTCGGTAATGCTTGCCGCGCTTTCGAGCATAGCGCTTTTCACCGCGCCGAACGAAGTGGGAACAATGAGCTTGCTGCGAATGATTGTGACGTTGGCGGGCGGTATCGCGGGCGCGCTCGGCATAATAATAGTGGGAATATATGTCGTGCATTATCTGTGCCGTATGGATTGCTACGGCAGCCCGTATCTTGCTCCGTTCGCGCCTATGATTGCTTCGGATTTGAAGGACGGCGTCACGCTTTCTCCGCGCAAGGATATGAAGAAAAGACCTTTCGGCATACCCACGTCAAACCGCATGCGAGAGGGAAAACAAGGATAGAAAAGGGGAGAAAATATGTTTTCGTCAACGCTTACAACAAATATCTCGTCTGCGCGCGAGGGTGACCGACCCAAGGCGGTATCGTCTTTTCAGCTGGTCTGTATGACGTTTGTCATCGGACTCGGATTGAATATGCTGAACCTGCCCGCACTGCTCGTTATGGAGGGAGGCAGGGACGGTTGGATTACTATGCTGATTCTCTCCGTGTTCGACTGCGCGGCACTGTATTGCACGCTTGCCGTTATGGATTACTTGAAGAAGGGCAATTTCAACGGCAAGGCATATCGTGTCTTGAAGATAATTTTCGGCGTCGTGCTTTTTCTGTGGACACTGTGCAAACTTATGTTGCTGGTCGGAGAAGCCAGACTGTTTTTCGGAAAAACGGTTTTCGACAATCTCGATTGGTTGGTATTCCTCGGTCTGCTGTGCGGACTTTCCGCCATACTCGGCGGAGGAGGAGCGAGAGGTTTGGGCAGGCTTTGCGAACTTTTGTTGCCTATTGCCGTAGTCACGGTCATAGTGATTGTGTTGACTGCGTTTTCGGGAGACATCGATTACGGAAATGTTTTTCCGATACTTCACAATAATGGCGCGGCGTTGAAAAGCCCTTTGAAATTTGCGCTTTGGACGGGAAATTATCCCATTCTTTTCGGATTTTTCCGAAACGTGGAATTTAAAAAACATACGAAGCTTTTCAGTGTTTCCGCGGCTGCCGCATCGGGAGCGTTGGCGACGGCTCTGACGTTTGCTCTGTCTGCGGCTTACGGTTCCGTGACGCAATTGATTTATTACGGCAATAACGCCGCGGATATGAATCAGTACGTCAGCAATTATAATTTCGGACGTATCGACCTCATAGTGTTTACAGTGTGGTCGGTGGTATTGCTTGTCGAAACGGGTCTGTTTCAGCACTGCTGCGCGCGAGCGCTTTCGGGAATTATCGGCATAAAGAAACCGTGGCTGTACAGTTGGCTGTCCGCTCTTGCCGTATATATTTTGATGCATACCGTTGCGCCCTGCGACGTTCGGCTTTTCAACTTTGCGACGGTTTATGCCGCGCCGTTGGCGATAGGAGTGCAAATTTTGCCGTTTGTCGTCGCGGCTGTCTGTTTGGTTGTGTGGGGAGTCAAGAGAATACGGGAGGGTAAGAACGGTGACAAAGCGTAAACAGCTTATATTTTATAAAGTCGCGGTCATAGGCGTTGCGCTGCTGTTTCTGTTCTATCCCGGAATCGCGGACAAGCAGCCGCAGATAGACGCGCGCGTGATGATAACGGCAATCGGCGTCGATAAAACGGAACAGGACAAAATAATGATAACGGCGGCAATAAGCGTGGCAAGCGGCGGCGGAGAGAGCAGCGGCGGAAAAGAAACCACGGCAAGCGCGGAAGGCGATGATTTGAGCGATGCGATAGATTCGCTCGCCCGAGCTCTCGGCAAAGACGCGCAATTGTCGCACTGCGGATTGGTGGCGTTCGGACGCGAGCTTTGTATGAGCGGAGTGGAAGAAGAGGTCAGCTATCTCGTGGCGTCGGGACTGATTTCCGACGGGGCGTCCGTGATAGCCGCCGACGGAACGGCGGAGGAGTTTATTGACGGTGCGGCGGGTTTGTCGGAATCCGCAGCATTCTCGCTAGGCAGCTTTTTGTCATTTTCCGTGGAGAATGCGCAAATACCTATGGTGTCGCTGCTTCGTTTTGCATCAAATTGCGGAAGCGTCGGCAAAGGGGCATATCTGCCCGTCGTCAAAATGGGACCGGGAGGCAGTAACAGCGGAAGCGGAGAGCAAAGCGGCGGACAGGGCGGCGGACAAAAAGAACAGGGCGGCGGTCAAGACAGTCAATCGCAGGGCGAGCAGGGCGGAGAACAAGGCGGCGGTCAAAAAGAGCAAAGCGGAGACAGCAGTGGCGGCAGTCAGGAGGCGCAAATAGCGTCTGCCGAAAAAGCGCTTATTTTCAAGGACTATAAAGGCGTCGCGGAGTTCGACGAAGATACCACTTTGGCTATCACTTGGCAGGACCCGCAGTCGGACAGGGGGCTTGTAAAGCTGGACAAATTCGAATACGACGGCGAAAACCTGGGGCAGTTTTCTTTCAAGATGAAGAAAAAAGGAATTTCCGTCAAGGCGAAATTCGAAGAAGACAAACCTGTCATCATTGTTAAAATCAAAGCGCAGTTGGAAACGGAAGACAACCACAAACTGTCGGAAAAACAAGAAAAAGGCTTTACCGAAAAACAGCTTATGGACGCACTGCGAGATAAGTTGAAAGAATATATCGACAAACAGATAAAGAACGGTTGGGAAAAAGCCAAGGAAGTAAAAGTCGACCCGTTCAAATACGATGCCCGACTGTATCGCAAAAATGCCAAAAAGTATGAACAAACTTTGAGCGGAACCGACGCGCTGTTTGAAAAGCTCGAATTAAGGACCGATATCGATTTGCTGATAATATAACGCGATTTGAAAAAGGAATGACGGGATTTTAGTCGTTCCTTTTTCCGTTGTTGAAATAAAGTTGCAATATCGGTAACTTTTTATAAAAAAAGATGAAATATTTGTGAAAAATACTTGACAGACGGATATAATATATGTTATTATATCAAGGCTGTCCCTATGTGGACAAGCGTGCACCTTGACAAATAAATAGGAAAAAGTAGTCAAAAAGACTTTATAGGAAAAAT
>CAJUPB010000013.1 GCA_910588155.1 uncultured Christensenellaceae bacterium
TAGGCAAAGAAACTTAACCAAATAACTACATTGTCCATTTGCGCATATTAGTAAAATGGTACATAGTTATACCTCTTCGTTTTAACCACTTATGAAACTACAAGACTCTCAAACATTTTGGTATGCTCCTCATAAAAAAATTTTGTTTTAACCACTTATGAAACTACAAGACTCTCAAACGGGTCGTCCAACACCGCTTTAAGATTAATAGTTTTAACCACTTATGAAACTACAAGACTCTCAAACGATTTGGTCATTAGTTTTTGCGGGTATTACGTTTTAACCACTTATGAAACTACAAGACTCTCAAACACAATAATCTACTATGTTGCTTTTTGCTTCGTTTTAACCACTTATGAAACTACAAGACTCTCAAACAAGGGTTTTTCGGCACTTTTATATCAAATTGTTTTAACCACTTATGAAACTACAAGACTCTCAAACAAAGGAGTGTAATTTTTATGACTATATCCGGTTTTAACCACTTATGAAACTACAAGACTCTCAAACATAACAAACCCTTGCACGAACTGACCGCGCGTTTTAACCACTTATGAAACTACAAGACTCTCAAACCACTTATCCCCCGCAAGACCGCAGAAAAAAGTTTTAACCACTTATGAAACTACAAGACTCTCAAACTTTTTGGTGGAGCGTGGCTTGTGAAATACGGTTTTAACCACTTATGAAACTACAAGACTCTCAAACGAACAAGCCGCAAACAAAATCGCCTCCAATGTTTTAACCACTTATGAAACTACAAGACTCTCAAACCTCAAATCGGTATGAAAATCGGCATATTGACTATTTACGGCAGTTTCATATTATAATTTTACTATTTATACAGTGTTATTGTCAACTATTTCACATAAATCGGAGGTTATTATTATTGCAACTTCATTTGACAGTTTTTTTCTGTTGGCACAACTTTCTATTAAAATCAAACCCACTTTTTCTCGTTCGCAATGTTTATAAAGCAAATCCAACTCATTATCGGACAAAATACTTTTCAGATGTACAAAAACAAAAAACTCGATACTTTTCAATTGCGTCATAGCATTTATATAGCACACTATTTTTTCGAGACAACTGTCGTAAATAACTTGCAGAGAAACATTTGCGGTTTTTAGTAAATCACTTGTTTCCACCTCGTCGAATGTCAATGACAAATCGATTTTGTCGAATAAGTCATTATAAAATTCCGCAAGACACGTATTTACTTTATTCAAATGCAATCTTAATGTATCTTCTTTTGACAAATTGTCTAATTTTTTATACAAAGAAGATATTATTTTCTTGCTTACGAAATCAATATCAAAAACATCGGAAACAATGTCTCCGAATTTTTCAAAAGAAATCCTATTGTCTTCTTTTAACAATATGAAATTACCGTCTTCGCCTGCAAATTGACTTTTAAGTTCCGAAACAAGAGCAAAAAATTCTGACGTATTTTCGATTATAAGCACTATTGGATTGGCGCTTGTTATTTTGATAGGCGTTTCGATTTTATTATGAATAATCGTGACTATTGGATTCTCTTTCATATTTCCACAATCCTATCGGTACCGTCTTCCGTTATTTGCTGTTCTTTTCCGACCAAGTATTCTATACGCGAAAATTGATTTTCGGTCACTTCCAGCAACTCTACAAGTCCTTCTTTCGGAAGATTCTCTTTTACTTTTTGCTTCATAAATGCACTTGTAACATTATTTATGACCAGCTTCGTATATACGGACTTTTGCATCATAATAAAACCTTGTTTCAGCAAAAACTTGTGAAAACGCGTATATTCTCTCCTATTGTTATCCGTTTGCATAGGCAAATCGAAAAATACCATCAGTCTCATAAACCTATAATTCATTTTTGAACTTTACTTCTTCCGGAAAAACCATATCGTCCGTACAGTCGTTTGCCAGTGCCTGAAAAACGCTTTTTGCATACGTTCTGATTGCCAAATCGAAAGTAGTGCTTTTTCCTCCTATAACGGTATTGTAGTTCAACAAATCAATCAATTTATATTTAAACTTTTCATCGTTGTACTTTATTTTCATCGCTACCCTGTCGACATATGGTCGAAACGGTTCCATTAAATCACTGCTCAAATTAAACTGATTGAACTCGTTATCGTGCCAAATTCCGAGTTGCGTCATATATCCGCTTGCCGCAACTTCGCGATTGAAAGCCGAAAGCAATATTGCGTAACCGTAATTCAAGCAGCCGTTTAAAAACGTATCGTCCCTACGGCTTTCTCCGCTCGGAAACAAACAGTTAAAATAAACCTTTGCTGCGTGCCCCTCCCTGTTGGTTACGTCGCCCATTTCCACTTCCGCCGCATAATCAATCAGCATTTGCGCTTCTTTATCTTTTCCTGTCTCCCGAAGCAATCGCGATTGTTCTATTATTTTTCGCATTATAATCATCTGCCAAACGGCATCTTTTGTTTCTTGCTTCCAACCGATTTGCACTTTATAACGCTTGGAAGTATTGTGCGCTCCGTAATACGGTAACAATTCTGCGGACGGATTACATTTTTCGTCGCAAAAAATTACCTTGATATTGTTTCGCGAAAGCTCGTTTAAAAGCGCTGCCGTCATCGATACTGCCGTGCTTTGAACAATGACTGTATTTATTTCGTTTATAAATATTTTCTTTTCGGTATCTCCGCGTATTATCATAGAGTTCAACCGCAATTCCATTTTAACTCTGGAATTTACTATTACCGTTCTGAACCCCAATTTTTTATACCTTTTTCCGTCTTACGGTCAACCCGCAGGGAGAAACGTGTATTATCTCGATATCCGACTCTGTTATGTTTTTATTTATCTTCAAAATACCACAACGATTACTCAAACCAAGTAAAGACAAATCGGCAGTGACCGCATTGCATTTTAAAAATTTAATGCATTCCGAAAGCACTTCTGCTTGTTTGTTGCAAGGAAGCATTTTGAAAGTCTCCGCCCCTTTTTCCATATTTGCGCGAAAAGTGCCGATTGATTTAACTCCGCCGTAAATCGACTTTTTCAGCTGCAAAATAATTCTGTTATACAACTCTATATTTTGTGTCGGCTCTATTACAAGCCGCTCTTCGCCGAAACGGTTTGTGTGTAAGACAAATCTTCCGTCTTCCGCATTATCGCTCGATATTTTTTTGTCCTTCAATAAGTCGGCAAGTTTTACGAGTCCCTTGACATATTTATCTGTTTCGGAATCGGTATACCACTGCACGGCATTATGCACCAAGATACTGTCTCCCGTAACTCCCGCTATCCAAACGGGAGTTTTGTTGACTTCCAACAAAGTTTTGAGTTTGACTTTTTCTACAAGTATCTGCGGCTGTTTTAAACCTACTTTGTCCGTCAAATAGTTTATAAATGCATTTTTATCGTTTTTTAGTCTATATGCAATGAGAACAGGCACTCTCTCAATCGTTTTGACTATATTGCCCTTTTTATAAACGGATTGCACTACGGCAAAATATGCGGTCGAAAGACTTTTGAATCCTCCGTACTTTTCTGCCGAGAGATTTTCTTTTCTCGGCGCATCTATGCCGTCATCTCCGCCCTTAAACACCGTTTCTTTGTAAAATCTGCCGTTTTCGGTATAAGCATATCTTGTAACCGGCATACTGTTTTGAGAAAGAGTATTTTTTACGATTTTTAATGATTCATTCGGATTCCACGCACCGTCAACGGGTCTGTCGAACAACTTCGCCAAATTGTACCGACGCCAAGTGTCGTCTTCTCTTTTATTGAACATATTTTTAACGCTCGTGAATTTCGTGTCGTATACATTACCGACGGCAATATTCAGGTATGCGTCACGAGCGTGGTGTAAGTCGTTTGTTTCTCGACACTTGACGATATCGTACTTATTCCTGAAATCGGAAACATTTATGCCCTTGCTGTAAACTATTTTTGTACTCTCCCCGTACTTGCGTTTCAAAAGTTCCGCCACGGCTTTTGACATCTGCCCCGTGGTAACAATTTGTCTGTTGATAAAGTCTTGATAATCTCCGTCGTCCAACGGCTTTGTTCTCGTTAAAAGCGAATACTTTTTGTCGCTCATCAAGCCGCTTTTCTTCCAAATTGCCCAATCGGCTTTCATTTTGCTTTGATATTCGGCAGGTACGGGATATGTATCGCTCTTTTTAGCATTGCACGAGCGAACAACAAGTACCTTATTGTCCAAACTGTCGTCTTTGGTCAAAGACCGCGGCAAAATGTGGTCTACGTCGTAACGTTTGCTGTCCAAGTCGTTCAAGTCGATTGGCTCTCCCGAATACGCGCACTTTCCGAGCTGTTTAAAATATAAGTACACTCTTTCCGCGCGAAGTTTGCCGTCGATATCTTCTCTATTCAATTCTTTTTTCAGACTTTCTATATCGTTGATATCTTTATAAAGAGTTTCTATCTTATTTTTCCGAGAAACGCTTCTTACGCCCTTATTTTTACCTTTCGATTCGTCTCCTCTCGTGACTTCCACGAATATTTTTTCGGGCGGACAACCCAGCACTTTTACATATTCCTCCACCATTTGCAATGCTTGCCAGACACCGCGCCTTACCTGCGGAGGCAATCCCATTTCTTTCAAAGTTTCTACGGCTATATCATTCGATATTTCGCCGTTTTCCTCTTCGATTCTTTTCAAAAACGTATACTTATCATAGTAAAGTATCTGATTCAAGTTTTTGTTCGTATTATACAATGTTTCCGTCAAATTATATGTTTCGCCCGTTTCCTCGTCTACGCCGCCTCTGATTCCGCACAAAAACTTTTGCGAAAGACTTCCGAATTCTTTGAAAGACAAGCCTTTAAGTTCTTTGATTTTTGAAGATATTTCGTCGTATTTACCGCATTTCTCCGCTATCAAGTTCTCTACAATGCTCTTATCGGTATTTAACGTATGCCAAAGAATTATGTCTTCGCAAATATCGAGATGCTTGTCCGCAAAATCTCCGAGAATTCTTTTCATTATCAAATATGAGTTCATCGAAGATTTGAAGCCCCCGTCCGTTCCCGAAAGCGAGATGGACGTTTCCTCGCTTTTTGTGAAATATCCTTTGTCTACAAGATACTCACGTATTTTTTTATATGTGATATGTTTACATTTCAGGAACAGGTCATTATAGATTTCCTGTTTGAGTTTGACGGAAATCTTCTGCTCGTTGATTCTCAAATTGTTCAATTCGTTGAGAACACAGAATTTTTGATATATGATAGACCCTTTCGGCAAAACATTTTCATTATAGAGATAGGTACACTTATTCGTCATTCGGCGCATAAACTTTTCGTTGCTTTGCGCCTTATCTATCATATCGTCGAAATTCCAAGGAGTAATTCTTCCCTCTTTCTTGCGAACTGCCCAAGCATTTCCGCCGTAAGTATTTAATGGTCCGACATAATACGGTATGCGGAACGTATGTATCGAACGTATTTTTTCGGCAACGCTCAATCCGTCGGTTTTTTCGGCGAATGCGGGATAGTCCCTGCAAAGATTTTTCAATATTTCGTCGAGTTCCGAAAGATTTATCTGATACGGGAATAAGCCGTTATCCGAATTCAATATTTTCGGTAAAAACGTTCCGTTATCTATTTCTTCTAATAATTCGTTCCTAATGGCGTTCTGCTCGGATTTCAATGTGTCGCCAAAAAGAGTCTTTTTGAGATACTGTCCGAAATCCTCGATTTTACACTTCGGAACACCGACTTTTTTCTTCTTTATTTTTGTGTAACCAATGTAATTTGCATAATTCTTTTCTTGGTCGGTTGCTTTGAAAATCCGGTTATAAATATCACGAGAATAGTTTGCCGCAACAAAATCTTTTAATTTTCTCAAATCACTCTTATGCTTTTCATACAGCCTTATCATAGAGTCGGAAATGTAGGAACTGCCTTGCAATATATTTTCGAATACAATGTAATCGTATATGCTTTTCATTGCCGACAGGTAATCGAAATCGTCACCGAAAGTTTCCTTTTTCGCTTCGAACTCTTCTGCCGACAATCCCTTAAAACAAATTTTTTCGCTATTATATTCTTCGTTGTCGAATATGACCGACATTTTTCCCGTACCGCCCAGCAATACGGTTATTATCTCTTTTTTCTTTTTATCGTTTCCTACATCGAACAGCTTGAAACATTCCTTCTTTTTGTCGTTTAATCCCGTCTTTGCATAGACCGCTTTTTTGAACTCTTCGGCTCTGTCCGACGAAAATTCCGGCGCGCCCTCATTAAAAATATCGCTCGCCGTTTCATTGAGTCTGTCGAAAAGTCTTTTGATATCTCTGATTTCACTCATCTCTTGCCCTTCGAAAAGAAAGTGTCCGCGATATTTGACTATATGGTGAATGGCGAGATAATAAAGACGCAAATCGAATTTTTGCTTGCCTTCCGTCAATGCTTTGCGCAAATGAAAAATTGTCGGATAAGTCTTATAAAACTCTTTGTCCGTGTAACCCTCGTCGGCAAACAGCGCATACGGCGACTGCAAGTTTTCGTCTTTGTCTTCGAACAAAAATCCGCTGTTGTTCAGTCTGGCGAAAAACAGTTTGTCCGTGACAAAAGGTTCGAACAATTCTTGAAGCAAATCGATTCTTTGTGCTCTGCGCATCAATCTGCGACGAGCCGTTCTTTTCATACGTCTTTCTTCCGCAGTATTTGCCTCGTCGAAAAGTCTTACCGCCCAAAGCACTTTTCCTTTTGCCCGCAAAAGTCTATACTCTTCGTCCGTGCAAGCTATTCCGACAGAGTCGGTGCCTATGTCTATACCCACATAATATTTCATCATATTTACCTCCAAACGCTTGACGCGCAGTTCATCTTCGATTATAATATATTTATTGAAACTACAAGACAAGTTTAAATAAAAATTTATTCTACCCACTTAATCGCATCGGCGGTACGGCTTCCTTGAAAGGAAGCCTTTTTTCTTGCCGAAGCATTAAATATGTATTTAAGTTAGTATATCATATTTTACATTTATTTGCAACCGATTTACTAAATAAAAATCAAAAAAGGTGTCACTGCTCGGCTACACCTTTTTACTTTTAAATAATGAGAACTTCCCTTTAATATAATAATGGTTTTCCTAGTTTCGAAGATGTATTATTGCACGCTGCCGATGATTTTGGAGATTTTCGAGAGCGCTTTTTTTTCTATGCGCGACACGTAGGAGCGGGATATGCCGAGTTTTTCCGCAACGTCTATCTGCGTATGCGACTTGCCGCCGATTCCGTACCGCAACCGCACGATTTCTCTTTCTCTTTGAGGAAGTTTCGTATCCACTATTTTTACAATCTTTTCCATTAAAATATTGGTTTCCACCTTTGAAAAGACACTTTCCTCTTTCAGCGGCAAAATATCCATAAGCGTTATTTCGTTGCCTTCCTTATCCATACCCACGGATTCGGACAGGCTGACGTTCTGTCTGTGTTTTTTGTTTGCCCGTATGTACATCAGTATTTCGTTTTCGATACATTTTGCGGCATAAGTCGCAAGCTGCGAACCTTTGCCGTATTCGAATGTTTCGATACCCTTTATTAGTCCGATACTGCCCACGCTTATCAGGTCGTCGGCTTCTCCCGCATTCGAATATTTTTTCACGATATGCGCCACGAGTCGAAGGTTGTGTCGTATCAGAATTTCTCTTGCGGCTTTGTCTCCGCCCTTTGCCGCTTCGAGATATTTCCTTTCCTCCTCCGGCGGCAGCGGTTTCGGGAACGAACCCTTATTGTTCACATACGACGTGAAACAGAATATCTTGCTTAAAAAATACAAAAAGCTCTCTACAATCATACAGCGCTCCTTTCAGGGGTACTATCATTATATGTAGAAAGCTGTCGAATTTTGCCTGTCCCAATTTTTTATCGCAGGCTCATTTTATCTTTTTACGAAACATATCTCCCGCCGATAGTTCGAACGGCGTCTTTATAAACAAGCGCTGCCGAACTATTTTTGCGTCGGTCACGACATTGCCGTCGGCGTCTTTCATTTCTCCGACCTCGAACGATTTTCCGTCGTCGCAACCCGACGAGAGAACTTCGAGCATATCCCCCGTTCGGAAGCGATTGCGCATTTCGAAAATCACGCCGTCGGCGCATTGTTCCGTCACCACTCCGCAAAAATCGTAATCGCTTTGAGGTTTTGCCGTCTCGTAGCACTGTCCGCCGCCCTCGCCGAAATAGAAACCCGTGGTAAACTTTCTGTGCGACGTCTTATACAGACAATCGATAATATTTTTCGGCAGACGACAGTCTTTCCCGCTCTCATAGATGTCCAGAGCGCGGCGATAGGCATTCGTGACCGAACCGACGTAATACACCGATTTCACGCGCCCTTCAATCTTCAAGCTGTGAACGCCGACTGCCGCAAGTTTCGGAATATGCTCTATCATATTCAAGTCTTTACTATTGAATATATACGTTCCGCGTCCGTCTTGTTCCACCGGCATATACTCTCCGCGCGTTTTTTCCGCCACTGCATATTCCCAGCGACAGCTCTGCGCGCACTCGCCGTGATTGGCGTGTCTGCCGGCAGTGTAATCGGAGAGCAGGCAGCGTCCCGAATACGATATGCACATCGCGCCGTGAACAAAAGCTTCCAACTCCACCTCGAGGGGCAATATTTCTCTGATTGCCGCTATTTCGTCCAACGATAATTCTCTTGCGAGAACTATTCTCGCAACACCCAAATCGGCATAGAATTTCGCGGCATAACCGTTTGTGACGCTTGCCTGCGTGCTGACGTGAACGGCGAGCGACGGAGCCGCCTTGCGAACCAGCGAAAGTATGCCCAAATCGGACACAATGACTGCGTCCGCGCCTATTTCGTCCAAATACCGCACATATTCTTCCATACCGTCGAAATCGGCGTCGTGCGCAAGAATATTCAATGCAACGTAAACTTTTTTGCCGTTTTTATGTACGAGCTCGACTGCCGATTTCAACTCGTCCGCATCGAAATTGTCGGAAGCGGCACGCAAGCCGAACTTTTTTCCCGACAGATACACTGCGTCCGCACCGAAATGCAGAGCCGCTTTGAGTTTTTCCGTATTGCCCGCAGGCGACAGTAATTCCATATTCCTATACCTTTTTTATGCTCATACAAAGCCCGTCGCCGACGGGCAAAATGCTCGAAATCATATCCGTATCCGCAAATACGATTTTCAGATATTTTTCCAGACCCTCCGCGATAGTGGCTTTTTTTCGCACGAATTCTCCGCTTCCGTCCACCATTCCGTTGAAAAGTACGTTATCGGCAAGCAACACTCCGCCCGCCGAAAGCAATTCTTTCAAATACGAATAAAACGCGGGATATTTTGTTTTCGGTCCGTCCAAAAAAACGAAGTCGAAACTGCCCTTTACGAGCGGGACTATTTCGCAAGCGTCGCCCACGAAAACAGTTGCGCGCTCGGATAAACCTGCGGCTTGAAAGAATTTTTTTGCGACATTTGCGCAGTCTTCGTCCTTTTCCACGGTGTACAATTCGGCGTCGCAATTTTTGAGCATAATCGTTCCGCTGTAACCTATCGCCGTCCCGATTTCGAGAATTTTCTTCGGTTGTTTCAGAATTACCGCCTGCTTCAAAAATGCCGCGGTTTCCGGCAACAGTATCGGAACGGTTTTTTCTTCCGCGTATTTTGCCACCTCGAAAACGTCTTTGTCGTTTTCTTCGGGCAACAGAGAACGAATGAACTCCGAAGTTTTGGAAGGAGTCTTGAACGGCATATCAGCTTTCCAAAATCATAGAAAGTATCATAGGATTGCGGCGCGTCTTTTTGAAAAGATAGCCTTTCAGTTCCTTGCGTATGACATTCTTGACGCCCGTATAATCGCCGTCTGCGGCTTTCAAATCGATATCGCCGATTGCGCGTCGCACCGCGTCTTTCGCCTCTTCGAAAATCTCGTCGTCCTCTTTGACGAAAATGAATCCTCGTGACGTAACGTCCACCGCAAGCACCTCTCCCGACAGTTTGTCGACACTGACGGCGACGGCAAAAAGTCCGTCTTCCGACAGATGTTTTCTGTCGCGCAAGACGACGCTGCCAACGTCGCCCACGCCGAGACCGTCCACGAGTATATAACCCGCAGGAACGTTATCCCCGAGCCGTATGGCGCGTTTGGTGACTTCTACGCGGTTGCCTATGTCCGTAATTATGATATTCGACGAAGCAATGCCCATTTTCATAGCTATTTCGGCGTGCTTTTTCAGATGTCTGTGTTCGCCGTGAACGGGAATAAAGAACTTGGGTTTCAACAGCGAATGCATAAGTTTCAATTCGTCCTGATAGGCGTGTCCGCTGACGTGGACTTCCGCAAGACTTTCGTATATCACTCTCGCGCCTCTGCGATACAAATTATTTATCACGTTGTACACCATACGTTCGTTTCCGGGAATCGGAGACGCGGAAACTATGACGGTGTCGTTGAATCCTATTTTTATTTTGCTGAACTCGTCGTTGGCTATTCTCGTCAATGCGCTCATCGGTTCGCCCTGACTGCCCGTAGTCAAAATGACAAGATTTTTGTCGTCAATCGTATTTACTTTTTCCAAGTCCACTATGACGTCCTTGGGATATTTGAGCTCGCCTATTTTCATTGCGCAGTCGGCAATGTTTATCATACTTCTGCCGCTGAACGCAACCTTTCTCTTATACTTGACGGCAAGGTCTATTATCTGCTGCAAGCGATGAATGTTGGACGCGAAAGTCGCAATGAAAATGCGCCTGTCCACGTTATCCGCAAAAATAGTATTCAGGGAATTTCCGACGGAAGCCTCGCTCATAGACGTTCCCTTCCGTTCTATGTTCGTGCTTTCCGCAAGCAACAGCAGAACGCCGCGCTGACCCAGCTCGGCTATTCTTTGCAAGTCTATCATTTCTCCGTCAATCGGCGTATAGTCCACTTTGAAATCGCCCGTATGGAAAACTATGCCCACGGGCGTGGTTATGGAAAGCGCACAACTGCCTGCAATGGAATGGTTTACCTTTATGAATTCGACTTTGAAATTTTTGCCGAGCTGAACGACGCTTTTGGGCTTGACGACATTGAGGTTGACGCTGCTTTCCATTTTATGCTCTCTGAACTTCGCGTCGAGAATGGTAAGCGTGAGTTTGGTTCCGTATACGGGAACGTTCAAATCTTTCAAAACGTACGGCAACGCGCCGATATGGTCCTCGTGACCGTGGGTAAGCACTATGCCGCGAACCTTGTCCTTATTTGCCAAAAGGTAAGTCGTGTCTGGTATTACCAAATCGACGCCCGGCATATCCCCGTCCGGGAACGTCGCGCCGCAATCGATTATTATGATATCGTCGCCGAATTCCAACGCAGTCATATTCTTGCCTATTTCCCCGACTCCGCCCAAGAACATAACTTTCAGCGACGTTTCTTTTCCCGAATCGGTCGATATTGCCTGCCGACTGGTTCTCTCCTCTCTGAACACCGACTGCGTATGCTTTCCCTCGCTTCCGCCGGCCATTCTCACAGCCGAACGGGCACCCCCGGAGGCAGCGTTAATTCCGCCGCCCGTGCGCCGACTTCCTGAACCTTTTTCCGTAATCAAAATATTGCTCCTTAAAAATATATTATCTATGCAGAATCCGCAGTTCTGCCTTTAAACCTTTATAAAACTCCCTTATGACAATACGGCACAAGCGAAAACCGAAACCGTCTTGCAAAACAAAAACCGAAAACCATTGCAATCCGAAAAACCGAATCTTTATATACAACGAGTCAACTGCTTGACCTACAAATCAACTTACCGTTCAATTATATATGACTTTTTGGAAAAAAGCAACCAAAAAGAGCCGATAATCCGATTTTCCTTAATTTATATTTTTATTACTTTCGGCAATTTTCGGGCGCAACTCGATTTTGCGAAAAAAATTCTTGCGGTTTTTTCGAAAACTCGTTCAAAATCCTTGCCATTACCGATATTTTATGATATATTATTATAGTCGTTTCAAGGACGGCGCAATCAAGCCACTATAGTCTAGCGGTTAGGACGTTGGCCTCTCACGCCGAAAACCGGGGTTCGATTCCCCGTAGTGGTGCCAAACACCCTTTCTTTACGGAAAGGGTGTTTTTTTATAAAAACAGCTCGGTTGCCCGAGCTGTTTAGACTATTTCAAGTTCTGCCAATTTTCGTCTTTTTCGCTTAAAATCAGCGGCGTTCCGTCTTTCAGCGTATAGCCGTCCGCCTTTGCGTTTCCGCAGTATTTTCCCGTGACATTCCAATCGATACCTATCGACGGGTCGTTCCAAGCTATGCCGCCCTCGTCTCCCGGATGATAGAAATCAGTCACCTTATAGCAAAATTCGGCGACATCGGACAATACCAAAAACCCGTGTGCAAACCCCTCCGAAATATAGAACTGTTTTTTGTTCTGTTCCGAAAGCTCCACTCCGAACCATTTTCCGTACGTCTTGCTGCCCGTCCTCAAATCGACGGCTACGTCGAAAACCGTTCCTCTGATTACTCTCACAAGTTTGCCCTGCGGATACTGCTTTTGAAAATGCAAGCCGCGCAGGACGCCTTTGACGCTCATAGACTGGTTGTCCTGAACAAAGTTCATATTCAGACCGGCTTCTTCCATATCGCGTTTGTTGTAAGTTTCCGTAAAATATCCGCGGCTGTCGCCGTGAACCGCGGGTTCTATTATATAAAGTCCTTCGATAGGCGCTTTCGTAACTTTTATCTGTCCCATTAATAACCAATCTCCTTTAAATATCTTTCGAGCGCGTCTTGCCAGCTCGGCAAGGGCTTAAAACCGCATTCGACAAGTTTGCTTTTATCCAAACGACTGTTGAAAGGTCTTGCCGCTTTTGACAGACCGTACTGCGCCGTGGTGACGGATTCCACTTTCGTGTCGTACCCCGCAGTCTCGAATATTGCCTTTGCAAAATCACACCAACTGATATATCCGCCCTCGTTGGTTGCGTGATAGTAACCGTATTTATCGCTTTCCGCCATATCCGCAAGCAGTCGCGCCAAGTCGAGGGTATATGTGGGCGTGCCTATCTGGTCGTTGACCACTCTCACCGTTGCGTCGGACACTTTCAGCATAGTTTTCACAAAATTATGTCCTTTTGCGCCGAATGCCCAAGCTATTCTTACAATGAAAAACTTATCGGTATATTTCTCTACGGCTCTTTCTCCGTCCAGCTTCGTCTTTCCGTAGACGTTCAGCGGACGAAAATTTTTGCAATCCGCTTTCCACGGTTCTTCGCCCATACCGTCGAACACATAATCCGTGGAAATATATATGAGTTTACAGTCGAGTTTTTTGCACTGCTTTGCTATGTTTTCCGTTCCGACGGTATTTACGAGGCGCACCGTTTCCCTGTTCTCCGCCTCCTCCGCCGCGTCTACGTTTGTATACGCCGCGCAGTGAACGACGGCATCGGGCTTTGTTTCGTCCATAACTTTTTCCACGCTTCTGCCGTCGGTTATATCCATTTCGCCGATATCGACGCCCACGACGTCGTGACCGCGCTTCAAAAGCTCTTTCGTGACGTCATTGCCGAGTTGACCGTTGACACCCGTAACCAATACTTTCATTTAATGCCGCACATCCTTAATGTTAATATCGTTTACAGTATAACACACTTCGAAATCATTTACAAGCATTTGACATAATTTTATATCTCGCTGCCGTTTACCTTGCATTTCGGAATGGTTTCGAAGCCCTTTTGCAAATCCGCCTCGGAGGGGATATTGTCGCCCATTACTCCGTCGTTATACTTTTGATAGGCGCTCATATCGAAATATCCCGTTCCCGTAAGCCCGAACAGTATGGTTTTCTTCTCGCCCGTTTCCCTGCACTTCAACGCCTCGTCCACCGCCGCGCGTATCGCGTGCGAGCTTTCGGGTGCGGGCAGTATGCCCTCGCACTTTGCAAACATCACCGCTGCTTCGAACACGCTTTTCTGCTCCACTGCGACTGCCTTTATACAGCCGTCGTGAAAGAGCTGCGAAACTATCGGGCTCATTCCGTGATAGCGCAAACCGCCCGCGTGATTCGGCGACGGCATAAATCCGCAACCGAGCGTATACATTTTTGCCAAAGGCGTGGTTTTTGCGGCGTCGCAAAAATCATACGCAAACTTGCCTCGGGTAAGCGACGGACAGCTTGCGGGTTCCACTCCGACAAACTCCACACTGTTTTTACCTTCCAACCTTTCGCCCATAAACGGCGCAATAAGTCCGCCGAAGTTTGAACCGCCGCCGCAACAGCCGATTATGACATCGGGCGTTATGCCGTATTTATCCATTGCCGTTTTGCATTCCTGCCCTATGACGGTCTGGTGCAACAGCACGTGGTCGAGTACGGAGCCGAGCACGTATCTGCAAGACGGCGTGACAGACGCCTTTTCGACGGCTTCGGAAATGGCGCACCCCAGAGAACCGCCCGTTTCGGGAAACTCTGCAAGTATTTTTCTTCCGGCGTTTGTGGTTTCGGACGGCGACGTAATAACGTTTGCGCCGTAAGTCCTGATGACTTCTCTTCTATGCGGTTTCTGCATTGCCGAAACTTTTACCATATAGACGTCGAGATTCAGCCCGTAAAAGGCGGCTGCCATTGCCAGCGCCGTTCCCCACTGTCCCGCGCCCGTTTCCGTCGTAATCGATTTCAGCCCCTGCTTTTTGGCATAATACGCCTGTGCCGCGGCGGAATTCAATTTGTGAGAGCCGGAGGTATTGTTTCCCTCGAACTTATAATATATCCGAGCGGGCGTATCCAAAAGTTTCTCCAAAAAGTACGCGCGCACGAGCGGCGACGGACGAAACATCTTATAGAAGTCGCGGATACCCTGCGGTATTTCGATAAGCTCGTCGGTATCGTTCAATTCCTGTTCCACGCATTCGTCGCAAAACACCGATTTCAAGTCGTCTTTCGAACACGGCTTTTGCGTTGCGGGATTGATAAACGGCGCGTGTTTGCTTTTCATATGCGCCTTTACGTTATACCAATATTTCGGCATTTCCTCTTCCGAAAGATATATCTTGTACGGTATGTTCTTTTCCATTTTGCTGTCCTCCGTCAAAAATAAATAAAAAAACACGGATAATATTCGCTTGGGACGAATGTTATCCGTGTTGCCACCCAAATTCGCAATCGTTTCGATTGCCTCGTTACAAGTACCGACATACTCTCCTTCTGTAACGGGAAGTACCCGTCGAAGACTACGCGCCCGCACAGGTTTCGCCTCCGCCCTCGGCAATCCATTCGCCCGACCCGAACAATTCCGCTTCCACCTGCCGGAACTCTCTGTTTGTCCGTTCTGCCGAGTTACTGCTTTGCCTCATCGGTTTCGTATATATTACAATAAACCGCAGGTTATGTCAAGCGTTTTGAGTCAATGTAATTATTTTAAGCGACGGGTATTGCGCCGAGGCGAACCAGCTTGTCCGAAAAAGCCGCAATATCATCGGCGAGAAAGTCCAATTCTTCGATTTGAGAAACGGTATTTCTGAAAGCGATATACGCCAAGCGTATGCCGTCGCGGTCGGCGGAGGACAGTGCGCGGGAAAGTCCGTTAAGCGTAAACACCGCCTCGTCGTAATCGTCGCCCTCAATCGGCGCGCCCAGCACCTTGTCGGAAAGCACGCTCAAATCGGTGAAGAGGGTTTCTATATCGTCCGCGTCGGGCTCTTTCCCGTCCGACACGTCTTCTCTCTGTTCTTCCTCTTCCTCGTCGGCTCTGCCCTCGTACACCGCCTGCACGGCTTCGCGGAACGGCACAAGCACATCCTTGACGAAAGCGGAATATTCCCAATTGGTATTGTCGCTGTAAAAAAACGCGTGAAGAAAATTGCGCAAGGGATAGCGGCGCGTATCGAAATCGAGCAGCAGACAGAACACGAGCGCCACGGTCTTTCTTGCGGACAGCGGCATTACCACCGTTTCTCCGCCGTTTGCCGTGCGGCGTTTTGCCTGTTTGAATTCGTAATTGAAATCGAAGCCTTGGAGCGCGGATTCGAAAAGCGCGTACGTGGGTTTGGATATGGCAATCTTTTGCAAGAGTGCGGCTATCTTTCCCTCGGCAAGGATATACTTGGAATTTATCAAATCGTCGCAAGCAAGCATAAAATCCCCGAAACTTTCCTCACTGTCGGTCATATATTTTTTCATATCTTTATTCACGCGAGCTTACCTCCTTTCACCGTCTTATTGTATCATATTTTAAACTTCGATTGCAAGTAAAATCAAATTATTTATTAAAATATAAAAGAAAACGATTGCTTTTTATTTCACGATAGTGTATACTGTTTACAGCAATTCAGAGGGAGGCAGCCAAGAATGAAATCTGTCAAAGTTATATTGAGTATGGCGGAGAGCGTCAAACACTTCGTCAATATCGTCAGCAAATATCCGTATGATATAGATTTGAGAAGCGGACGGTTCCTTATCGACGCAAAATCGCTTTTGGGTATATTCAGTCTGGACTTATCGAAGCCGATTGTTTTGGAAATACACAGCGAAAAATGCGACGATTTGCTTGCCGAGCTGGTACCGTTTATAGCAAAGTAACGTCGATACGACAAAAGCGGTTGCACCTTTAAAGGGCAGCCGCTTTTCCTTTACTACGCAAAAACCCCGAACCTTTCGATTCGGGGTTTTGTTTTATTGCATTTTACATCAGAATCCGCCGAAGCCGTCGCCGTTACCGTCATTCTTCGAAGCGTCGCCGCCCGGATTCAGTCCTATCGCTCCCGAAGGAGGAGGCGCGGGATTGGCACCCGGCATAGGTCCGCCCTGCCCGAGCATAGGCGCATTCGGGGTCTGCTGCGTCGGAGGCATATAACCGAAGCTCTGGTAATACGGGTTGACTCCCGCGCTGTTTCCGGAGGAAAGTTTGAGCATTTGTTCTTCCATCTCCATTTCGGAAACGAGCAGCGCCTCGATTTCTTTGCGCATCTTACGCTTTTTCTTGACGACGATTATGATTATCAGCAGTATGATTATCAGAAGTATCAGCAAGCCGAAGCCGACGGAGAATGCCAACGGGTTACGCGATATGAAGATTATCGCGGACGACACGAAGTTGAGGTTGGGTTTTGTGATGCACTGAACCGTCACAGTAGCCCTCGTATCTTCTTCCGTTTCGTCCCAAACGACTATCGTCAATTCCACGGGACGGTTTGCCTTGAACTGCAACAGAAGTTCGTTCGTGTTCATATCCACGGTGGCTTCGCAAACGCTCTTCATATTGCTGCTTACGGAGCGGAACTTCATTACCATTTTTCCGATAGGCTGGTCGGGGTCGCTGAATATCTCTTCGGGAGACACTCTTATGAAACCGTCTTTCTCCTTGTTCTCGTCGAAGTTGAACGGATTGTTCACGTTCTTGAACTCGTCGAGAAGCACGGGTTTAAGGTTTTCCTCTATGCTTATGCGGAACGGAATGGATATTTCGGAAACCAATGCGCCGATGCTGCATATCGCATTCACTTCGACTGTCTGCGCTTCTTTCGCCGTTGCCTTGATTCTGAACACAGTGTTATTGTTGTTGCCCGTGGTCACGGTCTTGGCAAGTTTATTGTTTGCGGATTCGGGAAGCTGAATGTCGTTGAGAGTATAACCGCCGCTGTAATTTCCGACTATGATATCGTTTTCGTCTCTCTTGTCGAGAATATCGCTTATGTCAATCGGCTCGTCTCTGCCGCGCACGATGGACACGGTATTGCCTACCTGGTCCTCATAGTCGCGGGCAATGAACACTCTCAAATCGACGGGAACGGGTGCGCCTACGCCGGGCGCATAGATGTTTCCGCCGTCGTCTATGACGTATACGCGAAGCATCTGCCAGCCGTAGTATCCCGACATAGGAACCACGAAGAATTCCTGCGGGTTATCGTCGCTTATGCCTGCCATAAACAGGTTCTCGCCGAGGCTGTCTGCGTCGGGTCCCTGCCAAATCTCGCCGTTTTCCTTGTCCTCGCTGCTTATCGGAAGCAGGGATATCGACGAAATGCGCAGGTACGTACCGGAGTTCTCTCCGCCCGGCACATACTCACTATAATCGCCAGGGTTTGCGTCGGTAACATAATCGAGAATATTGAACGATACGGAGTCGAGGGAAGCACCGGCGTTTTCCGAGCCGCCGCGACCGGGGATATCGATACGTCTTTGAGCCTGGTCCACCGCAACGGGAGCGGAGTTTGCCACCGTGAAGTGCATTTCTATGACCTTTGTTTCTTTCTTTGCGCTGTCACGGATTTGAAGCAGTGCCACGCCGCTCTCGCCGCGAGCAAAGCTGACGCATTCTATGGAAAGCGAAGTATTCTTCATATCCATAGAGGACTTGACTTTAAACAGCAGTTTGCGCTGCGCTATGCTGCCTTGGCTGTACACGTCGTGCACCGAATACGGTTTTGCGCTTATATCCGAAAGGTATCCGTTCGAAGCGTCGCCGAAGAATTCGGTTACGTCGCAGTTATCCGTCGTCGCGCCGCTGATGTCGGGGTCGTCGTAGATGTCGGACAGGAGCACGGTTTTGCTTGTGCCGCCCTCAATCGACATTTCGAAGATATATCTCTCGGTCTCTGCGTTGTATCTTATCGTAAAGCCCTTGCCCTCGTCTGCGGTAACTTCTTTGACCGTCGGAGCGGAGTTTTGAATATCGAGCATTATAACCGTGCTCGAAACCGCGCCCTGACTGTCGGTACCGAAGATTTCCACGGGGATTTTCATTCCGTCCACACCGTTTATTTCGCCTGCGTCGACCTTTCTGTTTATCGTTATGTCAACGGCAGTACCGTTCAAAGCGGACTCGATTGTGAATGCGGGACCTATGCCCTTGACGGCGTTTGCATCCCACCAAGGCGAAGTATTGACGATTTTGCCGTCTTCCTCATACGTCGGTTTGACGGACCAACCGCGCTTGTCGCCCGCAGTCGTTGCAAATACGACGGTATCGTTGGTGTCGGAATCGGCGAACAGACCAGCCTGTTCCTGCATTTCGCCGCCTATGTCGACGCTCTTTCCGTCGTGCAGGTAGTAACGGCGTTTTGCGCCTATACCGCCCACGAAGTGAAGGAACGTTCCGCCGTCCGAGAAGTACGTGTCGTTGGACAAATCTTCTTGAACTGCCGTCGGCGCGCTGTTCTTGACCGTTATGTTGAAGAACGCGTATGCCGTGGACACGACGTCTCTGCCGACGCCGAGTTTTGTGACTTCGACGCAGAGCGGAACTCTGACGTTAAGCGTCGTATCGAGAGGTCTGAAATCAAGCTTGGAGCCGTCGGCGCTGAAATCGAAGGAGAAGTAGCGTCCGATATACTCGCAAAGCGAGGTATTCTCTCCGTCCGCGGACTCGGACAACATTCCGTCCGCAGTGGACACGTAACGTTTAATCTCGTAACGCGTGAACAGCGCGGAAGCGTCAACTTTGTCATCCATATGAGACGGGAAGTCTTTCGGAGCAATCGGAGACGCGGTTATCGTTCCGTCTTCGCCTACCGTCGTGTTGAGCATTCCGTATACAGTCACCGCATATGCCGTACGGCTTGCACCGTAGTCGGCGTCTATTATCTTGCCGCGGGCGTTATTTGCCGTGGCAGACTTCGCAATGAGTTCCAGAGCGCTAGGCAACGAATCCGCCGCAAACTCGTCCTTTGACTTAACTTCATAAGAGACGACCGTCGGGTTCTGTCCCGTCGCCGCGGCGTTGGACACGTCGCTCGGCGCAATGTAAACGTTTATTATTATCTTCTGCGCGTCGGCAAGCGACTGACCGCTTGCGTCCATAACGTAGAATACTATCTGTTCGAACTTGCGGGTATTGTTCTCGCCGCTCAAAAAGTTCAACGGAGTTATCGAGAACGACCTCGATTTGCCGTCGCTTGCGTTGACGTTTTCTTTAAGCGACACATATGCGGATTCGGTTATACCCGTTTCGTTGCCGCCTATCGAGAACGCCGAACCTGCAAACGCTTTGTACAAGTACATATTTGCGGTTTCGCCTGCATCGGGGTCATAGCACAATGCGCGCAAGTCAATGGTTCTCGGAGCGCTGTCGAGTTTCATATCGACTCTGAACACGCGACCTTCGCGAAGTTCGGATTCCGTAACGCCTGCATTGTTTGCTCCTGCCTCGTAATCGCCGTCGGGCACTTCCTCTCTGGATACGCCCGTCACGCCTTCGGGAAGGGACGCTCCGTCCGCCAAAAGCTGCGGAGGCGTGCTTTCGACGGTGACAAGCAACGTTATCGTTAGAGTCAGGGTGCCGTCGGTGACGGTGAAACGAAGAGGCATTCTCGTGCACACGCCCTTTGCCACTATGTGATAGGTCAGCGGCGTGGGATTGTGCCCGTAGTTATACTCGTTTTTGCGCACCACTTCTATTCTGCGGTTCGTGGAACTCTCGTCAAAGTCTCTGAAATACAGCGAGCTGGGAGTGTCGTCCTGCGCCACGGCGAAGGCACCGAGATAGGTGTTCTTTCCGCTGAACTGCTCGGTAGTGCTGTCGTTTATGAATCTGGGATTTCCGTTTTCGTCCACCAGATTGGAATACGAAGTCGTATTCCGACCGAAAGCGTTCGTATCCGCGTTCTGAATGTGGTTGGCAAAGTTATTCTGCTGTTCCGGCGTAAGGTCGTCGTAGAAGAAGTCGTAAGGCGTGACAATCAAGTCAAAGCTGTCGCCGGTCTTCATCTTGATTTCGAGTTTGGACGAATCGTATACGAGCGTGCTCGTTCCCGGCTGTTTGAGCAGCTCGGGCGCTTTGTTGCTGACGTGAACCAGCACTCTGAAATCCACATAGTCACCGCGGTTGTCGCTGAAACGAATGAGTACGTAGGAATATGCGGGCGACTTCTTGTTTGCGTGGAATTTTATCGTCGTTCCGTCTATCGTGACGTCAACGAGTCTGTCGGCTTCCGCATACATAGTATTGCCTATTTCGTAGCTGTTGGAATTGGGAATATAGTTTGCGGGATAGTTGCCGTAGCCCTGTTTGATTCCGTCGCCGGAATTCTGGACGTCCACGTAATTGTCGCCGCAGACGAGCCAATCCAGCGTGTCTACGTCGGGCTGTTTCTTTATGTCTTCTTCCGACATATACTTATCCGCACCCGTAGGAAGCACGAAGTCGTTGTCTCGAATCGTATCGATGATACGCATCGAATAATCGTCCTGCAAAGTTACGGAAATGTTGAAACTGCTGTCCGAACCGTAAAGCGAAGGATTGACGGAAGGTTTCGAGTTGTTGATGAACACCTTTATCGTCAAAAGCTGCCACGTGGAACTCATAAAGTCCGTACCGCCGTAAGTATCGTAAACGATTACTTTAAGCGGGAAATAGAACGAATACTTACCGCCCACTTTTTCAAACGCAAGGTTCGCACTCTGCGCCTTGGCTTCTATCTGCGCATCGGTCAAGCCGTCGATATTTATTGTCGTCTTTCTCTTCGGCGTTATCGAGAACGATTCGGAATCGAAACCGCCCGTTATCGAGAAATATTTGTCGTAGCCCTTATTCGGTTCCACATTGGCAAGATATGCGTCGTCCTTATCGTAAATCGTACGCGACATCGTTTTGCCTGTGTCCTGCTGCTCTATTCCGAGATATGCCGCAAGGTCATACAGACTGTTGCCCTTGCCCGAATTTTTCAAAGCGTCGTTTTCGACATTGACCATATAATGCAAGCGGTCCTGCGTAAGCACGGGAGTGCCGGCGACGCTTCCGAGAGAGTCGAACATAAACCGTGCGCTGTCGCGGTAAGTCTTTCCGTAATCGGTCTCGCTCTCATTCAAACGGTTGTTGTCTTGATAGCTTATACGCAGCACGTCGGAACCCGTATTGGAAGACTGCATATTTTTGTCGACGAGAAGGAACGTGTATGTGCTGATGTTCTCTTGCGGAATTACGTTGCCCGTGGAGAACTCGACTTTGTCCGAATCCGAACCGTCTATCTGCAAAGACTCGTTCAATATCGTAAGGTCTACGGTAACCTTTGCCGTAATGAGGCTGTCGCCCGACGGAACAATCGAAGGGTCCGTCGAATTCCAGTCGCTATACAGCGCCAAGTCGAGCGTGAGTTTCAGCGGAGAAGTTCCGTTTCTCGGACCTTTTTTGACGAAACGTATAAACTGCTTATTCTCGTGGAGAGTATTATCACCTACCGGCCAAGGAGATATAACCGTGCCGTCATCTTTTGTGAACGCATTGCTCGAAATGAAACTGTTCACATATTCGCTGTTCAAACCGATTTCACTGACATTATTGCTGTATCCGGCAAGAATTTCCACGAAAGGATTGTCGTTGAGCGTCTCGCCCGACCAAACGGTCACGCCGTCCGTCAAAGAAATGCGCTCGGCTATTTTGCTCGGCATAGTAGGGGTCAGTCCTACATACTTCTTTATGAAAGCGTCGTTAAAGCTGACAACGGAACCGTAAGTTGCCGCCTGCCCCGCATCGCTGGGCAAGCTCTGCGTGAACGCAAAGTAGCTTAACGGAATGTTTGTTGCCGTAGTCAGGTTTATGCCCCTGTAACGGAAATCGTAATATTCGTATTTTACTTCTTTGGAAGTAGTGTCGATATTTTTGACATAGTATTTGTCGGTCCACTCGCCGCCCATAGCCGGGTCTTTGCTGGCGGAGTTGAATACGCTGTGAGTTATCGTCATACCCGTGGAACCGATATTCACGGAGAACTTCAAATCCGTCGAACCTATAACGTCTTTCGTGGAGCCGTCGCGCTTGCCGTCGTAGCCCGTTTCCGTGCTCTTCTGCGTATCGGACGTATCGCGAACGCGGACGGTAAAGTTCATTGCGCTGGTAAACGACTGTCTTGCCGTTATCTTTATCGCCCAACGGGGATTATCCACGTAATCGGCGGCATTCAAATCGTTGTCGAAAGAGGAAATGAACACGTCTTTTGTGCCGTGATTATATACTTTTTGTGCAAGCAACTCATAGGATGTGTCGTAGAACGCGATATCCACAAGCTCAATGGGGTCGGTATACGCTCTCGGCGCGGTGAAAAGCACCGCAACGTCGTTTACATCCGTGCCGACTGTGCTGCCTTCCGTGTTTACCGCATACAAAGGCACTTTGTCCTCGCCCGTCGCATATTTGCCCGCATACAAAAGCAAGCCGTCGCGGGTGTCGTTGTCGGAAGAAATAATCTTGATGTCCTTCGCATTAACGGGAGATTTGGAGTTGGTCGTCAGGTGGTTATACAGTCCCGGGTCGGAAACGATATACTTCGTGCTCGTGACATCGGACGAATCGTCGGGAGAATACTTCCATTCGTAAGAAACGGTCTTGTTTCCGGAAGAGTCCTCCGCCGTCTCCACGCCGAAGCCCGTGTCGGCATCGACGTTTACCTGCGGCAAGCTGTTCACGACTTCTATCTGGAAGGTTATCGCGGAGAAGTTTGCCGTTGCGTCAAAGCCGTAGTTATCGGTTATATAGACCTGAATGAACAGTCCGTATTCGAGTTGCTGCGTACAGCTCTTTGCCGTCACTTTCAAAACCTGACCGTTTCTGCCGCCCGAAGCCAGAGTGAAGATGGCGTCTACGTAGTCGTCGCCGTTTATGGGAACGAGCTCCCCGTCCTCATTCTTCGTGAAGAATTTTCTGTCCGTATTTGCGAAATACAGGTTGGCATCTTCATAGTCGGACGCCAAATCGGTGGCTCTGAACTCGCGGACGTTATAGCCCGTGTTGAACAGCGCGCCTTCGGGAAGAGAATTCGTCGGGTCGTATACGTCGCCGTTGTAGTCGTCGGACGAGTTCGTGGTCGTCGCGTTCAAGCCGTTGAAGTTACTCGACAGATAGAACACGTTCGTCGCGGCTTCGCTCAAAAACGGAAGGTTATCGGTCACGTGGACGCGAACCTGAACGTTGACGGAAGAACCCTCGCCGTCGGAAATCTTGACCGTGAAAGCCATAGGGTTGCTCTGCGCGGTACGGCTTCTCGTCTTGACGGTCAAGCGATTGCCGTCCGAAGAGAGCTGCAACTCGCCGCCGCTGACATTGCTGACCTGCGGGTCGCCGTCGAATATGAGCTGATTGAGTTTGACTGCCTGTTTTGCCGTGGAAAGCGTGAGAAGGTCGGTCGTGTAATGATACATCAAATCCTTACCCGCTTCCGCAAGCTGCACGGCATATTTGTCGTTTTTATCCACGACCGAAGTAAGACTTTCTCTGCCCTTATTCGGGTTCGTGTTCGTACCCGCTATCCACCCTGCCGCCATATCAACGTCATTTGCAAGGTCGTACGGGGTTATATCGAAGTCATAGCCCGACGGGATGCTGTACGAAACTATACCGCCGTTGTATTCGACTTTCACTATTCCGTCTTCGAGAGCGTTCGAGCCGCCGTAGTTTTCGGGTTCGTTACGCGCGCCCGTTATTTTGCCGTCGGTGGCTTTTACGTCCGCCTCTTTGAGAGCGGTTACGGAATGGTTCTCCACCTTTATGAGAAGGTTTATGATTCCGTTAAGCGAACCCGTATTCTCGCCGCCCGTAACGCTGTTCGGCTCGCCGCGGGTATCCTTGACCATTATCGGCTGCTGAATATAGTTGCCTCTCGTGGAGCGCAGGAAAGTCACTTTTATACCTATGAAACGAATGGTTTCCGTGCCGCTTCCGGCAAACACTATATCGCTGCCCCACTCGTCGTAGCGTTCCCAACCGAGGTCGGCCGTCGTGCCCGTTATATGTTTGTTCTTGCCTATTTTCGCCGCCGTTATCGCGGATGCGTAGAGGTTGACGGGTTCTATTCTGTAAAACTCCGTCTCGATTTTGTTTTCGCTTCCGAACTGCGACTTGTCGAACAAGAGAAATTCGTTGTACATAGACGTGGATACTTGCGCGCTTTCCGACGACAAGTTATCGAGGAACACGCGGTAAGAATCTCTGTCTTCCGCAACGCCCTTGACCATACCCGCGTCGTTTTTGTAATCTTTCGAATCGAGCGCGCCTATGCCCATAGGGCTGAAATACATAACTTTATTGCCGTCCGCATCCATTTCGGTCACTGCCGAAGAGTCGGCAACGGCAACGGACGTCGGCTGCGTCGGCTGCGAGTTGTTTACCGTCACGCCGATTGGATACCACACGCCCTTGTCGGAAGGGTCGCCCTTATCTTCGACACGCACAAGGAAATAGAAATGGCAGAACGTTCTGTTTGCTTCCGTGGTCGCGTTGTCGTTGGTTATGAACTGCGAGCGGGTCGCGCGCAACGGCGTCAGATTGATTGTCTGTCCGTCTGCGGAAATCGTATAGGAAACGTATGCCTCCGAAGTATCCGTCGTGGCTTCTTTTATGCTGTTAGGTTCGAAATACAGGCGTTTGGAGCCCATACCCGAATCTTTGGACAGCGTACCGCTGTTGACTATGTTATTTCCGTTTGCGTTGTTGAAGTTCGCATAAACGGAACCCGCGCGCAAAGCGCGAACTGCGTTGTAACCGTCCACCGAAATATATTCGTTTGTGGGGACCTTGACTTCCTTTATTTCCATTCTGTTGCCGTCGGGGTCGGTCAAGAACTGCGAGAGATTGACTGCCGTCGCGCCAGCGCCGACCGAGGAAACAAAGTGATAGTCCGCCGTGTAATTCGGACGGGTATTGTCTATTTTGAATACGACGTTGACCGTCTTTTCCGTGCCCATAAGCGTGGACGTAGCTTTTTCCACGGCACGCACGCGCAGCGTCACTGTGTTTATATAGTTCGTGGAAGTGGCTGCGGCAACGTGTTCGATTTTAACGCGCATATATCCTTTGCCGTACGCATAATCCGCAGCGGGAGTCACAACTCTGTAAGAGCCCGAGGTCGGGTTCACGACCGATGTGATAAGCACCTGGTCGTAAGTCGTGGCGTCGTCGTCGCTGAACAAATCGGCGGCATTTATATAGACATTGTTTGAATTGTAAGTTATGGGTTTGGGAATTATGACGGTATGCACCGCACCGCTCGGGTTATATATTCCCGTCTTGGGGTCTGCCGTCGCCGAACCCGTACCTACCCTATAACCGTAACCGTTCGTAACATCGCCGAACGTACCCGACTTGGGCTTTATGTCGCGGTCCGTGGAAGAGAACTTGAACGGAATAACGCTTTGCATTCCGCCGTTGTCTTTTATTCTCACATAGAATGTTTTGGTGGTGAAATAGCGCGTGGGAGTCAAAACCATTCCCCCTTTTGCGTTTGCCGTCATACCGGAAACGGAGAAATATTTGACGTTTGCCGCGCCCTGGTCGGCTCTCACCGTGCAAGCCGCGTCCGTGAATACCGCATTCGTATCCACCCAAAGAAGGTCTTTATAGAAGCTGTCCGTGTCTTTTGCAAGTACGGTCGGAACAGTCGCCGCGGAGTTTGCGCCGCGGTTCACGCCCGTTATCGTCGCGCCGCCGCTTACTATAACCTGCGGAGGAGTGTTCAAAGCCGTTATGCGGGCATAGCCGTTTGCACGGATATTGCTCGTCTTTTGGTTGTATGTGACATTGCCGTACGACGTAGGATGAGGCATATTCGCATTGCCGTTTATATAACGGTATGCGTCGGTGCTTACGTTTACGCCGCCGTAAGAAGTTTCCACCTTGACATTGCTTGTGTTTACGTTGTTGACGTTGCTGTAACCGCCGCCGCCGTTGCCGTCGCAAGCCGCGCCTTTGCCTCCGAACCAACCGCCCGCGCCGCCGCCGCCGTCGCCGTTGCCGGCAGTGCCGCAGTCGGTACCTTTGCCGAATACCGTGCCGCCGCTGTTGTAAGCGATGCCCGTGCTTGCGTTGGTGTTACACGCGGGCTGGGGGCTTCTTCCGCCGTAGCCCGCTTTATGTCCGAAGTTGCCGTAAGTATAGGAGTTGCCCGCGCCGCCGCCGCCGCCTGCCGCCATTATGACTTCGCTCTGATAGCTCGCATATGACGTCAGCACGCCTCTGTTTGTGGAGTGCGCGATGTGCGTTGCGCCGCCGCCGCCGCCCGAGCTTCCGCTGGGTCCCGCCTTTCCGCCGCCGTTATAGCCGCCGCCGCTGTTTGTGCCCGTACCGCCCGCGCCGCCGATACCGATATATATCGCCTTATCCGCGGTGAGCGTGACGATGGCTCTGGTATAGCCTGCCGCGCCGCCTTTATACTGACCGTCGTCGCCGCCGCTTGCTCCCCAGGTCTCGAAACAGTACGTACCCTTGGGAAGAGTGACGCCCTGTATTCCGCCGTTATAATTGTAGAGCTTATAGCGACCGCCGTTGACGTTCGTTATACCCGTAACGTTTTTGACGTTTGCCGAATTCGCCGCCGTCCACGCGGTTATATTTTCCGCCGTTTCCGACGTTTCCACGTTTTCGCCGTCGGTTACGACCGCGGACCTGTTCAACGCATTCGCCGTCGAAAGCACGGCGACGCTTCCGCTGCCGAGAGCGACAGCGAATACCAGCGTCAAAATTACATATAGGAACTTCTTTTTCATTTGACTCCTCCGAAAGGCGTCCTTCGCCTTGAAGCAAGAGCGGCGAAGCGTTTTTTTGCCGACATTTGCCGCAACTTACGCCGCTTATGGTTTACGATTATATTTTAATACGATATGCCCGAAATGTAAAGCAATTTAAGAGTTAATTATGAACAAAATATGAAGAAATTATATATTTTGTTACAATATCGGGCATTTATATGAACAAAATGTGAACAATACGTTATTTTAGAAGCCGTTGCCGTCATAGCCGCCGCCGTTGCCTCCGGGAGGCAATTGGTTAATGCCGTTCTGTTCGGGCGGTGCGCCGAGCGCGGCGGGAGGCGTTCCCTGCACGGGAGGAGGCAAACCGATTCCGCCCTGCATATACCCCTGCGAATACGGCGGAAGCATATTATTGCAGTTCATTTCCGCCTGACGCTGCTGCGCCTGCGCGATGCGAAGCATTTGTTCTTCCAACTGCATTTCGGACACGAGCAGAGCTTCTACTTCGGCACGTTCGCGCTGTTTCTTTCTGCGCAATCCGACAAGGAATATTATCAGCAGCAGCAGCAATATCACGAGAGCCACGACTCCGATATAGCTCCACGGGTGGAGAACCATACTCTGTATCACGCCGAGGAAGAAATTCAGTTCGGGCAACGTCGTGTTGGTGACGGTCACCGTATAGCCGTACTCCTGCCCCGTTGCGTCGGTCAGCGTTACGTCTACGGACGAGCTGCCGCGGGCTTTGAACTTCAAGACGATTTCATTCGACTCTTTATTCAATTCCGCAGTCACCACGAACGAATGCGAGGACTTCACGTCCAACAGAGTCATATTGTCCTCTTCGGGGTCTATGAACCAATCTTCCGCCTTTATCGATATGCTTCTCTCGTCGCTCAAAACGTCGGTTTCGTAACCGTACTCTTTGACTTCGGCGCCGTTTGCCGTTATATAGCGCGGCGCGTCGTTGGGAAGAATGGTCAAATCGAACATCAGGTCTTTGGGTGCGGTATTGCCCGCCACGAGCGTGGCTATCATACCCACTCTGAATCCCGACGAACCCGGACGCTTCATAGCCTTGACCCAATACGTACCGTTTTCCTCGTCATATCTTATGTTTACCGCGCCCCTCTCGTAATTTGCGACTTCGACGTCCTGACGGATATTCGTGATGTTATATCCGAGAGCGAATGCCTTCGGGATTATCTTTTCCACGGTTATCTCGTCTTCTCTCATCCAAGGCACGGTTCTGTCTATGAGTTCCAAAGAGTTCAAATCGCGCGCTACGATGACGGTAAGCTCCAATATGAGGCTGTACGCGTCAGCCGCGCCCGTCGCGCCGTCGTCGGTGACATAAATGACAAGCTGTTGCGAGCCGTATCTGTTGGCTCTCGGCATTATGCGAAGTTTCTGCAAATGCGCATTATTGTCCGTAGGGTAAGTCGCAACGAACAGATTCGGGTCGTTATCGGTGTTCGGGTCGTCGCCCTCGACCGTATCGCCGTAGGAATATATGTCGCCGAGCTGATATGCATAGATACGCATATAGGTCTTGCTGTCGGGATATTGTTCGCCGCCGTTATCCGCGGGGTTGGGGTCTTCGAACCAATCCGCAATGGAAATTTCCACCTGCGACGAAGCCACCACGGACAAATCGTCCGAACCCATCAGCGTTATCGTGCTTTCCTCTTTTACTCTCACGGGCGCGCTGTTGCCCACCACGAGGCGTATTCTCAACAGTTTCTCGGTCTGCACGAGCGAGGAGTCCTGCAATATGACTATCACGTCCGCAGTCAAGCCGCGGTTTGACGACAGCCCTTCCACAGAGAACTTCAAGTTGTTTTCGCTTGCCAATCTGACGGCGAACATACGGGCTTCGGCAGACGTTCCGGCATAGTGAACGTTGCCCATTCCCGCATTGTTTGCGTAGTCCAAATCGTGAAGCGACAGTCTGCTGTCCTTTGTGTACTCCGCAAGCGCGAACTTTTCGCCGCCTGCCATATCGTCGTCGGAAAGGAACTCGGACAAATCGATTTGCTTGGTCTCACCGAAGCGCACCGCCATTTCCAGCAGGTATTCTTCGCCTGCGTCCGTGACCGAGTATTTATTGCGGTCGTAGCCTTCGCTGCCAGACAGGTTGAACTCCGTGAACGTCGGAGCGGAATTGTGAATTTCAAAGGTTATGACGGTGGAAGCCGTCGCGCCCGTCTTATCCTTGACGGTAACTTTTACGGGTATGACAAACGCCTTATCCGCACCGTCGGGATTGACCACCTTTCTGACTATAATCGCGCGGAGGCTGCCGTTGCTCACTATTATATTGAATGCCTGCGGCAATCCCGCCGTCTTGTCTTCCCGCCAACCGTCTGCCGGCATAACCACGTTGCCCGCGCCGTCGTCCGAGCCGACCACTTCGTAGTCCACGAACGACAATTCGTCTTCGTCGTCATAGTCCGCGAACAGACCGCGGTCGTTGTCGTCGCGGTTCCACAGGCGATATTCCTGCGCATAGCCCGCACAGCCGCGCACCGTCAGATAGTTTGCCGAAGGTTTTACGGCAAGGCTGTCGTTTGCGAACGAACCCGAGTTGGTCGCCGTTTCGCCTATCGAATACGGCGCGGAGTTCTTGACAGTCACGTTGACGGTGACGCCGCCGACGCGGTTGACAGATTCGTCGTAGTTGCCCGCTCCCACCGTCTTGGTAACTTTGAAGTACAGAGGAAGCGCGCCGCTTATGCGCATACCCGTGGGCACGAACGACACCGACGCATCGTCGGAAGCGATGTCGAAGTCGAAATATTTACGGATGAACTCGAATTTTTTGAGAGCCGTTTCGTTGACGGTTTCCGTCGATTTGCCCGTATCGGTGCTGTAATTCAGAAGCTCGTAAGCCTCCGAATTTACGCCCGTCGCGTTTGCCGGAGTCACGGTTCTCAAAGCGCCGCTGCCGAGGATATCGAACAGAGCATAGACCTGCACGCCGTAACGGACGGGTGCGCCGAAGTCGCCGTCTTTGACCTTATCCGTCGCCGCGCTTCCGCCGACGAGATTCAGCACGCTCGGATTGTTGTCGAGTGCGTCGTAGTATTCTTCCACGGACTTCACTTCGAAATTGTTTGTATTTGCCGCATCAGTCAGCGGACTGTATTTCGTCGATATGCGAATGGTTATCTGCAACGGTTTCGTCGCCAGAGGGTCGACCACGCGGAAGCGCACCACCGTGTCGGTTTTATCGCCCAAAAGCACGCCGGTACAGCGCAAAGTTATGCGTGACAACCCGTCTTCCGCGGAAATATAATCGTTGGAAGAGATACCGCCGAAGCCGTCTATCTCGAACGCCGAGCCGTTGTATGCGCGCTGCGTTCTCAAATTGTATCTGTCGTTGAGGTCGTTATCGAAAGCCAATGCGGACACGGGGATTTCCAGAACCTGACCGTAAGTCATCGTCAAGCGGTACTCGCCCGTCTCGAATCTGATTCCGCCGTATTTTTCCGACTCCACGTTCTCGCCCACGAGTTCGGGGTCGGAGTTTTCCACGGTTATGCGGAACGTGAACTGTATGCTCTTGCCCTCCGCGTCGTATGCGCGCAGAGTTATGGGCACGTTGTTACAGCCGCTGTTTGCCTTGAACTGATATGCCACCGCATAGCTGTCGCCCAACGTGTTGAGCGGCATTGCGCTTATCGCGTCGGTCGCCACGCCTATGACGCTGTCGGTTATTCTGAACTTCAAGCCCCAAGGCAGGTCGTCGTCGGCAAGCGCGAGATAGCCGAGGTTGCCCGATGCGTAATGATTGCCGCGTCCGTCCTCGTATGCGTAAGTTCCCGAAACCTTCGTGGAGTCGAAGATAAACTCCGTGCGTCTGTCTTTCAATTTGGATTCGAGACCGACGTCGGAGAAATCGAACCTCGCATACGATTCCGTATAGGAATTGCTCTTTTTGTTTCTGTTCGAGAACTGCTCGTAGTCGCTGAATCTGCCGATTGCGTATTTATTCGTTATTTCCGTCTTCTGTGCCTGATTGAGTTCCACGGTTCTGCCGTTGTCGACGTAACCTTTCGTGTAGAAGTCGTCGCCGAACTCCGCGTTCGGGGATACGCCCGTTATCGCATACATACCGCCGATGAACTTATCCCAGCTTGTGGCGAGCATTGTGAACACCTCGCCCGTGCGCATTTTTATATCCGAAGTCTTGACGTAGGTCTGACCGCCGTCGGCAATCAAAGCCACGGGCGCTTGGTTGCTTATCGTTATTCTGAACTCGATGCTGACGCTGACGCGGGCATTGTCGGAGAACGTAAGCGTGAACTTGCTGACGTTCTTCGCGCGGTTGACCGCCGTGAAGCGTATGCTTCCTATCATCGCGTTATCGTAATAATAACCCGTTTTCGCGGCGTCTTCCACGTTCTGTTTCGCCGGTACGTCATATTTGCCGTTGAACTCTATCGCTACGTTTTCGACATCAGTAGCCGCGGTCAGGCGCAAAGTGCTGAACACGTTGCCCGTCGTGCCTGCGGGCGGTGCGACGTAGTAATCGGACGTATTTATGTCTATGACACTGTTGCCCGACTTTTCCAATTCCTCGCGGGTCTTATATGCGTACACGTTGTTCAGGCGCATATCGTTGTCGCCGAAGAAATCGCTTATACGCATCATATACGAATCGCCCTTTGCGATGTCGAGGTTGTAATAATATCTGCCGTCCGCGCTGTCCGTGGAAATCATAGCCTTATTGGCGTACGGGTTGGAGTTGCCGATGTACACATCTATCTCCAACATCTGGTAGGAACCTTCGAAGAAGCCGCTTCCCTCGTAATCGTCGTATACGACCACTCGGAACGGATAGTACACCACAACGGAATTATTCACCATTTTGACGGCAAGGCCTTTAAGCTGTTCTTCCGAAGCGATATACCGCTCGTAGACAGAAAGCATATCGTCCGCGCTCGGCTCTACGCCTCCGTTCATCTTATCGAACACGGTTTCGGCGTCCAAAGATATGCGGCGAACCGCGCGGAAAGACAGGTTTGCGTCGTCTCTGCCCATAGGCGAAACAGTGAAGAAATTCGTGTAACCGGGGTTGATTACCGCCTGCCTCGAACCGTCTCTTATCTTATTCAGCTCGTCGGCAAGATTGACGGCATTGCCGCTTGCGTCCTTTTCCTTTATGCCGAAATAAGCCGCAAGCTGTGCGTCCGTGACGTTTTTGCCGTAAGTGCGGTTGCCGCTCGTGCCGTCGAGCAGACGGTCGATATAGTCCTGCGACAAGCCCGTTACGGATTGATTCAAGAAGTATGCGCGTTCCTTATACGTGCGAGTCGTAACGCTGCCCGTTATCGGAGATTTATAAGGCGCGGTCAAATAGTCTCTCGGCAAGCTCGAATCATAGTCGTACTCCGCGAACAAGCGGTAGTTCGTGCGGCTCAACGCATTTTTAGCCGCGTCGTCGCCCACCAGCGAGATTATGGCGTTTTGCGAACCGATGGTGAATTCCGCCGCATTCGAACCCGACGACGGGTTTGCCTTGTTGAGCGCCGCAGTGGAAAGCTCCATAACGCTGTTGCTCAACTGCATATTGTCGTTGGGAACTTCTATATACAGCGTGACGGTTTCTATCGGGTCTACCTTACTCGTATCGGCGTTTACGGAACGCTGTCCCTTTGCGCCGCTTACCGTCGTATTGTTGCTGCCAGAATCGTATTGATATTTAGCCAACGAAACGTTGAGTTCCAGACGGCCCTTGCTTCTGACGGACTTTTTGGTGAGTTTGAAGCCGAACAAATCTTCGCGCAATGCCGCGTCCGACGACCTGTTTTCCTCTCCGTCGTTCCAGAAATACAGCGGCGTGTTAAGATATTTGTCCGCAGATATAGCCGAGTAATCTTCGGTATATTCTATATTGACATACGGGTTGTTGGCTATTTCGTCACCCGTCCAGGACAAGCCCGTCACGGGGTCGAGAAGCGTCATACTCGCCCACATATTTTTTGTCAAGTCTGTCGGATTCGCGGGATTGACAATGCCGTGTTCGTCCCTCAAATAGCGGCTGAACGCAAAGTCGACCGTATATGTCATAGAGTGCGCGATTTCCTGCGGCACAGCCAAATAGCTGACGGGTATATACGCCGGCGTATCCGCACCCGTATTCGCGTTGTTTTCGAGCTCCACGGAGTCGTAATAGAACGGGTCGCCGGCGGGATAGCGGTTGTCGGTTCCGTCGCTGTACGAATAGCGGTTGTCGTTTGCCTCGTTATTCGGGTCGGCGAAAGCAACGAGGTTTTTGGTTATGCCGAGACTGCCTATCGAATAGTTGAAAGTTGCCGAGGCGCGGGAATTCAGCGTCGTCGTATTCGGGCGTTTGCCGACATAGACGGGAAGATTCAGCGACGTCGTGCAACCGCCGTCGGGCGAGCTGTCGCGGTAACGCACGGTTATTTCCAAACCGCTCGTGCCGAAGCTTGCCGCGGGGGTTATCTTTATCGCCCAGCGCAGAGAATCCTTTTCCAGGCACTCCTGCAAAGTCGTGGAATATTTATTCAAATCCGCGGGGTCGCTCGGGTCTACGAGATGATAGCTGCCCGCGCTGTTTATGAACCACACTATTTTTACGGTGTTTTCAACTTCCGCGCTCTCGTTGGTGTATTCCGAATAGGGGTTCGTGAACGTCACCGCCGTTGCGGGAGTCGTCTTATCGAAATAGCCGCCGCCGACTGCGGGAGTTTTCAAAGACGCTACGGGAAGCATATTTGCCGCGTCGTTATCGGGCATTATATGCTGCAAAGCGTCGTAATCGAGCGCGAAGAATTTGACCTTGTTTGCGGTCACTTTCGCCGCCTGCGAAGGATTCTTCGAGTCCAAACCGACGATACCGACGTTTGTCAGAAGTTCCGTCGTGAACGAATCGGGCGCAATATATCTCGGAGCGAGAATGTCCGCATTGTTGGACGGCTGCGAGAACCAATAGTTCACAGAGTCGTCGGGGTCTTTTTCGTTCTTTTCGAACTGCGTCGAGCCTACGAACACGGGGTTGCTGTTCAAGACCTCGACCTGTATCTGCAAATACGAAAATTCCGTGCTGTTATTGAAACCGTCGGTTACTTTGAACTGAACGAAAAGTCCGTGCTGTAAAGACTGCGTGGAACTCTTTCCCGTAATTCTTATTACCGAATAGTTGGAACGCGTTCCCGAGCCTATCACGTTATAATCCACGGTGACATATTGAGAATAGTCTGCGACTTCCGTGAAAACTCCGCCGCTCATATAGCCGAGCTGCGGCTGTTGCATTATCGCAAGCGAAGAGAGGTCCGCCGTGTCGGCATCCGTCACAATCTCTCTCAAAGCGAACTCGCGGACGTTGTATCCCGTATCGGGAGACCAAGTCGTTTCGTAATCGCTTCCGACGCTTTCACCGCCCTTGTCGGGGTTGCTGCTGTTCGGGAAAGAATAGCTGCCGTCGTAGTTTGCGGAAAGATAGAACACGTCGGGTATATCCGATTTCAGCGTCGGTTTCGTGTTGACTACTCTGACGTAAATATTGAACGTTACCGTAGCTCCAGAGCTGTCGGTCACTTGTACGTTATCGAAAGTATAGGCGTTGTCGCCGTTGTTGCGAAGCAGCGGCGTAATTTGGAAACAGTCCATCGTTCCGCCGCTTGCGGAAGCCGAGGAAGGCACGTAAGCCATACTCAATTCGCCGATATATCTGCTTTGCGTATAGCTCGAACCGTCATAATTGAAAGGCAGAGAGGACGTCACGAAAGAAAGCGTGTCGCCGCCGAGTACGCCTGCCGTGCCCGCCGCGCCGAGCGTGCTCAAATCGGTACGGCTGCGAACGCGGTTCGGGGTCGAGTAAATCGCGTCGGAAAGCGCCGCATTGCCGCTGTTTGCGGGGTTGGAGTTATTTGCCGCGCCCGTCGAAGTGTTGTTTATCGTGGGCTGCGAAGCCAGGTCCGCATCGTAAACGAGGTCGTACGGAGTTATTCTGAACATATTGCGCAGATTGTTCGGAACGCTGTACGTCACGGTTACGACTTTCTCCGACGAACCGTCGGGCTGCGTCACCGTTTCTTCCGTGCGCTCGGCTATGTTCTGCAAATACATATTGTCTCTGACCTGCGGCGCGCGGTTATTGACTTTAACCGCGATTACCGCCGAAGCGGAGTTGCCGAATGTGTCCGTCAAGCGCACGGGAACGTCCAACCACAAGTCGAGCGTGGAACGTATTGCCGTGAGTTTGATGCCGTAGAAAGTCGCCACGTCGCCGTTTACAGTTATTTCCGCCGCCGTTTTCTGTGCGGCGGTCAAGCGCGAGAAGCGGTTTGCCGGCGCATAGAGAGGCACTTTCTCGGCTTTTATATACCGAGTGAAGCCTATCGAATCGGCATTGTCGGTCGCATAGTCGGAACTTGACAGCGTGGAACCGAAGTCGGTGTTTATGTGCAAAAAGTCATTGAAGAAGAACGAGCTTGTGGACAGCGCAAACTCCGAAGAATCGATGCCGAGCGCGTTTTCGACATAGTTTGCGGGGGTGTTGTAGTCTGCCGCGGAAAGCGCGCCGATACCTACCGAGGGGTCGGTTGCGACATAGTACGGAGCGATGACCGCGCTTTCACCTGCGGCGGTCACTCCGCCCTCTCCTTCCGTCGGCGCGTCGAGCTCGTAGGAAAGCGAACGAACGGTGGGCGCACTCGTATCCGTCACGCGTATTGCAATCGGATACCATATACCCGTGTCGCGGGTATCGCCGCTGTCGGTTATATGCACAAGGACATAGAAGTCGCCGAGACCGGCTTTTGCTCTGCTTGCGGAATACTGCGAGCGAGTGGCTCTTATTGCAGTGAACGTTATGCCCGTGCTGTCGAGGGTATACGAAACGAACGCCTCGTTATACACGCTCGACGACATACTCGCATTGAAAATGCTGTTTTGACTGAAACCCGTCGCCGTTCCCGACTCCGCGCTTGTGACGACGTCGGACTTTGCCGAGCCGACGTTATAGTTCGTCGTAACGCTTGTTGCGGTGTATGCCGTGCCGAACTTATTGACGCCGAAATACTCGTATTGCGGAACTTTGACGACATCGGTCAAGTTGCTGCCCGCAAAGAAAGAGAGGTCGTTGCCGTTTCTGTCCGTAACGAGCTGCGACAAAGTGACTTTTTGCGTGAGTTTGCCTGTGGTGTTCAGGTCTACGAGCGTCGCCGCGTTCTGCGTCGGACGTTCGTTGCCTATTCTGAACACTATATCGACGGCAAGTCTGCCCGACGACGCCGACGTCAATTCCGTATTCGTCGAATTTTCGAACAGTCCTATCGTGACAGGTATTCTGAACCAACCTGCTCTGTTGGCAAGCAGCGGGCTTATCGTGAACGACGCGGCTTTCGACGCGTTTGCGTTGCCGCCGCTGTAACTTATGTTATAATAAGTTCCCGACCCCGACAGAGTAAACGTCGTGAAGAACACCGTGTCGAGATAGGTACCTGCGGGATATTGGTCGCTTCCGCGAGCCAACTCGGACGCGGTTATCGTCACCGAAGTATAGCCGCCGCGAGAGTATGCGTTCAATTCGAGCGGCTTTGTTATCATATACGTGAGTCTGCCCGTTCCGGCGTCGTTATAGATTTCCGACGCGCCCCAACTTGCCGAAGAGCTTACCGCAGACAGAAGCGGATAGTTCGTGCTTGTTTTGACGGAATTGCCGTATATACCCGTGCCGCCGCCTTTCGAGCCGTCGCCGAGTTTGGTTATCGCACCGAAACCCGAACCGTTAATCGTAAACGAAGTCACGACGCTGGTTCCAGCGGCATCCTTGACGTTGGCATAGAAAGTCGTGCTTGCAAAAACTTTTTTTGCTCTGACAGCCAACGTATTCGTGGTACCCGAAACAAGCGAGTACTCCAAATACGAAGTAGCCGCCGTCGTACAAGCCGAGTTTGTGTATATCGCGTTATTTATGAAAACGTGTCCGCTTTCCAAATACGGGCAAGCGTCGTTTACGAGAGAGCTTGCGGTTATATTCGTCTTTGCCGTTCTGTTTATCGTGTACGAGACTCCGCTTTTCGCCGTGGGCGGAAGGTTGGTACACACTATTCTCGCATAGCCGTTGAGTCCGCTATTGCCCGTTCCCTTCGTATAGTTTGCTCCGTAGGAAGTCGGATTAGGCATTGCCACGTTGCCGTTGTAGAACGTGCGCGAAGCAAGCGAAGTCGCAACAAACGACAGACCGCCGGCTCCCTGCGAGTCGGTAGTAGAACCGTAGCCGCCGTAATAACCGCCGCCGCCGCCGCCGCCGTCTACATTAGTACCGGGATTTATACAGTCCTGCCCCTGACCGAAATAAGAATCGTTATTGTTTATATAAGTATTTCCGGCCGCATTGGCTCCGGGAGTAAGTCCGCCCCATCCGCCGCAAGGAGTACCGCCGCTGCCGCCGCCGCCGCCGCCGCCGCCGACCACGAGCACCGAACCCTTATTGTTTTTCAGCGCATTCAAAACGCCCGTGGCTTTGGCAAAGTGCGTCGCGCCGCCGCCGCCGCCCGAGGTTCCGTACGTTCCGGCGCTGCCGCCGCCGTTATAACCGCGAGTCGCCGCGCCCGCTCCGTTTTTGCCTACGCCGCCGACGACAATATATATAGTGGTATCAGCAGTCACCGTCAAAGTGCCCGCCGCGTAACCGCCGTGACCGCCCACACCCGACGAGTCGTTGCCGCCCTGCGCGCCCCACGCTTCCAGCTTATACGTGCCTTTCGGCAAAGTCACCGACTGCACGCCGCCCGTATAAGCATAATTCTTGTAATAATACGCGCCTGCGGACGTAGAGGTCTTCGTCCAACCGGCGACGTTTTCCGCCGTTTGCGACGTCGAGGTCTGCTCCCCTTCCGTAGCCGCGTTTTGCACGCTTTGCGAAGTTTCCGCCACGGCAAGCATTGCGCCGCCGCCGAAACAGAGCGTCACCGTCATAATCAATGTCAATATCGTGCAAACCAATTTGCTTTTGTTCATTATGAAAGCCTCCGAAAACGGACTTTTATGAAACGTATACTCTACGAAGGCATACGTTTACCCTTACACTACTATCAGTATACGATTATATATTACCACAAGATACGTCAAAAATCAAGTAATTATGAACAAATTATGAAGAAAAAAACAGAAAAAACGCACCCCGTGTCCGCAAAACGGATTTCGGAGTGCGCTTTTTACTCTATTTTACAAAGTCGATACGATTATGTTTACTTATCGTTCAGGCAAGCAATACCGGGAAGAATTTTGCCTTCGAGATATTCGAGGCTGGCGCCGCCGCCCGTGGAAATATGCGTTACCTTATCCGCAAATCCGAGCTGTTCAACAGCCGCCGCGCTGTCGCCTCCGCCGATTATGGTTACAGCGTCCTTATTCTCGGCGAGAGCTTTCGCCACTGCCTTCGTGCCGACTGCGAATCTTTCGAACTCGAACACGCCCATAGGACCGTTCCAAACGACGGTCTTTGCCGTTTTGACAACGGAAGCGAACAGTTCTGCGGTTTTGGGTCCGATGTCGAGTCCCTCCCAACCGTCGGGAATCTCGCCTGCGTTGCAGACCTTGCTTTCCGCGTCCGCCTTGAATTCCTGCGTTATGACGTTATCGACGGGAAGATAAAGTTTGACGTTCTTTTCCTCGGCTTTCTTCATAAGCTCCGCGGCAAGTTCGATTTTGTCTTTTTCCACTCTGGACATACCCGTTTTTCCGCCCTTTGCCGCACTGAACGTATATGCCATCGCGCCGCCGATGAGCAGGCTGTCCACCTTATCCAAAAGGTTGGTTATCACTCCGATTTTGTCGGAAACTTTCGCGCCGCCCAAAATAGCCACGAACGGACGTTTGGGAGCGGTCAGCGCGCCGCCCATTATCTCGATTTCCTTTTCAATCAAAAAGCCCGCGACGTTGGTCTTGCAATAGTCCGCAACACCTGCCGTGGACGCGTGGGCGCGGTGAGCCGTTCCGAAAGCGTCGTTTACGTACACGTCGGCGAAACTTGCGAGCGCCTTTGCGAACTCGGGGTCGTTCTTCTCCTCTTCCTTATGGAAGCGCACGTTTTCCAAAAGCACGGCGTGACCGTTTTCGAGAGCGGCGACTTTCTTTTTCGCGTCCTCGCCTATTACGTCGTTTGCCAAAACCACTTTATTGCCGAGCAACTCGTTGAGGCGGTCGCATACGGGTTTTAAGCTGAATTTCGCCTCGAAGCCGTTCTTGGGTCTGCCGAGATGGGAAGCAAGCACGACTTTCGCGCCGTGACCGAGCAGATATTCAATCGTCGGCAGTGCGCCGATTATTCTGTTCTCGTCGGTAATCTTACCGTTTTCGTCCTGCGGCACATTGAAGTCGCAACGAACGAATACTCTTTTTCCCTTGACGTCTACGTCCTTGACAGTCTTTTTGTTCATACTTATCTCCTTATATAATTTTAATATCGTCAGCTCTGTATTACGTCCGCAAGCAACTTGCGTATGTAATCGTAGCTGTCTTTCAATTCGTTTGTGTCCTTATAGTCCTTCGAATATACTTCGATGAATATATGGACGTTTACATTGCGCTTATCCAATTCTCTGAACAGTTTTTCGAAATTGAACTTGCCCTTGCCCGGAAGCAAAGTATCGTCCTTGACCGTGTCGCAAAGGTGCACGGTGGACACTCTGTCTTCCATTACGTCGAGAAATTTATACACGTCGAAACCGCTTTTCAAAGCCTGCGACAACGACAGCGTGCCGCAGAGCGAAGGGCATTCCTTTTTCAGCTGTTTGAAAAAGTCGGGATAATTGAAATAAGTCCAATGCACGTTTTCGTACGACAGCCGCAAGCCGTAGCTTTCGGCAATCTCGCAAAGTTTGTTCACGGTTTCTCCGAACTTTGCGAAATCGAACGTATAGTTTCTGCGCTTCAATCTCGTCGGTCCGTGAAAAGTATAGAACTTTGCGCCGAGCATTGCGCCTGCATAACAAACCTTTCTGAAAATCGCTTCCGCATCCGCACGCACTCTCGGATTGGTGTTGAAAAGCTGCGGCTCGAACTGCGCCGCGAGAGCCTGCACGGAATGGACGTATATATCGTCCTTTCTCTGCACAAGCGCGTCGACAAAAGGTTTTTCGTACTCCGAAAAAGTATTCAGCAATACCTCTGCGGTATCTACGTGCATTTGTTTCAAAGTTGCGAAGCAGTTTTCCGTCGCTATACGGTTGAAAAACGACGCTGTGGAAATTCCTACCCTCAAAGTTACCTCCTTACGGTCGGTCGGACATTGGATACTCTTTTATTTTAGCACATCGAATGTCTTTTGACAAGCGATTTGCCGCCGCGGCGAAAACGTTTATCCCGCGACGTATTTATCGTCGTGCGGCGCGTTTTCGACTTCTTCGAGCTTGCTTTCGTAGCCCTTTCTTCCGAGCATTGCGAACGTGGCTTTCTTGCCCTCTTCGACGCCCGGTTGATTGAACGTGTCTATATTCAGCATTGCGCCGGCAAAAGCCGTTTGATACATAAAGTACATCAAGAGTTCGCCTATCGTCTCGGCGTTCACTTCGGGCAGCGTTATCGTGAAGTTGGCTCTGTTTGCTTTCGTGAGAGCGTAGGTCGTGGCGACGCGTTCGGCATTTATGAGTTCTCCGAGCGTGTGACCTTTCAAAAAGTCGCAGGCATCTATTTCCCTGTCGTCGGTTATCGTTCTGTCTCCGCGGAACTTATCCACCGCTATGAACGTGACGACCTTGTCGAACGGACCTTCCGTATACAACTGCACCTGGCTGTGCTGGTCGGTTACGCCGAGAGCCTTTGTCGGGGTCTGACCGGCATAAACGGTTTTGCCGTTCAAATCGGTTGCCTTGCCGAGGGATTCCGCCCAGAGCTGACAGAAGAAATCGGCGGTGAATTTCAGACCGTCGCAATACGGCATCATAACGTTTATGTTACAGCCGTTTTTCATAGCCTCGTACTGCAAGAATGCGGTTATCAAAGAGGGGTTTTTGTTCAAGCTCTTCTCTTCCGCAGCCTTGCTTGCCTCTCTCGCGCCCTTTAAGAAGCCTTTGACGTCCAAGCCTAGAGCGGCAAACGGCGCAAGTCCCACGGAGCTGAATACCGAGAATCTGCCGCCAACGCCGGCTTCCACTCCGAAAACCTCGAAACCTTCCTTTACCGCAAGCGCGTACAGCGTGCCTTTGCCTATCGTCGTCGTGACGGCGATATGTTTCTTGGCTTCTTCCTTGCCGAGAGCCTTTTTCAGCAGGTCGTATACAATCAGGAACTGGCTCAACGTTTCGCTCGTTTCGCCGCTTTTGGTTATTACGTTGAAATACGTCGTTTTGACGTCCACGACATCGAGCAGCGCGTTCATTCTCTCGGGGTCTACGTTGTCTTCCACGTAGAGTTTGGGCGCATTGCGCTTTTCCCTCGGGAGTTCGTTGTGATGCAAATGCAGCAGAGAGCTTGCGACGGCTATCGCGCCGAGAGCCGAGCCGCCTATGCCGAGCACGACATAGCTTTCGGCAGCCTTTCTCACTCTGTCTCCGTAGGCGATTATCTTGCCGAGGTCCGACTCGGAGATATACGGAGAATCGCACCACTGCTGCCAGCCCTTGCCGCGGCTGTCGAGAACGCTCTTTCTCGCCTTTTCAATCAGCGCGGCGTTTTTTTCGAAGGCTTCTTCCCCTATGCCGCGCTCGCCTATCGACGATTGCATCATATTGTTATAGTCAACTTTGAGTTTCATTCCACTGTCTCCTTAATTTTTTATCCGCGGTTATTATACAATATTACAGAGAAAAAAACAACATATTTATAAAAAATATTTTTCCTATTTTTAGCGAAAAACGCTTGACATTTCGAGAAAAACAAAGAAGCTCCGCAAAGGGTGTTTTCTGCCTTTTGCGGAGACTTTCTCTATTCTATATTATATATACCGCGAAAACCGTCTCTTTACACCGAAGTGCGGGCATCTATCAAGCCGTAGTTTCCGTCGTTTCTGCGATACAACACGTTCACCCTGTCGGTTTCGGTATTTTCGAACACATAGAAGCTGTGCCCTATGAGTTCCAGCTCTTCCACGGCGTCTTCCACCGTCATAGGGATAAGCTGATACGTCTTTGTACGCACGACGCCCGTCTTTTCCTGTTCGGCCGCGGGGGCGGCGTATGCATCCGTGAGTTCCGCCGCGCGGAATTTTTTGGACTTATCCGCAAGTTTTTTATGATGTTTTATTATCTGCTTTTCCAGCTTGGGCAAAGCGATATCTATATTGTTGTACATATTGTCGCCGGACACCTCGCTGCGCAATACGCCGTTATCGACGAATATCGTCAGTTCCAGAGTGCACACGTCGTTGGACTGTTTGAGCATTACCTTGACTTTCGTGTCGTCTTCGAAAAACTTGTCGAGTCTGTTTACTTTCTTGGAAACGATGTCTTTGAGTTTTTCCGTTGCCGTGTAGTTCTTTGTCAAGTATTCGATTCTCATTATTTGTACCTCCCATAGTACGTATTATTTGCGACGGGACTTGACATTCCGTCCCCGTCGACACCTATATTATAACACATTTTTTTGCGCTTGTAAATAGGGTTTTTCAAAATAACGTAAAATTTTATCGAACGCTCACATTTCCGTCGGCATCGACGTCCACCAAGGCGACGTCACCCTCTTTTATCCTGCCCGAAAGTATGGCTTCCGCGACATTGTTTTCGATATGGCGTTCTATGACGCGGCGCAAGGGTCTTGCTCCGTATTCGACGTCGTAACCGCGGTCGATGACGAAGCTGCGCATTGCGGGAGTGATTTTCAGTCCTATCGATTTGTCGGACAGCGTCTTTTCCACTTTTTTAAGCATTATATCGGCAATCTTTCCTATATCTTCTTTGCTCAAAGCGTGGAAAATGCTTACTACGTCGATACGGTTTAAAAACTCCGGCTTGAACTTCCGCTTCAATGCGGCGGTCAGCACTTCTTCCGTTCTCTGTTTGTCGTCCTTTGCCGAATCGACGCTGAAACCGAGTCCGCGCGCGGACGAGGACAGTTCGGCGACGCCGACGTTGCTGGTCATAATGATAATGGTGTTTTTGAAGGACACCGTTCTGCCCTTGGAATCGGTCAGTCTGCCGTCGTCGAGTATCTGCAACAGGATATTGTACACATCGGGGTGGGCTTTTTCTATCTCGTCGAACAGCACGACGGAATACTGTTTTCTGCGGACAAGCTCGGTCAATTGACCGCCGTTATCGTCGAAGCCGACATATCCCGGAGGTGCGCCGATGAGTTTGGACACGCTGTGCGGCTCCATAAACTCCGACATATCCAATCTTATGACGGCGGTTTCGTCGTCGAACATTGCTTCGCCGAGCGCTTTCGTGAGTTCGGTTTTTCCTACGCCCGTGGGACCGAGGAACAAAAACGAGCCTATCGGACGGTTGGGGTCTTTGAGTCCCGCCCTGGCGCGTCTTATGGCTTTTGCTACGCTCTCCACGGCTTCGTTTTGACCTATGACGCGTTTATGAAGCAAGTCTTCCAGCCCGACAAGTCTCTGCGTTTCGCTTTCGCTCAACCGCATAACGGGTATTTTCGTCCATTTGGAAACCACTTCCGCGATGTTTTCGGCGGTTATGCAATCACCCGTCTGTTCGCCTGCCTTTTGCCAATTCAGTTTCAAATCTTCTATTCTTCTGCTCAACTCTTTCTGTTCGTTCAGCAGCTGACCCGCGAGCGGGAAATTCTCCGAATTTTTGGCTTCGAGTTTGCGCTTTTCGAGTTCGGCGTATTTTTCCTCCATACTCTTGATTTCGGGCGGCACTATATTGCCGTTCACCTTTGCCCTGCTCATCGCCTCGTCAATCAAGTCGATAGCCTTGTCGGGCAAAAATCTGTCGGTTATATACCTGTCGGAAAGTCGGGCGGCGGCAGTCAGTGCGTCATCGGTTATTTTCACTTTATGGAATGCCTCGTAATTGGCTTGCAGACCGCGGAGTATTTCTATCGTCTGCTCGACGGTGGGCGGCTCGACCATTATCGGCTGAAAGCGTCTTTCCAGAGCTTTATCCGCCTCTATGAACTTACGGTATTCGTCCGTCGTCGTCGCGCCTATCGTCTGCATTTCGCCGCGTGCGAGATAGGGTTTCAGTATATCCGCGGGAGAAACCTCGCCGTCACGGTCGCCTGCGCCGGCAAGAGTGTGAATCTCGTCTATGAACACGATGATATTGCCGCTTTCGCGTATGAGTTTTATGGCGTCTTTGAGTTTCTTTTCCAAATCGCCGCGATAGCGGGTGCCTGCCATAAGAGAGCCTATGTCGAGACCGAACACTATTTTGTTTTTAAGCAGTTCGGGCACGTTGCCTTCGACGATTGCCTTTGCCAAGCCCTCCACGACGGCAGACTTGCCGACGCCGGGTTCGCCTATCAGCACGGGATTGTTTTTGGTCTTGCGGCAGAGAATCTGTATGATTCTTTCTATCTCCTCTTTTCTTCCGATTATCGGGTCGATTTTGTTTTCTCTCGCCTTTTGCGTAACGTCCACGCCGAGGTCTTTGAGTTGCGCCGGAAGCTGCTCGGAGTCGGACTCCGACATTGCGGCTTCGGTGCGGCGGTTTATTTCTTCCACCAAAGTGCGGGTCAGCTGTCTGATGTCCACGCCCGAACGCAAAAGCAGTCCGCAAGCCACTCCGCCGAAGTCGCTCAAAATCGCAAGCAGCATATGCTCGCTGTGAACAAGACGGTTGCCTGTTCTGCTCGCGTACTGCGACGCCAAAGATATGGTCTGTTCCACTCTCTGCGACAGTTCCGGTTTTACGCCGGCATAAGGTTTGGACGATTTGAAATAGTCCGTGAACACTTCCTGCGGTATGTTGTACTTTCTCAAAAAGTCGCCAGCTCGGCACGCCGTGGACAGCATACCGAACAGCACGTGTTCCGTGCCTACGACGGGGCTGTAATAGTTTTCCGCAGTTTCCTGCGCCTTTGTCATTGCTTTATTCAGATTTTCGGAAAATCCACCGAATTGTATAGACATTGTTATATCCTCCTTGTCAACGATTGTCTGTTATGCCCTCGAACCTATCGACTTCAAGACTTTTGCCACGTAAGCCGCGCGCATTATATCGCGTCTTGCGGGCGGTATTCCCCTTGCGTCGCCGTCGAGCGCTTTGCCGCTTATGTTTACTATATTTGCCGGCTGGGCTTCCGTCACGAGCTTTTCCAAACGGTCGTAATCGCTTATTTTTATGAGTCCGTATCCGTCGTATGCGCCGAGTTTGACGTATGCCATAAGCGACATAAACTCGTCGGTGGACAGCGAATAGGCGTTTGTCAGCAGACCCCACGCGCGCCACACTCTGTCGCGTATCGCCGCGCCGTCGTTATGGAACAGGCGGTCGCGCGCGGCAAGTTCCGATTCCACCAGGCTGTTTATGCAATTGCCCACGGAGGAAACAATGTCCTCTTCCCCGACGCCGAGCGTCTTGCAATTGGAGACCTGGTAGATGAATCCGTCCGCCTTACTGCCCTCGCCGTACACGCCGCGCACCGTCATATTGAGTCTGGACACAGCGTTTATACAGCTCTCTATGCCGTTCGTCAGCGACAGTGCCGGCAAGAACATCATTACCGACGCCCGCATTCCCGTGCCGATATTGCTGGGACAGCAGGTCAGGTAGCCCAACCGAGCGTCGAAAGCGAACTTTACTTTTTCTCCGATTATATCGTCCGCCTTGTTTATCTCGGCGTATGCCTCGTCCAATTTGAATCCGCGCAAGATACACTGCTCGCGAATATGGTCCTCTTCGTTTATCATTATGCTGACGGTTTCGGCGTCGTTTATTATTGCCGCGCCGTTGTCCGCCCGAAGCAAGTCTTCGGATATGAGATGTTTTTCTTTCAGCACGTCGAGGTCGAGCTGGTTCGACGCAGACACGCGGTAGAGATTGTACGAGCCGTTCGGCGCAAGAGCGTCGTATACCTGTTTGGCTATCATTGCGCCGCGCTCTCTGCGCAGTTTATGCGGGAACGGAAGCCCTGCGACGTTGCGGGCAAGGCGCACCCTGCTGGATATTACCACGGAATTCGAGTCAGGCATCTTTCTTACCTCCTTCCAGCGATTTTTTCAGTTCGTTGATTTGGTCGAGACAGCGTTGCGCTTCGTCGTAATCTTCGGCGTCGGAAGCCTCCTGCTGTTTTACGCGCAGGCGCTGTATCTTTGCCATAATCTCGGCTTTCGGGTCTGCCGCGCCCGGTATTTTGCCGACGTGGCGCAGGTCGTGCTGAACGCGTCCTATCGCCGGCATTATTACTTTTTCGAACGCCCGATAGCAGTCGGGACAGCCGACGTAACCCGTTTTGATAAACTCGTCGCTCGTCGTTCCGCACTTCGTGCATATACAGCGTTGGGAGTCGGAATCGCCGAACATAAGCCCCGCAAACGACGAGAACAGGTCGTCCACGCCCCCGAAACTTTTCAGAAAGGAATCTTCTTCCCTGTATTTTTTACTGCATTCCTCGCACAAGTGGCGGGTTCTTACAATGCCGTTCTTGATTATCTTCGTATGAAATACGGCTTGATTTTGTTTACATTCGTCGCACAACATTTTCATCGTCTCCTTACTCGTCGTTATCGTCTTTCAAAAGCTGACATATCACGCTTTTGAGTATCCCTGCCCGCAAGCCGTCCTTTGCCACGGTGGGCGCTATCAGTGCTTTGTCCGTTATGCCCGCCGCTATTAGTTTTGCCTCCCGCAGCGTGATTATTCCGCTTTGCGTCAACCTCTCCAAAATCTGCAACGCCCTGTTGTAGCTCACGCCGTCGGATACGGAACGGTTCAGAATTTCGTCTATCGTTTCGTCCGCGCTTTTCGTCAGGCGCACAACGGTTATATAGCCGCCGCCGCCCCTGCGCGATTCTATGACATAACCTCGGTCGGGCGTGAAGCGCGTGGACAGCACATAGTTTATCTGGCTGGGCGCGCAGGCAAAATAGTTTGCCAACTCGTTGCGGCTGATATTCAAACTGTCGCTGTCGCCCAACGTCTCCAATAAAAAATTTTCGATTAAATCGCTTATATTAGCCATCTCTTCTTCTCCTCTGTCCGTCCTTGCCCGACTTCGCTTTCGCACAAAGGTCAAATTTGAAAGTCAAAGGTCAAAGAAAGTCAAATTTGATTTAATTATAGAGCGGCGGGAAAAATTTGTCAAGCGAAATTTGCGGTTTTTTATAAAATTTTTTATGCAAAAGTTTCGGAAAAAAACGAGGTTCGATATTTGAGGCGGTTTTCGGGGTTTAGTGTGAATTAGCGGTTTATGTGATTTTAGATTTGAGGTTTTTCGAGGGGTGTGCGAGAGAGTTGGTTTTATTGGGGTTTGATGTGAATCAGAGGTTTGGTATTTGAGTTGAGGGCGCATTTAGATGTGTGTGGGGTTTTGAGTTAAGTGTGAATTAGCGGTTGGTGCGTGGGTTGGGTTATTTCGAGGGGTGTGCGAAGTTTGAGTTGAGAGTGAATTGGAAAAGTAATGCGATTTGAGGTTCGGAGTGATTTTGAGGTGGACGCGGTTATGGAATGAGGTTTTGGTTTGATGGGTTTGATGAGGGTGTTTCCGATGAGAAATGTCGAAATTAACTTGATTGAGAAATTTGATGTTTGCGGCTTGCCGGAAGAAAAACAATGCAGTTGCTTGAATATCAAAAAGTTTCGCAATTTGTGAGATTGGAAGTTGCGGGTAAATCAGAAACTACTCGATTTGGGTTATGAGATTCGATGTTGATGCGGTTCGGGAGTTAAGAGAATTGGTAGTTATGCGATTTGAGAGCGGAAAATGTTTGCCGCGTTTGAAGCGTCATCGCAAGCGCTTCTCTTCCCCGTCGCGGCGAAAGTCTCCGCGTCTGCCGACAATCGAAGCGAGGCGGCTACACCTTGCAAGCGACAAAAAATAAAACACGGACTGTTTGAACGGTCCGTGTCGGTTTACTGTTTATTTTGATTACGGCGCAATTAAGTAAGGCTGTTTGGCTTTCAAAGAAGGCTTTTGACTTTCCGTCGGAATATTTACGACAGCTCAAAGAATTTCAATGCGCCGCAAGTAATATCATATTTTCGCTTTGCCGTATTATTGTCGGGTCGAAGTTTTTGTCGGCTATTCCGCGCGCTCTATCGTCACTCCCGCTTCGGCGAAAAGTTCCATAGAGAATTTGTCGGGATAACCCTGCTCGTACACCACGCGCGTGATGCCGCTGTTTATTATCATCTTCGCGCAAATCACGCAGGGCTGATGTGTGCAGTAAAGCGTCGCACCCTCGATGCTCACTCCCATTCTCGCCGCCTGTATTATGGCGTTTTGCTCGGCGTGGGTGGCATAGCATATTTCGTGCTGCGTCCCCGATGCTATATTCAATTCGCGTCTTATACACACGCCCTTTTCCTTGCAGCTCTTTATGCCGGAGCTTGCGCCGTTATAGCCCGTCGTCAATATACGTTTGTTCTTTGCTATGACCGCGCCGACCTGTCTGTTCTCCTGATAGCAACTCGACCAGCTAGAAACAAGGTTCGCCACTTCCATAAAACGCTTATCCCATTTGTCCATATCTCTGTCTCCGTATAAGGTTTTAAATAATTCCTACTCGATTGTAGGGTTTTGAAAAGATTATATAAAATCTTTATATAACTGTTGGCATTATAACAAAAAAGCGGAAAATTTGCAAGACAAAAACGCACATTTTTATAAAATCGCTTGCAAAATATGAAAATTTACGCTATCATAATGGCACGGTGTAGAAGATATGCCGATTAAAAAGTAAAAATATTTTCAGGAGGATGCTTTATGAAAATCAAACCTTTATTTGACAGAATAGTCGTAGAGCCGGTAGAAGCCGAAGAAAAAACCAAAAGCGGTATCGTTCTACTCGCAAAAGACCAGGAGAAACCGCAGATGGCGCGCGTTGTCGCGGTCGGTCCCGGCGGAAACGTCGACGGCAAAGAAGTCGTTATGGAAGTCAAGGTCGGCGACAAAGTGCTGTGCTCGAAATATGCGGGCAGCGAATTCAAGGTGGACGGCAAGGACGTCACTATTATGAGACAGTCCGACGTTCTGGCAATCATATCGGACAAGTAATCAGGAGGTAAAACAGATATGGCAAAACAAATCAAAACGGGCGAAGAAGCCAGAAAGGCTTTGGAAGCAGGCGTAAACAAGCTTGCCGATACCGTTAAAATCACGCTCGGACCCAAGGGCAGAAACGTCGTTCTCGGCAAAAAGTACGGCGCTCCCCTCATCACCAACGACGGCGTGACCATCGCAAAGGAAATCGAGCTCGAAGACGCTTTCGAGAATATGGGCGCACAGCTCGTCAAGGAAGTTTCCACGAAAACCAACGATATTGCGGGCGACGGCACGACAACTGCCTGCCTTCTCGCACAGGCAATTATCAGAGAGGGCTTGAAGAACGTTGCGGCGGGCGCCAACCCGATTATCGTCAAGAAAGGCATTGCCGCCGCCACGCAAGCCGTCGTCAATCACCTCAAAAGCATAAGCAAGCCCGTGGACGGCAAAAGCGCAATCAAGCAGGTCGCTTCCATTTCGGCCGGCGACGAGATGGTCGGCAGTCTCATTTCCGACGCTATGGAGAAAGTCGGCAAGGACGGCGTTATCACCATCGAAGAGTCCAAGACGATGGACACGAATCTCACGGTCGTCGAAGGTATGCAATTCGACAGAGGCTATGCCTCCGCTTATATGGTGACCGACAACGACAAGATGGAAGCCGTGCTCGACAATCCGCTTGTTCTCATCACCGATAAGAAAATCAGCAACATCCAAGAGATACTCCCCGTTCTCGAACAGGTTGTTCAGAAAGCGGCGAAGTTGCTCATAATAGCCGACGACATCGAGAGCGAGCCTTTGGCTACGCTGGTCGTGAACAAGCTGCGCGGAACGTTCAACTGCGTCGCCGTCAAAGCCCCCGGCTTCGGAGACAGACGCAAGGAAATGCTTAAAGACATCGCTGTTCTCACGGGCGGCACGGTTATTTCCGAAGAAACCGGCATCGAGCTCAAAGACGTCACCATCGATATGCTCGGCAAAGCAAAGCAAGTCAAGGTTGACAAAGACAACACTACGATTGTCGAGGGCGCGGGCAGCAGCAGCGACATCAAGGCGAGAATCAAATCCATTCGCGCGCAGATGGAAGTTACGACCTCCGACTACGACAAGGAAAAACTTGCCGAAAGACTTGCAAAACTCGCGGGCGGCGTTGCCGTCGTCAACGTGGGCGCAGCCACCGAAGTGGAAATGAAAGAAAAGAAACTCCGTATCGAGGACGCTCTGGCGGCAACGCGCGCAGCCGTGGAAGAAGGTATCGTTCCCGGCGGCGGTTCGGCGTTATTGTCCGCTATCCCCTGCGTACAAGAACTCACGCAGACGCTTGTCGGCGACGAAAAGACCGGCGCGCAGATTATACTGAAAGCTCTCGAAGAACCCGTCAAGCAAATCGCGGTAAACGCCGGTGTGGACGGCGGCGTGGTCATCGACAAGATTCTCACGAAGAACAAAGTCGGATACGGATATGACGCGCTCAAAAACGAATACGTCGATATGGTTGCGAAGGGCATAATCGACCCGACGAAAGTTACCCGCTCGGCGCTTCAAAATGCGGCTTCCGTTGCGGCAACGCTGCTTACGACCGAGAGCGTGGTTGCCGACCTTCCCGAACCCGAACCTGCGCCTGCCGGCGGAATGGGCGGCGGAATGGGCGGAATGTATTGATTCCGACACGCTAAAAACGATACAATAAAGCAAAGACTGCCTTCCCCTGCGGAAGGCTTCTTTTTTATGTTTTGAAACTCTGCTTTGTGTGATTTGATATACTTTGCGTGGCATAGAATGCCTAAAACAATATGATATGTCACACATAACACATAAATTTTTTATTATTTCGGCGTTTTTAACGAATAATACCCTATTTTAAGCACACACTACAAGTACAAGGATAAAGTTTAATAAAAAGGTTTTAACACTTATTTTGTTTGTAGCAGACTTGAAAATGTGTGAATGTGAATTTTATCAAGGTTAAAGCCCATTATAAAACTTTAACCTTGATTATATAAAAATCCTCTTCGTTTCTTATGACGAAGAGGATAAATTTTTTTTACAACATTTTAACGGTATATTATTATTTCATAACCCCATATTCTTCCCCGTTTTAAACGCTTTCGGGAAGAACGGGCTGTATATTGACCATACCGCCCTCGGCGACGACTTTGGACTTTCCGACGGGCACGATGAAGAAATACTTTGTCAGCTTTTTGTCGAGCTTGTCGGGGACGCTCAAATTGACGGTTATATTCGCACGTGCGTCTATGAGAAATTCGCAGCCGTTTTTGGTTTCTATAAAGTTGCGCACGACGAATTTTCCGCCCTCGCCCTTGAACAGTTTTACATTGTCCACTATCAATATCGTGGAATTGTCGTTTACGTCGATACTGTACGCCCTGTCCAAAAGCCGCACATTGGACAGAGAATTCTCACCTTCCACAAACGTGCCGAAGCGAATGGACTGCGTCTTCAAGTCGTTGCGGAAATATTCCGAATCCAACAGTTCCTGCATACCCATAAGCGCAAGCATATTGCCGTTGCCCGAAAGATATTCCTTTGATTTGACGCGTTTGCCCGTCGGCAGATACAGCGAATAATTCACAACATTGTCGCTTTCGTTGTCCGCCCAAAGTTTGGCGCTTTTCAACGCTATTTGCCCCGCAATGTCGTCCAGACCGTATCGGCACAGCCCGTGATATATGATATAGTTTACATACGGAACGATACTGCCGCGGTATTCGAGATACGGCGGCTGGCGGTGCCCGTTATTGTTCGGTTTGCCGCGTCTGCCGTATTCGGGGTTATCCATCGAAAGCGTCGGTATGACGTATTTGCCCCAGAATTTCGAAGTATCCGTCAGAGAATTCACGAGGCAGGAAAGCTTTTGCGGCGTATCCACGGCACCCGCAATCAGCGGATAGAAACTCGTCGCGCCGTAATTTTTCGCCCACTGCCCCATAACGTATCTATTCATATACAGTCCGCACTGTTCGTTCCAGAACGTATCGTTGACAAGCTGGCGCATTTCCTTGCAAGCCTTTGCATACTTTTCGTATTCCGACAAATCGAAAAACAGAGCTATGCGTTGCATAATATCGAATGCCAGCAGTTTAAGACAGGACAAATCCAAGCCGAACATCGCCGACGGCGCATATTTTTCTTTCAGCGGAGAGTCATCCCACTTATATGCCACCTCGTTTTTGTCCGGGTCGGCAACGACGAGCGCCGATTCCGGCGGATACAGTTCTTTGAGTTTTTTATAGTACGGAATAATCAGTTTTTTATCGGGAATGCGAGCAAGGATATGCCACGCCGAAAGCACCGCCATAATCTTGTCTTCGACGGTATATTCGAGCTGCCCGAGCGCCTTATCCACGCCCGCGACGGCGCCCAAAAGCGCGGCGCAGTTTTCACTCGCACCGTCCAAATCGAAGTTATTGTTCAGCGTCGTGCGGTTCGGAGAATATATTTCGCGCATAAAATACGGGTAGTAAATTCTCGACCACAGCACGGAGTTCAGCATTTTCTCCACAGGTCCGCCCAGCACGCCCGACCCCATAGTCTTATTGACGCCGTAGCGCAACTCCGCGGTTTCTATCTGCTTGACAATCTTGTCTATTCTCGGCACTTCCATATCGAAAACGTCTTCGTCGCCGACCGTGGCGTACAGATATACGCTTGGTTGGTTTTTGTTTATGACGAATTCCATTATTGCCTCGTTGAACGCGCCGTTTGCCGAGTCCGACGGTTTGGACAGCGACTGCGCCATAAAGAACTCGCGCTCCGGGCGGTCGTCCAAAATCACCTGGTAGCGATTTTTATATACTGCGTTTGTATCGGTGAGCGAAACGTCGCCGCCTATTATACCGACGTACGGGCTTCTGCCTTTGACGAAAGAACCCTCAATCGAAAGTTCGCCGAGAAAATCATAGCAGGGATAGAAAATGACTCTCACCCGAAGTTTGCGCTTTGCCGACACCTGAATAATCATCGACTGTTCGTTGTGCTTTACCCAATTGACGGAAAGCGGTCCGCTGGAAAAGCGCGCAAAACTTCCGTCTACCGTGTTGGCGCAGGACGACGCCATATTCAAAATAAAGTCGTCGTTGTCGTACCACTTATTGCCGAGAAAATAGCAAACTTTTATTCCCCACAAAGAGCCGTGTTTGCCCGCAAGCATAGCTCCGTTTATGGCGCCGTAATCGTAACCGACGCCCTGAATATATCTGCCGGGAAAGTTTGCCTCCGTAAGCGGCGGACCTTCCGGTTTTTCCTCGTAAAACTTATCGAAAAAAGGAGGACGGAAAGTGAAGCCGTATTCTTTATTGATATAACGCATTTTTCGTACCTCCTTGCAAAATCTCGTTTCATCACCAATCGGCGGATTTTATTTGAGTTATGCGTGACATAACAATTGTTTTTCGCCGAAAACCCGCAGTTTCGAAACCGATTCGACGCATTATATCGTTGCACGATATGCTTAAAACAAATTTCGTATTTGCCTTGCGCACATATTCGCCGAACGCAAACGGCAGCCGCACGTTTTGACAAGCCGCGAAAAAAGACCCTTGAAGGCAGACATTAAAGCCTTGAAAAAGACCTTTTCATCTATTATAACAATTTTCGCGCAAGTCGTCAATGATTTTTCAATACAGCAATTTTGCGGTTATCGGCACGGATATGACGTCGCTTTTATGCGCCATAATTCTGAATTCGGCAGGCGGCAGCTTTTCGTCGGGAATCAGATATATACGCTTGTCGCTCCACCCTTCCGTCAGTATGCGACTGAAAAATCCGCGGGAACCGATACGTTCCAAAATGGCAGGATTGAGCGTTACGGACGCGCCCGTATACTCGCCTTCCGCAAACAGACGCATAAGTCTGGCTTTCAACTTCTTCGCCAGATAGTCTCCCGAATGAGTATGCGCACTGCCGTTGCAATACGGGCAATTGGTCAGCAGCATATCGCCGATTTCGTGCCCCGTCTTTTTGCGGGTAACTTCCACGAGCCCCAATTCGGACATACCCAGCACGCGGGTTTTGGCGCGGTCGAACATCATTTCCCGCCGAAGCGTTTCGACGACGGCGTCCTTATGCGCCTGTTCCTGCATATCGATGAAGTCGATTATGACTATGCCGCCGATATTGCGCAGACGAAGCTGTGCGGCAATCTCCGTCGCAGCCTCTATATTGGTTCTGAAAACGGTGTTTTCGTGGCTGTTGTCGCGGCCGATAAATCTGCCCGTATTGACGTCGATTGCCGTCAATGCCTCGGTATGGTCTATCACAAGAGTGCCGCCGCCGGGCAAAGCCACCTTATGTTCGAGCAGTTTGTCGACTTCTTTTAAAACGCCGTACACCTCGCTCATATCATAGTCGCTTTCGAAATATTTTATCTTATCGAGAAAGCGCGGATTTATGTTCCCGAGAACGTCGCGCAATCTTTCGCAAGTCTCCAAATCGTTGCACACCACGGATTCCACGGACGAGGACACCATATCGCGGACGGCGCGGACAATCAAGCCGCCCTCGCTGTGCACCATAGCCACATTGTCGCCCGCGGCGTCGTATGCCGCGCGCATTTCCGAAAACATTCGTTTCAGATGTTTGGCCTCATCCAAGATATCCTGTTTCTTGGCTTCGGCGCAAACGGTTCTTGCGATAAAACCGCCGTCGCTCGGCTTGACTTTTTCCAACAGGCGGGTCAGACGCAAGCGCTCGTCATCGTCGGTTATCTTATTGGACACGCCTATGAAATCCAGCATCGGCAGATATACGACGTTTCTTCCGGGAAGAGAGATATGCGAAGAAAGGCGCACCCCTTTCATTCCCGTTTCCTCTTTCGTGACCTGAACCATTATGAAATCGCCGGCTTTCACGTCCAATTTGTCCGGCAATTTGCCCGAGCCGCACAGCACGCTTTTATGGTCCAGAGCCTCTCCGACGGCAAGAAAACCGTTACGCTCCAATCCGATATCGACAAAAGCCGTCTGCAAACCTTGCAGAACGTTGACGACTTTGCCCTTGTAAATATTGCCCGTCAGGCGGTTGGTATCCTTATATTCGACGTAATACTCTTTGAGTCTGCCGTCTTCCAACAGGGATACGGACGACGTGCAACTGTCTACGTCTATCAAAATCTGACTTTTCACTCTTGTTTATTCTTTCCTATTGCAAACGTTTGTATCTATAAACGGCCGTAACAAAGTCGCAAAATTTCGAGCAAAAAGCCGCAGATATAATAAATTCAATGCGCCGTCATTCGGTTTCGAGACCGTAAAATGCGTCGACGTCTTTAACCGAGCCGTCCGCACAAACGAACGCCCGCTCTTTCAATATATCGTAGTCCTCGCCCCAGCAGAACGTTTGAGCCAAAAATTTGCCGAAAGAATCGGCGCGCAAATTCTGTTTTCCGCAACCGAGCACTGCCACGATATCGCCGTTTTCCTCTTTAAGCGAATGAATGCGCGGTTTGACATCGGCAACGGTCTGTCCTTTCTTGGTTTTTACGGGGATTTCGACAATTATGCGTGACATAATATCGTCCAACTGTGCCTGCACGGGAGCAACGGCGCTCTTTTTATAGCGATATGCGGCGTGAGACGTCAGCGCGTGCACCTCTGCTTTTTCGCATTTTACCGCACCGAGTATACGAACTCCGCGGGGCAATTTTTCGTTCAGCCCGTCCATAAATTTTTTCGGGTCTTCCTCGCTGTCCGCACAAAAATATTCGGCAACGCTGGCAAGCCCGAGCGGAAGAGGCTGCGAAAAGAACAGCAGTACGTGCGGATTGAACCCCTCGGAAAACCTCACCGACAAATTTGCGCGACGAACCGCGCGGCCCATTTCTCTCAACAGGTCGAGGTGCGGCAAATATACCGCGCTGTCCGCTTTCGTGAATTTACAAAGAATCACTGTTTTTCTCCGAGGCTTTAATATCGAAAAAGGAAGCAAAAAAACACATTTTCGCTTCCTTTATGTAAATCGATTTTTCGGCGCTTACATAACGCTTTTTACATTATATACTACGTCGGCACACTTGTCAAGCCAAAGAGGCAAATGCTTGAAATATTATTGCAAATATGGTATAATGCAAACTCACGGGAGGTTTTATATGATTGGCATCGATGCGTTCGTCAAAGCATTTACGGAAAAAACAGATTGCACTTTCAAAAATCGCGCGGTCTTTATCGGGCTGCAAGGCAGTTACGGCAGAGGCGAAGCCGCGGAAACAAGCGACATCGACGTTGTTTTGATACTCGATACGCTTTGCATTTCCGACCTCGACACATATAAAAATATGCTTGACACACTTCCCTATCGCAATTTAATTTGCGGTTTTATATCGGGAAAAGACGAGCTGACAAATTGGGAAGAGTCCGAGCTGTTCCAATTCCTGCACGACACGACGCCGATTAAGGGCAATTTGGATTTTATTTTCGAAAAAATCGACGGGAAAGCCGTTTCGCGCGCCATAAAAATCGGCGCGTGCAATATCTATCACACCTGCGCGCACAATTACGTTCACGAACAAAGCACGGAAATATTGCGCGCCCTGTTTAAATCCGCAAGATTTGTTCTGCAAGCGATTTTATTTTCGGAAACGGGCGAATATTTAAAATCGAAAAACGAGCTTTTAAGCCGCAGTGCAAAAGCAACGGAAATTTTACAAGCCGAACGAAAATTTTCGGACGGAGAAATCGATTTCAACCGAGCCTCGGCGATTCTGTTTGATTTTGCTCAAAAGATTTTAAGACACAATTGAAGCAAGCGCTTTAATTCGAATACACGAAAAAAGGCTGTCCGATTCTTTCAAATCCGAACACTTTTTTATGCGGCTCGTTTCTTGCCGTAGGATAACGCCGACCTAATACATTAGAGCTTTGAAAAATTTAAAATAACACATCTATTTTCCTATGCTTATATAAATATCCGAAGATTTGCTCTTCTTCTTGATTGTATCAACAATTCTCACAGTTATGTCTGACATAGGTTGCGGCCTATCAGCCTTTTCGGGGCAGTTCACGCTTTATATGTTTTGCGCAGCTGTTTTTGAATGCCTGTTTTCTATTTTCCTGCAAGCCGCACTTACGACAGTTGCCGCGGCAGTCCGGCGTGGTTTCCGCTCTTCTCGATTTCGCGCGCTCCTCTTTAAGATAACTTTGCGTCACACCGACATCGACAAAGCTCCAAGGCAATATTTCGTCTTCGGCAAACTCGCGGGTATAATCTTCAATTTTCACGCCGCACTCGTCAAACGCCGCACGCCACTTTTCGAAATCGAAATATTCCCCCCAACTGTCGAACACGCACCCCTTTTCGGACGCTTTCAAAATTACTTGTCCCAACCTCTCGTCGCCTCTGGCAAACACGGCTTCCAACACCGAAGAGTCGCTGCCGTGATAGTTGAAATTCACTCTTATTTTGGAAAGCGCGGATTTCAGCAAGTCCTGCCTGCGGCGAATTTCGCTCTTGCCGATTTGCGCATCCCACTGAAAAGGCGTAAACGGTTTCGGCACGAACGTCGAAGCGGACACCGTTATGTTCACATACCCCTTGCCCGTCGCACACTCGCGGTAGACCTGTTTTATGCGCGCCGCAAGGTCGGCGATTGCAAGCAAGTCTTCGTCGGTTTCCGTCGGAAGTCCTATCATAAAGTACAGCTTGACCGACGAATAGCCCTTTTCGAAAGCCCTGCGCATACAGGTGAAAATATCGTCCTCGGTAATATTTTTATTGATGACGTCGCGCAGGCGCTGTGTTCCCGCTTCGGGCGCAAAGGTCAGCGAACCTTTTCTCGACTGCTCCACAAACTCCGCCTCGAAAGAATCCACTCTCGTGCTGGGAAGCGCTATCGTGACTTTTCTGGCGTCGGTTATCGGTTTCAGTTTTTGCAAAAGCGGACGCAAATCGGGATAGTCGCAAGTGGACAGCGAGGAAAGCGATATTTCGTCGAATCCGCAATTGTCTATCAATTCTTCCGCATATCCGACGATTGTTTCGACAGAGCGCTCGCGCACGGGACGATATATCATTCCCGCCTGGCAGAAACGGCACCCGCGGGTACAGCCTCTGAAAATTTCCAACACGGCGCGATTATGCACCGCCTCTATATTCGGCACTTGCGGCGCCGTCGGGAAATACGCCGAATCGAGGTCGGCAATTACGGCACGGCGAACGTTTTCCTTTCCGACGCTCGGAACATACACGCCGTCGATTTTCGCCGCCTTTCTCAAAAAGTCGCCGCGAGTGCCGCCTGCTTTTTTATTCTCGTTATACAGGGCAGCCAGCTCGTCCAAGGTTTGCTCGCCGTCGCCTATGCTGAACAAGTCTATGAAATCGACGAGCGGCAAAGGGTTGACGACGCAAGGTCCGCCCGCCATAACGACGGGGTCGTTTTCTCCGCGGTCTTCGGCAAGCAGTTTGACTTTGCCGAGACGGAGCATATACAGCACGGTCGTATACGAAAGTTCGTACTGCATCGAAAAACCAATCATATCGAAATCGCACATCGGTCTGCGGGTTTCCGAAGAAAACAGCGGCAAATCTTCCTCTCGGAGAATCTGCGCCATATCCTCCCACGGAGCGTATGCCGTCTCGCAAACGGTGTCTTCCCTATTATTCAAAATCCCGTACAATATTTTTATGCCGAGATTGGACATAGCCACCTCGTACACATCGGGAAAGCAAAGCAGATATTTCAGCGGAGCGTCCGCTTTCATCTTCGGAGTGTTCAGTTCTCCGCCGCAATACCTCGACGGTTTATCCACGCGGGAAAGTATCTTTTTGAATTGTTTTTCCGTCATCTCTCACCTCTCAATCCGAGCAATCCGAACACGTCGCGCAAAAATTCGCTGAACGTTATTATCGGCAATGCGGCTATCGGATAGGGCTGCACCCCGTCGAGATAGGTTTGTCCGCCCAGCTTTATCAAATCGCCGTACTTATAGAACTTAACGTTCTGCACGGAAATCAAGCGGCGCGGGTCGGCGAAGTTCGTCGGCGAAAACTCCAATACGCAAGTTACGTCGCCCCGTGTTTTTGACGCCGCATTGCTTTCGGCATATCTGTTTTTATTCAAAAGCTTGAAACCGTGTTTACCCAACGCCGTTTTCAGTTCGCCTGCCGGCACGACCACGCCGCGCAGTCTGCCGCAAAAGTTGTATGTTTTTTCGGCGTCAGACGGATAGTAAACATCTCTCTTTATCTGACAAAACGGCTGCTTTACGGTCAACGTCTTTAAAAAAGAAAACTTTTCCCATTCCGTCGGATGACTTACGGCGACCTCCACATCGCGCAAATCGCGTTTTCTATTGTCCAAATCGTGTATTTCGCCGTTTTCCACAACTATTACGTCTGACATAGCACCGTTTTTATAGACGGAAAACAGCAAAGATGACGCGACACAGGCATACAGAGGGTCGGTTTCCACGCGCTTTATGAATTTGTCACACGAAACTCTGACGCCGTTTTCCATATCATTTTCCATTTGCAAACACACAGCTCGAAGTTTCTTTTCGATTTTTTCCGCCGCCTCTTTTGCCTCTTTCGGATACGGTTCGGGAGTTATTTTCACGGTTAGGTCGTTTGTCGGAGTCAGGATATATTTGACGCCGTCTTTTTCGATATGCCCGACAACCTCTTCCGCAGTCGCGCTCTCCGTCTTTTTCGAACAGTTTCTGTCCTTTTCTATCAATCTTTTTACCGTCACGGACTTTTCGCTCTTTTCCGCTTCCTCCAAAAATCGGGCAGCCCTGGGGTCGCTTTTATACAACAGCAGCAAGCGGATTATCCCCTCTTTTTCTTTAACGTGAGATTTCAGATATTCCCGACAAAGCGACGGAACTATGTCCACGCGCTTTTCCAATATGTATTTTCGCAACAGAGTTTTGTTCGAACTCTTGCCGTATATCAATTGATTCAAAATCTCGCTTACCGTGCGCGTCTTATCCGCTTCCATAAGCGTGGACAGGCATTTATATTTCTTGTCGTAGCGGCGAATCACCGCCAGCGCCGCATCATAATCGGCGGAAGTGAACTTTGTAAAGTATGCGTCGATACCGCCGACGAAGCTGTACAGATAGCTGTCCTTGGGAGCGTCGAATGCCGCAAAAAGCATCGGATACAAAAGGTCCGTATCCACTTCGGCATACTCCGCCAATTCCATAAAATTATTGAAATATCTGTTCGAAAGGCGGTTGCAACGTTTCTGATTTGGCAGTCTGCCCGCCTCTACGTCGTCTATGTAGCCGAAGCTCATTACGGTAGCCAAATTTTCATACGCGCCGGCCTTCAACAGCGCGGTAATGAAAACGTGCGCCTGTTCTTTCGTAAGCGATTTATCCGCAAAAAATTCCTTTCCGACCTCGTCCAGCGCAATACCGTTCAAAGCCTGTTTCTTCAATACGTCTATATCCATATTTCCTCATACCTTACGGCGATTTTTAAAAGTTATTTTAAGTATTTTGTGGCTTTTGCGTCGCAGCGTTCTTTTAAAAGCGCAAACAGCTCCGACGCGCTCCCCTTCAAGAAGCCGTGCGCGTCGACGATATACATAATACGATTTTGCTGACAGTAAATCGAAATAAAGTCCTTTCCCGCGACGACCTTGGAAACCATCGAGTACGGCATTGTTCCCGAAGATATTTCCTTTTCGCCGTCAAAATAGCGAGCCGATATGCCGTCGTCGCAAAAAGCATACATCTGACTTTTCCCCTCGGCGAACATCGGGTTTTTTGAATTTTGTATGTATGTTAGCAAAAACATTGCTCCGCCGAAAACATTTATTCCTGCGGCAACGGCGAAAATCACCCACATAGTTTGCAAAAACGTGGGCGCTATGCAAAAAACGATAGAAATTACAGACAGGACGCAAAACAGAACACCGACATACAAGGTCGGTTTATAAAACTTCGACATCATCTGTTTGGAAAACATTGTGCGGTTTTCGATTAGCGCGGGTTTTATTTCCCCGCCAGACACAGAAAAAGTATTTGCGGTCGGTTCGGTTTGCACTTCGAGCTGCGCGCCGCAACCGTCGCAAAAACCGGCATCATCGTTGTTTATTCTACCGCAATGAGGACAATTTTTCATCGCACCCCTCCTCTTTGTTTATAAGGGTATTATACACCGTCAAAGGCTTCTATGTCAAGTATAGTTTGAATATACGACGGTTGTCCGAAAGACAAGCGCGAAAAAACGTAAGCAGGGTCAACAGACGAAAGACAATTGCGAAAAATAACACAAGAAAAGGCAGCCTGCAACGGCAACGCCAAAAAAATTCCGCCGTCCCCTATGCTTACGGGAAACAGGATTTCCTATACCATATATAATAATAGGCACC
>CAJUPB010000014.1 GCA_910588155.1 uncultured Christensenellaceae bacterium
GCCCAAGCACGTAATCTTCGTATCTTGTCTCGTAGTATCTATATCCCACGTATATCCCCTCTTGGTATACTACGTAGTTTTTATTTGCCTTTACAACGCCTTTGTCGGTGTTGTTCTGCGCGGTCTCCAATCCGAGCGCGGCGGCGTTCTTGTAGTCGTATGCTCCGAAGTTGACCATTGCGGGCGCGGAATGATTGTCTTTGAGGAAAGTGCTGACGATTCTGCCGGACGGCGTTATATTGCCGCGCAAGATGTCTGCGACTGCGTTTATGCCCGTCATACCGACGTCGCCCGTCCACAATACCGCATCGATTCCGTAACCGTCGAGGAAATCGAGTTGAAGCGTATTCGCGGAGTTCAAAAGAACGACTATTTTCTTGAACGTGCCGGCTTCTTTCATAGCTTTGAGATTCTGCAAAAGCTCGACTTCTTCCTTGCAAAGGCGCAGATAGTCTCCGTCCGTCATATACGGTTTCAGCGATTCCAAGCCGCTCGGCAAGTCTGCTCCCTCTCCGCCGCTTCTCGCAAGCACGACCAACGCCACGTCTCCGTAGTTCTTGAACGTGTTTTTCAGCGCCTCTCCGTATTTTGACCACGGCACTTCGTTTATTCTGTACTGACCCTGATTTCCGCCCGTCGTCGCCGCATTCACGCGTTTATAGCCCGAGGTGACATAGAATTTCCAGAGGTCGGGGTTTACCGTATTTTCGCCGAACGAATCTTCCAGCGCGCTTTTCAAAGATATTGCGTTTGACGCAGAAACCTGACCGCTGCCCGTGCCGCCGTACAGAAGGTCCACCGACGACTGCGAAAAGCAACTGAACTTCGTGCCATGACCGAGAGGCAGAGTATTGTCCTTGTTCATCAAAAGAGCCGCGCCCTCGCCCTCTATATCCTCGCAGAGCTGTTTCTCGTAATCAACCAATTCCTGTTCGTCTTCCCAATCCGTCCAATAGTAAATTTTTGCGCCCGGTTCGGGAATTATTTCCTGCGTCTTGACTTTCAAATAGAGATTGATGGGTTGTTCGTAAAAGTTCATAACACACAGACCCACAATCACAACGACAAGCAAAAACGCAAATACGCTTGTCAGCGCTATCCACAATTTCTTTTTCGTTAAAATACTCATATATATCTCCTTGTTTTTATTTAAGCCGCTTTAATCGTGTACGTACCTGCTTTCGTCAGTTCTATAACGGAATAGCCGTCTTTGACTTCTTTGACGGTTATGCCGTCGCCCGTGACGGCAGAGCCGAAAGATACGGGAATTTTAAGCGTGCAGTTGCCGCTCGGGATTTTGACGGTAAACGTCGTTTGTTCCGCTTCCTTTTTGTAAGCTACGGATATTTCGCCTTTGACCGTACCCGTTTTGACCGACATCGAGTCGAACAGATTTTCGGGCTTTATCTCAAAGCTTTCCCAGCCGACGGAAGAGGGCGCTATTCCCGCAAAACTTTTGGACATCGTCAAGAGCGGTCCGCCCGACCAACCGTGATTTACCGTGCCTTCGTTTCGGGCAAACTTTTCCCAAACGGTGGTATCGCCGCTGTTTATCATTGCGCCGTAGCGCGCTTTTATTCTGTTCAACGCCGTCTCGTATTCGCCCATAACGCACAGGCCGTCCAAAACGAATCTCTCCATATACGGGCTGGCGCCTTTAACTTCTTCTATTAGTTTCTTAACCATAGGGTAGTCGCTCTTTTTCGCAAGTCCCGTTATGACCGCGAGCGCGCCGGCTCTTTCGTCGGGTCTGTCGCCGCTGCGGTAGCCGTCCGCCTTTTTGTAGAGCTTGTCGAAGTTGTTTTCAATCGACGTCATTCTCTCGTTTAAGAACGCCTTATCGGACGTCTTGTTAAGACCCGACGCAAACTTTTCCGCCGTTTGAAGCGAGTAATAATACCACAGCACCTGCAAAAGTTCCACGTCCGCACCCGTACCCCAATCCGTCCACATCCATTCGCCTGCGCGGTTTTCGGGCATACCGTTGTCTTTCATTTTCCAGACTTTCAAATAATCGATAAGCGCGGTGTAATATGCGTTTGCCGTTTCCTTGTCGCCCGTATGCAAGAAATAGTTGTATGCCGCGGTGGAGAACGCCAGACTCTGCGCGGGTATTTCGTGCGGCTTGTTGCTGGGAGCGCGGCTGGGTATGAGACTGTCCTTGCCCGTCCACGCGACAGCCGACAATATCATCTTTTTGGTCAGCGCGTGCGAGGACGTTCCGAACGCATAATCGGCAATATCCATTTCGTTCGTGGCGTCGCCCATATACGGACCGCGTTCGCGGTCGGGGCAATCCATATAGGTATCGCGCATACAGATTTCCACGGTGTTCGCGCACATCGCCCAAAGCTTGTTCAGCTCCGCATCGGAGCTTTCGAACGCGCCCTCTCTTTCCACGGGATAGCCGCTCGCGCGGTATCCTATATCTTCGAACTTCACGCCTGCTTCGGCTTCTATGACAAGATTGCTGCCGCTGCGCCAAGGATAGCTTTCGAACGATTGCGTGCCGTCTGCGGTGATATACGTGTCCTTAAACGCCTGCGTGCCGTCGGGAATATGCGGCGAATAATATGTTATCTTTTTCCCCGCGGGCGCCGTAACTTTGAAGTATGCGCTATACTGCATATTTTTCGGAAGCACGAATTCTATTTTCGTGTTCTTGTCGAGCGTCTTTCCGATATACCCTACCGCCAAGGCGTTTGCCGAGCCGACACCCTCTTTAAAAGAAGTCAAGGTTTTGTCGAAGTGCATAAGGGGTATTATGGAAGCGTACATATCTCCGAAAGGCAAAGCGCCGACTTTGGCTATCGGCGTGGCGTTGTCCCAAGCCGAGTCGTCAAAAGTTTTTGCCGTAAAATCGATGCGCTCTCTCGCGTCGTAATACACGTTGCGCTCGGCAATCATAGACGGCTGTTCATACGCCGGATATTGCGCGCCGAGCGAACGCTTGTTCTTATATTCGGTAAGCTGTTTGACCTTCCAAGTCGAATCGGATTTTACGACCTTGTCTCCGACTTTCATTTCGAACAGCAATCCGCCCTGCGTGTCGCCTTCGCCCAAAGCCTGCGCTCCGTCTATCGACGAATCTCCGCTTCTGCCGTTGTACGGAATCAGAAACGCCAACGTATTTTCGCCAGCCGCAACGTCTATTTCCACGGTGTCGAAATAGCTGTCGTACGGCGTAGGTCCGCGCTTGGTCGAGCCGTCGTACACGGTCAAAACTCCGTTTACCCAAAGAAAATATTTAGACTCCGCCGAAATGTATGCAGTGGCTTTTTGCGCGGTTTCCGCCGTGAACGTCTTTCTCGCCGCAACGTAAGTATCTTCGGGCGAATACTGCGTCCAAATCCAATAGCCGGTAAAATCGGTTTTTTTATAGCCTTCCATTGCTTCGCCGTATTTCAAATCGGCTTTGTCCGAATAGCCCGTTTCCGGCGGCGGCAAAACGCGGTTCCCGTCGTCGGGGTTGCAGCTTGCGCACGCGGGCAGCAGAGCAAGCGACAGCACGGTCATAACCGCAAGCAATATGACGGCAAAACGTTTGAATGATTTTCTCATTGTTTTCATTCCCTCCTGATATTTTCCGAAAGCCGTTTCGAAAACGGCTTCCCGCGAGAAACGGGCGGCGGATAAACGTCTGCCGCCCGTTTCGGGAAGATGAGTGTATTGTTTTGTTTAAGCCTGCTCTGCGGGGGCTACACCCGTCATTGCGCCGTTGTCGCCGAGCGTCCAGACAATGTCTTTCATTCCCGCCCAAAGACCTTTCAATGTTTCGTTGGAGGGTTCTTGTTTAATCGTGAGCGTGATTACGTGAGTGGTCTCGTCGATTGCATATGTACACTCGAAAGAGAACATAGACTCCATTTGCTTGTTTGCGTATTTGCAATCCGTTTCACTCGTAAGCACGATGCTGTACGTAGTTCCTCCAACCGTACCCTCGTATCTGACGGGTTCGAACGCCGCAGGACCCTGCGCGGGAACTTTCGTGATGTCTTTGCATACGAACGTATAAGTCGTGCTGCCGTAGCCGCCCATATCGTAGGTATACTCGAACGTGCCCTTATTGCCGTCGATAGCAACGTTTATCGGAGAGTCGTTTATTATGACTTTCATTTCCGATTCGTTTTTGGAATACGTACCCTGTGCAATCTGCGTATATCCCGTATAGAGATAGATTTTCGCGTCGCTCGCAACGTAAGCCGTCGCATTGACCTTGCCGTCTTTTTCGCTTTCGAAAGTCGTAACGTGAGCAGGAGCTTCGAACGTCATTTTCTTTGCCTGAATGAAAGCGTTGCCGTCTGCATAGGTCTTTGTCTCGCCGCCCGTCAGCGTCACGTCTCTCGTGAACGACATTCCGGGAACAATCGGGAAGTTGAGGTCGAACGAATACACGCCCGCAACGTCGTATGCGTAGAACGTGTTTGCGTTCTCTTCCGTGCCGTCGGCTTTCTTGACAGCGAGTTTTATCTGCAAGCAGTCCACGCCGTCTTTCTTCGCCTCTTTCCAGGTGCCTTCCATATATTTTGCTGCATAGCTTTTGTTGGAAGCCGCGTCGCTCGAATCGTAGCCGAACGGGTTGTAGCGCGCAAGCACGGCACTGCCGTCCTTATTCAAATCGAGCATAAAGTCAAAGCCCTGACCCATAGCCTGCAAGTCCTGTCTGAATTCGCCCGTGAGCTGAAACGACTTCGTATTCTCGGGCGGAGGTGCGGGTTTGGGGTCGTCGCAAGCCGCAACTGCCGTCATCACGCCTACCGCCATAACGACGGCGAGCAGGGCAACCAATAATTTCTTAATCTTCATATAATTCCTCCTTGTCCTTTTGAAAGGACGTAAATAATTTTTCGTTCAACATTTAAGCAGTCAAACTCTGCGAATATAATAAAACATTATATCGTAAGTTTCAATATACCCAGCGCAGCCTGTCATACGCACCGCGCAACCTGTCGTCCGACGCGCTTTCCTTTTCGGCGCCGAAAAAAGAACGCTTTGCAAAGGAGGGTAACAAAGCGCTCTTTTCGAGGAAAAAATGTAGTGTGTAAAGGCTAAATCAATACGTCATTCCAAGAAGTTGGACACGACTGCGGGCAGCACGCTGACCGCAAACAGAACGGTAAACACAATCGCGAGCATAAGGTTTCCGCCGAGGAACGCCACTCCCGTGAGCGCGTCCGCAAGCGGATATGCCGCTTCCACGAGGTGTCCCGCAAATGCCACGGAATAACATATCACGGGCAGCAGTCTGCCGAATTTGAATCGGAAGTGTTCCAGCACTATCGCGCCGAGTCCGCCGACGAGCATAAGCACAAGATTCAGCACCGAAAAGACTCGGTCAATCTCCTGCCCTTTCGTCGCCATATACACGGAAAGGTATACTATCGCGGCTATCACCGCAAACGCTCCCGCGCCGAACGAAAGATAAAACCCTACTTTTCTGTCTTTAAAATAGTTTTTGACGAAACTCATTGTCAATCGTTCTCCTCTTCGTTATCTGCGGCTTCAACCTGCCGCTTCTTGTCTTTGCCCGCAAAGTATGCCGTGTATACGAACATTCCCGCGCCCGCAAGCATAAGCACGCCGACGAAGACGCAAATCGCTATTATCGCAGGCTGCCACCAGGGCACGAAGCTCGCCACTTCGGTATCCTTCGTCAACCCGTTTACAAGCATACTTCTGCTCATTGCATAGAAGTAAACCTTTGCGGTGTCGCGCAGTCTCTTCCATATATAGCCGTCTTTCTCGTTCACAATCAATCTTTTGACCGAAGAAGTGCGGTCGGGGTCGTTGTTGAACTGGTTGGTGCCTGCGTGCATACAGTCCTCGGTGGACATATACGATGTGGAATCTTTGGAAGAGTCCGTCATATTTATCCCTTTGAAGCCCCATTCTCCGCGCAGGACAAGCTCCATTGTTTCGTAGTCCGCCGCGGTCGGAATGCAACCGATTCTGTTATACGCCGACATAAGCGCAAGCGAGTTGTCTCCCGAAAGCGCGCCTTCGAACCCTTTAAGCGGTCCTTGGCGGTAAGTCTGCTCGTTCATAAACTGCGCCACGCCGTGACGGTTGGTCTCTTGGTCGTTGCCGCAGAAGTGCTTTATCGTCGTCACGAGTCCGCGTTTTGCCATTTCGCCCGTCTGTATTCTGCCGCAGATATACGACAGGTTTGCATCTTCGCTGTAATACTCGAAGTTGCGTCCCGAATAAGGCGTACGATGTAAATTCGCACCCGGCGAGTATATCTGACGAAAACCGATGTAATACGATTCTTCCGCGAAGAACTTGCCGCGCTCGGTAAGTATATCCTTGCTGTAAGACGACGACGCAATCATTTCGGCGTTGAAAAGCACGCCGGCCTGATGTCCGTCGGGTCCGTCGCCTCCGCCGTAAGCGGGCATAGCCACGGACTTAATCGCGTCCATAGACATCTGGTCTCCGACCACCTGGCACAATTCCACGACGGTGAGTTGGTCGATGAAGGAGTTCCATTTCTCTTCGTCGTCGAAAGCTACGTCGCGCATCTGAACGAACTTGATGTTATTCTTCTGCCCGTATTTGAACTCCGAGATAGAAGGCGCGTCCGACGGCTTTTCGTATTGCGAGTTCTCCATTAGGTCTTTTATCTCGGCAGTGGCTTCCACGTTTTTAACCGCCTGCGGGAACGTTCTCCAATCCCCTCGCGTCATATACGTTACCGTATTCTCTTTAAAGTAGTTCAAGTCTCTGTCTTCGAACAGATTGCTCACCACTTCTTCCGTATACTCCGACTTCGCCCACGTCGTATTGTCCGTCGTTTCCAGCGTGACCTTGACTGCCTTTTCCTTATCTCCCGTTACGCTCTTTCCGTTCTCGTCGTACAGTCCCGTCACTTCTCTCTTCGCAAGCACGTTGTTCAATGCGTCGTGCGCGTTGTCGCCTATCGCAAAATAGTAATCTCCCGCGTCGAACACATAGCAGCCCTTTTTCGTCGTATCCGCTCCGTTCGTCGCCTTATCGTCATACGTCGCAAACAGGTAGTCGCTGAACGTCAGCGTTATTTCCCTGCTCTCTCCGCTCGACAGCTCCACAGTCTTTTCGAAGTCCGCAAGCTGTATCGCGCTCTTCTCCGCCTGTCCTTTTTCCCACGGCAACTGCACGTACATCTGCACTACGTCTCTCGACTTGCCCTTATACGTTTCGTCTCCGTTGTTCGTCACTTTGACCTTTGCCGTGACCTCGTGCTTTTCTCTGTCCCATTCCACGGACACCAACTCTTGCTCGAACTCCGCATACGACTGTCCGCTTCCGAACGTATACGTCATTTCATCCGCATAGTTCCATTCGCTTCCCTTGCTCGCAAATTTGCCTACTGCGTCTCTTGCGTTGTTTATGTTCAGCACACAATCCTGGTATCTCGTTTCGTAGTATTTATACCCTATGTAGATTCCCTCGGCATACACCACGTATTTGTTTTTATACAGTCCCGTAAGATTCGTGAACGTGAAGTCGCCCGCATTCTGTATTGCCGCCGACGACAGCGACGACGCCGCATACGTATCCACGAGTCTGCCCGAAGGGTCGGCTTTGCCTGCGAGAACTTTTGCCACTCCTTCGAAACCGTATGCTCCCGGATAACCTATCCACAGGCACGCGTCCACTCCGTATTCGTCCAGCCAATCCAATTCCACGGTGTACCCGCTGTTCACAAGCACTATTGTCTTTTTGAATCCGCTGTTCTTGATGAGATTTAAAACGGCTTTCTCTTCGTCGTGCAGCGCCAGCTCCGGCACTCCCTGCGGTCCGTCCTGCCATATCCCGTCCAATCCGTGATTCAGTTCGCCTTCCTCTCCGCCGAATCTTCTCATCACGTATATTGCCGCGTCCGAATACTTCGCAAACGTGCTCTTGACACTGTCGTACGCCGTCACAGGTACTTCTCCTATGAGACCGTTTTTATTATAATTTTTCTTTTCCGACGTAAGTTTCGCGTTGGCTTCTTTGACAGCGTTGTAAACGTCGTCGTTTATGTTAAAGCCTTGCGCTTTAAGCGCGTCGTAGGGATTTGTTCCCGTATTCGCCGGTCCGCCGCTGCCGCCGTGATAGACGGGATTGGACGCCGCGCTGCCGAACAGCGTGACGGACGCGCCCGAAGAGAGCGGCAAAGCATTCGCGTCGTTTTTCAACAGCACGCTTCCCTGCACCTGCGTCTCGATTATATGTTCTTTCAGCGCCGCCCGCATTTCGTCTTTGTTCTTGTAGTCGCTCGGATAATAATTCGTGTCTTCCGTGACGTCCGCGGTCGGCGGAACTATTCCGAGGAACAGATTCACGTCGCCCGCGCGCACGAATGCGAGATTGCCGAGAAATACCACAAGCGCGAACACGAGCACCAACACGGACGTCAGTCCGCCCCAAAGTCTGTGATTTTTCATATTCTCACCTGCTTGCCCTTATTATCTTTTGCTTACGCTTTTTCCACTTCGAGCTTGACCCAAGTGAGCATAGCCTGTTTTGTGTCTGCCTGCGCGGAAACCGATTTGAATGCGTTGAGTTTCAAATAGCCGTCCGCCGTTTGATTCGGGGTGGAATCGTCGATTACGGGACTGCCCGTGGACGGGTCGTAGCTTGACGGAACTCTCGTATTTTTGCCCATAGTTTCGTTCCAATTTGCCGTATCGACAAAGTATTTGCTGTCTATGTTTTTAACAATGCGGGTCGGCTTGGCAAGTTCTATGTCAATCAAATCTTCGTCCAACTCGTTGACCGCAGAGGTATACGTGCCGTAATACTTCGTTACGGAGTTGTCTCTCTCGTTGCCTTTTGCGTCCTGCGTGGACTCCGAAAGTTCGAGAGCCGAGAACGTCGAGGACGAAACCAAAAGACAATACGTTCCGTCTTCGTACAACGTGAGTTCCTGCTGCGTAAACGTCGTAAGATAGTAGTTATACTGCGGGCGCATATTTACATAACTCATTTCCGCGGGCGAAAGATACACGCCCTTGATTTTCGCTTCGCCGTTTCCGCCGCACGCTCCGAACGCAAAACAGGCGGCAACACCCAACACGGCCATCATTGCAACCGTAATAATCTTTGTGAACTTCTTCATTTTTCTACTCCTTTTTATATAAAATTTTTCGGATTTATCCTTGTAAACATTATCTTATATTAACGCGCATATTTCAATACAGGTCGCGCAGTCTGTCAAAACCACCGCGCAACCTGTATTCGCTCTTTTATCCACGCCTGTTTCAGGCAATATTTTCGGCTATATTTTTCTCGAAATACGGCGTCCACCATTTCAGATATCCCGCTCTTGTAGGATGTATCCAATCATACATATAGAGCTTCAAAGTTTCGTCGTCAAATTCAAACAGCGACATAGTTTCGTCCTCGTACATATTCCAAAACTCTATTTGCCACTTCGCGGCTATTTTGCTCATTATTTCGACAATATCGCCGTAGCCGTAGTTTTTATATTCAAAATACGGATTGGAATAAAACGCAATCTTACAATTCCAAGTTTCTTTTGCGTAAGCGATTATATATTCTATTGCTCCCGCCGTCGTATATCGATTGAATGAGACCATATCTCTGACATCGTCCGCAGTTACTTCGCCGAATTGATTGTAATACATATCGTTCGTGGAAAGCTGACAGACAAACAGGTCGGGTACGGCTTGCTGCGGCAACGCGCCTTTCAAAAGTCTGTCTATATAAGTCTTATTGCTCCAATTGCTCTTCATAAGAGTGGTGCCGCTTACCGCCTCTTTGACGCAAACGCAATTATTGCGTTTTGCTATGTAATCGGGTACCGCATCACCCAAGGATGCGTCGCCGTATGTTACGGACGAACCCAGCCAATATACGGTTTTACCGAAAAGTCTGCTCTCGGGCAATGCCGCGACGTTTTCCGGTGCATATTTTTCCGCATTTCCCGCCGCGTCCTTTTTATCAATCTTTTGAGGCAAGACGCTCTCTTTCTCTTCGGGAATTTCCTCCTCTTTGTTTGGCGGAGGCACGTCGGGTTTCTTTCCGCCGCACGCAGAAAAGAGCAGGCACGCAGAAAACAGCGACATAGTCAAAAGCGCGCAAACGATTTTTTTGAGTACATCTTTCAATTTGCTTCCTCCTATGGTGTACATACGCCATAATTATCGAATATGCCGCGCCATTTTTCAATAACCTCCGCGCAACCTGTCGGCAAAACCGCGCAAATTGAGACGTGACAGGCGAAAAAAAGGGCGGCGACCGCACAATTTTTTGAAAACCCTTGACAAAATGCGACTTTTGGTGTATAAAAAGAGTATAAGAGGGTTTCACAGGGACAATTTCAAGGGAGGCGGAATATGATTAAGGTCGCAATCGTAGAGGACGAAACGGAGCATTCCGATTTGTTAAAAAGCTATCTGGCGAGATATTCGACGGAAAACAGCGCGACTTTCGATATAAGGTGTTTCGGCAATGCAATCGGGTTTTTGAACCCGTACGACGGCGATTACGACATCATTTTTATGGATATAAAAATGCCTTATATGGACGGTATGACCTGCGCCCACCGTCTGCGCGAAATCGACCCGAACGTCGTTTTGATTTTCATTACGAGTATGCGTCAATACGCCGTTCAGGGCTATGAGGTGGAAGCATTCCACTATCTCATAAAACCGTTGCAGTATTTCGATTTTGCGCTCAAACTCACGAAGGCGATAGAGAGAACGGACAAGCCGAACAACGAATTCCACTTGCTCATCAACACCGATTCGGGCTATAAAAAAGTGCGTCCGAAGACGATTAAGTACGTCGAAGTGAACAATCACCACTGCGAATACCATACGGAAAATGCGATATTGCGACAGTATCAGCCGCTCAAAGAAGCCGAAGACAAGCTGAAAGATTTCGGTTTCGTCAAATGCAACAACTACTGTCTCGTCAATCTCGCGTTTGTCACCGCAATCGAAAAGTCGACCGTCGTCATAGGCAACGACCGTATCGAAATGAGCAGACCGCGCAAAAAAGAGTTTATCGCAAAGTTTACGGCTTTTTCGCACGGGGGGGGGAACGGTTAGGCAATGAATTTTCTGTTTTCCTTTCTTCCCGAGAAATACGTATACAACGCATACTCGCTTGTTCTGACTTTTCTCGAATGCCAATTCTGCATTTTTCTGTTTATGCTGAAACACAAAAAGCGCAAGCTGTTCTGGTTGCGCTTTATAGGTTGCGTCGCGGCGGGAATCGTGCTGTCCGTTGCGATATCGCTGGTAAACTCCGAAATAACCGGAAAAATGGCGCTGTTTGCGCGCGTGTTATGCTATAACGCCGTTTCGTCGCTGAATCTCGCCACGCTGTTTTTATGCTATAAGGAAAGCCCGTCCGAAATAATGCTGTGCTGGTGTTCGGGTATGGCGGTATATCAATTTTCCAACAAGTTCTACCCTTTCATTCAAAACCTTTGCGGCATAAACGACAAAGAATCGCTGTCGCTGTTTCATCCGCAAGGCTATGCCTGGTATGACTGGTTAATCTTTTTCGCGGTGCATCTCTGCTCGCAAATCGGACTTTCTCTCATATTCAACAGAAAAGATTTCATAAACAAGGACAAGGATACGACGAAATACGTCGTCACGGCGTCGGTTACCACAATGGTTTTCGTCAACGTCGTCATTTGTATCGCACGAGTATACGAAAACGAAAGTATGATGCTTAATCTCGTCGTCAAAGTTTTCACGATGGGGTTCGGCATAGCCATACTCATAATCAGCAAGAACATTTTTTTGCAAAACAAGCAAAAACAGGAAATGAGCATCATAAGGGAGCTGTGGCATCAGGAACGTTTGCAATTTAAGAGCATTAAGGCAAACATCGATTTTATCAACTCCAAATGTCACGACCTAAAACACGTCTTTGCCAAATTCGAGGACAAAATGAACTCCGCCGAAATAGAAGAAATCAGACAGGCAATGGAGTTTTACGACAAAACCGTCAAGACGGGAAACGATATTTTGGACGTAGTGCTGTGCGAAAAAATCGTGCTGTGCGAAAAATACGACATCGTGCTGTCCGTTCTTGCCGACGGCAGCAAGCTGGACGTGCTGTCCGCATCGCAAATGTACTCCATGTTCTCCAACATAATCGACAATGCGATAACCTCTCTGCGCAAGCTGGAAGACAAGGAAAAGAGAATCATAACGCTGACCGTCAAAAACGGCGCGGACGGAATCGAAATAGAAGAATACAACTATTTCGAGGGAGAAATTTCCTTTGCAAACGGTTTGCCGCAAACGCAGAAAGAGGACAAAAACAAACACGGTTACGGCTTGAAAAGTATGCGCTATATCGCCGAACGGCACGGCGGTACGCTGACGGTGTCGGCGGACAACAATATATTCGACGTCCTTGTGAAACTGCCGTATGCGGCAAGCGACACCGCGAAAACGACAAAAACCGATACGAGTCGGACTCCGCAACGGCAGACATAATATTGTTCGCGCAACATCTCCGCCGCATAAAATTTATGCGGCGGTTTTATTTTTTCGCCTGTTCAATCACAACCGCGGCGCGCACTATATCCCCACCTTTCGGCAACCTCAATCTTTCGTTTACGACACACGTCAGATTTTCATAAGCCGACCGGAATTTTTTGTCTTCCATAATTTTAGGCAAGCAGTTCAAAAGCAACAGATACAAATCCGCAAAATGCCAAACGATTTCCTGCTCGCTCTTTATTATTTCCATAAGAGTCGTCTCCTTTAATCGATATAATTATTATATATCACCTAATGGGTGCAAGTCAAGTCTTTTGCACCTATTGGGTGATATAATATAATTATCTGGACACTCGGAGGTAAAAAAAATGATACTGATGGAACAAATACGCGAAAGAATAGCGGAAGCAATCAAACAAAGCAAATACAATCAAAGCGAAATCGCCCATTTATTGAACATAAGACATCAACAGGTATCCTGTTATGCACTCGGAAAAAAGCTGCCTGCTCTCGATACGCTCGCCAACTTCTGCAAAGTTCTCGACCTTGACGCAAATTATATTCTCTGTCTTACGGACTAAACATCAATCAACGAATGCACACGTGCGCAAGCGAAGGTTTTCCCTGAAAAATGTACGGCAAAACCGATATATGCGCATATTCGCATAAAAGAAAGACCGCCTTTCTTCTCGAAAAGCGGCTGTTATTCTTTATTTTACGCTGTTTTGTCGAATATAACGAATTCGCAGTCTATATCGCAGTTCATAGCCCGCAGATATGCCGCGCTGTCTATTTTTACAAGTCTGTTTATTTTCTCGAACAATCCGTCGTACGAAGGGTGCATAGACGGCACTATGAAAGCTCCGTTGTCGAATATCAGCAATAGTCTGACGGTGTCCTCTACGAACGTCAAGTCGGAAACCTGAACGACGATTTTCTGCAAATTCTTCGTATCGTACATACGGTTTGCGAAATGTATCTGTCCGTTTTTGACCCATATTCTGTCGCCGTTCTGAACGACTGCGGCTTCCATAAACTTTCTCCTTTTGTCGGTTATCTTTTGAGTATTTCGGAAAGTACTCTCTTTCTCACGAGGTCGAAACTCCGCGTTTCGTCCGTCGTGAACGTCACGAGCGGCAACTTTGCTTTGTCGCAAATCTCCCGAACTTTTTCATCGCGCAGTTTTCTGTCCGCCCTCAAATGCGAGCGGTCGTTAAGCTCGACGAGCAGCAGCGGCGCAAACGATATTCTGTCCACGAACACATAGTCTATCACCCTGAACAGCTCGTTTCGATATGCGGTTTCCGTCCTCTTGTCGATGACGGAAAGCAACACCGCCTGCGGCAGAACCTCATACTTTTCGGGCGAAATACGGCGCAGAGTCTTTAAAAAGTCCAACTCGCACGGAGTCACTATGCTCTTTTTTCTCGCGTATTTCGCGCTAGTCAGAGCCTCGCCTTTGCGCAGTCGAAACATCAATACAAGCGATGCGACAAGGCCTGCCGCGCCGACCGCGCACAGCACGAATGCCGCGGCAGACATTTTCGAAGGGAAACCGAGCTCCAATGCCACTCCCGCAAAGAGAACGAGCGCCGAGACCGCAAGAAGTCCGCAGGCAAAATTTACCGACGATTTCTTCAACGTTTCACAACCTCGAAAATTACTCTGTGCGTTCGCGCTTGCAGTAGATGACTATGCGACGATTGGGCTCTTTGCCCTCGCTTTTCGTTACTACCTTATCGTTTTCGGACAGAGCAGCGTGGACGACCTTTCTCGCCGCGCTGTTCATGGGGTCGAGACAGACCTTGCGTCCCTGCTTTATGCACTTTGCCGCCATTTTCTCGGCGTATTTCAGCAGAGAATCGACCTGTTTTTCCCTATATCCGCAAGCGTCGAGAGTCAATTTCACATACTTGTCCGCATCGCGGTTTGCCACTAACCCCGCAAGATATTCCAACGAATCCAACGCCTCGCCGTGCCAACCTATGACCGCAACGTCGTCGGTGTTCAAGTCCACGTCCAAATCGAAACCGTGCCCCTCCGTTTTTATCTTGGATTCCACGCCCATTTTTTTCAGCGTTTCTTCCAAAAACCTCGTCACGTCGGCAACGGCTTTTTCCGGAACTTCGCTCGGCGCGCTCGACTTTTTGGGCTGCTTGGGAATTACGCGTTCCTTCGGCTGTTCTTTTACTTGTTCTTTAACCGCCTGCGGCTTTTGCTGCTGCGGCTGTTTTTCAAAGGTCTTGTTTTCCTGCGGCTTTCTTTCGTTGCGCACCGGTTGGTTTTTTACGACGTCTTTGCGCTCTTCTTCCGCCCTGTTCGAGGGCGAAGCCTGCGGACGTTTTTCTTCGTTCCGTCTGACTTTGTCTTCGCGGGCACGAAGAGACTCGCGCGACTTTTCGCGTTTTGCGCGAACTTCGTCGGTCAAAGATACGATTAGTCTGGCTTTCGCAAACAGACCGCCCGCTTCCAAAACCTGCACGTCCACGTCGTCGATTGTGGCGGAGAGCTTTTGCAATCCCTCTTTCAACGCTTCGTCGAATTTTTTCGCCGTAACTTCGATACTGTCCATATTCAAACGTTCCTTATAAGCTTACTTTTTGATGCGGTCGTTGGGGTCGGGTCTGCCGTACTTTATAATCGTCGCCGTAGCGGCTTTTTCCGCGGTCTTGTCCTTGATGCCGAAAATCAGCGAGGAAAGAAGGTTTAACAGTATTGTCATAGCCGAGTTCACGACGATATACAGAGTGAACGCCGACGTATACGTCAACGAGAAGAATACCATCATTATCGGGAACAGCACCATCATAAATTTCATACTGCCGCCCATAGCGCCCATATTCTGACCCGATTTTTTCTGCTGACGCTGGGAAATAAACTGCGACAAGAAAGACAAACCCGCCGCGAGTATCGGCAAAATCAACAGACCGTTTGTCTTGTTTTCCGCGCTTTTTTGCAGTTCGCCCGTAACGTCGGTGTACTGCGCCAAAGCCGCATCCAGCTTTTCCTGTTCTATTCCGAGTTTACCCGATTTTTTGCTCCAATCTCCCGTCGCTTTCAAAAACGCATCGTATTCGAGTATCGGTTTTTTCCAAGGCACGTCCGGTGACCAGATATTCTTTATCCACAGGAAATTCTCCATATTCGTGCCGTTCTGATTGTACGTCTTGTCGTTATTGTAATAGAATTCGTACACGGCTTTCCTGCCAGTTTCGGTTGCGGACATTTTTGCCGCCGCCTTTTCGTCTTCCGTCAGTTCGTCGTAATTATCGGGCATAACCTGTTCATATGCGGCGTTGTACACGTCGCACCATTCGAGGTATTGCCGCATAATCATATACTGACTTATATTGTTCAAAGAATAAAACAGCCAAAAGAAAATCAGCATTGTTACAATCGCGGGAAGGCACGCCGAAAAATAGCTGTATCCTTCGCGCTTGTTCAACTGCATCTGTTTTTGTTGGAATTCCTGCGTATTGCCGCCGCAAGCCTTTTGCAGCCTGTCCATTTCGGGTTTCAGCCGTTCGGTAATCTTTTGATTCTTCCGCATTTTGTAGCGCTGGAACAAATCGAGCGGATACAAAAGCAACTTCAAAAGCACGGTAAAGAGCACCACTCGCCAACCGTAGTTGACCACAAAGGAAAACACCTTCAAAATCAGCCATTCCCAAGGAATGCCGTTAGGTTGCGCTATGGTTTCGGCCACGGACAATATTCCCGTCAAAAAAGCCATTTCATATCTCCTTTCACATTATCGGGAACGGGGTCGAGACCGCCTTCGTTCCACGGGACGCACCGCACGATTCTTTTCAAACCGAGCAATACTCCCTTTAAAACGCCGAACCGCTCTATTGCCGTAAGCATATAGGTAGAACAGCTCGGACGATATATACAGACGTTCGGCAACAGCGGAGAAATACATTTCTTATAGAAAAGCACGAGTCCTTTAAACAGCCACCGAAACGTGACTATTTCCACTACTACGTTCTTTTTCCGCTTTCGCACCGCAAAAGTCCCGCCTTTGAAAGTAATTTTAAGACTGCGTTTTCAATCTGGACATAGGTCAACGTCTTTGCCTGTTCCGTCGCCGAAAACACAAGCTGCGACGGTTGCAGATTATCGGCGTAAACGGCAACCGCCGCGCGAAGTCTTCTTTTGACTTTATTGCGGTATACCGCTTTGCCGACTTTGTTCGGAACGCTGAAACCGACTTTCACTCCCTTGCCGCCCTTGACGTATACCAGCGAAATCGGGTGGCGGCAGTGCCGCTCTCCGTGCCTGTACACGTAATTGAACGAACCGTGTTTCGTGAGACGATATTTTTTTGCCAGCACTCCTTTTACCTCCGCAAAGCTCTTTTGCAAAAACCGACAGAATATAAAGAGTCACCCCGTCTGCTCACGCGATGACTCTCTATCCGTTTCGGTTATTGAAAGATTCAGTGAGAGCCGAGAGGCTTGACGGCGACGTTCTTCCTGCCCTTTCTTCTTCTTCTCGAAAGTACGTTGCGTCCGGACTTGCTCGCCATACGTTTACGGAAACCGTGAACTTTGAGTCTGGCTCTCTTTTTGGGTTGATAAGTTCTTTTCATATTCGTTTAATCCTTTTTAATAAATTACACTTGTCTATTATATAGGAATTTCGCCTTTTAGTCAACTATATTTAACCATATTGACGTTATCTTTTTTTATCCCGCGCTTCGCTTGCGTTTTTTTTTGCTTTGCGCTATACTGAAAAAAACGACGCAACGGGAGAATTTCAGGAAAAAATGTCGATGCAAAAACTTTTGAGCTCTATGCGCAGGGCAATCGAGCACTTCGAGATGATTGCCGACGGCGATGTCGTGACCGTGGGTTTGTCGGGAGGCAAAGACTCTGTCGCACTGCTTGCCGCGTTATCCGAGTTTCGACGTTTTTCGACAAACAAATTCACGCTTAAAGCAGTGACCGTCGATATGGGTCTGAACGCCGATTTTTCGCCGCTTGTCAAATTTTGCGAGGACAGACAAATCGATTATAAAATCGTCAAAACGGACATTGCCGAGATTATATTCGACATACGCAAGGAAAAAAGTCCCTGTTCTCTGTGCAGCAAGATGAGGCGCGGCGCGCTGAACAGTGCGATTATCGAAAGCGGAGGCGGAAAACTTGCGCTGGGACATCACGCGGACGACGTCGCCGAAACCTTTCTTATGTCGCTGTTATACGAAGGGAGGCTGTCCACTTTCGCGCCCGTAAGTCATATGAGCAGAGCAGACGTCACTCTGATACGGCCGTTTGTGTATACGGAAGAAAAAGATATTATATCGGTAAGCAAAGACTTCCCCGTCGTGCACAACCCCTGCCCCGCAAACCACGTCACGAAGCGCGAATATATGAAGGAGCTTATAAAGAAGCTCGGCGGCGACATTCCGCGGGCAAAGGAAAGTATTATGACTGCGCTTTTCCACCCCGAAAGAAACAACCTGTGGAAAAAATAAATTAAAACCGACGGAAGTTGCGGTAATTCCCATAGAATTTAAAACGCAAATAAAAAGATTTAGGCATAGCGTTAAGCTGTGCCTTTTTTGTACTTTTTTTCGTGGACGAACTAGGCTACTCGTAGCCTGGTGAGATATAGATATGTTTTATATTTCCCGCAAAATTCAATCGGTTGCGTTCTTTCATTTTTCGTGATATAATGCCTGTACGATAAAACAGTAATTTAACGGAGAACTTTTTAAATGCTAATAGAGAAACCACTTGTTTCTTCAAGAATAACCGTGCGAAATTATCAAAAGTCAGACCTGCCATATCTTACCGCAATGTGGTTTGATAAGGAAAACGGCAAATATATGAGCGACCCGACGGTGGAATATGTTGATAGTGATTTTCAAAAAGCACTTGACAGTCTTGAAGATAGCCCAAACGGATATTATTTGACAGTTGTTTTAAACAGTTCTGATGAGATAATAGGTTCTGCCTGCATTTTCCCTGACGAAAAAAAGGAAATATTTGATATAGGATATTGTGTTCATAAGGGCTATTGGGGGAAAAGATTCGGTTCTGAACTATTGGCTTTAATTGTTACTTTGATACGCAATAATGGCGGCATTGAGATAACTGCGGAAGTTGCGCAAGATAATATTGCATCGAATAGATTGCTTGCAAATAACGGCTTTAAGATAAAAAAGAAATCGCAATTTAAAAAATATAAAATGAATATCTGTTTTAATAGTTACATTTATACTTTTAGTTGCGCTAATCAAACTTGAATTGAATTTCAATTTGTCTTTCTAAATAGTTTGTAGTAAAAAGCTCTCGAACATATCGTTCGAGAGCTTTTGTCCTCGCTTGAAAGTATAACTCTTAAAAATTTAGTATTTAATTCCCTATGAGAAGTGCGCTTATCCGTCGGTTCTTTTCTTATCAAGATTCGCCCGCCGCCGCAACTTCGGCAGCGAAATCCGCCGTTTCGTCGGTTTCCTGCGGCACGGACGCGGTTATGACCGTGGGAACGGTCACATCCGTCTTTTCGGATTCCGACTGCGTTTCGACGCGCGCCGTCTTCTTTTCCATGATGTCGGGGGCCTCGTCGATTACAATGACGCGAACCGAGCCTTTGGCAATCATTTCCTCCTGCGTGCGTTCGGTCAAATCGTACGTGATTTTTCTCGGCTTTGCCGGCGGAAGCGAGCGTTTTTTTGCCAAGACGTTTATCAGATATTTAACGATTTCCGTCTTTTCGTCGCTTCCGATTCTGACGAGCATAGGGGTTTTGGCAAACCTCTTTTTCTCCGATTTATCTTCGCCGCGATACTTGGTTTTTTCGAATTCCGCAGGGTCGAGCGCAAACGCCACGCAAATCCTCTTGCCGCCGAACAGCACCATAGCCAACGTTTCTTTTCCTGCGCAAATGCGGATATTGGAAAACTGTTTGACAATATTTATGCCGCCGTATTTATGAATTTCGTCCATAATCGCAATATACCTGGCTTTCGTTTCGTCGTCGGAATAGCGCAGTTTGGCGTCGAAACCCAGCGAATAGCGAACATAGAATTTCTTGCCGCTGTGACGCTTTGCGCGAAAACCGAGTTTGCGGCGCACGCGAGGCGTCATTTCGTCCACGGATATGACTTCCGCATTGACGGGCTTTTCGCCCACCGCCACGCGTACGGTTACGTACTTCTTGCCGCCGTCTTCCTCTTCGTCTTCGTCGTCCACGGCATAGTCCAACCAGCTCCGCTTTTCGGGCTCGCCGCCCGCTTTCAGATATTCCAACTTATCGAGCAGAGCTTTGCGACGATTTTGCAATTGTTCGTCATACATCTTGCGTTCCTGCTTGACGCGGTAAATGACGAACAAGTATACGTTGAGTCCGACCAATGCGGCAAACGCTATTGCCACGATTATACATATTGTCATTTGCGCAGGCGAGAATATGAGCGCGTTTATCAAGTTCCCTGTCATCTGTCACCTCCGTCTGCGGACTGCGCCGCTTCTTTCATCATTTTAAGTCTGCGCTTATGTCCGACAAACTGCACAAGCGCGCACACTCCCGCGGCAAACGCGAGTCCGCCGAACACGGACGTGACGATTGCAAACACGGTCTCTCCGCCGACTACCTGCCACACGAATACGAAACTCGACGTTCCGCCGCTTTCCCACTCGTAATTGTCGGGGTCGAGCAGATACACTGTCACTTGATGATTGCCGCCGTAGCCCGTCGTATTGCCATCTATGCCCATAACGTTTTCGTCGAAGCCGTTCGGGAAATACACAAGCGTTTTGCCGTTTACGACGTATACTCTCGTATCCGCGGTCGGCACGGCAACCTTTTTCTTTGCGACGCTCCAAACAATCACGGCTTTTCCGCCGTCCAGACTGACGTTATCCGACCAACGGTAATTGTCGGAATCTTTCAGCGCAAGCGTTATGCGATATTCGCCGGCATTCAGTGCATAGACCCACAATTCGCCGCCCTTCAAATCGGATACGCCGTCATAGGTAATCTCCATAAAAGTAGAGTCGAAACCGACTATCTGCGCACGCAGGTTCTCGCCCGTATACGTATCGTTTTTGCCATCTCCGCTCGAAACTATGCCGAGCGTCGGCGTATTTCTGACCGCCTTTTCAATCTTGAACTTATATTCCCCGCCGACAAGCTGCTTATAGTTCCGCGTCTCGGGAACGGTTATTCTCACGGCGTATTCGCCCGCCGCAGTCGGCACCCCGACAAGCGCATTTCCGTTTTTGTCGTAATACGTGAATATATAATCGGTCGGCTCTCCGAACTTCGTCGCCGCAGTCGGAGCGTTTTCCTTTTCGCCGTATGTCCAACCTTCGATACTCATAGACAAAAGCTCGTTTTCGCTTTGCGTTATCTCGAACGTGAAACTGACGGCTCTTGCGTCGGAGTCTATCCAGCGCATATTCGCAAAGTCTGCCAACGTCAGCACGATATTGTACACGCCGACATTCTTTCTCTCTCCGAAATATTCGACGATGAAATCGGACTCTTTGTATCTGCCGTAGTCTATCACGGGTTCGAGTGTTTTGCCGTTATATGCCGCCGAAGGTATCTTGATTTCGCCTGCGTCTATGCCTCTGCGCAAAATGACGAAGGAATAGCTGGTTTGACCCGTCAGCGCAAAGTTGGAATTTTTCAGTCCGACGGTGACGTAGTAAGAGCCTGCGGCGTCGGGTCTGCTTCCGTCCGCCGTTCCCGTATACGTATATGTCAGCGCGCTCCAAACCTCGCTGTCCGTCGTTTCGACTTTGTTCTGACCGTCCGTCACGTCAAGCAAGGTCTGAACGGCGGCATTCTTGACGTTTCCGACTTCTCCGCCGTCCGACGAAATCGCGCCTATTTCCACCTGTCTTGCCCTGACGGTGTAAACGCCGGACACGAACGTCACGTCGTAATTGCCGTTATTGTAGCCGCGCGCCGAAATCGCATAGCTGTTCGCCGCAAGTTTGACAAGCGACTCCACGCCTTCCAGATACAGTTCCGAAACGTTCAGAACGTCCGCGCTTATGCTTGCGCCCGTCACCGTCATAGGCGCGGATATGCTTCCGATTGCGTCGCCGTATACCGATTCCGCATTGCCTATGCGCACGGTCACCGACTTTCTTCCGACGCTCAACGTGCCCGTCGAAGCAATTACGATATAGTTTTCCGAAACGAGTCCCGCAACGGCGCCGCCGACGTCTTTGAGTTTAATGCGGTAGCTGCCCGCGGCAAGTGCGGACAAATCGATTCCCGACAGTTCGCAGAACGTTCCGTCAATTTCTATAAGGTAGACCACACCGCCCGAAACGCCGGGTTTGGCATTGTGTATCGTATCGTTACCGACGAAATCCGACTCCGTAAACTTATAATCGAGCTTTATTCCGCCCGCCTCTCCGTATGTCATAGAGCCGACCGCCGTCGCTTTCAGCGGAGCTTTTTCCACGGTCACAAACGCATATTCAGTCGCCTCGTCATAGTTCTTCGTTCCGACCGCCGTCGCCATTATGCGATAGCGTCCCGCGCCCTCGACGTAGGACAGCCAGCCTTCGTTTTCACCGCGCGTATCGTTTTCTATCACCGTCTTATAAAGGAATTGCAGGTTTGCTCCGAAAGACGCGGTTGCCGTCGGTTTGAAGTTTGTCACCCCGTAAGTAGTCGTGTATTCCGACCTGTCGAAAGTAATCTGCGCAACGCCTTTGTTCACCGTCCACACTCTCTTCACGCCGCCGCTTGCGAGCAGTGCGTCGCCGAGCGAATCGACGTCGTTCCACTTATAATTTTTCGAGCGCAGCGTGAACACGATTTCATATTCGCCCGCGTCGAATGCCGTCAGCCTTGCGCCGACAGCCACGGTCACGTAAGAAAGTCTGCTGTCGAGCAAGATTGCGTCGTTGTCGAACTCGACGGTCAAATACAGGTTTTCGCCCGTATACGCGTCGTTCTTGCCCTCCTGCGAAGTCGTGATTTCGATTGTCGGAGCGTCCACGCCCGCCTGCTCTACGGCAAACAATTTGAACGAGCTTTGACCCGTGGCGGGATAGTACGCCTGCACGACGTAAGTTCCCGCATCCGTCGGACGGCGCGAGCCGAACGAGCCGGAATTGAGTCCGAGAGCGGCGAGTTCGCCGTTACCATCGTCGAAACAATGTTCCGTATCGAAACCGTCGGGTATCGGCGCAGTTACCGCCGCATAGAAGAACTGAATCATATCGGACGAATCGCTCGGACCGCCGTTCAAAGTCACGCTCGGATAGTTGGCGTCCACGTCGTATTCGCCGTATATCCAACCGTTTATATCCACTTCCAAAGTGACCGAATCCGCCGTGACGCGAAGCAGAAGATGAACCGTTATCGACTCTTTTTCGCCGTTTTTGAACACGTAGTTGCGTTGTGCGGCTCTGTTCAAAGTCACGGACAGGTGGTATTCGCCCGTTGCGTACACTTGAAGCGTAAGCCCGTTGTCGGTCGCAGTGAAGTACTCTTCCGCAATCTGCTCTACCGGAGGACGGGGCGACGTCAGGTTGTACTGGCGATAGAAACCGTTTTCGTCGATATTCATTATGTCCTTCACGAAGTCGTCGACTTGCGCGGTAACACCGTCTCCGAACACGGACAGCGACACGGGATTCCAGCCCATAACGACGGCTTTTTTATCGACTCTGTAATCTATCGTGTTGCCGCCGTCGAACACAAAGTTTTTCGTGGAAAGATTGACGGTGACGCGATAATCGCCCGCCTGAACGGGTGCGCCCGCAAGCTGTCTGTTATCCGTCAGGTCATAATATACAAGAGTGAAATCCGTGCCCAAGACGGGGACTGCCTTTATGTCTTCGAGTCCGTTTTCCGCATTGGCGAATTTGACGTCGGCTTCCCTCGTCTGACCGGCCGCGCCGCCGTTGTAATTATTGAGTATCGGCGCATATTCTTTGTTTGCCGCGCTTGCCGTCACTTTTCTCGCAACGACGGCGAATCTCTTGGACACATAATTGATTTTGTAATTGTCGAACGAAAGCGTAGACTGCCCTCCCTCGAAAGTCACGGTATAGCTGCCCACTCCGCTCGTCCAAGGCAGGTATGCGGTGCTCGCCACCGCTTCGCCTTTTGCCGCGCCAGCGCGCAATAATTTGTCGAAGTCTTCGTTATACTCAAAATCGCTTTCGTCGAAATGAACTTTGAATTGCGCCGTTTCGCCGTATACGACATCGAAATCCGCCGCATATTCGCCCGCACGATTCTTTCCGTATACATAGCCGTTTATCTCTTTTTGCTCCACGGAATACTTCGGCGCGGACGCCGCGTCGAAAGTCACGTTGTAATTTGCCACGGAGTTGTCGGTTATGTCGAAAGTTATGTCATATTCGCCGACGTTCTTTGCGTTCACGCCGAGACCGATGTTCAACGCCGAAAGTCCGTCCGAAGAAGCGCCGTTCCACTTTGCTCCGCCGATTTCCAGCGGAACGATGAACGCCTCGGGATGCGCTTTCAGCATAGCCGTCAAATTTGCCTGATGGTCGTCGCCGTAATGACCTTTCGCAAAGTCGTTTGCCGCACTCTCTATACCCTTGACGGTCACGGTGACGTCGCGTTTCAAGACGGAAAGGACGTCGCTCGTGACATAGTGGACAGTGTAATTGCGGGCGGTTATACCGCTTGCCGTGACGCGATAATTTCTGTCCGCAGCGCTGTTCACGCCGTAATCCGCCGACGTATAAGAAATGTTTCCGACGTCGAAACAACCGCTTCTCGCCTTTTCGTCGGCAATCAGTTTCGCCGATTCTTCCGCGGAAAGCCAATTGTTTTTGTAATACACCGCATATTCGACAAAGCTGTCGTCGCCTCTCGGCAAAACGTCGGACAGCAACGTGCCGTATACGATTTCCGTATTTTTGACGGTGACATCCACAAGCGTCTTTTCTATTCTGAAATTCTGACGCGTGACACTGGAAATATAGTTTTCGTGCGTGGAATCATAGATGAATTCGAATGCGTAAGAACCGACGTTCACGGGCTTGGAATTCGTCATCTCGGTTGCAGTGCCGCTTTCGTCGTACTCGTAGTAGACGGTGTTGAACTTGATTTTATCGTTGCCGCCCGAAACTATCGGCGTCGCCGTTCTTTCCTTGCCGTCGTATGTCGGATTTTCGAAATCATAGGTTATGTGCAAGGTTACCCGCTCCACCGTGAACACGCCCGCATTGTTAAGCCCCAGCTCCGCGGCGTATTCGGAAGGCTGTTTGATGGAATCGCCGTCGAAAGTTCCCTTGCAGTTTTTAAAGCGTATAACATAGTTGTTCTCGTGGTTCTTTTCGCCCGCCGCCTTATTCCAAACCGCATATATGGGATAGTCTCCGGCATTGTTTGTTTTGTCGCTTTCCTCGCACTTGTCGAGAGCGCTCGTCAGAAGCGTAATAGGATTTTCGTCTCCGAACAAATCACCCTCTCCCGTCGTATACCGCAATTTGCTCACTGCCGCGATATCGGCTTCCGACACGCCGGAAAAATCGAAATACGTGCTGTTGTTTTCTATCGTTACCGTCACGACACGCTTGTCGACCGTGAGTTCGGCGTGACCGAATTCAAGCTCGTAATTATCGGACAGACAACTGTTTTCGTTGGCTATCTCTATATTGTAATCTCCGCCCGCATCGTCGCCGGCATTATAACTCGCGTCGAATTGCGGAGCCGCGGAAAGAGCCGCATCGTCGACGGTTTCGAGCTTGAATCCGTTGTGAACAAATCCGAAATACTCGAAAGTAAATTGCGGTTTTTCTTCGCCGTAGACGATTGTCTGACCGTCGGGAGTTACGGAAAGAGGCTTTTTCGCAACGCTGAAAATACGACTCGTCACGGCGTCGGTGAAATTGTCGTTGCCCTTGCGGAAGAACTCCGCGCGATAATAACCGGCTTTGAAGTTTTTGTCCTCCGTTTCGAAGATACTCTTGATGACTGCGTTTATGTCGCTTCCGACCCCGAGCAGCACCGCAGTTGCGTCGGCTGTATCCGCCGTGGCGTAGTAATATATTTTAACCTCGATTTCGCCCGCGCCGAGAATAAACTGCGTTGAGGGCATAGCCGCGTTCTGTCCGCCGTCGGCGAAGTATCCGTCGCGATGGTCGGCATCGCCCACGCCGTAAACCCACGCATAACCGCCGTCCTTCCGCTTTAACGTTCCCGTCGAAGCAAAACCGTCCGTCACATTTTTGTCACTCTTGTTCGCAAACATAAATCCGCCGTCAAACTCAAACGTATTGTTTGCCTGTTTGACCTTGACGGTAACGCTGCCGCGAATCTCGAAATGGTTTTCCGCAGTTATCAGCCAATAAACCGTATATTCGCCCGCATCGCGCACAACCGGCATATCTTTCGTTCCGTTTGCAATAAAGTCAAAATCGTTTAGCTCTGCGTCGCCGTCTTCCCGAATGCGGAAGTAAGTGTCGACTTTGCACCCGTCTACTGCCGTGGCATATATGCTCACTTCGATGCCGCCGCGAGTGGGTACTATGACGTCCTGCCAATCTTCGTTATAGAATATTTCGCGGTCGTTTACAGACGCCACATCGGAGAGCGTCGCTGGCGTTATTTCGAATTGCGGATTTTCGTTGCCGCTTGCGTCCGTGAGAGTTTTGGTGTAATTCTCGCCCATCGTTCCCTCGAAATCGCAATAAATCGGATGTTTGCCGACCTTGTTCGTCGTTGTGTTCATATTGTACGGCGTAAACGCATCCGTCGTGAGCGCAAATATAGCTTTGTAATCGCTTCCGACCGCATCGGGAACAACGACGGTCGCGCCATTGTCATAAGTGGAAACGGGAAGTTTCACGTCGTATTCCACTTTGAGAGTATTTGCCGCCGCATTATAGACCGCGGACGTATTTTTCACTTTCACAGCAAGCGCCAACTTCGAAACGGTGAGGCTGCCGTCTCCGCCGTCGACAAAGTTGTAATTCCTGCTTGTAAGAGCAGTTCCGTCGAACACGATTTCGTATGTGTCTGCCGCTTTGCCCTTAACGTAATCCGTCGTATAAGAGAAACTGCCGCCGAAATCCGCAAGAGTTCCGTCGCCGAAATCGGTTTCGTCGCCGTTTTTAAAGCCCGCGAACGAATATGCCGAGTTTGAGACAAGGTCGGAGATTTCTCCCAACCAAATCTTTCCGCCTACATTTACGGGGCTGTCTTCGCCGTATATAATTCCGAGAGTAACCGTCACTTTCACGTCGGCTTTGTTCACGGCGTATTTGTTTGCGTCGACAAAATTTATAATATAGTTTTCGTCGAGCTTGGAATGCGTTATTTCGTATTCCCCGACATCGGAAGTCGCGCTTACCGAAGAAGAGAGCGTGAATACGTCCGCCGCGGTATGCCCTGCCGCGAATCCGTCACCGCCGACCGTGTAAACGCGCGAAGCGTTTTCGGGCGCGTTCAGGTCTATCGGCGCGTCGCCGTAGATACCCGAAATACCGCCGTTGACCGTAAGCGTGATTTCTCTCTTATTGACGGTCAGCGTCGCCGTCTTGTCGATATTGACGACAAAATCGTTAAAGAACTCGTCTGCGGGATTCTTTTTGTAGGGAACCACAAAACAGTTTGTTCCGGCAGGAGTGAATCTGTCGGCAATCTCCGCGCCGCTCGCATCTTCTATTCTGGCGCCGATATGAGCCGCGGCTGCCGTTTCGAATCTCTTGTCGGCAGACGTCCATTTCGTTATGGGCAAGCTGTCGCCGTAGATATAGTCGTCCACGGGAACACCGACAACACCGACCGTGCGGCGCAAAATCTTCAATCTTGCACTGCTCGAATAAGTCTGCATATCGTTGCCGAATTTGAAGTTGTGCGCTCCCTCGCCGTTAATCCCTACGACATAGAGTGTATACGCTTCCTCGTCGCCGAGTACGCGAGAAGGCAGAGAAGCGCCGTCGGCGAGTGCGACATCCAGCGTTATGCCCTCGCCGCTGTCCTTGCCGTTTCTGACGGGCGCGTTGTTTACGGAAGCATTCAGCGTATGCGGTTCGAAATCGTAAACCACTTCGTAAACGCCTCCGTTTTCGGAAACGTTTTCCGTCGCGCTCCACGTAACCGCAATTTCTTTTGCGTCTACGTCGAGCGTTGCGGAGTATTCCTGCGTTTCGTAATTCGAGTTACCCACAAAGCTGACCGCAATCGTAACGGCATACTCTCCCGCCTCCCAAGGCAGGTGATTTTCCAACGCTTCGGCCCCGTCGCCGTCAACGATATTGCCGTCCGACGAAGTATAGGTGAAGCCGCTCTTTTCCCCGTCGCCGTCGGTAAACGTTACGGTCATAACCAATCTGCCCTCTTCGTTTTCCGTTGCCAGAGCAGCGGCGTCGCTCGGCTGTCCTGCCTCGGAAACCGCAATATCCCTGACCGTCATAAACTCGTCGGAGAGCAAGGGATTGAGATTGTCGCCGAACGCATATCCGCCGAAACCGAATTCCACTTTCAATACGGTGTTTGTTATCGCATAATGCAAATATATGGACACGCCGCTCGCGTCGTATACCGTCGTGGCGTGGCGCGTCAGAATAACGCCGTCGTTGTCGTCGGCGTTCGACGGCTTTTGAAACACATAATCGAACGGATTTATTGTGCCTGATTTAAGTCTGAATTGCAGGTAATATTCCCCTCTGTCCGCAGACGCGCACAGCGCGCTGCCGGCGGGATACTCCACCGCCGAACCGTTTTTTTGCACGTTGCCGTAAAGCACTTCATATATGCTTTCGTCCAGCTCGCAGCTGTAATCGGGCGACTGAACGCTGCCGTTCCAAAGCAGCATAGTCGGCTTGTCGCCGCCTTCTTTCGACACAAGCACAGGCGCGGCAAGCGTCTTTCTGTGAACGGTCATCGTGAGAGTGACCGTTTTGACGTCTTTATAGCTTTCGTAGTCCTCCGACGCGCCTGCGGGCTTAAAGCAATAATTCGAAGGCATATCGAGCGTTACTGAAACGGTATATATACCCGCTCTCGTATACGTAAACTCCGCCGCCGCCGCAGAGAATACGCCCTCTTTTTTCGCCGCGGAATTCAGCCAATCTGTCATAGAAACTTCGGACGTAACGCCGATTGCCGCAAGCGACTGCCAATATGCTGTTTCGTCCAACATTACGGTCTTATCCGTTTCGTCGAACGTGACAGTTACGTTTGCAGAAGCGCTCGGACCGTTCAATGCTTTTTTCAAAATATCAAAACCGCACTGCGTCAAAGACGGGAGTTTATAGTTGTCCTTCGCATCTCCCAAAAGCCTCACGGCTTCCACGACGTAAGAACCCGCATTCACGGCTTTGCCGTTTACGAGGTTGCCGCTCGACACGATATCGACGTCTATTCCGACTTTGCCTTCGTCGCAACCGAAAACTTTCGTTGCTGTCGGCGAGGGCAATTTTCCGTCTGCGTCGCCGTCGTATTCGAACTGCGTTATTCCCCAATCGATGCCTATTTCGGCTTTTTCCACTTTGAACTTATATGTGTATGCATTCCTATTGTCGCTTCCCGCAACTCCGTCCCAAACATAGTTTTCTCCTGGCATCACGGTTACGGTATACTCTCCGTAACCGAATATTGCGTCGGCTTCGACGCCTCCGAGGAAAATACGGACTATCACGACGTTGCCGCCGTAGTTTGCCGAATCGGCAACGTATTTCAAAAACTCATATGCCGCACCTCTGTACACGGCTTCCAATGTATCCGAGGACGCCGTTTCCACTTTATCCGCGGCGCTTCCGACAAGCACGGGCACGGCGACGGAAGCGTGACCGATTACGAAATCCACATAATCGACGGCCGGCAGAATGTAGTTGTCGCTGCGGCTGCCCGTCAAGGCGGTCACGCGGATACGGTATCCTCCCGCTTTCGTCAACTCCGATTTGTCGATTACCGTGGCGAAAGAGCTTCCGACGTAAACCGTGGTTTCCAACACGAGATTGTTTCCGTCTACGCTGTTCGTCGCATCGGGTACGGGATATGCTGGAGACATATTTTCCGAGAAATCGAATTTGACTTTATCCCACTGCAAGACTATTTCCCGTCTTTCCAATTCGTAAGTCAACTGCACAGAAGTATCGTTTGTGTTATTCCAAACATAGTTCTTTTCCGCGCCCGTTTTAAATGATACCGTTGCGGTGTAAATTCCCGCATAGGTAACTTCCACTTCGTTTTCCGACGGAGAATAATTCATTCCGCCGTCAATCGAACCGCCTGCATAGGTCGCGCCCGAAACTTCAAATTCCATAATATCGGCGCGATAATTTTTCAGTGTGAAAAGATGAGACGCTCCGTCGTATACGGGATTGGTTTCGGAAAGCTCCACGACGATTGCGTCGAGATTTTTGCGGTATATCGAAAAAGCTGCTTTCACGGGCAAACAGTCGTAATCGCCTTCCCTGTCGCCTTGCGCAGTGTTTATTTCCGTTTCGAACACGACGACGTAATTGCCTGCGCTCCACACGTCGTTTATGTCCAATTCGGCGCCCGTGATTTCGCCGCTAACGTCTGCGGCATAATACTTCGCGGCGGCAATGCCGGCGAACGGATATAAAGAACCTGCCGTATGCGCCGCGGAGGGACGCGCCAAATCGGCGGCTTTTGTCTCATACTCGAAACTTGCAAACTCCGACGGCATTTCGACGGACACCGACTGCGGCGCTTTATCTATGTAAAATGTTGCGTCGGTATTCAGCTCGTCTGCGGAGTCCTTCCACTTATAATTCGAATCCTTAATCGTAAGTCGAACCGTATATCCGTCCGCGGATACGTGCAGATATTTGCCGTCGCTCTCCGCAGGCGTAACCGCCGTTATTCCGACGGGAGGTTTACCGTCGACAAAGTCCTTCGGCAAAAAGCCGCAACCGCTCAAATCGATAAAGTCTTCCGCGGAATATCCCGTTCGCGAATAGATTTTTCGTCCGAAAACGGTATCCGCGGAAACAGCTTTCGGTGTTATGTTCAAAAGCAGAGAAAAGCCAGAGAAAGTCTTGGACGAAACGTATGCGGGCGTATCGTCGGTCACAGCGATTACGCGATATTTTCCCACGCTGAATTTACTCGGAGCAGTGGTGGGATTTGCGTAAGTATATCCGTCGAAACCGTAATACCAAAGAGTGAAGTTTATTGCGTCGTCGACTTTGACGCCGCTGCCGACGGTTCTCAAAGACACTCCGATTTCGCCGTTTGCAAGCGCCTTTTCGAATTCGCCGTACTCCATAGTTTCCGCCGTCGTCTCTTTGCTCTTATACGTCAGACGCACGTCCAATTCGCCCTTGTTGACGGTTATCGTATAAGTGAGAACATAGTCGGTTCTCGTTAGACTTGCCGACGACGTGCCGACAGCCCACCAATAGTCTCCGTCTTCGCCGTCGGTCAGTTCCATTCTGACCGTGAACTCTCCGCCGCGCAAAAATTTCACGCTGCCTGCCGTCGCATCGAAAGTCGCGCCTACACTGCCGCTCGAAACAGGCGTAACCTTGCCTTCCGCCGTGTCTGTCTTGGCGGTATAGATTGCGCCGACGCTGCCGCTCACACCCTTTTCGCTTACCGTAACTTTGATATTCGCGGCATTATTTGCGTTCACAATCGACGCGTCGATACCGTCGATATTCTTCACGCAATCGCCGGAGAAGTCTATTTCGGAACTGCCGAGATTGGGCCACGCATAGCTTGCCTTATCCACGGATACGGGGAAAGTTTCGAAGTACGGTTCTTTGCCCGGATACGTGAAAGTCACTTTGGCAAATCTCACGTCTCTCGTCACCGTATCGCCGTCTATTCTTGCGTGGTTCTCGTCCAGCAACTCCACATCGCAATAATTCCGCAACTGATTCAACGGCGCGCTCTTTCTCATACCGTCGTCATAACGCATATAAATATTCAATCCGTCATATTTGAACGTTTGGAATATCGTTTGTCTGACCAGCTCGCCTTCTATGTACAGTATGGTTTTCGGCGCTTCGTATTCGACGTTTTCGAACAGCACTTCGCAGAATATATCTTTCGTATATTCCACTTTTACATATTTGTCGTAATATGCTTTGTCGGCGCCGGCGGCAAGTTCTGCCATAGCATTTTCCACGTCTGCCGCAGTCGGCGTCAACGCTACATCCACCGTATACAATGTTTCGGAAAGAGGTTCGTTCTCTCTTCTGTCGCCGTTGTTATACGTCGGAATTACCTTGAAGTCGGAAACCGAAAGCGGGGTCGACGATTTGTAAGCTATGCTCGTATGTTTATAAGCGGCGTCTATCGAATAGACCTGCAACGCCTCGAAACGAATGGTCAGCGAACCGCCGTAAGAAATCTGTTTGTTATTGTCTATGACCGTGATGTTTACGATTTCGGAACGCGTGGTCTGCGGGTTGGAAGTGAACGAAGAATTCGTCACGGAACAGCTCATTCCCTCTATGACGTTTCCGCTCTCGTCGAATACCGATTTCGAGGAGTGCTGATAGTGCAGAGTTACGTCCAACCTGCTCAACACTTCGTCGCGGGTCATTCCGGCAACAAACGCGCAATAGTCTTTGCCGTTCAGATTTATTTTATAAATGCCGTCTTCGAGTTTCAATTTTTTGCTCGGACTGACGGAAATACGTTCTATCGTCGCCTCTTTTACGGTCGGCGTTATCGTGACGGACGGAGGATTTCCGCCTTCGCTCAAACCGTACAGATACGTAACGGTTATGCTCGCCTTTCTACCTGCGACAAGACTGCCGTTTATTTCCACGCTGTAAAGCTCTTTATTCGAGATAACGACGTCGCTACCCGCGGTTTTGCCTTTTACGACCAATAAATCTTTAAGCGTGTCTGCGGTGTGGTCGTCTTCGATTTCTTTGACGTCATCCACGGTTATTTCCGAATAAGCGGGTATATCCGTCGGATTTTTTACGGTCACGGTGTCTCGCGCTTCCGCACTGCCGCAATAGACTTCCACCATTATAACCTTTGTCAAGGACTCCCGCTCTCCGTCGCCGTCTGCGGCTTGTTCGGTTTCCGGCTCGGCTTTCAAAGGTTCGTCGAAGAATTTGTCTGTCACAACGCTGCCGTCCACCGACACTACATATTCTTCCGCCGTCAGGACCTGTTTCATTTGCCCCTGTTCCGACGTGTATGTTCCCGTCACCGTTACGCTGCGTTTGAAATCGTCCGCCGTGGTCAGCGACGCATAGACCACGAAATCCGCGGGGACGGTCAATTCCAGCGACGTATATTCTTTTAAAGGTTTTGCCTCCGGCATTGTCGCGGGAACGTTGAAATCTTTCCCGCCCTGCGGTGACGCCGCAAAGCAAACGGGAATAGCCGCACCCATAACAATGGATAAGCAAATCAAAACAGCGCAAATCACTTTTGCAAGTTTGCGCTCTGCCCAAATACCGTATGCACGTTTCATAAAACCGTCTCCGTCATCATTATTTGATTTCATTATTCTTATATGCGCATTATAGCATATATACGCATTTGCTGTCAACAATTTGAGGAAAATTCGGATTCTCTTTTGATTCGAACGCTCTATTTTTGCCGACACGTCGCAAAACGCTTGACAATATACCGTATTTATTATAGAATACCACCACACGGGCAATTAACTCAGCTGGGAGAGTGTCTTCTTGACGTGGAGAAAGTCAGGGGTTCGAGTCCCTTATTGCCCACCAAAAACACACAAATACGAACACGGGCATAAAAAAAGTATTTTATGTATTCCGGCGGGGCGTGTTTGGGATAATTTGCAAGAGGTAAGCCTCTTGCATTTTTCTTTTACTCGGTTTTATCATTTCCGGATTTGTCCTTGTCTTTGGTAAGCTGCTTAAATATCTGATTGGTGCCGGTCGCAGCCAGTCCCGAGGCGCCGCCCACAAGGATAGCCACCAGCACGTTGTCCGCGGGGATTATTTCCGGCACGGCGTAAAACGCCACAATACCGAGCACCACGCCCAGCAACGCCGCCCACAAAGGGATAAGGCGCACCCACTTTTCTGCCTTTACAAAGTGCTTGTAAATCGCCAGCGCCGCGTAAACGATTGCCACGATAACCGGCACGCTTGTAATTTCGATAAGGTTTTCCATATTTTACTCCTCTGCCGCAGTTGCGGCTTTTTTTATTTTTGCAGCCCGTCAATACGCTTGTGGGCTTGTTTGACGCTTTCCTCCACGCGAGTAATACGCTCACCGTGGGCGTCCAGCATTTTGTTGATTTCGCGCTGTTCAAATAGTATATCGTCCACTCGACGCTTTACGTATGACATATCGGTCTTGAGTTCGCCGTCGTCGTGTCCTTTTTTCTTTGCGTCCGCGCTGCGAGCAATAAAAAACGAGGCTATCGTGAGCCCCGCCGTTACTATCGGCAAAACAATAGCGAGAATTGTTATTCCGTCCATTAGTCCCTTGCCTCCAGTGCTGCCTTTACAGCCTCACGCCAGCGCGCCGGCACGTCCTCAAGTGTCTTGAGCCCGCGATTGATTAAATCAACGTAAATTTTTACCATATTAGCCTCCTACAATTTCCGCAAGCTCGGCGAGCGCCAGCTTTACGTTGTCGCCGTCCTCTTGCTGTTTTTTGACGTATTCCGGATATGTGAAAGTATTTTCCTCATACTCCCAGCCCTCGAAATCGTCCTCGGCGGTTTTTTCAATCCGTCGAATGTTTTTGCGCACGTAAACCGTGTCCTTGCCGAATTCCAGCGCAAGCGGCTGGTGTTCCTGTGTTCCTCGTACCAGCATAAGCTCCTCCTTGTACTTTGTTTATTGTTTTGTTTGATAGTCGCCAGCTGTCGCACCATTTTAGGATACCGTGATACGACCCTATGACGCTGCGGTCTGATGTGGTGAGCGGTTTACCGCTTTGCACTTTGAAAAGCAAGCGCTTTGTTGCTGCCTTGAGCCGCTTTTTTGTCGGCTTTCTCAATAACGTATAGCCCTCGAAACTCCGATAACCGACGAAATCGACGCCCCGCACCAGCGTGGGGAATACTTGCCAGTTACCCTTTACGGTTAGCTTTAAGCCCGCGAAATACTCGTCGATTTCCCGCTTAAGCTCGTGGAGGTAATCCTTTGAGCTATGCAAGATTATAATATCGTCCATATAACGCAAGTAATATTTTACGCCTTTAGCCTCTTTAATCCAGTGGTCGAAAAACGACAAATAGTAATTGCCGAAATACTGGGAGGTATAATTCCCTATCGGCAGCCCGTTGTCGTAGCTGTCCACTATATCGTCCAGTAGCCATAGCGTGCGCTCGCATTTGATTTTCTTACGCAGCAGCGCCTTGAGTATTTCCCCGTTGACGTGCGGAAAAAACTTTTTTACGTCGAGCTTGAGGCAGTACGCCGTCCCCTCTTTGTCCTCCATATATTCGTGGAGCTGTTGGAGGGCTTTATGCGTTCCTTTGCCCGGTATCGCTGCGTATGTCTGCGCGATAAAGTGCGAGCAAAAAATCGGCTCCAGCACTTGCATAATAGCCCAGTGCACTATACGGTCGGGGAAATATGGCAAGTCGCAGATTTCGCGCTCTTTGCCTCGGTCAACGATATTGAAAATATGATACTTGGACGTCGTAAACGTCCCGCGCACCAGCATTTCACGGATTTGCATACAGTAGCCGAGCACGTCGCTGTCCACCTTTTGCACCTCCGGGTTTTTCGTTTTCCGTTTCCTTGCGTTGTTGTGAGCCTTTACAAGGTTGTTGATGTCGATTATTTTTTCAAATAGTTTGCCGTATCGTTTCATAGGCTTTTGTGTTCCTTTTCCGAGCGTTCGACCGCAGCCTACCAGCACGGAGTTGAGATTTTGATGTTTTGCCGAGCGGCAGGGCAATGAAAATATAAATTTCTTTTCACATTAGTAAGTGCGTCCCGATATTCGGATTGGAATTCGACGTCGAATAGTTGCAATTCAGATAGAAAGCCCCGGTATTGGTGTCATTAGCCCAGTTACCGCCGAAAGTGGGTAGATAGTCCGAATTCAGATTGCCATTTTATTGCCCGTGTTTTGTTGTGATAGTAGTTTTATGCTGCCTTGGTAGCCTTGCACAAAAGCAAGCGCGCCCCGATAATCGGATAGGAACTCGACGCCGAACAGCAGCAATCCAGATAGAAAGCCCCGGCATAGGCGCCAGTAGCCCAGCCACCGCCGAAAGCGGGCAGAAAGCCCGAATACAGAGAGCCATAGTCGGCGTAGTAAGTGCTGGAGCTGCCGCTAAAGGTTTTAGGCGTGAAAGCCAGCTCATTGTCGCCCACCACGTCCTTAAGGTATCCGCCATTATTCGGTACCGTGCAAGGGTGTTCCTCGTAGCCGGTAGCGTTATCGTTGAAATTTCCGTCCGCCGTCTTTACGCTGTTGCTTGTGGATTTGTAACCGTCCACCCATTGAAAGATGTTTCCGAAAAAGTCCTCGATACCGTTACACTTTACGCGCCCAGTCGTAGAGGTGTCGCCGTAATTCATACCGTTGGCGTCCGTCGCTCCGGTTTGTGCCGCTGCGCTGCCGCCGGTATATCCTTGCCCGAGTGCCGCTTGACTGTTAAGGCTTTTATACCGTATAAGGTAAAGGATTTGCAGCGCCGTGAGCTTATAAAAATTGAGCTGCTCGTATCCGTCGCCATTAGCGTGCGCTGCAGTGCGAAACGCGCCTATCGTCTTGCTGCCCGTCGGGGTCTTGCCGCTCAACGAGCGCAGTTTGTTGTTGCTGTCAACGTAACCGGAATAAGCGCCCACATAAAAGGCGTCGGTAAGCTCGCCGTTGTAGCGGAAAGCCTTATCGGTAAAGCCGTCCAGCGGCGCCGAGGAAATCTGCACAAAGGTGTGCGTGTCGTTGTGCGAAATCTTATAGTAAAACCTCGGGATTTCCACCATAACGTCGCCGGCGTTTCCGCTCGTAATATCCGCAGCGGCGCCGTCCTCAAATTGGGCGTAATTGTCGGGATTGAGATACCCGACCACTGCCCCGTTTTTGACGAGGCACGGGCGTATTTTATTAAACGGGTATTTGTCGCTCCAGCTGCCGGGTATAAAGTTCCCGCCGTTTCCACTCGAGGGTGTCAATCCCGCCGCGCCGTCCGTGTATTCGACCGCGCTTTCCGGATTGCTGTTTGATTTGTCTATCTTGACGCCGTAAGTTTCCGCGCACGCCATTGCTATGCGGCGCTCGAGGTCGTTCATATTTTCCTCGCTGAAAGCGTCGCCGGGTATGATAACTTGGTCGGGCACGTTTACCAGCGTAACGGGAGCCGCTCCGCCGATTGAAAACTTATTCAGTCCGATACCTTGGCGGGCTGTCCATACTTTCGTTTGAAACATAAGCACCTCCTTATATTGTGATAAAATCGCGGCGTATGATGTTTATAATCTTATTCTCGAATTTCTCGATATTCACCACTATGCGGGAAATCATTTTGCCGCTGTCTTTCGTTCCCGTTGCGGTGCTGCCGGCAAAAACGCCTATTTCTTTAATCGTGAAATTTGCGTCCGGCGAGCCCAGCGAAACGATACTCTCGACGTAGTTTTGTCCCGCCGGGCGCTCTTTCGTTGTTATTTGCTTGCGGAAACGCTCGTTCACGAGCTTTGTTTGCGTAGCTGCCGCCGGCGTGTCGCTGTCGCCGAAAGCAAAGTATTTGATATTGAGGTCGTCAAAACTGTACCCCGTCGTTACCCCCAGCAGCATAGCAAGGTGTATATCCTTGTTTATGTTCGTAAGGGTGTTTTTAAGGTTGTGAATTTCGCGTGCGCCCGTAACGGTGTCGATTATCTCAATTTGATACTCGCCGCGGAAACCCGCTTGCTCTTTTACTTGCATATTAGCCTCCTGTTTGCGTGTTCCACGCATATAGTGATAATCCCGTCGGGCTTGCGATTTGCCCGTCGGTTTGGAATTGTGCCTCGCTGGTGCAAAATAGCACCATAAAGCCCGTATTTTCCTCCACGGTCTGACTTTCTTTGCGTTCCGCCTTTTCCTCCGGCGCTGCGTCGTTTTTGCCCTCGGTTGTCGTGCTGCTTTCTTGCAGTTCTGCGATTTCCTCCGGCTCCGTATCGACGGCGCCCTCGGTCGTGTCCGCTTGCTCGGATACTGTTACATTTTCGGCTTGCTCGGTATCCACCGCGCCCTCGCTTGTTCCCAGTTCCTCGCTTACGGTTGCCATTTCACCGGTCAAGCGTTGCGTTTCGGAAAAGTGCTGCTCGCTTATCATTTCAAGACTTATACCGGAGGGGCACATAAGCACGCCGCTGGCGTCCGTCGTACACCACAACGGCAAAAAGTCCGTAAAATCACCGACACGCTGCTGCTCGGTCAAGCCCGCCGTTTCGCCGGGCTCCGTTTCCAGTCGGTCGTTGTTTGTTTCGGTATCCTCCGCAAGCACGCGCTCCTCGGTCGTTACCTTTACGTCGATAATAACGTCGTCCTCTCTTATGGAAAGCTGCGACGTTGCTTTGCTCAATTCGTCGAATATTTGCCCATAGCTGCGCAAATACGCTCTATCAACGAGCTTGAGCGTCATTTTGAGATTTTCCACGCCGCCGCATTTGATAAACGGCGCAAGCGTGCGCTCCGTCAATACGAAATCACCGACCACTCCGTACTCCGGCAGATTGAAACGCCAGCGACGCAGCAGTGCGAAATCGCTAAACTGGAGCCCCATTTTTTGAGCCTCTAAAACGGTAAACCAGCCGCTTATTTCCGTGCGTGTTGCCCCGTAGTTTTCAAGCAGCGCATTGCCGAGGCGCACCGCGTCGTCAAGGTCGCGCACGGTTTTATCAATCTTTACGTTGTCTATTATCCCGCTTGTGCCGGTTTTTGCCGCGATTTCTGCTATAGCTCCGGCGTTCTGCACCACGGCACGGATAGGATAAAAGCCCACATATCGCACTTGCAGCACGGGGATAAGTGCGTCAAATAGCTGCACCACGAAAGGCAGCACCGCGTCGATTAGCTGAAAGAATAGCGGCAAAAGCGCCTCCAGCAGCTCCACAAGCACGGGGAATATTTTTTGCACAATCTCACTCACTACCGGGATTATTTTTTCAAACAACCGCACCAGCACCGGGAGGACGTCTTGAATAAGTTTTGATACAATCGGCAGCAGCGTGCGCAAGATTTCCACCAAAAGCGGAAATATACTTTTTGCAAGCTGCAGTATCGGCGGCGCAAGCTGTTTCCACAAGTCAACGATAACGGGCAAAAGCTCGCCGCAGAATTCCTCAAAGATTGGCTCCAGCTCGTCGAATAGGTCTATAAGCACCGGCAAAACTTGGTCGATTATCTCACCGATAGCCTCCGCCACACCTCCGAAAAGATTTGACAGCAGCGGCAGCAGCTTATCCACCAGTTTAAGGATTGGCGGCAGCAGTTTATCAATCAAATTTACGAGGATAGGCAAGAATTTTTGCACTATGTTGGAAAGCACCGGCACGAGCTTGCCGAGTACGTCTTTAAGTACCGGGAGGAGCTGCTGCACAATCGGCGCCAGCTCGATAAACAGCTCTATGGCTGCATTTTTAAGCTCGTTGAGTATCTTTGCGAATTTTTCCGCTGTCGTGTCGCTCACCTTGTCGAAAGCGTCGCCCACGACGTCCGCCTCGGTGCCCATTGCCGCGAGCGCGCCCGCAAAGGCTTGCGAGTTTTGCCCGGCGTTTGCCAGTGCTGCCTTGCCCGCCTCTATGGAGCTGAACATATCGAGCATTGAAAGCCCGCTCTTTTCCGCATAGTCGCCGATAAGGTCGAGTATTTTATTGAGAGGCACCCCCTCCGCCGCAAGCTGTTGAAACGATTTGCCCGCGTACTCGGTGCCCTCGGTTGCGGCTGCAAGACTGTTTGCCGCCGTTGTGCCGTTTTTTCCCAGCTCTGCAAAAAGCGAGTTGAGCTGCGTAGTGGCTTGAGCGGCTGGCGTTCCTTGCGCCGTCATATTTGCGATTGCTGCGCCCACTTGGTCGAAAGACACCCCGAAAGCCGCAGCCGTAGGGGTAACTTGAGCTAAAACACTGCCGAGCTCGCCCACCGTAACAATACCCTTGTTTTGGGTCTGCATAAGTATCTTGTGGATTTTCTCGGTTTCGCTCACGTCCATTTTGTAGGCGTTGAGTATTTTTGCCGTAGTAGTTACGGCGGTGTCCACGTCGGTAAAACCAGCCTTTGCAAGCCGCGTATTTGCCTCGAGAAACGCAAGCGCGCTCCCCATATCCTCCGTTACGGGAATACCGGCAGAAAGCGCATTATAAAGCGTATTGCCGAGGTCGGCGGCTGCTATGCCGCTGGCGTCCGAAAGGTCAAGCAATTTGTTTTGCAAGCCCTCCACGTCCACCTTGACGTCGCCGAATAGCGTTGACGCTTTAGCGACCGAGCTTTCAAAGTCCGTTCCGAATTTGAACGCAGCAGCGCCGGCAGCCACAAAAGCGGCGCCTATAGCTACCGCCGCGCCCTTGGCTATGCTGCCCAGTTTGCTGCCGCACGAGCTTACTTTGCTTTGTGCCTCCGAGTTTGCCTTGTCAATCCCCGAGGTGTCGCCGTCGTATATAACTGTTACTTTTCCGTCTGCCACTATCCGCTCACCTCCTCGTTTTCTGCCATACCGCGCATAAGTCCCGCCAGCCTCTTAAGCCCTGCGGCAAAATTACGCTCACGTTCCTCTTGCGTGGTCTTAAGCGCATACTGTGCTTTAAGGCGTGCAAGTTGCTTGCGCTCCTCTGCATTGTGCTTTGTGGGCGCCGGAATAGGCTTTGCGCGTATTTGCATAACTTGGACGATTTTTGCCCCCTCCGACAATCCCCGGAATAGTTGAATAAACGCCCACCAGTGCAAGCGCCCTTGCTGTTCGTAAAGGTCGAGCCCGTAATCCGACAAAAAAGACGCATAGATATATCCAGCGTCTTGTACAAAATCGAATATTGGAGCTGTGCCGTCGGGCTCGCTTTTCTGCTCGTCCATTAGGACGTCATAAATAGCGTTAAGCAGTCCGGCTTTATCTTTTACCGATAGCTTGGCGTGTTTACTTTTTACCAGTAGGTCGAGGCTCACCTCGAGCCGGTCGCGCTCCGATAGGTCTTGCTCTTTTTGTAAAGCAAAAACTTTGAGCACGTTATCGAAATAAGGCTTTATTTTGTAAGTTTTACCACCGTACACCACCGCATAAGGGAGCGGAAAGTGTAAGGTTATTTTCATTTCCTGCGTCCCTTATAAAGCGCCTTGAGTTCCTCGGCTTTGCGCTTGCCTACCTCGGAAATCTTGGGGATTATCGCCTCGCTGATAAAGGGGTAAATCTGCATAAACATCTCGCTGTAATTATTTTCGTAAAACGCGAGGATTTTTTGCGTGTTTTCCTCGCCGAAAATGATTTGCAAGACGCCCACAACGGCGTTGCCGTATTGCTCCAGCTTGTCGCTTACGGCGTCGAGGGTGTCGCCTGTAGCTCCGTTTAGCGCGGTTTGTGCGCGGAGCAGTTCGTTGTACCCTTTTGTAAAACGCCCCTGTATTGCGCCGGCGTCGAGGTTTACCTCGATAATTTCGTCGCCGACCTTGACCTGTTCAACGATTTTCTCGCTGCGTTTGAGTTCAAACATAATTAAAAACCTCCGTATTTGATTTGAGCAATAAGAGGGGACGCGCCCCTCTTACGCTCTGATGTGTTATTATTCTTTGTTACCCGTCGTAACAGTCGGCTTGCCGTTGAAACGCAGTTCAAACGAAATTGCCGAGCCGTCCTGCGTATTGCCGGAAAGCTCCTGTATATTGGCGATAGTTACGGGGCACGTGATAACCACGTCGCCGTCCGCGCTCACCGTGGTGAGCTTGAGCTTGGATTTGCGTTTTTCGCCGAGCCCGTATTTGCGGTCGGGATTGAAAAGGTAATCCTGCGCCGCGTCGCCCACTATGCGCTTGCCGCTCATAGTTACGACGGGCTGCATACCCGTAACCTCCGAATTGCCATAGCCTCCGTTGTGGAGGTAGAAACCGGAATATACCACCTCGTTGAGTGCCTCCGCAAGGTTTTCGATACCCTCGCCGAGCACTGCCCAGTTTTCTGCCGCCGCGTCGTTTTCTGCGGTGTCGATTTCCGCACTTACGCCGTACATAGTCAAAAATTTGTTCACTGTATTAGCCTCCATAATAGAATTTGATTTGCAAAATTGAGCCATAAAGGTGCTGCCCGTCGCCCTCTTGTCCTATAAAGTTAGGCGCGGACGACGTGGAAATATCGGTAATCTGCCAGTTTTTCCCGTCGTGCTCACCGCTCGGGTAAACACTCAAGCCGTTGAGGTGCGAGTGTATTTTTTCAAGCGCTGCAGCAGCTTGCCTCTGCTCTTTATGTTTTGCGTTTACTGTTGCATATATAGTATTGAGTGTCGCCTTATCCATATATTTGAACTGCGGCGCGCCCGCTCCTATATACATTGATATACCGCTGCGCTGCGGGAGCGAGCCCACTTTTATGCAGCTGTATAGGTTGAGGTTTTTTTCGATTTCGTCGATAATGGCGTCCAGTATCCAGTCCACCGTTTACACCTCCTTTTTGATAATCTTTTGCGCAAGCGCTGTCCACTCGTTACCGTGTACGCTTTGCGCTTTGTGAAACCACATAAGCTCCGCGTTTTTGTTTACGTCTTTACTCGGCACGCCCGTATAATAAACACGCCGAGCGTATGGTGTATTCCATATCAAAACGCCGTCGGCTGGGCGGCTTGCCGTTTGACTGCTCGCTATAAGTGCGCCTTGGTCTTGTCGGCAATAATAGTTGCTATCCTTAAGCACTTGCTCCATAAGAGGAGCCACCGATTTGTCGATACCTTTTTGCACTCTTGCGCGGATTGCCTTTGCGTCAAAGTCGATTTTTACGCCCGCCATAGACGCCTCCTATACGAGCCCGAGCTCGTAATGGTGAATACCGCCGCAGTCGTCCGGGATAGGCTCCACCGTTTCGACGGTATAAGTAAGCCCGCCCGTTTCAACGGTCATACACCCGCCCGCCTCGTCCGCTTGCGCTTTCAAAGCGTTAAAATCGACGCCACGCGGTAAGCTGTTTTTTGCGTCATAGAAAAGGATTGCGCGCAGCACGACCTCGCGGCTGTCTTTTGTTCTCTTTACTGCGTTGGAGGCTTGCAAGTGGGTTTTAGAAAGGTTTGTCGTGCTTGGCGTAACCTCGCCCCACCGTTCCACCTTTTGCGGCACCTTGAGCACCGCCGCAGTCTTGAGAATTCGCAACGGAATAGGTCTTAACATACGCCCACCCCTCTATTAAGTAGCCCGGTCTGCTCGAGTGCCGCTCTGACTTTCGACGCCACCGCATTGCTGCGTCCGCCATTTCCAGCACTGCCGCCGCCGCTTGTTACCGATACCTTGCCGACCGTAAAACTTTCGGGCAGCTTTCCGTCGGTAGCGACCTCAAGCCCGTTGATAACGTAATACTCGATTTGCGCAGCCGTCGCGGTCTTGATTTGCTCTTGTATAAAGTCGTCAAAAGCGGCAAGCCCTTTCTGCTTTACTGCGTACCGTGTTATACTGTCGATAACCTCCTCGGCACGCCGCAAATAGCGCGGGAAAGCCTCCTTGTCGAGAGGCTCCCCCACGTACTGCTCCGAGTAATACTTGTAATCAATGTACGCCATTAAGCGCCGACCACTGCGTCGAGTTTGGCGGAAACTCTCGAAACGGTCGAGGTGTTGAGCCCCTGCACGACCTCGACAATCAAAACCTTGTTGCCGGTCGCGCAGACGATTTCCTCCTCGCCGTCCCACGCGGTAAAGCCGCTTTCTTTGAATTCCGAGCCGACCGCGGGAGCGGTTACGCTTGCGCCCGCTTTGTAGTAGTATTTTGCGCCTTTGAGCGTGTCCACGGTCGCGGCGGTGTGCGTTGCGTCCGCGCCCGCCTTGAGCGTTGCCTTGAGCACGCCGTCGGTGTACGTGAGCGTAAGGTCGGGCATAACGGATTTTTCACCGTGATAGTAGAATACGCCGAAACCGTAAGCGTCCGAGAAAGGAATTTTTGCAGCGTTGCATACGTTCGCTTTTACGGGCTGCGCGACAGCGCCGTCCACCATTACGATAAACTTTACGCCAGCGGGCAAGTCGGTGCTGCTGTAGCATTTCACGTTGTGAAAAACGCGCACCTTGCCGGTCGCCGTATTGTAGTCGCCCGGATTTTGTACCTTGTCGAAATACTCGGCGAGCTCGCCGTAAGCCGTAGTATTGAGCGTAACCGAGATATACTCACGGGGCACGCCGTCCACATACTCGTTTTTGGTGTTCTCGACCTGCTGCACCGCAGCCTCGACGATTTTTTCGATAGCGGTTTCCGTGGTCGTGAATACACCACAGTGCGCAGCGGCGCACGCAAAGAAAGATTTTTCGAGGCTCTTTTTCATAACCATTTCGTGATTGCTCACGCGACGGGAAACGAGCCCCTCGACGCCGTACAAAGATACGTCTTTTTCCTCGACCTCCTCGATAATTTCCTCGTTGGTGTCGATTGCGACGGTTACGGGTTTTGCCTTGAGCTTGTCGCCCTTGCCGCCCGCTCTTGCCGTTCCGTAGGGATTTGCCTTGCTGTTGCAGAAACGCTTTGCCTCAACGGAGCCCGTGGAGGGGTCGCCGCTCAAGTCCTTGTTTTTGAGCTGGGACGAAATCGTGCCGTTGCTGATGTTGTCGATAACTACCCCGTACTTTTCCGCGAGGTAGTCATTGCCTTTGTCGCTCGCCAGTATAGCGAGGGTTTCAATTCTTGCCATAATTTTGTTACTCCTTTTTAATTAAAATAATTTCGGTATAGGTTTGGGTTGTGCACCCGGGGGTGTGGGCTGCGGGTCGCCGCTAAATACGGGCTTGGGAGCCGGCGGTTGCGGTTGAGGCGCGCCCTCGTCGAAATACTCGCCGAATTCCTCGCGGAGTTTCGGGAGCTGTTCGTCCAGCTTTTCGTCGCGTTTGATTTTGGCGATAACGTCGGCGAGGAATTTATCTTTTACTTTGGCGCCTTTGAGCTGCGCCGTGAGTTCCGTTTTGTACTTGTAGTCGTCAAGCTCCTGCAGCAGCTTTTTGTACTCCTCGGTTTCCTCTACCTTTACCGCTTGCGGCGCGTTTTTCAGTGCCTCCGCAACGGCAGCCTTTACGTCGTCGTCCGTCTTGAGCCCGCTTTTGATGTCTGCCACCTCGTCGTGGTGCATTTGCAAAAGTTTGCTCACCTTTGCGCTCTCGTCGAGCGTTTCGTCCGCGAGAATTGCTCTGATTGTTTTCCTGTCCATAAGATACTCCTTTCTTTTACGCCTTTAGAGTGGGCGAATTTGCGTTCTTGTCGCTTGGCGCCTCGCGTATTTCGACAGTTTTACGCCGTGCCGAGGGCAATATAAAAGCACCGCCGCGGTGCTGCGCGTGGTGCTGATATAACGGTATTAAAAAAGCCCACCGTATTGGTGAGCTTTCGCTTATATGATTGTATCCCTGCCGCCGTCTTTTTGTCGAGGCTTTCCGGTTTCAAGGCATTGCCTTACGCCGGCGATAACCTCCTCGTCGGTCTGATATTCGGGATTGAGCAAGTATGGCTCCCCGAATTTGTCTTGATATTGCATTAAAAGGTCGATATATTCGTCCGTCATAGCTTTAGCCTCCTATCATAGACTTAAGTATCTGCAAAAAGATGTTGTATGACTGCGGGAAAAAGTGCTGTATTTGCTCAAGCGACGCCGGATTACATATTGACGCGCTGAACATTTCCGCGAAAGCCTCCGTACTTACATCAATACGGCTCCAGTAGGTTGCTCCGTGTCCGGCTGTTCCTGTAATCTTTCCGCGAGTAGCTCCCTCGAATATATCGGAAATATCGCCCGTTGCTCGCCAGCCTCTTGTTTTTGCAAGCTCGTAAATCTCGGAGCGAATAGCTCGCCTCGCGTCGCCTATAAGTACACTTGACGCCTTGAGCCCTTTTGCCACCGCCTCCGCACGCAAACGCTCTTGCACGGCTTTGGTATAAGCCTCTGCCTCCGCTTTTATCGTGCGGCTGAATAATCCGCCGGAATACTTGCCCGACGCCGTAAAAAAGCGGGAGCCGTAACCGGACGCGCCAGCGCTATGGTCGAATAGGTGCCCGAGCTCGTGGAAAGTCGTTTCATACGGCGGCTTGTGCATACTGCCGAGCGCGTCGTTTTCCACGTTAAGGCTCACCTTATGCGAGGCTGGGCTATAGTGCGCGGTGCTGCGATATGTTGTACTTTCAAAACCTATCTCGTCCGCGTATTTATTCCATACCTCGCCGAAAATCGGAGGAGCATTTGCCACTTGTTCGCCGACCGCTCTTGCACGCTCCGCACCGTAGGCGTCTTTTACCCTGTCGGTCTTTATTATAGGCTTTTCGGGCTCCTTTGTCAAGTTGCCCGCCGCCTCACGCTTTAAGCGCTCCGCCGCCTCACGGTTAGTTTTTGCAACGTCCGCGGCAGTTCTGCGGTCATATCCATTGACTTGCAAGCGGTCATTTCGAGGTGTTCTGCCCGTATTCGAGCAAAAGCCCTTGTATTTGTCTTGCTTGGCTTTGAGTGCCGCTGCCGCCTCCTCGTAAGCCTCTTGATTGCCCGCCGCCTTTTGCGCCATAACCTCGCGCTTTGCGTTTTTGACGTCGCGCTCAAGTTGCCGCTGTTGCTGGCTTTGTGCGTACTCTTTGGCGTTCTTTTCAAAGTCTTGCGTTTCCTCGCTGCGCTTATAGGATAATCCCGGAAAAAACGGGCTCGCAAAGTGTCCGCAGTTTATCCCGAGGATACCGTCGGGGGCTCCGTTACTGCTTGAGCTCCACGGGTAATATGTGATACTGTGCCCGTTGCCGTCGCGGACGGTGCCGCTTTTGTTCGACCTTGAAAATAGCTTGCCTTGGTCGTTGGCGCATTTGGGACGTGCTCCGGCGTGCGAGCTTATCTCGATAAGGTCGAGCCCGTAATCGTCGCATTTCGCAAAGGTTGTCGCGTGAGCGGTGTTTGTTGCCGTCGTGCGTATGTCCATATTTACGTAAGCCTCGGGCGACCACTTGCGCCCTGCCTTATCGTAAAAGGCTGTTATCCCCTCGTTTGCCATTTTCTTGATAGCGTCCGAGAGTGCTTTTTGACGGCTCTTTACACCGGTAACGACCTCACCGGCTGCCACGTTCATAGTCTTTTGCGCACTGTCGTATGCTGCTGCGCTTACGGTGTTGGCTATCCCTTTGCGGTAAGCGTCCAGCGAGCTGTTAAGCATTGTAGTGTTTACGAGGTTGAAATCGTCCACCGCTTGCTTTGCGTAGCTTGATATTGCTTGTTTGACGCTCTCGCTTATTATAGGCGTATCGGTCGGGTTTAGGTATCCCAGCCGCACCGCCTCCGCGAATTGCGGCTCCAGCTCCTTGATAGCTTGAAAGGCTGCACTCTCGAGCGCGGTTTGCACCAGCTCGGGCACTTGCCCCACATACTTGGCTATCGTTTTAATATTGTCCTGTGTAAGCCCTCCGAGCTCCGCCAGCTTTTTAAGCTGCCACTCTTGCGTCGTCAATCCCTTGCCGGTGTTGAAACGCTTTGCAATGTTTTGGATAAGCTCGTCCTCTATACTGGTATATACATCAACGAGCGGCTGCGCCAGTTGTTCGAGGAAATCACGAGGCAGCCCTGCCATTAACTACCCCCTTTCGGGAATAGCGTTGAAAAGTCTATCGTGGCGCCGGTGATATTGCTTTCTGCAGCGATTTGCCCCAGCTCCGCGTCCGCCTCCTCCGGAGTGTATCCGAGTTTTTCGGTCATAAACTTTTTTTTGCTCATAAGCGAATTGCTCACAAGCAGCACTCCCTCGTTGATGTTCGTTTGCCGGTCTTGGATTATAGCGTCGTCAAAAAAGATTGCTATATCGTAGCCGCCCTTTGCGAGGCTCTCGACGCTTTCCCCCTCGTACTCTATCCCGTAGAGGATTGCCACGTCTATGATGTTGCGCACCAGCTTTTTGACTGCCTCCTCGACGCTGCTTTGATGTTGCTTTACCGTCTTGTAAGTCTTGGATTTTTCCGAGATAACCTCGGTCGCAGTCTTGAGCCCCTCCACCTTGTCAAAGGTGAGCGTGCCGGGCGAAAGCCCCAGCTGAAAGGAAAGGATACCGAGAAAGGCATTGATAGCCGCCTCGTGTTCCTCGACGCGCAGCTCCACGGTGTTGTCCTTGATTTGCAAGTTTTCGAGGTCGTCGGTGTCCAGCGCCTCGTACACCTCGTCGTCGGCGTCAAAATAACGGCACCGCTGCCCAGTGTCCGGATTGTTTACATATCTGATAGCGGTCGACGGCACGATTATGCGCTTTTTGCCGAGCGTAAACTCGCGCACAAAGCTATCAAAGCAAATATCCAGCGCCTTAAGCGTTGAGAGTGCATTTGCGTAAACGCTTACCCCCAGCGGGCTGTTATCGTCAAGATTATTCGCTATATTGGTGCGATAGTACGAAAAAAGCGAACTCTGCAAGCCGCTTACCTTTGCCTCGCCGGATAGGTTTACGTAAAGCTCATTGAGCGGGACGCGCTCGCCGAATATGTCTTGACTTTCCGAGCTACCGATTTTATGACGGTAAAGCTCATTGCTTATAACGTATTCGCTGCCGTCCCAGCGGTGAAACTCCAGCCTTGTGTAATAATAGCCGGCTTTTGCCTCGCGGGATATGAATACGCCCTCCGTAACCTCGGAATTATTCCACGCAAGCGGGACGAATTGGTCTGCCATACCATAGCCGACCTTGATTTTTTCCGAGCCTCTGATGTCTGCGCCGTTCTCGTCTTTTTTGACGTCGCACCACGTTTTTAACGTACCGCCGCCCAGCGCCATAACTTGCTCGATATGCTCGCGCATTTTGGTGTTGAAATTGTTTTCAGTAAGCACGTGCTCCACAAAAGCCGCGAGTTTGTCGGGTTTTTTGTCGCTCGCCTCAAAGTCTTTACGAGATACTCCGACGCTGCACCTCTCTGCCCATATAAGCCCCGCCAGTTCGCTGCAAACGGCTTTCCCGGCGTTGAGTGTATCGCGCCGACGCTTTGCGCCGCTCTCGTTTATGGTCGGAGCCTTGACGTCGTGCCATTGGGAATAGTAGCCGCGATATATGCGTTTCCATATCAATATCCCGCTTTCGTAAAATTGTCGAAAGCTGGGCACGCCGTTGATGTCGAAAATGTCTTTCACCGTCTGCGGTGCTGCGAATTTTTCGCCCATTTTACCAAACGCTCCTTTGATTTTTTCAAGTAAGCCCATAAGTCGAGCCTCCTATTTGATGTAATGTTTATAAAAATAATTGTGCCCGTAACGCATATCGTCCATTGCGTGGTTGTATGCGTCCACCGGGTTGCCGTGCTGGTCGCGCACATAAAGCCCGAGCTCGCGGAAACAGTCATAATGTCCGTACTCCTCTGTTTCAAGCCATAAAAGGCGCCGCTCCTCAATAGAGGACTGCACGCGCTCGATACCGACCTTTATACCCTTGGAATTGCCGGCAATTTCGTGCCCGTTATTGTCGGCGTTTCTTGCGTCCAGCCCGTAGAGTTTTAACTCCTCGCGTAACGCCTTGCAAGCGGGGTCTATGAGCAAGCACGTTTCCCTGCGTCCGAATTTGTTACGGCACCACGGCACGAATTTGAGGGCTATTTCTCGCGCTTGTACGCTCATTGCTTTGACGGTGCCCGTATCGCTACCGCTGTAGTAGTAATTTGCTGCGCGGTATAGGCGATAAATAGGCTTGCCGCCTTTGCTGTCCCGCGTTACTATGTTGCAGCATACGCTCGTTGCGTCCGATAGTCCGCCGTCGCCCGAGAAATACATTTCCACAATGTCGCCCTCGAGCTTTGCCTTGACGTTCTCGTGCTGGGAAAACATAGAGTATATAACGCCTTGCGGTATGCAGCGGTGCCCCAGCCAGTCGCGCTCGTATAAATACGGGTTTTTCTTGAGCTGTTCGTAAAGCGCTTGCTTGCGTTCCGGCGTTAGTATCGGGTTGTCGTCCATAGTCCAGTGTTGCCATATTGTCCGCTGCGCCTCGAATACGTCTTTAATAACGGGGTGCTGCGGGCTCGGCGGGT
>CAJUPB010000015.1 GCA_910588155.1 uncultured Christensenellaceae bacterium
GTAAGCGTATAATAAATCGCCGCTTACATAATCAAGTTTATGTTTTCCCAAATCATTCAAACACATTTTAAAAGATAAGCTAATAAACAATATAAATAATGGAATACCTATAATTATTCCTACAATACTTCCTATAATAGCCCAATCTATCTATTTTTTTTCTTCTCCATTTCTTAATCACCTCATTCATTTAATGATTCCACTTTGCGTATAGTTTGGTTTCTTGATATATAATCTCCTTATACCCTTTATTACTCTTTTCCTTTATCTCTTCGGGTAGTGTATCCGATTCAAAGTTCCACTTGTTTATACACTCGGGTTCTTTATACCAACCGTCAAAGATGTATCCCTCTCTTGTCGGGTTTGCGGGAATATATTCTATCTTGCTTCCGTAATCACAGTCGTCTATAAAATACACTCCATAGTTTTCGCTGTCTTCATAGTTGTAGTTGTAGCTTATATTGGCGGGCAAAACTGTCTGTTCCAATTTTGTTCTGCCCCATAAGCGGAACACCTAATACCCAGGTATAGATTCAATATAAGTCCGAATATTTTTAACCCTTTTTTCTTTTTCATTTTCATCACCCCATCTTTGTACGACTCTTGTCATCTCGTTTCCGTTGATTTTTCTTGCACAGCGTATGCGTTTTGCACACTATTTCCCATATCATTATAACATACAAGGAAGAAAATGTCAATACTCTATTTTTCGCAATATAAAAGGACGCACTTTTAAATGCGTCCTCTTGCGAACCGTCGTTTTTCTATTTTCGAAACGAAACTGTACGTTATTTTACGCTTGTGGAAGCCGTGAGGCGGATATGACGCGGCAATCCGTCCACCCAAAGCGGAGCTATTTCCGCCTGAATAAGCGGCGAGATATAGTGGACAAGTTCTTCCGTCACGCCCATACCGTCGGCGGTTATCCACTCGGGCGGTACTTTCTTTTCGACGTTGGCTATATCGTGAACGTCGTGCGGCTCGGTTATGCACATATACGGGTCGTCGGAAACGCGTTTCAAGGTTATGACGCTGCCCGTCTTGCCCTCGAACGCAGCCTTGACCGCCGCGCCGCCCGCATTATATGCCTCGGTCATATCCACTCGGCTCATAATATGCGAAGCGCAGCGCTGCAACGACGAAAGCTCTATGGCTCTCGTCTTGACGCCGTATTTATTCGCCACTCTTCCCGCGAGGTAGCGCGCCGTGCCGGCAAGCTGTTTATGACCGAATGCGTCGGTGTAATCGACGTGTTCGGAAAGCTCGCAGACATATCTTCCGTCCTTTAACTTCACGCCCTCGGACACCGCGACGACGACGGAGCGATTTTGTTTCAAAAGTTTGCCCATATCGCTCACAAACTTATCGACGTCAAAAACTCTTTCGGGGAGATAGATGGCGTCCACTCCCTCGCAGTCCTCGCCGCCCGCAAGCGCGGCTGCCGCGGTCAGCCAACCCGCATTCCGACCCATTATTTCCACGACGGAAAACACGGGATAATCATACACGAGTCCGTCACGGATTATCTCTTTCATCGTGGCGGCGATATACTTTGCCGCGCTTCCGTAGCCGGGGGTGTGGTCGGTCACGGCAAGGTCGTTGTCTATGGTTTTGGGTACGCCCATAAAGCGTATCGGGCTTTTAATCATTTCTCCGTAGTCGGACAGTTTTTTTATCGTGTCCATAGAGTCGTTTCCGCCGATATAGAAAAACGCGTAAATATCGAGTTTTTTCAGACTTTCGAAAATCTTTTCGTAGGTCTTTTCGTCGTCCTTTATCTCGGGCAATTTGAATCTGCAAGAACCCAAAAACGACGACGGCGTGCGTTTCAGCAAATCCATATCCAAATCGTTTTTCAGCATTTGCGACAAATCGACGACTCTTCCGTCCAAGAAGCCCTTTATTCCGTGCACCATTCCATACACCTTATCCGCGCCCCTGTCCTTTGCCGTCTTATAGACTCCGAGCAAGCTGGAATTTATCACGGCGGTGGGACCGCCCGACTGACCGACTATCACGTTTTTCATTATTTTTACCTCCCTTTACGAAAACGGCAGAACCGATTCGGTTTCTGCCTAAATTATACTATACCTATTTTGAAAATGCAATACTTAAACAAAAATCGTGCAAAAAACACAATCAATTGAAGTGTTTTTGCAACAGGTTTCAATACACCGTTATCTGACAGGAGCGCATTGTGTCCAGCGCCGCCGCGTGGCTTTTTTCGCTTGTACCCGCGCAGCAAGACGAGTCCACGCAGATTTCGGTTTCGGGAAGAGCCGCCTTTAAAACGAGGGCGTTGCTCACAACGCAAATGTCCGTGCAAAGCCCGACGATTTCGATTGTCTGCGGATTGCCCGCCTGCATTTCGCGCGCAAGGGCAATACTTCCGAAAGTCGGCTTTTCAAACGTCTCGCAATCGTTTGCCAGCTCTTGCACGTTTTTTTCGAGACGCCAACCGACGGTGTTTTTCACGCAATGCACGACGGGCAAAAGTCTGCCCTCTCTTGTATCGAGATAGTTTTCGCCGTGCGTATCGAGAGTGAATACGACTTTCCAGCCCTCGGCTTTTCTGCGCTTTATTTTTTCGATTACGTTCGGGACAATCTTTTGCGCGGCGGTCGAGCCGAGAGAGCCGCAAACGAAATCGTTTTGCATATCGACGACAACCAATACATTCATATTATTCCCTCAATCGTCCATTAAAAGACCCAAATCGCGCATTATATCTTTCAAATCCTGTTGCGGATGCAATGCCTCCTCGAAAGAGAAGCCCGACGGAGAGCGGTCGGCATAATCGTTTTCGGAGGTCACGACGTTTTCGTCCGACGCCGTTTCCTCCTCGGAATTATCCTGTGGCTGTTCTCTCTTTTTGGGTTTGGTCAAATATTCCCTTATTTTGCCCTCGGGGTCGAAGTCGCGGGACAAAATATCGTCCTCTTCGATTTCCGTTTCCCCGTCCGTCGTCACGACGGTATAGCCGATTCTGGTTTCCTTTTGCGGCGAGGAGTCTTGCGACGGCTGTTCCGCCGCTTTGCTCTCGTCCGACCGAGGCTGTTCCGCCCCGCCGCCGCGGGCTTTTTCGAGTATGCGGTTCATTTCCTCGTTGAATCTGCCGACGCCGATAAGCTCGTCGTTTATCGGGTACTTTTTCAAAATCTTATCGTAATAGCTCAACCACTTATCGTGGAAGGCTTTCAGCTGCTGCATTTCGCGGGTATACTTCAATTGCGCCAAGCGGTCTATCTCGTCTGCCTTTGCCACCGCGGAAGTTATGGCTTTGGACACAAGGCTTTCCTTGTCGCGGTATGCCCTGTTCTTTTTCTCGCTTTCGTCGTATTTATGTTTCAAGTCCTCTATGAGCTGTTTTTGCGCAGCGGCAGCGGTCTCGTAATTCTTTACGAGATTCATAATATACGTGTCCACGTCCGATTTGCAATAACCTTTCTTTTCGATTTTGAAGTTCATAAACCCTCTTTTCACCTCTTGTTCAAGAGATTTTGTTTCAGCGCATACAGCTCGTCCGACAAGTCCACCTTATACACGTGCGGATTGACAAGCCGTTTATATTCGTCCCAGAAGCGTTCCATTTCGTTCTCGCGGTATTTCACGCTTTCGCTCAACGGCGGACACTCGTATACGAGTTTGCCGTTTCGGAATATCGGGCGCAAAAGTTTTCTCGCCTCGTAGTCGTTCAGCGTCGTCGTCTTCCAACGCTCGGTTTCGTGCGTCAGCGTCAGAGGTTTCGGAAGTTCTTCGCCTTCCAGCGCAATCAAGTCCGCGAACGCCTTGCCGCTGTCCTTCTCGTATATTCTGTACAGAGTTTTGAAACCCGGGTTGGTTATTTTCTCCACGCTGTCGGAGAACTTCATTACGGGATATTTCTTATTTTCGCGTTCTATCTGCGACAGCTTGTAAACGCCGCCGAGCGAAGGCATATCCTCGCTTGTAATCAATTTCGTACCCACGCCGTACACGTCGGTTTTCGCGCCCTGCAAGTTAAGCTGCTGCAAGACGTGTTCGTCTATGTCGCCGCTGGCGAAGATTATCGTATCTTCGAAGCCCGCTTCGTCCAGCATCTTCCTCGCCTTTTTGGAGAGGTATGCCAAGTCGCCGCTGTCCAATCTGATACCCACGGGCTTATGACCCTTTGCTTTGAGTTCTTTAAACACCGTTATCGCATTCGGGACGCCGCTGCGCAGAGAGTCGTAGGTATCGACGAGCAGCAGGCAATTGTCGGGGTATATCTTTGCGAAAGCGCGGAAGGCTTCCAACTCGCTTTCGAAGCTCATAACCCAACTGTGCGAGTGAGTGCCCTTGCAATCGACGTCGAACATCTGACCCGCGAGCACGTTCGAAGTGCCGCTGCAACCGCCGATTATGCTTGCGCGAGCGCCGTATATGCCGGCATCGGGACCCTGCGCCCTGCGGAGTCCGAACTCGACGACTTTTTTGCCGTCGGCGGCTTTGACTATTCTCGACGCTTTCGTCGCAATCAAGGTCTGGTGATTAACGATATTCAACAGGGCGGTTTCCACAAACTGCGCTTCGATTATCGGCGCGCGAACCACAAGCGTGGGTTCGTACGGGAACACGAGTTCGCCCTCGACAACGGAGTATAAGTCGCCCGAGAAGCGGAAGTCCGACAGGTATTTCAAAAAGCCGTCGTCGAACTGGTTTAAACTTCTCAAATATTCTATGTCTTCTTTTTCGAAGCGGAGGTTTTCGATGTAGTCCACAACCTGGCTTAAACCCGCGCTTACGGCATAGTTCATCTGACCTTTTCTCCGAAAGAAAACGTCGAACACCGCAGTGTTTTTATATGTACCGTTCACGAAATAACCGTTCATCATTGTGAGCTGGTACAAGTCCGTCATCATAGTCAAATTGCGCTGCATATCTTACTCCTTTTCCTTTCGTATCCTATTTCCTGTCTCTCTTTACGGGTTTGAACGCAAAAACGGCAACCGCTATTATCAGCAGTCCCGCAAGCACGAGCAGCAGCGGCAAAACCACCGACCAACTCACGCCCATAAGCGAATTCAGCGTGAACAGGAAAGCTATCACGCCGAAAAACAGAATGACTTTCAAATGGCTCTTGAACGACTTCGGCGTCATTACAAGCGTGAACAGCGACGCAATCGCGGGTATCGCAATATAAAACGGGTAAAGCTGCACGTAAGTCAGCGGCGTATATGCCGCGAGCAGCGATATGACCGCGGGAGTGTCAAACACCCAGGACAGCCAAAGCGACACGGGATTTTTGCCTATTGCGGCGGTCACGAGCAGCGTCACGCCCACCGCCATAAGGCAGGACGGCAACGCGACGTCCCATATTTTCAGGGGTATTACGTTTAAGCCGCAAAGCAAAAGAAACACGCCGCACAAAAGCGTCATTGCGCCTGCGACGATGTTTCCCGCAAGTTTCTGTCCGAAAGACAGTTCGCCTTCGTTTTTTTCGACCGTCTCGCTCATTCGAAGGTCTCCTTTTCGTTGCTGCCGAGGCGCGCCGAAAACGGCGTGCGCGGCTTGTCTTATTATATGCGCAACGGGGATATTGTAACACCTATTTAAAATTTTGTCAAGCCGCTCGGGCTGTCTTTGCGAGTCAGTCCTTCCCCGAAATCGCGCTGACGGGGGTTATCTTATTGAACTTACGCAGCGGTATGAACACGGACAGCAGCGTCACGACTATCGCCACGGCGACCATTGTCACATACACGGGTGCGGTTACGGTTATCAAAGCGAAATAGTAGCCCGACGCCGCGCCGATTATCGTATTCAGAATAGGCGCGCCGATTGCAATCACGAGTACGGCAATAACCAAAGAACACAGAGTGACGAGCACGCCTTCCAGCGCGTAAATCATAAACGTATCCGCTTTTTTCGCACCGAGGGCGCGCAGTATGCCTATATGTTTTCTGGTTATCTTTATCGACGTGGATATGAACGTGAACAGCAATATAACGACGAGCAGACAGAATATCAGCGACACGACGAGCAGCACCCAATGCAAAATTTCCAGCACCATTTCGGCGGTATCATATGACACCATAAACGGTTCCAAAAGCTGCAATTCGAATTCCGCAATCGCGCTCGTCAATGCTCGGCTGTCGGCGGCGGAAAAGTTTACGTTGACGACGGCGGAGAGCATATAACTTGCGGTGACTTTTTCTTTCACGGCGTCGCTCATATACATAACGACGCCCGTCTTATCGTTTGTCACTCCGACAACACGCAAGTCGTCGGAAACGTATATCGCGCCGATTTTCTTGTCGCGTACGGCAATTTTTTTGTCGGTATCGGCGTTTAATCTTTCGGCAAGCTCACGAATCTTGTTCTCGTCTTCCGTGGGTATTTCGCCGAAAATCGAGAACAGCGTTTGCGCCTCGACAATCACGTCGCCCTCGCGCTCTATCGCGCCCGAGCCTATTATCGGAACAATTCCTTCTATGGTTTTTACGCCGCCGAATACGATTCCCGTTTCTCCCGACAAGTCGGCGCCGACGCCGCTTTCGAAGCGGACGCTCAAAACCATTCCCTTTTCCGCAAGCCTTTTATAAAAATCTTCGGCAAAGCCCTTTTTGGTATACAGTTGTCCCCAGCCTCTCGCTTGCAGAATCGACAGTCCCAACGTACCCATAGCGTCGTATAACTTTTTATCGCCGTCAATCCAGCGTTCGGCGTTTTCGCACTCGAAAATGCCCGCGATTTCATATGCGTATTCTTCGCCGTCCAGCGACAGACGCAGTGTTTTTCCTATCAGAGCCTCTATTTCACGCACGTTGTAGAGTCTGCTCCTTATTAAAGAGCGCGCGGCATACTCGGATATAATCACTTCGTCGAAATTTTCGCAGCTGCTTTTGCCGCATATCAGGGTATAGTCACAATCGGAGACGTCGTCGATTTCCACTATGCCTTTGAAATTTTCCAGACACTCCGTCCAAGTATAATCGATGGAAAGTCTGTCGAAATACACGTCGTACTGTCTCGAAAATTTTGCGGACGGAAGTCTTTCTTCCAGGCGCTTAAACTCGTTTGCGCTTATGCGTTTTATCGTTTGACCCTCGTTATAGTCTCCGACGTCGCCGTAATAGTATGCGTTGATTGACGACGGAGCGATTGCCGTGCGCGTTATATTTTCCTTTTCCAGCGTTTTGGAGACCGCAGTGCGCAAGTCGTAGTTTGCGAACGACTGCGACACGCCGAAGAGCACGAACGCGAGAAACGCGACTATGACGGTGAGTACGAGTCTTACTTTTTTATAGTTCAGATTGTTGAAAGCGAGTTTGACGGAACGCACAAACGAAAGTCTGCTCTTTTTGAACTCCGTCTTTTCCATTTCGCCTTCCGCTCCCGAGAAGGGTACGAACTCGTCGGACGAGAGTTTCGCGTCTTCGCTCTCTTCTTTTCGGGATTTGGTTTGCACGGATTTTTCCGCGCCCGCTTCCGTCACGGCTTCGCGCAGGTTCGGGAAAAGCGCCTTGACTTTTCTGCCGTCCGATTCCACGGTGACGTAGGTCTTACGCACGCTGCGCGACAATGCGTTGTTGATTTTTTCCACGTCGGCGTCGTTGACCTGCGCATTTTCGGGCACGACCATAAGCGTGTCCGAATACATCTGCGCGTTGACTTTTTCTATTACTTCGCCTTCTTTTTTCTTGCGGACGTCGCGGTATATCTTGCCGTCCTTCATCTCTATTATTCTGTCGCCCGTCTTTATCGCGGTGTCCATATCGTGCGTTACGACTATGACGAGGCGGGTCTCGGACAGCTTTTTGAGAATGCCCGTCACTTCCGCGCTTGTCGCGGAATCCAGCGAGCCCGTGGGTTCGTCGGCGAGAATCAGCCGAGGGTTTTTCACGAGAGCGCGGGCAATGGACACACGCTGACGCTGTCCGCCCGACAAATCTTTGGTCTTGCTCTTCGCCTTGTCGGCTATGCCCATTTCTTCGAGAACGCGCATCACCGCGCCGTCGTCCTTGCCGCTTTGCATATCGAGCGCAAGCTGCACGTTGTCGTATACCGAAAGCGTATCTATCAGATTGAACTCCTGAAACACGAAGCCCATAATGTTATTGCGCAAGCTGTCCACTTCGCCGCTTTTCATTGCGTTCAGCTTTTTGCCCGCGATTACGACCTCGCCGCTGTCGTAGGCATCCAAGCCGCCGATTACGTTCAAGAGCGTGCTTTTGCCGCTGCCCGACGCGCCGACGAGATATACGAGACCCGTCGAGTCGAAAGAAAGGGACACGTTGTTCAGGGCGCGGAACGTTACGCCGTTTTTCGTGCAATATGTCTTTTGGACGTTTTTAAGTCTTATCAACATTTCTGTTTCCTCCCTTTACTATATCAGTTTTACCGCTTCCACGGGTTTCTTCGAGGTTATGCGGCTTATCGGAAGCAGTGCGGACACCGCGACAATCAGCGCGCAACCGAGTATTATCGCAAGCGGGTTTATTATCCAATTGAAGTTGACCACGGAAACAGCCATACCCATCACCGACAGCACGCCCGACAAAACATCGTTTATCAGCAACGACGACAGTGCCGACAGCGCTATCGACACGACGGACGACACCAGCACTATGAACGCGCTCTCCGCCAAAAACATTCGTATAATGTCGCTGCTTTTCGCGCCTATGACTCTGAACACCGCAATCTCCTTTGTTCGGAAACGTACGGTTGCGGACATATAGTTGAATATCGTCAGAAATGCCAGCACGAACAGCACTATCGCCGCAATCAGGAAGCCGAAGAACAAATCTTCCAGCATTTCCGTGAACACGGAAATCGAAGTAAAATCGGTGACGGCAGTGCCGTATGTAAAGCCGTTTTTGCCGAGCCGCGAAAATTTGCCGTTCAGCGCCGACTGCGATACGCCCTTATTGAAATACACGGCGTCACACATTCCTTTCGGATGCAAATTATCCGTAAGCCATTCGCCGCTTACCATAATATTTCTCGTATTATACATATCTTCGAATGTTTGCGCGTCATACACGCCGACGATTTTCATACCGCTCACATCCAAACGGTCGTCGCCATTATACGAATACAGCATAAAATAGTAACTGCCGTTTACGACTTTGGCAAACGCGGCGGATTGCTCCGCATCGCTTACGTCTTCGTATTGTTCCTGCGTGAAATTGCTCAAAACATTTTTATTAACGATTATTTCGTTTTCTCCGAGCGTGTCGGGCGCGACATATTTGCCGTCTGCTTTTTTCGCCGACCAAAACATATTCTCTTCGAAATACTTTTTATCGTATTTGATGTTGTGTTCACTGCACTGTGTCCAATATCCCCCTTCGCCGTATTCCGATTGAAGACTTATGGACAACTCCGATTTTACGTCACTGACGACGGTATTCTCGCGGTATTGCTCCGCAAAGCCAGCCGCCGCGAATATTTGGCGATACAAATATGCTTTGTTAGCGCCGAAAAGCGCCGTCTTTTTTGCGTAGAGTCCCTCCATTTCCACGACTGCCGTCCTATATTTTTCATAGTCGGTTTCGAACACTCCGACAATTTCGTACGGCAAGGCGGTTTCCGTCATAACCACTTTCGTTCCGACCAAACTTTCGAAATCGACGGGTTGCAAAACGGAATATTTGCCGTCTTTACCGTAGCCTATATATCCGCGTTTGCACAGCGTATATGCCGCGAAATCGGAAATTATTATTTGAGACAGACTTTCGCACTTCGACTTACCCGCAACTGTTTTCAGTCCAACGGATGCGACGTCTTCGGCTTCCATAACGCCGTTGAACGAACTCATACCGAATATACTGTTGTAATCCTCTTCCTGCAAAGTGTCCGCCAATTCGGGATATACGTTCAATTTATATCCCCGTGCATACTTCTCGCCCATAATTTCCGCCGCCCTCGAAACATCGTGTTGAGACAGCTTTCTCGTGCGCCAATTGCCGGATTGCATTGCGCCGACTATCACAAGCGGTTGCGAACCCGTGTCGAATGCGGATTTTGCGACCAGCGAAGGAGCGTTGATTAGCGCGACCATAAGAGCGAGCGAAAAAAACGTGAAGCATATCGACGTCACGACCATCAGAAAGCGATACCGTTTTTTTGCACGCTTTATGCCCTTTCTCGCATACGCTATCGAATCCTTGAATTTCATTTTTCCCTTCGACAGTTTGAAAGGCTTGTCGTCGGTTCGGATATTCTCGGTTTTTGTCTTTTCGAAACTCGCCGTCGCTGGGGCATCGTAAAACCCCTCCACGGTTTCGGGGTATGCGAGAGCTATTCTGTCCTTTTCGCCGCTTAAACCTATGTAATTCACGGCGTTCTTTTTCAGTCTTCGGTTCAGCAGTTCTTTCGTGAGTTTGCCGCCTGCGGACACCTCTATCGTATTGCCTTCCAGCTCTTTGACGCTTTTGTCCGTATCCGCGTCTTTCATACTGTCGCCGATTATTCTACCGTCGGAAATCTCTATTATGCGGTCGGCATAACCGAAAGCGAGGTCGCGGTTATGCGTCACGACGATTACGAGTTTTTCCTGCGCTATGCGTTTCAGCGTTTCGAATACACCTTCGCCCGTCACGGTGTCCAACGCTCCCGTAGGCTCGTCCGCGAGGAGAATCTCCGGCTTTTTCAAGAGCGCGCGGGCAAGAGCCACCCTCTGTCTCTGACCGCCCGAAAGCTCGCTCGGTTTGCGGTAGCCGAGGTTGGAAAGTCCCACCATATCCAAAACTTCGTCGACGGTGTTCACGTCGGCATTTTTGTCTTGGAGTTTCATTGTCATATTTATATTGTCGTATACGGTGATTTCGTCTATGAGATTGAACTCTTGAAACACTATTCCCACGAACGTGTTTCGATACGAATCGAAGTCGGCGGCTTTGAACGTCCGCGTACTTCTGCCGTTTATGACGACCTCGCCGCTTGTCGCGGAATCCAGACCGCCTATTATATTCAGCAGCGTACTTTTGCCGCAACCCGATTTTCCGAGCACTACGACAAGCCCGCGGCTTCCGAAATTTATACTGACATTGTCGATTGCTTTGAAACCGTTTTTACGACCGTAAATTTTGGTTACGTTATTGACCTGCAACATTGTCCTATCTCCTTATCTCTCTACGCAGTTTCTTCGCCTACTTTCTCCCTTGCGGTTTTTTTATCGTAACTTTTATGACAGCCGACCGAAACAATGGGCACGACCGCGAACACAAACAATATAGCCGCGGCAACGACTATCACTACCACGTGCCAGCCGCGGAAGAACGACAGAAGTCCCGCCAAAGCCGCGAACACGCCGTTGCAAATGAAGGAAAGCGTGTCGTGCGTTTTCGTCCAGACCTCTTCCGCCGCCGCGGTATGACGGTTGCGAAAGCCCATAGCCTCGTTGGGTTTGAGTCCGTACATCAGCGTTCCTATGAAGCTCAACGCGATACAAAGCAGTACGCAGACGAACGTCGAAAAGTCTATGGAACGGGCGTACTCGTATATCTCCGACTGTCTGGCAAAGCTGTACAGCAGCACTCCCGTGAACACGGACGCAATCAGCATTGTGCTGACGGTGACGGACAGGTAGTTTCTGTCTATCAGTTTTTTATGGCGCAACACCGTGGAAAGAATCAGCATTCCGAGCGGTATAAGCATAAACAGGCACAGCGACAAATCGTTGTACTTGCTTGTGGTTTCCGCCACGGTCTGCCCCAAAAGCACGATGGGTATACGGTCGGGCAGACACCCGAAAATTATACCCAACGCCGCCATAGGCACTACACATATATTCAATGCCGTCGTAAACAGCCATCTTTCGGCTCGGTTCATTCTCTCTCCTTCGACCAAATGTTCTTTGAATACCCCACCCTTTATATCAGTATAACACGACAAAGACCCGATGTCAATATAATAAAGTATTTTATTATACGTCCGACCTTTTACGACATAATAACACATCCCCCCCCCTTGTCAAGCAGTGAAAGGCGACTGCCGAAAAAAATTCGACAAAAAAAGGCTCTTTCTTTCGAAAAAGCCTTGATTTTCGGAAGCCGACGTCAATCCGCTTCTTTGTTTCAATTTGCTCCTCTTTACTCTTTTCGTTTATGAATCTTCTTCCGAAGAGTTCTCGTTTTCGATATTTCCCCAACGGTCTACCCTGCGGAATGTTTTGCCGTAATCGGTTGTTTCCCAACTATTATCGAAATTGTCCTTGTAAATTCCGCTTTTGACAGTGCTGTCGAATATTATCTTACACTCTCTGCCGAGGGCGTCCGTGACGGTGCCTTCTCCCATTTTGACAAACGTTTTGCCGCCGTCTTTTGTTTTCCACCGTCCGCCTTCCCCGTCTTCGCAAGTTTCCACATACTCGCCGCCGTAATTCAAAACGTACTCTCTGCCGTACTTGTCTTTTACTTTTACGGGCTCTTTTTTCTTTTCCTGTTTTTCCGAACTTCCCATACTGAACAAGAACAATATCAAGGTCATTACGGCAACGACCAAAATTGCGCAGATTATAGTCCAAACATTCAGAAATTTGGTAAGCGGTTTGCCTTCGTAATACCTTTCTTTCGCTTTTTTGAAAAACAAATAGCCGATTGCTCCGAACATCATCGCAAGCACCAGAGACACGAACGTGAAGACGCCCAAGCCTTGGGAAAAATCTATTCCCGCGAACAAAACGAGATGCAAAGCAAACACGCCTAAAACATACGACAATCCGCCGAAAATATTTCCCGCCGTCGCCATTCCCTTGCCGTTTTTGCAACTGTATGCATACACTGCGGAATATTCGGTACTCTCGGGCTTTTCACTTTCCGCAAAAAGTTTCTTTTTGAGGCAGGCTCTCATAATGCTCGCCGCAATCATAATCACAAGGCATATCGCCGCGCATAGAATGGCGATATATTCCGCATAGAAAAAAAGAAAGGACGGCAGAGCGACGGCTATCGAAATGCCCCAAACAACCCAAGGGATATACTTTTCCCGTTTCCGAAACAGAACCGTCACCAACCCCGCAAATATAATGAACAGAGCAATGCAATAACACCCGAACAAAGTCATCAACGTGACGTATATCGCAGACGTGTACGTCAGCGCCGCAAACAGTTTTTCTTTGTCGTTTAAATTCAGCACCAAAACCATTGCCGCAACAACGATATACGACAAAAATAAAATCACTCCCAAATATACGCAATTCGCTCCGAGCCAAACTTGAAAATCTCTCATTTTTTTATCTCCCGTCTTTTTATTTGCCGCTTTCACACGGCTGCAAACATAATAACACATCCCCCCCTTGTCAAGCGGCGAAGCACGGTTTTGCCGAAAAAATTCGACAAAAAAATTGCCGAGCGGAAAGGCGCTCGGCAAACTTTATACAATTACCGAAAACTGTTTTTTTGTCGATTTAATGCAGTGATTCGATGCTGTCGGTTCAAATGTTTTTCGCGTCGGTTCAAACTTCTTCCAAGTTGTCGATTAGTCCGTTTTTGAGACGAACTTTGAACAGCTCCGCGACTTTCCCCGACTCCGGCACGAGGAAGAACGAGTCTTTGCAGGCGGACACATAGCCGTTGTTATCCACCATATCTTCGTAGCCGTCGAAAAATTCCAACAGGGAATTGTCGTCTACGGACGCGGAAAGTTCTCCCGTCAAAAGCGAACGCGCCGCCGTCAGGTCGCGCTCTTTGACAGCTTCGAACAGACGCTTTACCACGCTTCCGTTTCTGTTTGCGGGCTCGTGACGCACGGGAGAATAAACATAGTTGAAGCGAGGAAGAAAACGCACCAGAAAACGATTTTCGCGCAGTCTTACAATCTTCGTCAGTGCGGCATTGGCAAACGCTTCGCCCCCGCCGAGACGGACGGTATAGGGCAAATAGACGGCGTCCAGCGGAAACACCGTTATGAACAGACTGTCCGAAGGCTCGGCTTTCAGCTTCGTGATGCTTTCGAAAAAAACGCCGTTGACAGTGAATACCGCGGGGAAAAAGCACTCGAAATGATAGAATACTTCCATACTGTTATAAGTATGAAAATTTCCCGACGTTTATGTATAAACCGCCGATTTTTCGTCTATTATCGGGTATATAAAAAAGCGGTTTATATATCCGCTTAAACGAAATTTTCAGGAGGTTTTTTTAATGGACAACTGGACCATAGCGCAGACGAAAGAGCTTTTCGAACTCGTGCGCCAGGCGAACGCGGGAGGCAAGGGCTTGAACTGGGCGTTCGACAAGATGTCGCAGAAATGCTCGCGCTCTTCCAACAGCGTCAGAAATTATTACTATTCGCAACTCAAAATGTTTCAGCTTTTGCCCTCTCTCGCAAGCGACTTGAAAATCCGCCTGCCCGAAGTCAAGCGCGACAGCTTCGAGCTGTTCGAGCAGAGCGAAATACGCGAACTTGTGGAGAGCATTCTCATCGGCAAAGCCGAGGGCAAGAGCGTGCGCGCCACGATTGCGGAGCTTTCCTGCGGCGACACGAAGAAAGCGTTGCGGTTGCAAAACAAGTATCGCAGTATGCTTACGCACCATCGTCCGTATATGGAAGAGGTTATGCGCTCGCTCAAAGAGAGGAATATTCAGTACTACGACCCCTACCGCAGAGCTTTGGGCGGCGACGGTTCGGACGACAATATCCGCAAGCTGACCGAATACATTTCCAAGCTGGACGAACAGGAAGCCGGAAGCTTTTTGAAGCTTATAAGAAAATTGATGTAGAATACGCGAAAAAAAAGGAACTTTTAAAAGTTCCTTTTTTTATTGCCCGAATTTCGATTTATTCCGCTTTTTCGCGCTCTTTGCGATTATATTTACCGGGGTTCTTTTTCTCGTCAAGCGTACGGTATACGATGAAGAACACAATCGCGCCGAGTCCCAAACCGAGAGCTATTTCCAGAACAATCTCCCAAATTCTCCAAGCCGACAAGCCGTAAGTAACGCTTCCGCCGGGAGCGACGCCCTGCATTATGAGACTGTTAGAATATGCGTATGCCACACCCTTATTTGCAGCCGCAGTCACTTCCGCCGTCGCAAGCAATCCCTGTAATCGCAGTTATAAACAGCTCGTGATGTTTGAATGTGGCAAACTGTCAGTACACTCGGAGTTTGTGTGCGCGGGTCATCGCAATCAGAGCTTGGGTGCAACTTATGCGTCGCCCATCAGTCTCTTCTGCGCATAAGGAACATTGCGAGTATGCGTAAAAAATGCAATGCGGACATCATAAAACTTGCTATATACGTCATTGCGGCGGCTGTCAGCACCTTTCTCGCGCCCTTCAATTCGTCTCCGCTCATATAGCCCTCGGACAGCGCTTTCATTGCGCGTCTGCTCGCGTCGAACTCCGTCGGCAACGTCACAAGCGAGAAAAGCAGCGAGCCTCCGAAGATGACAAGTCCTATTATTATGAACACGTCGCCCACCGTTCCGAACGTTCCCATAAATCCGAAAATGACACCTATTATGAACAGCGGCCACAAGAACGTGTTTGCAAAATTCAATATCGGAACGAGTTTTGTCCGCAGCGCGGAAAACAGATATTTTTTCGCGTGCTGCACGGCGTGTCCCGCCTCGTGGCAAGCCACTCCGAGCGCGGCGACGGACGTGGAGCCGTACACCGATTCAGAAAGCGAAAGCACTTTCGTGGACGGGTTGTAATTGTCGGTCAAATTGCCGCGGATTCGAACTATGGCAACGTCTGTCAAGCCTTCTGCGTCCAAAATGCGACGGGCGACCTCCGCCGCCGTGAGTCCCGTGCGAGAGTCCACCTTGGCATATTTGGCGAAAGTGGAGTTGACTTTGACATTTGCTATTATGCCCACAATCAGAATGGGTATGAACAGCGCGGACACGATTATATACATCAGATATGCATCGTATGCGCCGAAATCGGCGAAGACGTTTACGGCTATTGAGTACACAGTCCGTACCCTCCTTTCCTTGTTACGATTATTATATCCCCTGCCCGCGCTTTTGTCAACGTTTGTCCCGCGATATTCGGCGCATTCGACAAATTTCGTCAAATTAACACATTCTTTTTACCTCGCTCACATCGGGCTTTTCAAAAATGCGGCAATCGCGCGTTTCTTGACTTTTTCGGCGGAAAATGGTACACTTCGGATATATGATTTTCAAGGAGAGAAATATGACTGCCGACTGTCACACGCACTCGCTCTTTTCCCCCGACGGAACGGAAGAACCGAGAGACCTAATCGAAACGGCGATTAAGCAAGGGCTTACGCATATTGCGATTACCGACCACGCCGACCTTATGACGCCGGATAATTTTACGGGTATCGACGGCGGCAATATAGACCGATACATCGATACTTTGCTGGCGCTGAAAGAAGAATACAAAAACAAGATTTACGTATGCGTCGGTCTTGAAATCGGTTATACGCCGCAATCGGAGCAGGCGGCGAAAGAGCTTGTTTCGGGGATATACCCCGAATACGTCGTAAACTCCGTGCACTACGTCCGCGGCAGCGACTGTTATGCGAAGGAACATTTTGCGGACCTAGACAAAGCTGAAGCTTACGGGCAATATCTCGAAGCCGTGCGGCAGTCTCTGAACTGCCCTTATAGATTCGACGCCGTAGGACATCTCGGATATATCGAACGCTTTGCGCCGTATGAGAACGCAAGAATCACGTTTCGGGAATTTTCCGAACAGATAACGGATATTTTCGAAACAATCATAAGAAAGGGCGCGATACTCGAAGCAAACACGTCGGTATCGGGAGCGCCGTCGGCGTCGCTTCCGTCCGAAGAACTTTTTAAAATCTATTACGATATGGGCGGAAGAAAAATAACGACCTCGTCGGACGCACACCTGCGTATCGACATAGGTCGCAAATTCGCACAGACGGAAGCTATGCTCAAAAAAATCGGTTTCGAATATCTCACCGTCAAACAAAACGGAGAGCAAAGGCAATTAAAGTTTTAATGTCGCTTCCAGCTCGGCGAAAGTTTTGAGTCCGATTTTACCAAAGCCCTTCATTCGGTTGTACATACGCACTTTCAAATCGCTGTTTTCGGTGTCCGTTTCGTCCGCCGACGTAACCACAAACACGCACCTCGATTCGGGCATTGCGCAAACGCGCTTGCCTTTTTTCAACAGATTTGCGACGACGTCCTCGAACTCGTACAGCTTTTCGGTTTTTGCCGAAAAACAATAGTACTCGCCTTTCGCGCCTTTTACGGCGTATTTACGTTTCAAGTACTGCATAAACGAAATCACTTCTCCGTCCGAAGTCGTCACCTTATTCGGGTGGAAATCCAGCTCTGACAAAACGGCTTTCGGCACGCCGTATCTGTCCGCGAAATCGCGCAGGCGGCAATGTTTTTCGTCGCCCTCTATGAGTTGCGACGTCACAATTATGTCGGCGTTATCCTCTTCCCCGACAATCCTCGCACCGTTTTCAAGGGCAAACTCCGCCAACGAAAAGAGGTTTTGCGTGCTTGACAGTTTCGGCTCGAAAGACACTTTCGTTCGGCTCAAAACGCCCTCTCCCGGCTTTGTGACCGCCACCGCGTCGAACAGCGCGTTATGGTTTTCAATATGTTCCTTCGCCCTCGCGGACATACATTCCGCCGAACACTTTCGAACGATGCCGCCGCGGGCTTTTCCAATCGAGAGCGCGCCTTTTTCCGTCAGAGTTTTCAAGTCGGTATTATGTTCGGCAAGCATAAGTTTCAGCGCTTTCAGCGTTGCTCTCGCGTCCTCTTTGGGGTTGTGCGCGTCGAACTCGATTCCGAAACTTTCGGCGAGCGTTTTAAGACCTATCTGCGCATACTCGCCTCTCAACGCGCCGTAAACGGCGTTTGTATCGACGAAATCGAAATCGGGATATTTCATACCGTAATGCGAACACGCCTTGAAAAGCATCTTTATATCGTTGTCTACGGCGTGTCCGACCACAAGCGTATCGGAGTCGATAAGCTCGAAAAGCGGCGCGGACGCGACGTCGAATTTCGGCAAAACTTTCAAATCCTTATACGTGAACGGGAACTTCAATTCCTTGCCCACCATTTTATGTTTCGTCGCCGGGTTGACCTTGACGTCGAGATAAGATTTAGGCTGCATAGAAAAATCGGATACCGCCGCGCCTATCCAGCATATCGAATAATATTTCATAGAATTGTACAGCTCGAAATCGAGCGACAATATCTTTTTGTATTCTCTCATAAGTCCTCTCGAATTCTGACGGGTACTCCTTTTTCCGCCAGAAATTTTTTCAAATCGCGTATATCCAACTCTTTGTAATGAAACAGCGACGCCGCCAGAGCCGCGCTTGCGCCTGCCTCGAAGGCTTCCAAAAAGTGTTCCTTTTTCCCGGCTCCGCCGCTTGCAATCACGGGAACATCCACGGCTTTCGACACCTGTTTCAACAGCGGCAGTCCGTAGCCGTTTTTCGTGCCGTCGCTGTCTATGCTCGTCAGCAGAATCTCGCCCGCGCCGAGGCGGACGCCCTCTTTTATCCACTCGACGGCGTCCAGACCCGAGGCGTATCTTCCACCGCCCGTACAGACTTCGTAGCGGCCGTCGCCCCTATACAGCGCGTCCACGGCAAGCACGACGCACTGCGAACCGAACTTGTCTTTCAATTCCGAAATCAAACGTTTATTCTTGACTGCCGCGGAATTCACGGATATTTTGTCCGCACCCGCGCGCAATATCTTTCTCGCGTCGTCCGCGCTTCTTATTCCGCCGCCCACGGTCAGAGGTATAAACACCTCTTTCGCAACTTTTTCCACCATATCCGCAACGGTGGCGGCATTGTCCACGGTGGCGGTTATGTCTAAAAAGACCAGCTCGTCCGCGCCGAGTTTTTCATACGCGACGGCATTGTCCGCAGGGTCGCCCGCATCGCGCAAATCCGTGAAATTCACGCCTTTGACGACACGACCGTCTTTCACGTCGAGACAGGGAATTATTCTTTTCGCGTTCATCGTTCCACCGCCTCTATCAATGTTTTCAAAAGCGACAGACCTCTTTCCCCGCTCTTTTCGGGGTGGAACTGACACGCCGCCGTTCTGCCTTTTGCCACCGCGCAAACGAATTCCCCGCCGTAGTTCGACGTTGCCGCAACGACGGATTCGTCCGTTTCGAATACGGCATAGCTATGCACGAAATAAAAGAAATCTTTATCGAACGGGAGAAAAACGGGTTGTTTCGCATTTATGTCCGTCCAACCGACGTTCGGCACTTTGAGTCCGTCGCCTTTGAGTTTTTCCGCTCTGCCGCGGAAAAAGCCGAGTCCCTCCGCATTAGGCGATTCCTCGCTTGCCCTAAACATAAGCTGCAATCCGAGGCATATCCCGAGCGTGGGGCGGTCGGCGGCAAACCGCGCTTTCAGCGCCCTGTCCAGACCTCTTGCCGTCAGTTCCTTCATTGCGTGTCCGAACGAGCCGACGCCCGGAAGCAGGGCGAAATCGGCTTTTTCCGTTTCGTCGGGGTCGCTCGTCAAAAAAGCCGACTTGCCGATACGGCAAAGTGCGTTCTGTATGGAGCGGATATTTCCCGCATCGTAGTCGATTACCGCAATCATATTGCATATTATACAATAAAACCCGCGCGCAAGTCAATCGCTTAAACGGCGGCAACCTTTCTTTACTTTGTTGACAAACGGGCGGCGTTGTGTTATTATGAAAGTATGCACAAAGTATTGTTTAAAATCGGTGGATTGACCGTATACACTTATGGTTTCTGCATTGCGTTGGGACTTATCGGCGCGGTGCTGCTGTTTTGGTTTCTGTCCAAAAAGCTGAAACTTTCGGAAAGGTCTTTCAATTTTTATTCGACCGCGGTTATGATTTCCGTCGTCGTCGGCTTTCTGTTCGCGCTGCTGTTCCAAGCCGTGTACGACTGGATAGAAAGCGGATTCAAGACTTTCACGCTGTTGGATACGGGTATGACGTTTATGGGCGGACTCATCGGCGGCGTGGCGGTGTTTATCGCAATCACGGCGTTTTTCGCAAAACCGCAAGTCAAAAAAGACTTTTGGAAAACCGCGAACATAATGGCGCCCTGTATTCCGCTGGCGCACGGGTTCGGACGTATCGGCTGTTTCTTCGGAGGCTGTTGTTACGGCAAAGTTTCCGACTCTCCCGTCGCGGTGATTTTTCCCGGAATGTCGCAGCCCGTTCTGCCCACCCAACTGTTCGAAGCGGCTTTCCTGTTCATTCTCTGCGGAGTGCTCTTGCTGCTCTTGCTTAAATTCAAGCGCATCGATTTGCAGCTTATCGTATACCTCGGCGCGTATGCCGTCTGGCGGTTCGTTATCGAATATTTCCGCGGCGACTACCGCGGTTCGTTTATCCCCGGACTTACGCCGTCGCAGTTTCAATCAATAATTATGCTGCTCGTTACCGCGGCTTTGGCTTTCTATATCTTCTATTTCGACAGAGTGCCGTTTTACGGCAAAGAGAAGGTTGGACGAAACTTCCGCTTTGTCGCATTGAAAGACGGCGGCGAGTTTGCGGCGCAAGACGACATTGCCGAAGAAAGCGACGGCCGAGACGAGAGCGGCGAGACCTGCGACGACGAATTCGAAGAAAACGACAACGGCGGACAAACCGAAGTGTAAAAAACAAAACGACGACACAAAAGACCCCGTTTCCTCTCGGAACGGGGTCTTTTTCAAACTTTGAAAAAAACGGATTGGGCTCGGTTTCAGCCGCCGACCTTTATTACGGTGCGCGGCGCGTTTCCGTTCAGAATATCTCTCAAATCGTATTTCGCGCCCGCAATTATGACCTCCGTGCCGTTTTTCACGCAGGGTTTGACATATTCCAACTTTGCCGCCGCTCCGCCCGCGCCGACTCTCGACGAGCCTTTGCAACGGGTTTTAATCTCGTCGATTTTTTTAATGACTTCGTCCGCGCTGTTTCCGTCTATCCGCTCTATCAGCGAGCCGCGCTCGTTTACATCATAGTAAATTCCGTCCAACGTGGACAGGATAAGCAGTGTTTTCGCGTTCACGAGGCAGGCAATCTGCCCCGCCGTTTCGTCGTTGTCCACGAGTTCCACCGCTTTTGCGCCCTGCTCGCGCAACTTGCGAATTTCCATTTTGCGGTTTTCTTCCACGGACACGGCGTCGTTGTAATTGACAATGGCGACGGCGTTCTGTTTTGCGCTGCGAAGCAGCATCTGTTTTATGTGTTCTCTCTTTACCTCGTCGTTGAAATGCTGATGTTCGACCAGCAGCTGTCTTACCGAATAGCGTTCGTCCACGAAAGTGCGGTAAGTCTGCATAAGCACGGTCTGCCCCTGCGCGGCATAGTCGGTCTTTATCTCGTCGGCGTCGCCCGTCAGCTCGCACCCGTTGCGGCGGATATAGTCGAGTCTGCCAATCTCCGTCGCGCCCGACGTTATCCACACCATTCCCGGTTTCAGCCGGCGGCCTATTCTCGCAAACTTATTGTAGTCTATGTCGTCGCGCTCTATGAGAGCCATAGAGCCTATTTTTCCTACCAATTCTATCCTGTCCATAGCCGCCTCTTTTTTATATGCCGCCGTCGGTTTTCGACCGTCTTCTCTGTTCCAGCTCTTCTATCGCGTCGTAGCCCATATCTTTCAGTCGGTGATTTCTCGCGGCGACCTCTATTATCGCGGCGAGGTTTCTGCCAGACTTGACGGGTATGGTATACATCGGCACGTCCAATCCGAGAATGTTATATTTTTCCGTTTCGCCGCCCAAACGGTTGTACTGCTTTTCGTAGTCCCAATTTTCCAACTTGACGACCATATCGACGGGCTGCGAAAACCTGACCGCACCCGTGCCGTACATCTGTCTTACGTCCACGATTCCTATGCCGCGCACTTCCATCATATATCTTATGACGGACGGCGACGAGCCGACGAGTTTGTCGGATACGCGTTTTATGCAAACTGCGTCGTCGGCGACGAGACGGTGATTTCTCTGGATAAGTTCCAACGCCGTTTCGCTTTTTCCCACCGACGACTTGCCTATCATAAGCACGCCCACGCCGTACAAATCCAGCATTACGCCGTGAATGACTATTCTGGGCGCAAGCAGTTCGTTCAAAAATATCGACAGTTCGTTTATTATCATTGTCGAGCGCGAACGGCTTTTGAACACCGCTCTGCCGTATTTTTTCGCGCAGACGTTTATCTCCTCGCAAGGCTGACAGCCGCCGGAAACGACCAGGCACGGAAAATCGTATTTAAACAGTCTTTCCACCGATTCCATTCGTTTCTTCGGCGGCAGTTGGTTCAGATACGCCGTTTCCATTTCGCCGAGCACCTGCACGCGGTCTTTGCCGAAATGCTCGAAATAGCCTGCGAGCTGCAACCCCGGTCGGTTTATGTTGAACGTAGCCATATGCATAGTTCCGCCGCCCGAATGCAAAATTTCGAGGTTGAGTTTTTTTGCGAACTCCTCCACGCTTATGTCGGTTTCATTTTCTTCCAATTCTTCGTCGTATTCCGAAGCCATAAATCCCTCCCGGTGATTATTTAAAAGCAGTACTTGACAATCGTCTTTGCCACGCCGTCCAAATCGTTGCTCGGTGCGACCGCGTCTGCGAAGTCCTTCAATTCCTTGCGCGCGTTTTCCACGGCAACGCCCACGCCCGCCGCCTCTATCATAGACTTATCGTTCATTTCGTCTCCGAAAGCCATTGTCTGCGAAATATCGATTTTCAACAGCTCGGCTATCTTTTTCAATCCGTTGCCTTTGCCCGAATCGCTGCTTATGCACTCGAAAAAGTACGGTCCGGAAGTGAATATGTCCACGCCGCCGCGCCCGAGACTTGCTATGTCCGCGCCGTATGCGGTTTTTTCCTTATCGTCGGTTATCGCAAGTATTTTTATGAAGTCGTCGCGCTTCGAGCTTTCCAAAAACTCGGAGACGGACCCGACGAAGTTCATACCCACTCCCGCAAGGCGGGTATACATTTCGGTGAACATATTCGGCGAGCTGCTGAAAATTTCGCCCTTCGTATATACGTGATGATAGACCTTTCTCTTTTCGCACTCGCGGGAAAACCAAAGCGCGGTTTCCCTGCCTATGCCGTTTTCGTACATTATGCGACCCGTCAAGTTATCCTCTATGACCGAGCCTTGAAGTCCGAGCAGAGGTATGTCCCTGTCTATCAGTCCAGCCTCGTCCAAGTGCGTGCGCAGAGACGCTATACTCCGACCCGACGACAGCGTGAACACGCCGCCCCGTTTGAAGTATTCGCCGATGACTTCTTTGGAATATTCGGAAACTCTGTTGTCGCTTCTGCAAAGCGTACCGTCAAAATCGGAAACTATCAATTTGTATTTCATAGCGTCATTATACCATTAACGTCAAAATTTGTCAATCGGCTTCTTCTCCGTGAAAAAACGCATACACGCTTGCCGCCGACCTTGCGTCCATACCGTTTACCGAAGCCAATTCTTCCCGGCTCGCCGCCTTTATGTTTTCCGCCGAACCGAAAGTTTTGAGCAGTGCGGCTCTGCGGACGTCTCCTATATTCGGTATGTCTTCCAACTTGCTCTTGTAACGCTTGGAGCGCAAATTCCTGTGATAGGTTATCGCAAAGCGGTGCGCCTCGTCGCGGATACGCTGCAACAGCCGCAGAGGATAGCTTGACTTATCGAGCACAATCGGCTGTTCGTCGAACACCGTGAAAATCTCTTCCTCGCGCTTTGCCAATCCGACCATAGGTATGTCGAAGCCCTCGCTGTTTGCCGCGCTGTATGCCGCAGAAAGCTGACCCTTGCCGCCGTCTATTACCACCAAATCCGGCAACTGTCCGAACTTTCCGTCCCCGTTTGCCGCCCGAGCGAACCTGCGGCGTATTACCTCGTTCATACTCATAAAGTCGTTTGCGCCCTCGACGGTCTTTATTCTGAAACGGCGGTATTCGGCATTTGCCGCGCTGCCGTCTATGAACACGACCATAGACGCGACTTTGTCCACGCCGCTGATGTTGGATATGTCGTAACACTCCATTCTTCTCGCGCTTTTGAGTCCCAAAATTTCCGCCAATTTTTTCGCCGCGCCGACGGTCATATCGTATTCGCGTTTGGTCTTTTCCGAGGACTTCAAAAGATAGTCCTCGGCATTGCTTTTCGCGGTGTCCATCAGTTTTTTCTTGCGGCCTATTTTGGGCGTTACGATTTCCGTGCTTCCGCCTTTCAGCGACGTGAGATATTCCGTCAGCGCGTCGTTTTTCTCCCCTGCCTCTCTTTCGAACGGCACGCAAATCTGCGGCGGCAAATCCACGTTCGAGCCGACATAATACTGCCGCATAAACTCTTCCACCGCCTCCCGTTCCGACAGCGAAACGTCGGGTATGACGAAGTTTTTGACGCCCATCATCTTGCCGCCGCGCACTATGCACACCGACACGCAGCCGTACTCTCCGTTTGTCGCATACGCATATGCGTCCAACGACAGTATGCCCGTCAAATCAGCCAGAGTGCGTTCTTTCATTTTCGCCAACATCAACAGCTTGTCGCGGTAGTAAATAGCCTGTTCGAACTGTTCGTTTTCCGCGGCGCGCTGCATTTTTTGCTCTATAAGCCCCTGCGCGGTGTCGTCTCGACCCGCAAGAAACTCGGTAACGGAATGTACCACCTTATCGTAATCGGCTTTGCCGATACGTTTGGTGCAAGGCGCGGTGCACAGCCCTATATGATAGTTCAAACATTCCCTGGTGTTTTTTTTGAGCTTTTTGGGACAGGTTCGCATACCGTATGCGGAGCGTATTACGGCGACGATGTCCCAAACGTTTACGCCGCTCAAAAACGGTCCGAAATAGCGCGCGCCGTCCTTTCTGACTCGGCGCGTCACCTCCACCGTCGGATACTCTTCCCTCATATCTATCTTTATGAACGGACTTGTTTTGTCGTCTTTCAAAAGGATATTATACTTCGGTTTATACTTCTTTATCAGGTTGTTTTCCAGCGAAAGAGCATCCTTTTCCGACAGCGTTATGATATAGTCGAAGTCTGCTACGTTTTCCACCATAGCCCTGACTTTCGGGTGTTTCTGCTCGCGCTTGAAGTACTGTCGAACGCGGTTTTTCAGCACGACGGCTTTGCCGACGTATATGACGTCCCCGCTCTTGTCGCGCATAATATACACGCCCGGGTCGAGCGGAAGTCCGTTTATCTTTTCTTCCAGCAGTTCCATTTCACGACCCTTTGGCGAAACTGCAACCGCAGTAGTTCTGCCGATATATGTCAAGCTCGCGGCATATTTGCGTGCTGCGGACGAAGCCGTTGTTCTTTTTGAAATCGGACGGCAAAAAGGTCACGCCGCTGCCAGCCGACACCGATTTGCCTATTTCGTAAAGCAATTCGGCGTTTTTGTGCGGCGACACCGAAAGCGTCGTCAAAACGTATTTCTTCCCCTCTTTTTCAGCCTGTTTCACCGCGGCGGCAAGGCGCAGGCGAAAGCACGCGTCACAGCGCGCACCGCCCTCTCTTTCCCGTTCCAGACCCTTGACGGCGTCGTAAAACTCTTTTGGAATGTATGGCGCAACCGTCAAAGGAAAAGCGTAGCCGCCGACGTCGTTCAATCTTTCCAGCTCGGCGGCGCGGCGGAAATATTCCTCCTCGGAATCTATGTTCGGATTGTAAAAGTACAGAGATAGTTCTTTTATTCTCGGTTTCAGGTATTCGAGGCAGGACGTGGAACAGGGCGCGCAGCAACAATGCAAAAGAACGCCGCCGTCAAGAGTCGGCAGCATTTTTTCCAATTCCTTTTGCAAATTGTTTTTCCTTTCCGTCATATTCTCTCCCAAACGTCGCGAAAACTGCTTCCGTCGAAATATTCGACTTTCAGATAGTCGGGCGTCGAAAGTTTGCCTTTCAAGAGCAACGGGACGAACAGCGTCAAGTCGCCGTCGTTCATACGCGAATACACAAAACTCTCCAAATTTTTGTATTCCATTTTATACGGTCTTTTTTCCTGCAAGTACAGCGTAAACTTGTTTTTCTTCTTTTTTCCGTCGGAATACACTGATATGGTTTCTGTTTTTTCGTCTTCGAAATAAAACTCGTCTACGTCGTAATCGCCGCCGCCGCGCGACTTCAAAAACGCGCGGAAATCTCTGTCGAGAAAGTCGACGTAAGGATAGCTCGGTTCGTACTTCGTATACTCGTGGCGCTGTTTCAGCACTTTGCCTTTCTCGCACACCGTTTCGCCCTCCACCGTATTGAAGACGAAGCCGCCCTTTCTCGAATAGATGTATTCCCGAACTTTGCCGTTTTCTATTATACAGACAGCCTTGTGCGTGACGTTGTTTATATGAGAGAGGAAATACCACACGCCCACCGACGCGAGAAAAGCGCCCAGCACGACGAAAGCCGCAAGCAGCACTTTGTCGCGTGAAAGACAACCGCCCGTCACAAGTCCGACTGCCGCGAGCACAGCCAATGCCGCGCCCGTGAAAAACCGCGCACGCTTTACTATTCTCGTCACCCTGACGATTCTTATACCGTCGTTAAGCGTTTTCAAGTCGGCTTTCGCGTCGCCCGTAAAATCGAACGCCGAAAGCTTTTCTTCTGCCTTTTCGCATTCTTTTTCGAATTCCGCTCTCTTCAACCCGTTACCCGCCTATCTTGCGATTATCGACGCCATCTGATACAAATCGAGATTGAAGCACTTTTTCATTGCGCAACCCTCGACGATGTCCATATCGTATATCTTATTGTCGCGTATGCCGCAGATACGGTTGCCGATTCCCTTTTCCAAGAGTTTGACGGCGTGCACGCCCCAGCTTGTGCCGAGGAATCTGTCTTTCATACTCGGCGAGCCGCCGCGCTGCAAGTGTCCCAGCACGGAGGAACGCACGGACAGCGGGCTTATTTCCTGTATCTTTGCCGCAATCTCGTCGGCGTGTCCCGCGCCTTCTGCGAGCACGACTATCCCCGAAAGCTTGCCTCTGGCTTTGGACGCCTGCAACTTCTCGACGATTCTGACGATGTCGAGGTTGTGCTCCGGCACGATTATGACTTCCGCGCCGCCGCCGAGCCCGGCATACAGCGCAAGGTCGCCGCAGTTTCTGCCCATAACTTCTATTATGCTGACGCGCTCGTGCGAGGTCATCGTGTCGCGTATCTTATTTATAGCGTCGAGTATCGTATTGCAAGCGGTATCGAAACCGAGCGTGAAATCGGTGTACGCCAAATCGTTGTCTATCGTTCCGGGAATGCCGATTGCGGGATAGCCCTGTTCGCTCAACGCCTTTGCGCCCATAAACGAGCCGTCGCCGCCGACGACGATAAGACCCTCTATGCCGTGTTTTTTCAGATTTTCTATGCCCTGTCTCTGACCTTCTTTGGTCTTGAATTCGAGGCAGCGCGCCGTTCTCAAAATCGTTCCGCCGCGCTGTATGATGTCGGATACGCTCCGCATACTCATCGGTACGAACTTATCCTCCAAAAGTCCCGCATAGCCGCGTTCTATTCCGAACACTTCCATACCCGCATAAATGCCGTAACGCACCACTGCGCGTATCGCCGCATTCATACCGGGGGCGTCGCCGCCGCTCGTCAATATTGCTATTCTTTTCATTGCCTACACCTCTTGATAAAATTCTTAATCTCTTTCTTCGGAAAAGTTTTTTTGTCACAACTTTCCGCATTTTAATTATATCAAAATATATTATAAAAATCTACTGTTTTGATTTAAAAATATAACTCCGTTTTTCGTCAGTCTTCCGCAATCTTGATGTTGTCCGCGCCCAAAATTCCCGAAAGCTCCGCCAACAGAGGGCGGCAACACTCCACGCCTATATCGAGAGGATATAACTTGCCGTCGTCGGTGTTCTTGACGTACGTCTTGTCCTCGCCGCCGTAATTCAGCAGGACTTCCTGTATTTCGTCCAAAAATTCGGGCGGTTTTTCCTTGAACGAAAAGTACATACAAATCTTTTTTCGGCGAATCTCCTGCGCGACTCCGCTTTGCCAAGGTTCTATCTTATCCACCCATACGGACGCGCCCAGCTCGTTTATGCGCAGTCTGCCCTTGACGGTCACGAGTTTGTCTTTTTCCCAATACGCTTTCATTTTGGACAGCGTCTGACCCGACATAGCCAAGTCCACCGTTCCGTACAAATCTTCCAGCTTGCCGACGCCGAGCTCTTTATTGTCTTTCGTGAACTTTTTGCCGGCCTCCACGAGCATACCGCCCAGCACGACCGTTCTGCCGTCGAGATTTTCCGCGGAGTCGTCTTCCGCTTCGTCGTCGGTCTGCGGCTTGAACATCGACGTATTGTATTCGAAAGTCTTCAAATACTGTGCGTATTCTTCGAGAGGGTGACCCGTGAGGTATATGCTTGCGACTTCCTTTTCTCTGCGCAGTTTTTCGCTCAAAGAATATTCGCGCATTTTGGGATATTCGAAACGGTTGAGTTCCGTCGTCGTATCGGCAAATGCGTCGAACATCGACATCTGTCCCGACAGTTTGACTTTTCTGTCCCTCGCCGCGCGGTCCAGCACCTGCTCGTAGACGGCAATCAGCTGGCTTCTGGCGTGTCCGAAGCAATCGAACGTTCCGGCATAAATCAAACTTTCCAGCATTTTTTTATTCAGGGTTATCGAGCTCATTCTGGTCACGAATTCCACAAAATCCTTGAATTCGCCCCCTCTTTCGCGCTCTTTGACAATCTGTTCTATGACGGGCATACCCACATTCTTGATTGCCGCCATACCTATGCGGACCGAGCCGTTCTCGACCGTGAAGAAGCCGTGCGACTTATTTATGTCTGGCGGCAGTACTTTTATGTTCTTCTCGCGCAAGTACGTCAAATAGTTTCGGATTTCCTCTATATTCGTGATGCGGTTGTTCAGCACCGCGGTGACGAACTCCACCGTATGGTAGCGTTTCAGATATGCCGTCTGATACGCCAAATAGCCGTATGCCGCCGCGTGCGACTTATTGAACGCGTAAGACGCAAAGTGCATCATATCGTCGAATATCTTGTTTCCTACGTCTTCGGGGACGCCGCGTTTGATGCAACCGTCAATCTTATTGCCCTTATTGTCCGTACCGCCGTGCAAAAACACTTCGCGCTCCTTATTCATAGCGTCCAGCTTTTTCTTGCTCATCATACGGCGCACGTTGTCGGCGTTGCCCATAGAATAGCCGGCGAGGTCCTGCACCATTCGCATAACCTGTTCCTGATATACCATTATGCCGTAGGTGACGGACAATATCGGTTCGAGCAGAGGGTGGTCGTATTTTATGCCCGCGGGATTGCGCTTGTTGCGCACGTAGTCGTCGATGTACTGCATAGGTCCGGGGCGGTAAAGCGATATACCGGCTATGATGTCTTCCAGCGAAGTCGGTTTCAAGTCTTTCATAAACTTCTTCATTCCTTCCGATTCCAACTGAAACACCGCGTGAGTATCGCCGCTCGATATCAGCTCGAACACGCCGGCATCGTCGTAAGTTGCGTCCGGACCGTAGAAGTCTATGTCTATACCCTTCGTCTGCTTGACGAGGTCTATTGCCTTTTTAATGTCGGTGAGCGTTCGAAGTCCCAAAAAGTCCATTTTCAGCAGTCCGAGCTCTTCGCATTCCACCATATTGAACTGCGTCGTGATTATGCCGTCCTTGGTTCTCGTCAGCGGAACGTGGTCGGAAATTTTATCGCGGCAGATTATGACGCCTGCGGCGTGCATACCCGTCTGTCGCGGCATACCCTCTATCTGCATAGCCATATCCAGAATATGTTTCGCCATAAGGTCGCTGCCGTAAATCTCCCGAAGTTCGGGGTTGCTCACGTCGTTGCCGTCCTTGTCTTTTTTCAGTCCCAAAAGATGTTCGAGGTGGAGTTTGCCCATTATATTCGGAATGGGCTTCGTCAGTTTCTGCGTTTCCGAAAACGGATGAGAATACACCCTGCCCACGTCCTTGACGGCGGCTTTGGCTTTCAGCGTGCCGAACGTGACAATCTGCGACACGTTTTCGTCGCCGTACTTTCTCGTCACGTAATCTATGACTTCTTCGCGTCTGTCCACGCAGAAGTCTATATCGAAGTCGGGGTTGGAAACTCTTGCGGGGTTCAAAAAGCGTTCGAATATCAGCGAGTATTTCAGCGGATTGACTTTGGTTATGCCTATCGCATATGCCACTATGCTTCCGACGCCGCTGCCGCGCCCCGGTCCCACTGGTATGCCCTGCGATTCCGCCCAATGGATAAAGTCCCAAACTATCAAAAAGTATTCCACGAATCCGAGCTTTTCCACGATGCCGAGTTCGTATTCCGCGCGTTCTTTTATCTCGTCGGTTATGTTTCCGTATTTTTTGTTCAAGCCCTCATAGGTCAGCTTGCGCAGATACTGCGCGGGCGTGCTGCCGTCTTCGGGGATATATCTCGGCATAAGCGGTTCTTTCCGAAAGAAGTTGCAGGAACATTTGTCTGCGACCTCGACGGTATTTGCCAGGGCGTCGGGAAAAGACGGGAACATCTTCGCCATTTCGTCGCCGCTCTTCATATAGAACTCGCGGGTCGGGAAATAGCCGTCGTCGGTTACGCCCTCGCCCGTCAAATCGACGTCCTCTTCCGCATTCAGTTCGTCGTAGAGCATAGTGTTCTGGAAAGAAATGCATTGCAGCATTTTCTGCACGACGGAATCGCTTTTGTTCAGATAGTGAACGTCGTTCGTGGCGACTATCTTTATGTTGTTTCTGCGTGCGAGCTGCACCAGCTTCGGCAAAATAATCTTTTGGTCGCGGATATTGTGGTCCTGTATCTCGATATAGAAATCGTCGCCGAACAGATTTTTGAACTTATCCGTCCACTGCTGTGCCTCGTCGTCTCTGCCGTGTAAAAGACATTGCGGAATAACCCCAGCAATACAGGCGGAAAGGCATATAAGTCCCTCGGAGTACTGTTCGAGCAGAGAAAAGTCCACTCTCGGTTTATGATAGAAGCCGTCCACATATCCTTTGGACACGAGCTTCACGAGATTTTTGTAACCCGTTTCGTTTTTTGCCAGCAAAATCAGGTGATTGAGTTTTGGGGCTTTTCCGTTTACGGTCGTCTTGACCGTCATATCCTCGCAGGTGTACAGTTCGCAACCCAGCACGGGTTTGACCTTGAACGGACGGTTTTCCTTCAAAAAGTCGAACGGGTCGGCTTTGGGGTCGGTATGACGGACGGCGGCTTTGACGAATTCCAAAGCTCCGTACATATTTCCGTGGTCGGTTATGGCGACGGCTTTCATTCCCATTTCTTCGGCGCGCGCAAAAACCTTTTCTATTCTCGTCGCTCCGTCCAAAAGCGAGTATTGCGTATGCACGTGTAAATGTACGAAATCCGTCATCTTTGTTTACCTCCGTCCGCGCTTTGAAAATGCGCGGCTTCTCGTCTGAAATTATTTGTTTTCGTCTTTGCCGCCGTCTGCAAGACGCAATCTGCGCGCCTCTTCCTCGATTTTGCGCAAACGGTATTTCACGCTGCCCTTGGATATGGACAGTCTTTCGGCAATATCCTCGTAGGACAGCGTATCTTCCGAAAGCCGCAATTTTGCCACTTCGTAGAGTTTGTCGTTCAGAGAGTGCAGTCCTACTTTGCTTTCAATCAGCCGAATGGCTTCGACCTGCGCCACGGCAACGTTTATCGTTCTGTCCATATTGGACAGTTCGAGGTTGGTTATCCTCGCCGAGTCTCTGCGGGTCTGGTCCACGGCGAGCTTGCCCGCAAGCTCCAACATAACTTTGGACGCGCCCACGACCCCGAAAAAATCTATTACGTCGTCGGCACGTTTCAGATATACGATATGTTTGTCCTTTCTCTTGAAGCAGTGCGGCGTCAGACCGAATTTTTTTATGAGTTCCGCGAGGTCTGCGGCAAGTTCCTCACTCGCCACGCCGATTTCGAGATGCCAGGACGAAGCTGTGAAACTGCCCGCGCCCAAAAACGCGCCTTTGAGGTATGCCTTTTTTCCCGCATCGCTCTTGACCAGCGCGGGCTTTATGCCTCGCACGAAACTTATTTCTCCGCCGACGGATATATTTACTATGCCCAACATATTCATCAGCGCCATAGTTTCCCCGCCGATTATCATCTCTTTTCCGTCGTTTTCCATAAAACAGCCGGGCGCAGATTCGTCCACGATACGCCGAACAAGCGGCGCGAGAAATTCGTTGTTCGAAGTCAGCCGAAGTTCGAATCCGCCGGAAAACTTTCTGACCACGGCGCAGGTATGAACGACGGCAGACAAAAGCGATATATCGTTTTTGTCCGCCGCGCTCTCGCATATCTGTTTTTTTGCTTCTGCGGAATAGTTCATCGGCGTTCTCCGTTGTCTGCGCTGTCCGCCGCGACGACGGGTTTTGCCAAACGCAGCAGTTCCTCTTTCGCCTTGTGGCTTCGAAAGACGGGGGTCCTGTTCCAATTCGCCACGCGTTCCAGCGGCAGTCCCACTCTTTCGATAAGCGTTTCCGCTCTTTCGAAGTGTCCCACTCTTTCCGGTCTGTGCGCATCGGAATCGACTATGAATTCGACGCCGGTTTCGATGACCTTTTCCCACTGCTTGTCCGTGCAGGAAGAAAGTCCCGTTTTCGCCTTTATATTTTTATTGTTCACCTCTATGAGCGTTCCGAAATACGCCGCGGCTTTCGCGACTTCGACGGGGTCTACGGGAGCGGCGTGGCATATATGCGAAATCACGTCTATTTCGTATTTTTCCAAAGCCTTGATGTATGCGTCGGTGTTTTTCACCGTCATACGCTTTTCGGCGATACCCAAAAGATTGGGCAGAAAGAAGCCGAACTGGTCGGTTATTCTCTCGGGCTTTACGAACTTATGGTAGCCGCACACCAAAATATCCAGATATTTCATATCCGCCGCGGTGATGTCCACGGCACCTTTCAGAGACACGAAGTTGCTTTCCAGACCCAAAAGTATCTTTATCATCGGATACTTTTCTCTCATACGTTCGACGTCCTTTCTGATGAAAGGCCAGTCCATTTTCCGAACGTTGTACGTCATATGATGAAAGCCGTGGTCGGTTATGGCGATTTCTTTCAGCCCGCGTTTAACCGCGGCAATCACGTTTTCTTCCACCGTGCCTTTGCCGTGGCTGTAAATGGTATGGGTATGATAATCACCGAAAAACGACATTAAAACTCTCCTATCGTTTTGACTTCTCTGACGAGGACCACGCCGAAACGGCGATACACCTCGCTTTCTATCCTGTTCATCAATTCGAGCACGTCGCGTGCCGTAGCGCCGCCCTCGTTGATTATGAAATTGGCGTGTTTTTCCGACACCTTCGCGCCGCCTATCCGCAGTCCCGCAAGACCCGATTCGACGATATACTTATATGCGGGAACGCCGCTTGCCGCCTTGTACACACTGCCCGCGCTCGCGCCCGACGGCTGCGACGCCGAACGCAATTTGCACAGACGCTCGGTTTCCTCGCAAACTTTCCGCGCGCTGCTCTTGATAAGCGCGAATGCCGCTCCGACGACGGCGCCGTCGAAACCCGACGTGCGATAACCGAGTTTCAATTCTTTCAAATCCGTCCGCAATGTCTTTTCGCCTTTCAAAACGTCCGCAAAAACCAATATCGATTTCACGTCGCCGCCGTGCGCGCCCGCATTCATTTTCACGGCTCCGCCCACCGTGCCCGGAATTTTGGACGCCCACTCCAAACCAGACAGACCGTTTGTTGCGGCAAAGCGGGAAAGCCGCGAAATTTTGACTGCGCCGCTGATGTACACTATTGCTCCGTCGGACGATTGCGACAATATTTCGGGCTCGCACCTTTGCGAACAGAAACGGATTACCGTGCCTTTCACTCCGCCGTCGCCGACCAAGAGATTGCTGCCGCAACCGATTAAGAGCGCGCCGCCGTATTCCCGCGCCAACGTCTTTGCGTCGTCCGTCACCACGAGTCTTTCGGCGTTTCCGCCTATTTTGAACGTCGTGTAGTCCTTTAACGGGACATCTGTAAATACGCGCGTATTTTCACACATAATATTTTACTCCATTTGCCGCGATTTTTCAAGCGTTTGCCTTGACTTTTCCGAAAAATAGTGCTTTGTCCGTCAAATCGAAAAGCAACGGCAGGCGACGCACCGAACAATATTTTCGCGCAATTCGACTTTATTTGCGCCAACCTATTGCATTCGCAGGCGAAATATGTTATAATATAAAATATGCAGCAGCAAGCCGACATTACAATAAAAAACGCGGCGGCGATACTTTCCGCCGTAAATATGAAACCGAGTCCGAAAGCGGTAAAGGACGCGGCGGCTGCCCTTATCGAAAGGAAGGACACAAAAAGTTTGGCAAAAAGGGGCAGCGAAAGCAACCGACTGTTTTTCCGTGTTATTTCGGCGCTGACAAAGCCGTGCGAAAGTTTCGACACGCAGGCTCTGTTAAAACTTCACGGCTTCATTTTCGACGGCATCAAATCGGAAGCGGGAAAGCTGCGCGGCACGGAGCTGACATACGAGGGCGCGGGTTTTGCCGACAGCTCTCTTGTCGCCGGGTCTTTGAAAAGGCTGCTCGGAAAAATGAACGAAATTCTCGCGTCGGGCAGTTCGTCCAAAGAGGACTTCGCGTTAAAGCTGACTTATTTTTTTTCGGAGATGTTTTTGCTCTGCCCTTTCCGTTTCGGGAGTCTAATCGCACAGGCGGTTTTCTTTCACAATTTCGCGCTGTCCCGCGGCTTTGACGTCAACTACGACGCTTGCGGCGGCGCACGGCTTTGCGATGCGGTGCGCGTCGCCTTTCTCACGGACGAGCCGTCCGAACTCTATATGTGTCTGAACGACGCCATATCCAGAGTGGCTACCGTTTCGGACACGGGCGAAACCGTCGTTTTGGAGATTGCGCAACGCGAGCTGAAACGGAGCGGAAAACCCAAGACTCTGATAAGAGCCGGCAGCAAAAAAGAAAAAAAATCCGACAAACCCAAAGCATTGAAAAAGGCGGAGGAAAAAACAGACAAGAAAACAAAGGCGGAGACCAAAAAGAAAGCCGCCAAAAAGAGCGCCGCCGAACCGACGAGTCAAGCAGCGAAAACCGTGCAATCGGAGGAAGAAACGGAAAAAGAAAAGATTTCCGCGATTGCCGACCTTACGGAGCTTTCGTCGGACACACTCAAAAAAGCCGCGAAACTCAAAGAAAAAATAGAGCAGTTACAGCGACAGCTCTCCGAACTTTTGACGCCGCCCGCGCCCGAAGTCAAAGCCGAAACTGCCGCCGCCGCGGAAAAGGAAGTTGCGCCCGTTCCGAAACTCGAACCCATAGCCGCACCGAAAAAGGAAGCGGCTGCGGAAAAGCCGACGAAGCGCAATTCGAAGAAAGCGGACAAAATCGAGCTTTCCAAAATCAAGACGGACGGTTTGTCTGTTCCGTCCGCAAAACAGAAAGACAAGCCCTGAAAGTGCACGCTTTTTTGACGGGTTCGAAGGCGGCAAAAAAAAGCAAATAACATAACGACGACACTTCCCCGAAAGCAAGAGCTTCGGGGATTTTTGTACTCACACATTATTAAGTAGTGTATATTCTAAAAGCAGACAATCGACAATAAAACCACAATATGACATTTTGGTTGCAAGCCCGATAAAAAGCAAATCGCACCGTACTTCGTTCACGAAATACGGTGCGATTGTTTATCCGTTCACACGGCGTGTTTTACACGCTCTCTGTTACGCTTTGCGCGCTCTGTCTTTCCAATACGCCGCTCTCTCTACGTCTTTTTTCACGCCGACGCCCTTTTCGTAGCATTCAGCCAGGGCGTTCATTGCTCCTATATGCCAATTCTCCGCCGCTTCTTTATACCACAGTACCGCCTGCTTTTCGTCGCACGGCACGCCGTCGCCCTTTTTATAGCATTCACCGAGAGTGAACTGCGCCGCCGCATAACCGTTTTCCGCGGCCTTGCTGTACCAATCGAGCGCGGATTTCATATTCTTGACCACGCCCTCGCCCACTCTGTAACATTCGCCGAGTTCGTACTGCGCCGCCGCGAAATCGAGGTCCGCCGCCGCCTTGAACCATTTTGCCGCTTCCGCAAGGTCGCTGTTTACTCCGTCGCCCTTTTTATAGCACCAAGCCAGGTTGTTCTGCGCCGCCGCATAGCCGCTCTTTGCCGCCTCCGTATACCACTTGACTGCCTCTTTCGCGTCCTGTTTCACGCCCGCGCCCTTTTTGTAGCACCAGCCGAGGTTGTTCTGCGCCGCCGCATAGCCGCGCCTTGCCGCCTCTGTATGCCACTTTGCCGCTTTTTCGAAATCTTTATCCACGCCCTCGCCGTTGTAATAACACACGCCGAGATTGTATTGCGCCGCCGCGAATCCGCGCTGCGCCGCCTCCGTATACAGGCGAACGGCTTCTTGAAGATTCTTTTTGACGCCCTCGCCGTTGTAATAGCATACGCCGAGGTCGGTCACTGCCTTGTCGTAATTCTGCGCCGCAGCCGCCTTATAGCACTCGACCGCCTTGTTCAAATCTCTTTCCGCGCCCTCGCCGTTGTAATAGCACACGCCGAGCTCGTACTGCGAAGCGGCATAACCGCTTTCCGCCGCAAGCGCGAACCAGCGCACGGCTTCCGCAAAGTTCTGTTTTACGCCCTCGCCCTTTTTATAGCAAAGTCCGAGTTCGTGCTGTGCCGCGATAAAGCCGAGCTGCGCCGCCGACATATGCCACTTTGCGGCTTCGTCGAGATTTTTCTCCACGCCCTCGCCCGTCTTGTAGCACCAAGCCAGGTTGTTCTGCGCCGCCGCATAGCCGCGTTCCGCCGCCTCGACGTACCACCTGACCGCTTCTTTCGCATCTTTCTCCACGCCCTCGCCTTTTTTGTAACACCAACCGAGGTTGTTCTGTGCTGCAACGTGTCCGCGTTCCGCCGCTTCGCGATGCCATTTTGCCGCCTCTTTCAGATTCTTTTTGACGCCCTCGCCGTTATAGTAACACACGCCGAGGTTATACTGTGCCGCGGGATAGCCGCTCTCCGCCGCCTCCGTATACCACTTTACCGCCTCGTCGAGATTTTTCTCCACACCCTCGCCGTTGTAATAGCACACGCCGAGGTCGTTTTGCGCCGATGCGTCGCCGAGCTGCGCCGCCTTTTTCAGGCGTTTCATTGCGGCGTTGAACATATCGACGGCGTCTTCGTATCCGAGCTGAACCGCGTTGCGGTATTCCTGTGCCGCGACGTAATAATTGACTTTTACGCCCCAGCCGTTTTCGTAGCACACGCCGAGATTGCAATATGCCTCGGGGTATGATTGGCGCGTCGCCTTTTCGAAAAGGCTCAACGCTTCGTCGGTGTCTGTTTCGACGCCCACTCCGTGCAACAGGCAAAGACCCAAATCGCTCTGTGCCTCGGGGTTGCCCGCCTGCGCAGCTTTTTTCAACTGTTTGACTGCCTCGTCCAATGCGGCGCGGGCGTTATTCGAACCGCCGTCCGCCGCGTTTTTGAGTCTTGCCACCGACTTATAATAATTGTTTTTGACTTTTGTTTCGGAATTGAGCACGGGGGCGGACCTAACCGCTTCCAGCTCCGGCTGTGCGTTCTTTTGGAACTCCTTGACGGCTTTGGCAAACCATTTTTCCGCTTCTCTGGCGTTTTTCGCCACGCCTATTCCGAGCTTATAGCATCTGCCGAGTTTGTACTGCGCGTACGCTTCGCCTGCCTGCGCGGCTTTTTTATACCATTCCGCAGCCGTTTGCGCGTTCTTTTCCACTCCGTCGCCCGCTTCATAGCAGAGTCCGAGTTTGTACTGTGCGTCGGGATTGCCCGCCTGCGCCGCTTTCTCGTACCACTTCACGGCTTCCTTTCGGTCCACTTCGACACCGTTGCCGCACCAATAACACAAACCGAGATTATACTGCGCTTCGGCTTCTCCCGCCTGTGACGCTTTCAACAAATCATCGATTTTCTTCATAGTAGCACCTCCGTTATTTAAGCTGTTTTTCCGTCGCTGCGCTTTCGGCATAACATTCAACTAATATATTTTACCATATCGCAGTTTATAAGTCAACTTTACGAATGCATATTGTACAATAAAATCAAATGAAAAGCCCCCTGCCGCATATGCGGAGAGGGGGCGCATTTATGTTCGCATTCAAAGTTTACGACTTGTCGCCGCCGTTGCCGCTGCCTGCGCAAACCACTATCACTATGCGGTTTCCCCATTCGCCTGGGCGTTCGGGGAACTGTCGGACGAGATTTACCGACGCATTGCGTATTTTGCGCACGGGCGCGGCGTGGCGCGGTGCGGACAATGCGGCTTTGCTTTTTGCGACGACATTCCTTTCGACGATGTTTTCCATAGTTGTGTTCACTCCTTTTTGACGTTTTCCTCGTTTCCTATGCGTAAGGACTCGAAAACAAGGTTTTCCCTTACACCGATATTATATAACAAGCTCGAAGAAAAACCAATCTATTGTTCGCCGAATTTTTTATTTTCCGCTATACACTTCGTTTCCCTTTTGTTCCTGTCGCTCTACTTGCGGTAGAGTGACGTTTTTCGCGCTCTACCGAGAGTGGAATTCGCTTGATTTTGCCCCCGAACTGTGGTATAATATACCGTGATATGAAAGATTTGAAAGAAACTGTTGCGGAAAAGCTGGTGTATCTGCGGAAAGAGAACAAAATGACGCAAGCCGAGCTCGCCGAAAAACTCAACTATTCGGACAAGTCCGTTTCCAAATGGGAGCGCGGCGAAGCCCTGCCCGACGTGGAAGTTCTCGTAAAAATCGGCAAGCTTTTCGACGTATCTCTCGACTATCTCGTAAGCGACGACGAAACGAAGATTTCCACTCCCGCAAAAAGCCGACGCTATAACCACCTCATAATATCTTCCCTTGCCGCTCTGACGGTTTGGGTTATCGCCACGCTGATATTCGTGCTGTGTCAAATGGCGGTCAAGGTTTCGCCCTGGACTGTGTTCGTCTGGGCCGTTCCCGCCTCCGCAATCGTCGCCATTGTTTTCAACGGAATTTGGGGCAAACACTGGGTGACGTTTCTCTTGTGCAGTATTTTGGTGTGGTCCATTATATTGAGCTGTTATCTGCAATTTCTGTCGTATAATCTGTGGCAAATGTTTATCGTCGGCGTCCCCGCGCAGGTCGTTATAATACTGTGGTCGCGGCTCAAAAGAACTCCGGCGGCAAAAAAGAAAAAAGCGGAAAGCGCCGAAAACAGCGAAGAAGGCAAAAACTGACCCCGATTTAAACCAATATCAAAGCAAAAAGCACACGATTAAACGTGTGCTTTTATACAGAGAATTAAGGACGAGATAAGGCTTTTGAAGCATTTTTGTTATACAGAGTCGTTAGGCTCCTCTTGCAAAGAGAGCTTTTTTTTACTTCAAAACTCAACGATTTGGATTTCCGTTATCCTTATTTCTATCGAATATTTTCCGATATTACATTAACGAAATTGCTTTGGCAAACGGCTAATAAAACACCAAATCATATTGAAACAACTTTTTTATAATAGTTTTTTATATCCGAGAATCAATTTCGGTAAAACTTTTTTATAACATTTATGAAAAGAACTATGTTCATCAAGCCTGTTATATCGAAATCCTCGATGTAAATTTCATTGTGCAAGGCGCCAAAAGCCCGCGACGGTTTTGCCGCAGGGCTTTTAATGCATTTTTGTTTGGAGCTAATCCGCCTTGACGGACGCGACGGCGTTTCCGTATTTGCTTTCTGCGAAAACGGTTATCTCTTTCCCCGTAGGTTTGATTATTGCGAGAGCCTCGCCGTAATAGGTGTCCGTCGTGTCGTCGAGATAGCTCCTTTCGGCATACGAGCAGCCCGTGCCGAGACCGAGCAGTTCCCCACCCTCGACCTTAACTTTGACATCGGCTCTTGCCAGAGGTTTGACCTCGCCGTTATTGTCGGTGTACGCTATTCTGACATATGCAAGCTCGTCGGCTTTTATTGCGTCGCTTTCGGGCAAAAGCGTAAGTTTTGTTTCCTTTCCCGCCGTTCTCATAGAAGTACGGGCGGTTTCGTTTCCTTTTTCGTCGTAAGCGATTGCCGTAGCTTCTCCGTCGCGGTATCTTGTTTTGAACACCGCCCTGCCGTTCTTGTCGATTTTTTTGACGCCGACGCGTTTGCCGTTTATCACAAGCGCCGCTTTAAAGTCTCTGCTGTATACTTCGACTTTCGTCTTTTTGCCGTCGCAGCCCTCCCACGACCAACTCGTCTTTGCGTTTGTCATCTTCCACGCCGACGGAGAATGTTTTTCGAAAGCGGTGTCTACGGGAACGACGGCGAACGCTATTTTTTCCAGACCGTACATAACTTTCGTATATGCGGCTTCGCCGTGACCTCTGCCCGTTATATCCAATCTGCCGGAACCTGCGGTTATCCAACCCAAGCCCGTGCCGAATGCGGGCGCATATTTTTTATACTCCCACGCGCCTATGCCCGCCTCGCCGAGATAGTCCATACCCGCCCACACGAAATCGCCTATTATGCGAGGGTTGTCTTTTGCCAGATTGGCGTATCTGAACGTATCCTTGCAGAACGTTTCGCTGCCCAAAATCAATCGATTCGGATAGCGTTTCAAATCTTTCTTATATCTGTCTATGCCGTAGTTATATCCCGCCACATCCATATTCGCAAATGCGTCGCGGGTTTTGACGTCGCTGCCGTGCAGAGTGGCGCCCCACTTCATAAACTTATCGCCCAAAAGACCGGCTATCGTATTGAAGAACTCGCTGCCGACTTTCTTTTTCTTCTTACCTTTGTTTTTAGCCGCTTTTGCTTTGGCTTTTTCCGCCTTTTTGGCTGCCTTTTCGGCTTTTTTGTCGCTGTACACACCGAAGCCCATAGAGCTCAAATAGTTGAAGAATATGTTTATGCCGCAAGTCACGGGGCGGGTATCGTCCAACGAATGCAGGTAATCCGTCATTCTCTTCGTCCACTCTATGCCCTTTTTCTGCGCGGTCTCGCTGACTTCGTTGCCCGTGGAATACAGTATGACAGACGGGTGGTTATAGTCCTTATCCACGATTTCCTTCAAGTCCTTATCCCACCACTCGGAAAAATAGTTCACGTAGTCGTATTCCGTTTTATGAATATACCAAACGTCCACGTACTCGTCCATAACCAGCATACCCATTCTGTCGCAGGCATCCAAAAGCGCCTTGCTGCACGGGTTATGCGCCGAACGCACGGCATTGTAGCCTATTTCTTTCAACAGGCGTATCTTTCTCTCTTCCGCGCTCTTATACGCGCACGCGCCCAAAAGACCGTTGTCGTGGTGTATGCACGCGCCGTTCAAAATCACTCTTTCGCCGTTTATTTTAAACCCGTCCTCGGGAGTGCAGGTTATTGTTCTGATTCCGAAATTTGCCGACGACTTGTCGTTTCCGCATTTTGCGTTGCATTCGTAGAGATACGGTTGCGAAGGCGACCACAATTTTGCGTCCGCAATCTCCAACACGGCTTTGCCGTTTTCCGTCCTCGCCGACGCGCACACTCTCTTGCCGGCGCCGATAATTTCCACGTCCGCCTCGCTGCCGTCGCTTGTTTTGACGGATACTTCCACTCTTGCGGGCGAAACGGAAAGCGTCTTTATTCTGAGACCGTTGTGTTCTATATGTTTCTTGTCCGCAACAAACAGATTGACGTTGCGGTAAATGCCCGAGCCCGAATACCAACGGCTGTTCGGTTGGTCGGCGTTGCGCGCAACGACCTTTATTTCGTTGCTCTCGCCGCAGCGCAAAAATTCGCCTATATTCACGGTGAAATCGATATATCCGTACGGACGGAACACTGCCTTTTCTCCGTTTACGAACACTTCGGCGCATTTATAGACGCCCTCGAATTCCAAACAGACCGTTTTGTTTTCCCACTCTTTCGGCACGTCGAAATTCTTTACGTATTCGTAATCGTAACTTTCGAACCAACCGATATTGTGTTCTCCGAGCGCTGTATCCGTGCGAGGCTCGTGCATCATCGCATCGTGCGGCAACGTGACGGAAGTATAACTCTCCTCGCCTATTCTGCGGTAGCGCCAATCGTCGTTGAAAAGGACGGCAATCATTTTACCCCTCCTCCTTAAACCTTTATTCCAAGCCGAAAGTATATTCGACCCACAGTATTATCCTTGTTATTCTACTATAACAGAGCCGAAAAGTCAAGACAAAAAATTGGATTTTATGGACAGAATACGCTGTTTGTTCGACATCTTACGCGACCGATTTTTCAAGCGAAAAGCGTTTTTGCAAGCATTTCGAACTGTTGCGTGGACAGCGCTTCGCCCCTCACGGCAAGCGGCAAACCGCACTTTTCCAAAGCCTCTTCGCAAGCCGTTCTCGACAGCGAAAAAGCCGCCGTCAGATTGTTTGCCAGCGTCTTTCTTCGCATAGCGAACGCCGCCCTCACAAGCGCGGAAAATTTCTTTTTGTCCACGCTTTCGCCGACGTCTTTCGCCGTCATAAGTACGACCGCGCTGTCCACGTTCGGCACAGGGCAAAACATATCGCGCGATACGTTTACGAGCTTTTTGACCGAAAAGCGGGCGTCTATCGCAACGGTCAGCGCGCCGTAGTCCTTTGTGGAGGGTTTTGCACACATTCTGTCGGCGACTTCTTTCTGTACCATAACGGAAATCGTTTTCGGCAAAACCGCAGTGTCTTCCATAAGTTTGAACAGCACGGGAGTAGTGATGTAATACGGCAAATTCGCTATGACTTTATAGTCGCCGCACGCCGTTTCGGACACGTCTTTTGCCTGCATAAAATCGCCGAAAATCAGTTCGACGTTATCGAACTCGGACAGCGTGTTTTTCAGCACGGGTTCCAGCGAAGTATCTATTTCGAAAGCTATGACGCGCTTTGCCTTTTCGGCAATTGCCGCCGTCAGCGTGCCTGCGCCGGCGCCTATTTCCACGACGGTATCGTCCGCCGTCACGCCGCTCTTTTCCACAATCGATTTTAAAAAGTTCTTGTCGGTTATGAAGTTCTGACCGAAACGTTTTTGAAACCGAAAACCGTTTTTATTGAGTTCGTTTTTGATGTCCACGTTTACAGCGCTTCCCTTTTCAGATATTCGAGAAAGGCGCGGCAACCGTCGAAAACGTCGCAATACGCTCTTTCGAAGTCGCGGGTATACCACGGGTCGGCAACGTCGCGCGGCTTGTCCGTGAACGAGCAGAGTTTGTACATCTTATCGGAATACTTGCCGCCCGACATACATTTCAATTCGTATATATTCTCCCCGTCCATAGCGAGAATATAGTCGCTGTCTTCGAGGTCGGTTTTCGTTATCTTGCGCGCTATGTGACTGCCGCTTATCCTATGCGAGTCCAACGTTCTCTTAATAGGCGGATAAATCGCAGAGCCTGCCTCGCAAGAGGACGTTCCGCAAGACGTGATTTCGAATTTATCGGACAAACCCTCTTTTTCAGCCAAATCTTTGAACACAAGTTCCGCCATAGGAGAGCGGCAGATATTGCCCAAGCAGACAAAACAAACTTTTATCATACGTTTTCCTCGCTTTTTGTTACAACCGTGTGTGAGGGGAATTTCGCCTTATAATCATCTGCGAATTCGTCGGGAACGACTATCGTTACACTTGTATTGAGTACGTTGGACGCATAGAAATAATTCTTCGGTACTGCCGCGCCGAAGCGCACCTTTTTAAGATTTTTGCAACCGCTCAACGAATTATCGTTTAATTCGGTCGTCCCGATTAAATTTATTTCTTCCAGCATTGCGCAATTATTGAACGCGTTTTTGGGCAGAGGCGCAGAACCCGTCACCGTCACTTTTTTAAGCGTGAGCGGAATGTAAAAATAGAAGCCGCTCATCTGATACGTCATTCCGCTGAAATCGTCGGTGCTTTCTCCCGTACGTTTATACCCGAAAATCGCTCCCAAAACGTTATCGTAATCATATACCGTTTTAGCCCTCTCACCTATAAACGGCAGTGAGATTTCAGTCAAAGGACAGCCGAAGAAAGCGGAACCCCCTATATATTCGACGCTGTTCGGAACGGTTACGGAAGTAAGAGGCACATTATAGAAAGCTTTGTACCCTATGCTTTTCAATCCGTCGCCGAATGAAACTTCCGAGAGCAAAACACAGTTGTAGAATGCATAGCTGCCCACTCCCGTAAGCGGCAGCGAGGGAAACGTCGTGAGCTTGGAGCAGCCGTAAAACCCGTATTGTCCGACGCTCGTCACGCTTTCCAAACCCGTTACGGATATCAGGTTTGTGCAGTTGCCGAAAGCGTATTCGTTAAGAACGGTAATACCGCCGTTCAGCTCTACTTCTTCCAGCATACGGCAGTTTCTGAACGCGCTGTCGGGAACAGTTTTCGCATTTGTCACCGTCACTTTTTTTAATGTGGTAGGAATATAGTACCAATAATATTCGCCCTTATACGGAATGATATACTGCCGAGTCGCGCCCTCAACGACTTTCGATTCCGTATCCACCAAACGATAACCGAATATATATCCGAACGACCCTTCAAACGTCGAAGCGCCGGCACTTCTGCCTATGAACGGCAGTGTGATTTCGGTAAGATTACAGCCGCGGAATGCGCCGCTGTTTATCTGCGTCAGACTGTTCGGCAAAATTACTTTCGTCAAATTCGTATTTTCGAATGCGTTTGCCTTTATAACCCTAACCGGTTTCAAATCTATGACTGCCGGAATTTCCAACTCCGTCAAAGACGCGTCCGCCAAACCCGTCACGGTTGCAGCGGTATCGCCCGTCGTATAGGTCAGACTGCGTTTATCCGTTCCCTTGACCCAATAAGCATAAAGACGCGTATCGCCGCCGAAACTCCAAACATCCGAATCGGGCGCGACAATGCAGGTGTTTTTCAGCTGCGTTCCGACTCCGTTCGGCTCGGTGAACCAACCCTCGAACGAAAAACCCGTTTTATACGGTTCGGGCAGGGACACATTTATAGCGGAGTTATAAATAAAGCCGAGTTTCTGCGTGTCGCTGCCGCTCGTAGCGCCCTCATACTCAAAAATCGTTTCCGCAGTCCATTTCGCATATAAAGTGACGGTACGGGCATAATCGCAAACCGAATCGACGGTATATTCCGTTCCCTCACCCGCTTTCGAGGTAAACCAGCCGCCGAAAACATTACCCTGTTTTTCGGGAACGGGCAATTGACCGAGCGGAGAATCATAAACGTATATCTTTGACGTTTCCGCGCAAGTTCCGCCTTGCATATCGAATTTGAATGTGATTTTATTCGCCGTCCATTTCGCCGTCAGCGTGAATGCGGAATTTTTATATATCTTTGTCGTTGCGGTGACTTTGTTCCCGTCGTCGTCGAACCAGCCGTTAAACGTATATCCCGTGCGCGACGTTGCCGGCAAATCAAGGCAATTGCCGCGTATTATATTAGTGTCTTTTACTTCCCTTCCGCCTGCCTCATCGTAAACAACGTTCAATCTCCACGCCGCATACAGCGTGATTCCTCCTTTTTTCGGATAAGAATATGACAAATACTTTTCGCCTCTGCCGCTCGGCTCGGTATACCAGCCGACAAAAGCGGCGGAGTCGCAAACAGGGTCGGGAAGGCTTTCGACTTCGTATTGAGATACACCGTAAATTGCCGCAATCTCTGTTTTCGATACCGTTCCCAGCCCGTCGGTATCGAGAGTGATTTTCGTCGTCCACTTGGCGTACAGCGTTCTGTCGTTTGCCGAAGCATATACGGTTTCTTCGGTGTAAGGATTAAAAAATCCGTACTGCTCGCACCAACCGCCGAACTCGAATCCCTCCCTCGTCGGTGTAGGCAGCCTGCCCACCGCCTCTTTATAAGTCACTTCCTTGGACGAGGTATCACAAGTGCCGCCCATTGCATTGAAAGTAACGGTATACGTTTTCGGTGTGTACTTGGCATACAATATCGTATCACCGAAAATCTCCGTCGAGAAGTCCCACTCCTGCGTCAGCTCTTCGTCAGAGCACCAGCAGACGAAATTATATCCCGTCTTTTGCGGATTTCTCGGTTCATATACCGTGTAACCGCTGTAAACATAGTTCTGCCAACTTTCTCCTTTGTCGTTGTTCGAAACAAACGTCAGGATATTTCTGTTCGCACTCCATTTCGCATACAGCGCGGTATCCGCCAACACTCTTTTTGTATCAAAGTCCCAAACTTTCGTATACTCTTCGTCGGAATACCACCCGGCAAAAGTATAGCCTTTCTTTTCCGGGTCGTTCGGACAAACGAGCGTCTCGCCTCTTTTAACAGTTCGGCTCTCAACCGCACTGCCGCCCATAGAATCGAAAGTCACGGTATATGAAGGCGGAACCGCCGTCGGAGAGTGATATTCGAAACCGTATGTTACGGCATACAAGCCCAATGACTGCGTAAAGCCGAACGTGAATATGCCGCCGGAAAGCTTTATATAATTAAACACAAGCGACACGGCGGGTTCGGATACCGCAACATTTTCGCCGACCAAAACATATTCCATTTCTCCGACCAGCATAAGAGCCGTACCGTCTTTGAAGCGCAGCTTGGTTTCGGAAATTTCAACGCACTTGCCGTACATAGCTATCACGGCATCGTAAGTCGCGTGGTCGGTTTCCGACATATCGTTTATATCTATATAGCAGTCTTCCTGTCCCGTAACGGTATAAACAAAACCGTTCAAAACGTAATCCACGAAAAATTCTTCTTTTTCGTCTCCGCTTCCGCCCACATCGCCCGAGCCGCCTATATCACCGCTTCCGCCGATGTCGCCGTTTCCTCCGTTACCGTTATCGGGGATATGCAGACATCCGACAAGCAAGAGGCAGGAAACTGCCGTCAAAACCGCAAGCACCGCTATGAAAATAAGTCTGACTGTCTTTTTCATAAAAAAGCCCTCTTTACATAAATATGCCGCAAATCAAAACAGTGATGCACTTACGGCTTCTTATATCATTATAACACATACTTCGTGCAAAATCAAGAATTATTTTCATAAGCGCACAACAAAAAAGACGCCCCACGCCAACCGCGCAAAACGTCTTTTTCAAAATTTGGAAAGCGGCAATTACCTAGTCTCCCGGTCCGTGTCCGGACAAGTACCAT
>CAJUPB010000016.1:0-24494 GCA_910588155.1 uncultured Christensenellaceae bacterium
GCTTTGATAAACTTGATAATTAAAAAGAAAGAAAAGGAGAAGATTAAAAAGCTTGTTAGGAGACCTGTATGAAGAATAAGGCTGTCAAAGTTTTGCCTTCGCCTTTTATTGCGATAGGCTGTATTGCTATGGTATTGATGGATTGCGTAGTATTGATTGTCAGCTTTGTGGTTCCTGCTAAAACCGGCGAGGTAATACATCCTATTTTGTACATCTTCGGTCCGATATTTTGTGCAGGAGTACTGCCTATAATTACAGTAATCGGTTTATCCTATCGCGGCTATTATTCCGTAATAACTATTGACGAAAAGGGGATAAGACGCGCGCTTTTCGGAGCCTTTATGAAAGTGGAAATGACTTGGGAAGAGATAAAGTATATAAAGCGCATATGGCGAGTAGTGGATAATATATTTGTATCTACCAAAGAAGAAAATAAAGCAATGACTTTCGAGCAGGCGATAAAGCGACGGGATATTATACAGATAGCCATAAGCAAAAAAGTATTAAAGGCAATAAGACAATATATCGATTTACCTATAATAGGCTTACCCGAAGAACAAGTACAGTCAATAATATCCGATAAACCGAAAAAAGACAAAAAAGCCTAATAACTATACTTAAAAACAAGTTACATAAAAATCGAATAATTCACAGCAAAAACTCTCTCCAACCTCGGAGAGAGTTTTTGCATTTAACCCTCATACTTGACAAATATGCCCCATAACAAGCCCCGAAAATCAAAATGGGTATTGACATTAAATGACAAGTGTGGTATAATAAATACACAGAGGTAACTGCTTATGATACGGTTTATCGATACTTCGAAGTCTTATAAATTAAAAAGCGGGCGGAGTATAGTTGCGCTCGATGGGGTAAATCTTGATTTGGCAGACAGCGGACTGACTTTTGTTTGCGGCGAAAACGGAAGCGGAAAGACGACGCTTTTGAATTTACTGGGCGGAATGGACTCCGTTTCCGACGGAGATATAATCGTAGACGGTTACTCGTTGAAGTCTTTGACCAAATCGCAGTGCGACGGCTATCGCAATACATATATCGGATATATTTATCAGACTTACAATTTGATTGACGGATACACCGTCGGCGAAAACATAGCGATTGCATTGGAAATACGTCATAAAAAGGTCGGCCGCGAAGAAATAGACGAAGTGTTGAAAACCGTCGGGCTTGTAGATAAGCAAGGGGAAACATTTTATAATCGTGAAATAAGCGAATTGTCGGGCGGACAGTTGCAGCGTGTGGCTATCGCCCGAGCTCTCGTCAAAGGCGCCGAAATATTGTTGGCGGACGAACCAACCGGCGCATTGGATGCGTCGGCGGGTGACGAGATTTTGGAATTGCTTAAAAACCTTTCGAAAAAGATGCCCGTAATCGTCGTATCTCATAATGCGTCGAACATAAAGCAATATGCGGACAGAATAATAACCTTGCAAGACGGAAAAGTGATTGACGATACCGCGCCGCTGAAAATCGATGCGGAATCGAATGCGGCAGTCGAAAAAACAAAGAAGTTGGAAAAGAGCGGTATTCCTTTTGCTCGCAGCGTCATATTGGCGTTTAAAGGTTTGAAGTACCATAAAATACGGTTGGCTGTTTCGGTGTTTTTGTGTATTGTTATGTGTTCCGCTTTTGTGTTTGCTTTTACAAGCCGATTTGCCGATAAAAATACTCCTCAAATAAGAGCCTGTTATAATGACGATAAGCAAATGATTCGATTGGCAAGTGTGGCTTATTTGGAATATACCGCACACGGGCAAAAAGTCAGAACCCCTTGCGGAGAAAAAGATATAGCTCAAATTAAAACAATCGAAAATTATACGGGCGGAAAAATAATGTATGAACTCTATCACGGGAATTTGCCGTTCAGATTGGAAGAAAATTTGGCGTCTTCTTTGCCTGATGAGGAATGGGGAAACAGATATTTGAGAAAAGCTTGCTATGATTTCGAAAGCGTAGCCGAAATCGACTCCGAAACAGGTCTTTCGGATGCCTGCCTTTCTCCGGACGCCAGATTTGTCGATTCGTCGAAATGCCGTCTGCCGCAGACGTTCGATGAAATAGCCATAACCGATTTAAAGTTCGATGCTTTTAAAAAGTTGGGGTATAAGGATGCCGAAGGAAATGTGTATAAGATAAAGACGCCCGATGATTTGATAGGAAAAAAGTTGGGGGCTTTCGCAATCTGCGGAGTTTTTTCCACGGAAACCGACTTGGAGAAATTCAAAGAGGATTACGATTATTTTACGAATATAGAAGACGAAATCACATATAAAAGATTGAGCGGTATGAATATAATCAATTACGCTTTTTTGAAGAAAGGCTATATTGAAAACGAGTGGAAAAAATACTGCGAAGAAACGGGCGTTGATGACGAGTTCTCGCTTAATCAAATCAAAGCCGTTTTGGTAAAGTTAAGCGGTGATTTGCATAAAGATAAAGCTCTGCTAAAAGATTTAAAATATATCCGCAAAGGTGATACAAACCCGAATTATACTTTTTATATGGAAATGGCGGTGGAATCGAATTATTACGGATTTGTAAAAGCCGCCGACTTTTTGTGGGAGCCGCTTTTCTTGAAAATAGTATTGATTGCCGCAATAATTCTCGCAGTAATCTCTTTGCTGATGCTGACCGTCTTTTTCAATATAGGATTCGAGGCGAGAAAGCAGGAAATGGGCGTGCTTACGGCGCTGGGCGCAAGCGGCGGCGATATCGCCAAAATAAATCTGACGGAGAGCCTTATAATCTCGTCGTTTATTTTTGTGTTCACCTTGATTGTCTCGGCGATAATGAATGCGGTTATCAATTCGCGGATAGGCATTCCGCTGTTTGCGACAGGCGGCATTCATATTTTGGTGAGCATAGGAATTTGCTATTTGATACCGCTTCTCGCCACTTCGTTTTTCATTCTGTGTTTGAGAAGAAAAAGCCCGAATGCCGTCATAAAACGCAAGTAAAGATTCGGACTGTGCCAAAACGGTGTTTCAAGCCCGATTGTCGAAACAAGTCGAATGACAAGACCGAAAAACTTTTTTCGGTCTTGATTTTTTGCGGAGCAAAATTTTTTAAAAAGTTCGGGTTTTGTGACCGTATTGCTTTGACTTAATTTTGTGTGTATGGTATAATTTTTCCCGTATGGAAGAAATATGCGGAATCATATTGAACGTATCCTGCCCGAAGATAGGCAACGTCGCGGAAACCCAAATTCTCGACAAGACCTGTCACGAGTGGGTTAAAATGTCGCTCGGCGGAGCATATACCGCCACCGTGCCGTACGACGGATTCACGCCGTTGCCGCTTGCCGTGCGCCGCTATCTCGACAGCGAAAAACCCTACACCGTGATTCTGTATTGCGACACGCCGCTGATTTCCAAAAAGACGGTGCTGGACGCGGTGAATCAACTTAAAGACTCCAATCGCAACGTCATAAAAATGACGCGCGGATATGTCGTGCGCACTTCTTTTCTGTCGAGGGTGGACAATATCTATTCCGAAGACACCCGCTATTTCGACGAGGAAGATTTCGTGACGGCATTCGACTACCGCCAGGTGAGTATGATAACCGATATTTTGAAAAACAGAATAACGGCGTATCATATGGAAAACGGCGTGCAGTTCGACGACCCGTCCACTGCTTTTATAGGCAGCGACGTCGTGATTGCAAGCGGCGTCAGAATAGGCAGCAATAATACTCTGCTCGGCAAAACGGTGCTGAAAAAGGGCGTAATTTTAAAGACGGGCAACGTCATAGAGGATTGCGTGGTGGATGAAAACGCCGTCATCGATTCTTCGAGACTATACCGCAGTTATATCGGCGTTTCCACTTCGGTCGGACCGTTCGCATACGTCAGACCCAATTGCGTCATAGGTTCGAATTGCCGTATCGGCGATTTCGTGGAACTCAAAAACAGTATAATAGGCAGCAAAAGCAAGGTCGCGCATCTGTCGTATGTCGGCGATTGCGAAATGGGCGAGGACTGCAACGTCGGTTGCGGCGTGGTTTTCGTGAATTACGACGGCAAGGACAAATATAAGACGAGAGTGGGAAACAAAGTGTTCATAGGCTCGAACTCGAATTTAATCGCTCCTCTCGATATAGCCGACGGCGCGTTTATCGCGGCAGGCTCGACGCTGACGGATTCCGTGCCGAAAGATTCGCTGGCGATTGCGAGGGCGCGTCAGGTGATAAAGCCGTCGTGGCAGGGAAATAAGTATTCACCGAACAAAAAAGATTAAGCAAATACACTTAAAGAGTTACATTCAGGAGGCTTTGAGAATGATAGTACACGGTAGCAAAATCAAGATATTTGCGGGCAACAGCAACATACCTCTGGCAAAAGCGATTGCCGAAAAGCTCAAAACGGAATTGGGCGATGCCGAAGTCGGTCGGTTTTCCGACGGCGAATGCAGCGTACATATCGGAGAAACGGTCAGAGGCTGCGACGTATTTGTCATTCAGTCGACGTCCTATCCCGTGAACGACAATCTTATGGAAATGCTGGTTATGATAGACGCTCTGCGCAGAGCCAGCGCGGGCAGAATAACCGCCGTCATTCCGTACTTCGGCTATGCGAGACAGGACAGAAAAGCTCGCGCCAGAGACCCCATCACCGCCAAACTCGTCGCCGATTTGATTACGGGCGCAGGCGCGGACAGAGTGCTTACGATGGACTTGCACGCGCCGCAGATTCAAGGCTTCTTCGATATCCCCGTAGACCATTTGCTCGGCATACCCGTGCTCTGCAAGGCGCTTATGAAACAGGAATTTATGAAAGAGAATATGGACGATTTGATTGTCGTGTCGCCCGACGTCGGTTCGGTGGGCAGAGCACGTCAGATGGCGCAAAAGCTGAATTCCACGCTGGCAATCGTCGATAAACGCCGCCCCAGAGCCAACGTTATGGAAGTTATGAACATCGTCGGCGACGTCAAAGGCAAGGTCTGCCTGCTCGTGGACGATATGATAGACACCGCAGGCACGATAACGCAGGGTGCAAAGGCGCTTATAGAAGTCGGCGGCGCAACCAAAGTTTACGCTTGCTGTACCCACGCCGTGCTGTCGGGACCGGCTATGGAACGCTTAAACAACTCCGTAATAGAAAAAGTTTTCGTTCTCGATACGATAGAACAGCCGCAGGAACATAAGAGTTCCAAAATAAAAGAAGTGACCGTCGCTCCGATATTCGCCGAAGCGATTGAGAGTATATTTGCGGATTTGCCGGTTAGTAAACTCTACGACTGACGGGTTATAAGCGTCGCATTGCTTCGTCAGGCTTACGTTTTTGCTTCGGTTGCGTACGGGGGTGTACGCGCCCTCGCAAAATCTTGTTTGCCTTGCATTTCGCGCGACTGTGCCGTCAGCACTATATTGATACGATAAATAAAAACACGAGTCGCGCAAACGACCCGTGTTTTTTTGCGGATAACGGGGGAGGAAACCCGCTCTCCGCATTACGAAAATTACTTGTTTTTTTTGTATTTTTCTCTTGTAGCCATACCGCCGCGCAGATGACGTTCGTTCAAATTGATTTGCAGCACTTCGCCGACTTTTTCGCAAACGGCGGGGTCGATGTTTTTCAATCGTTGCGTCACGTCTTTGTGGACGGTGCTTTTGCTGACGTCAAAAGCTTTTGCCGCGTCGCGCACGGTACAGCGGTGCTCGACAATATGCCGCGCTATATCCAAAGCGCGCTGCCGAATATAATCTTTCATTTAGGCTACCTCACGAGTTTGATATGTTTATAAATATGTCTTAAAATGTCGATTTATGCCCCCTGACGGCACATAAACTTCGCATTTCTGCGTCAAGCGTCGCATTTGCTCGGGTCACGTACGGGGGTGTACGCTCCCCGTCACAAATGCTTGCTTTCCTTGAACTGCTCGTTTCTGTGCCGTCAGTCTGACAGGTTATAAACTTCGCAATACTGCGTTGCACTTGCGTTTTTGCTTCGGTTGCGTACGTCAGTGTACGCGCCCTCGCAAAATCCGCGTGCGCCTTGTCTTGCTCGTTTCTGTGCCGTCGGTCTGACGGGTTATGAACTTCGCATTTCTGCGTCAAACATCGTTTCCTTTCGGGTCACGTACGCAAAGTACGCTCCCCATCAAGGAAACTTGTTTTCCTTGAACTGCTCGCTTCTAACCCGTCAGTCCTACATCTTAATGAGTTGACAATCGGACGCGCAATTGTCTCGTCGGGCTTGCGTCTTTGTTTGCCGCATATAATACTCGGGCGGAGGCGCAACGTTGCCCGCACTTGACACCGCAGAAAAAAAATGCTACAATAAAACGGTATGAAAGACAACGCTTTGGAAAAAACGAAAGCCCTGCTGGAACGTTACGCGAGGGGAAAGAAAATAGCCGTCGCGGTCAGCGGCGGCAAGGACTCCGTGTGTCTGCTCGATTTGGTGCTTGCCGACCCGAATATCCGAAAGGAGGACGTCGTCGTCGTAAATGTCGACCACGGAATCCGAGGCGAGACCTCGGCGAGGGACAGCCTTTTCGTTGCCGAGTATTGTAAAAATCGCGGCGTCGAATGTCTTTGCCATAAGACAAGCGTGCCTCGGCTCTGTCGGATGACGGGCAGGGGCGAAGAGGAAGAAGCGCGCGAATACCGCAGAAAAGTCTTTGCCGAGGTGTGCGAGCGCAGGGGAGTCGAACTCGTGCTGACGGCGCACCACAAAAGCGACAACGCCGAAACTGTTTTTCTGAATATAATGCGCGGCAGCGGCGCGTCGGGCATAGGCGGAATGGCGTTGTTCTCGGATACGGCGTTTTCGGCGGGTAAGCTGTTTCGTCCTATGCTGAACAATACCCGCGACGAAATAGACGCATACGCGAGAGCAAACGCGTTGCCGTTCGTGGAGGACGAGAGCAATGACGACACAAAGTATTCGCGCAATTTCGTGAGAAAAGAAGTGTTGCCGCTTTTGAATCGAAGATTCAACGCCGAAAACGCTTTGGATACGCTGTCGAAACGTGCAAGGGAAGACGACGAATTCATAAACAAGTTCGTGGACGAAACCGAAATAGAACGCACGGTCGGCGGCTATAAAGTCAAGACCTCGGTATTTTTTCGGGAGCCGCCGATAGCGTCCAGATACGCGCTGGCAATGCTTCGCAAACTCACAAACGACTATACGCATAACTCCGTTCAGTCGGTTATGGACTGCGCCCGATTGGAAAGCGGCGGCAAGCGCGAAATAAGTTCTAAAATCACCGCCGTAAACGAGTACGGCTATGTCGCGCTGTACGAAAATATCCCTGCGCATAATTGCGACTTCGACTTCGGAATCGGAGATTTCGATTTCGGCTGTTTCACTGCGCGCGTGGAAAGCGCGGAAATAAGCGCAAGCGACGTTTTAGACGCAAGCCGCGGCGACAGGGCGGAGTTGAGCCGCACGCTGTTTGCGGACGCCGACAAAGTTCCCGCAACCGCAAGGATAAGAAACCGTTTCGACGGCGACACGTTCCGACCGTTCGGCGGCGGCGAAAAAAAGCTGAAACATTTTCTCGTAAACACAAAGATTCCGCAGCGGCTGCGCGGCTTCTTGCCGCTGCTTTGCGACGGAAAAAATACGCTCGCCGTGTTCGGCGCGGAAATATCGCCGCAGCTTGCCGTGGATGAAAACACGAAACGCATATTGAAACTGACGCTTGTCAAAGGCGGTTTTTTGTGGAAAGAATAGACGACTTGCAGTATAAAGGACTCAAACTCATTCAGGACGACGCGCAGTTCTGCTTCGGTTGCGACGCCGTGGAACTTGCGAATTTCGCGGACAGCGGCAAAAAAGACCGCGCCTGCGACCTCGGTTGCGGCAACGGAATAATCCCCGTGCTTTTAAGCGTAAAAAAGGATATTAACGTCGTCGGCGTGGAGATACAGAAAGAGGTCGCCGCTCTTGCGAGACGCAACGTCGAACTCAACGGCTTGACGCAGCGCATCGAAATCGTGAACGCCCGTATGCAGGACTATGCCGCAGAACGCTCGAACAACGGCGCTTTCGGCGTCGTGACCTGCAATCCGCCGTATCGAAAACGCAATAGCGGTTTGGGTCGGGAAAACAGTTGTATAGCCGTCGCCCGACAGGAAATCGAAGTGACGCTCGAAGAGGTCGCGGATTGCGCAAAAAGACTGCTCAAAAGCGGCGGCAGATTTTTCACGGTGGGGCAGACCGAGCGTCTCGCCGAAACGCTGACGCTTTGCGACGCGGCAAGACTGAAACCCAAAGTGTTGCAGATTTTGCGGCCGACCGACAAAAAGCCGCCGCACCTGTTTCTGCTGAAATGTATAAAGGACGGAGCGGACGGAATGAAAGTCTTGCCGGAACGCGCCGTCAAATCATACGGAATGGAATGACAGGGAGACCGAAAAATGCTGTATATTGTCGCAACGCCGATAGGCAATCTCGGCGAAATAACCTACCGCGCGGTGGAAACGCTGAAAAGCGTGGACTTCGTCGCCGCCGAGGATACGCGCAGAACAAGCGAACTGCTGAATAAATACGGAATCAAAAAGCCGCTGATTTCCTATCATAAGTTTTCCGAAAAGGCGTCGTCGGCGGCGATTCTGGACAGATTGGCAAAAGGTCAAAACGGCGCGCTCGTTTCCGACGCGGGTATGCCGCTGATTTCCGACCCGGGCGGCACGCTCGTGGACGCGCTCGTGGAAAACGGCTTGGAGTACACGGTCATATCCGGACCCTGCGCTTGCATAAACGCTCTCGTATTGAGCGGGCTGGATTGCTCGTCTTTTATGATGTGCGGCTTTCTTCCCGACAAGACGGGGGAGAGAATCAAACTGATGGAAAAAATCGCGGACGTGGAAAGCACGCTCGTGTTCTACTGCCCTCCGCACGACGTGTTGGAAAACCTCGATTTTCTGTATAGACATCTCGGCGGCAGAAAGGCGAGCGTCGTGCGCGAGATAAGCAAATTGCACGAACAGGTTATTCGCGGACGGCTGGGCAGCTTTCCCGAGTTCACCGTCAAAGGCGAAATGGTCGTCGTCGTGGAAAAGGCGAAGAGCCGCGCCGACAAGCTGTCGGCAATGAGCGTGACGGAACACGTCAGACACTATATGAGCCTCGGCTACGACAAGAAGGAAGCAATCAAAAAGACGGCTTCCGACCGCAAAGTCGCAAAGTCCGAAATCTATGCCGAGACTTTGAGTTTATAGCCGAAACCCGCTTGACTTTCAAAGCCGATTTTGATATACTAAAAGTCCCGATTTTATTTTTATTTTCGCTTTTCGGGCAAGAGAAATACAACCACGGGAGAATACATATCCTATGCAGTACAAGAAGAAAGAGATAAACGAAAAGATACTCGCGGCAGGCAGAAAGGAATATTTCGAAAAGGGATACCGCGGCGGAAACATAAGCGCGATTGCGGAAAACGCAGGCGTGCCCGTCGGCAATCTCTACCGTTACTACGACGGCAAAATGGGACTTTTGACCGCGATTGTCAAACCGGCTTATACGCAGATTCCGAAGATGATTGACGAACTGTTTTCCACCTGTGACAGGGATGCGAACAACAGCGCGCGCCTTTTAACGGGCAAACTTTCGGAGATGTTCGAAAAGTACGGCGAGGATATTCTGATACTCGTGGATAAGTGCGCTTCCACGAGATACGAGGACTTTTTCGAAAAACTTATAGACAGATGCGACTCTCTGCTTTTAAAGAATTTTTTCGAGCAGCCGACCGAAAGCGACCTGCTGTTTTGCCATACGGTGGTGCGCTCTTTCATAACTTCCGTATTCGACGTTCTGCGCAAAAGAATGTCGAAAGAGGAAACCGAAACTCTGCTCGAAAGACTGTTGCTGTTCTACTTCGCGGACATCGAAAACCGCATTCGCGGAGGTGAAAATGAGCAGTAACGCAAGAGAAATATGGCAGCAGATGCTCGGCAAGCTGGAAACGGTTTTGAGCATCGTCGACTTCGACGTTTGGATAACCAGACTCGAACCCGTTGCGATAAGCGGCTCCAAACTCGTCCTGCTCGCCCCGAGCAAGCCGAACAAGGATTTTATCGACTCGCATTACCGCCCGCTGATAATGAGCATTATGAGCGGAATAAACCCGCTTCTGACGGAGTTCGAGATAATAGAACCGAGCGAAAAAGATAAGTACGACGAGCAGGCAAACACGCAGGTCGTGGACGAAAAAGAGCCGCAGCATCGTATGGATGCGATGGTCATAAACCCGAAGTACAACTTCGAAAATTTCGTCGTCGGCAAGTCCAATCAGTTCGTATACGCGGCGGCACGGGCGGTGTCCGAAGACCCGGGTCAGAGATATAATCCGCTGTTCATATACGGCGGCGTGGGACTCGGCAAAACGCATATAATGCACGCGATAGGCAATTGGCTGCGCGCCACCAGACCCGACTTGAAAGTGCTGTACGTGTCCAGCGAAAAGTTCGTGAACGAGTTTATCGCGTCGATAAGAGCCACAAAGGGAACAAGCAATTTCTTCCGCGACAAGTACAGAAATGCGGACGTGCTGATGATTGACGACATACAGTTCATCGCGGGCAAGGAAGCCACGCAGGAAGAAATGTTCCACACATTCAACGACTTGTACCAGTCGAATAAGCAACTGATAATGACGTCGGACAGACCGCCGAAAGAGATACCCGACTTGGAAGAAAGACTGCGTTCGCGGTTCGAGTGGGGAATGATTGCCGACATACAGCCGCCCGATTTGGAAACGCGAATTGCGATATTGCAGAAGAAAGCGCAGCTCGACAAACATATTCTGCCAATGGAAGTGCTGACGTTTATGGCGGAAAAAATGGATAAGAATATCCGCGAAATGGAAAGCCTCTTGAACAAAGTGATTTTCCTGTCGATGCTGTCGGAAAAGCCGCCGACGGTGGAACTCGTCAAGGACGCGCTGAAAGATTACGGCGACGGCAGCGAGGGAGCAAGCGTGACCGCCGACGACATAGTGGAAGCCACTTGCAAATATTTCAGGGTGTCGAGAGAGGATTTGACGGGCAAGAAAAAGACCAAAGAAATCGTCGAACCCAGACAGCTCTGTATATATCTGATAACCGATATGCTGGATTTGCCGCTCGCCACGATAGGCAATATGTTCGGCGGCAGAGACCACACCACGGTTATGCACGCGCGCGACAAGATGAGCGAAAAGGTCGCGTCCGTACAGCGCTTGAAGACGGCGGCAAGCGATATACGCGATTTGGTAAAGAGACAGTGACCGGCAGCAAAAGATAAACGGCATAGGCCGTCGAACGGGCACGGCGGTGCCGTTTGCGGATAAACCGCATTTTGTGCCGCTTGCGAAATAACTGTCGGAAAAATAAGCGTTTGAAAATGCCGAGTGAAAAATACTTGACAAACATATAAAAAGACTGCTATAATAACAAAGATTGAGTTTAGGAGGTTAAAGACCGTGAAACAAGATATACATCCCGATTACCACGAGGTAAAAGCCGTCTGCGCTTGCGGAGCCGAGTTCATAACGGGCACGACGAAGAAAGGCGACGTTTTAAAGGTTGACGTTTGCAGCAAATGCCATCCGTTCTATACCGGCAAGCAGAAGCACGTCGACAGCGGCGGAAGAATCGACAAGTTCAACAAGCGTTACGGCAATAAACAGCAGTAGGTTATTCGAAAACAAAGAACCGTTTTTTCCGACAGGGGTTTGGCGTGGAAAGGCGGTTCTTTTTTTATCCCTGACGGGTTATAAGCTTCGCATTGCGTCGTCAGGCTTGCGTTTTTGCTTCGGTTGCGTACGTCAGTGTACGCGCCCTCGCAAAATTCGCGCCTTCCTTGCACTGCTCGCTTCTAACCCGTCAGGACGGTTTCGACCAAACGCGAGTCGTCGCTGCGCCGCGAACGGCAAGAGCCGTTCTTGCTTGCTTGTCACGACTCGGTCGAACTCATAAATGACTCGCCTGCACGGCTCGTGTATTTAAACACTTAATTTGTCAAGTAACCGTCGGGCTGATATGTTCGCGTGGCGGAAAGAAGATACTTGCTTTCCTTGCACTGCTCGCTTCTGACTTGTCAGGACAGCAATGACCGAACTTGACATTTGGATTTGCAAGACATCGTCAGGCTTGCGTTTTTGCTTCGGTTGCGTACGCAAAGTGTATTCCTTGCAATCGCAAAGCTTGTTGCGTCATAGAAGCGCACGGCAGAATATATTTGCACTGTACCGAAATCGATGTCGGACAATGTTTGCAGTTTGTTTTGAAATAACAGAAAGAGGCACAAATTGAAAGAGAAAAAAGACAAAAAGAAACAACTCGTCAAAAAGACGCTGATAGGCGGACAGGCGCTTATGGAAGGCGTGCTGATGCGCGGCAGAACGGCGGAGGCTATGGCGGTCAGAACGCCGGACGGCGGTATCGCTTTGCAGACGCGCAGGCTGTCCTCAAAGGGCGGCCGGTACAGGTGCATACCGATTTTGCGCGGCGTCGTGTCGTTTGTCGTAAGCCTCGTCAGCGGTATGAAATCGCTGTTTGCGTCGGCAAAAGTCAGCGGAGAGGAAGAGGAAACACCGGGCGGCGGCGCAATGTTTTTCGCCGCATTCGTCGGCGTTCTGCTCGCGGTGGGACTGTTCATTCTTTTGCCGTCCTTTCTCACGTCGCTGATAGAAAAGGCAGTGGCTCTTTCGCCGCTTGTGTCGGGACTCATAGAGGGCGGCATAAGAATAGTGCTGTTTATCGGCTATCTGCTGCTTGTGTCGTGCTTGAAGGATATCCGCCGCACGTTTATGTATCACGGCGCGGAACACAGAACGATAAACTGTTACGAAAAGGGATTGGATATGACTGTGGAGAACGTGCAGAAATGCTCGACCCGTCATAACCGTTGCGGCACCACGTTTTTGTTTTTGGTGGTTATCATAAGCATATTGACGTTCGCGCTGACCAATTGGCTGCTGTCGCTGACGGGTCTGGAAATAATGGGCAACGCTTTCGTCAAAATGGGCGTGCGCCTCGCACTGCTTCCGATAGTCGCAGGCGTGTCGTACGAGGTGTTGCGCTTTTTGGCGTGGCTGCCCGACAATTGGTTTGTAAACGCTCTGCGCGCTCCGGGTCTTGCTTTGCAAAGACTGACGACCTATCCGCCCGACGACTCTATGGCGGAAGTGGCGTTGAAGAGCTTTCTCGCTGTGCTGGAAATGGACGAAAATCCCGACGTCAAAGAAGTCAAATTTTTCGAACGCCCGTTCGAGGAACTCAAAAAGGAACTGACGGAAAAACTTGCTGCGGCAGGCAAGGATGCCAAAGATTTCGACTGTATTCTCGCGGACATTCTCAGTTTGAAAAGGGGACAGCTTTTCAAAGTCACGAAACTCTCTGCGGACGATTGCAGAAAGCTGACAAACTGCGTCCGCCGCAGAGCTTCGGGCGAACCGCTCGATTACGTTCTCGGACATACGGAGTTTTTCGGAGTGGACTTGAAAGTCGGTCGCGGAGTGCTTTGCCCCCGTCCAGAAACCGAATTGCTCGTTGAAAAAGCGGTCGAATATTTGAACGGCAGAAACCTCAAAACCCTCGATTTGTGTACGGGCAGCGGCTGTATCGCGGCTGCGTTGAAGAGCCGCGGTGCAAACGTTTTCGCGTCGGATATAGACGATGCCGCGCTGAAAACGGCAAGAGAAAACCTGACGAAACTCGGCGTCGAGGTGATAAAGAGCGATATGCTCGACGGCGTGGGCGGCGGCTACGAACTCATAGTGAGCAACCCCCCGTATATAAAGTCGAAAGATTTGGCGTCGCTGTCGGAGGAAGTCAAAAACGAACCGCTTGTCGCGCTGGACGGCGGAGAGGACGGACTCGATTTCTACCTGAAAATCGCGGACGGACTGAAAGGCGTACTCGCAAACGGCGGCGCGCTGTTTATGGAAATCGGTTACGACATAGGCGAAAGCGCGGCGGAAATTTTCCGACCGCTGTTCGAATCCGTGAGATTGGAAAAGGACTATTCCGACCTCGACCGCTTTTTGATTTGCACGGGCTATGTCGGCGGCGAAAAAAAGGAAATCGGAGAATAAGATATGAATACGCAGAGATTGGAAAGCGTCGTGAAACGCTATGAAGAGCTGTCGGCACAGGTGTTCGACCCGAAAGTCATCGCCGACGTCGCAACTTGGACGAAAATAGTAAAGGAACAGAAATCGCTAGAACCGATAGTCGAAACCTACGAGAGCTTGAAAAAAGCCGAGGACGACTTGAAACAGGCGCGCGAAATAATAGCAAGCGAAACCGACCCCGAAATGAGAGCGCTCGCCGAAGAAGAGGAAGCGGAAAAAAGGGAGGAGGTACAGAAAAAAGAGAACGAGCTGAAAATCTTGCTTTTGCCCGCCGACCCCGACGACAATAAGGACATAATAATGGAAATCCGCGGCGGTGCGGGCGGAGACGAGGCGGCGCTATTTGCGGCGGAGCTTATGCGTATGTATAAGATGTTCGCACAGGCAAACCGCTGGAAAGTCGAGGACATCGACGTGAACGAAACCGAGCTGGGCGGCGTCAAAGAAGCCGTGTTTTCCATAAGCGGCGAAAACGTTTACAGCAAACTCAAATTCGAAAGCGGCGTGCATCGCGTTCAGCGCGTCCCCGAAACGGAAACGCAAGGCCGCATTCATACGTCAACCGTGACCGTGGCGGTTCTGCCGCAGGTCGAAGACGTCAACGTGGAAATAAACGAAAAGGACTTGAAGATAGACACCTACCGCAGCGGCGGCGCGGGCGGTCAGCACGTAAACAAGACTGACAGCGCGGTCAGAATGACGCACTTGCCGACGGGCATTGTCGTGCAGTGCCAGGACGAACGCAGCCAGATAAAGAACAGGGAAAAGGCAATGCGCGTTTTGAAAAGCAAACTATACGACCTGATGAAGCGCGAGGCGGAAGAAAAATACGCATCGGGCAGAAGAAGTCAGGTCGGAACGGGCGACCGAAGCGAACGCATAAGAACCTACAATTTTCCGCAGGGCAGAGTCACCGACCACAGAATCGGCTTGACTCTTCACTCTCTCGATACCTTCCTCAACGGAGATATAGGCGAGATGACGGAGGGGTTGAGGATTGCCGACCAGACCGCCAAGCTCAACTCTGACGGGTTATAAGCGTCGCACGAGGAAATCGAAAGCGAAGGAATGGTGCTTTTGATGAACAAAGACGGAGGTCTGCCGTTGGGTACGGGAAAAAGAGTCAGCCTGTTCGGTATGACTTCCGTCAATCCCGTATACGGCGGAACGGGCAGCGGTTCCATCGACACCACGCTTGCGACAAAGCCCGTCGACGCATTCAGAAACGTCGGATACGAGGTAAACCCGACTCTCGACGGCTTTTACAACAGCTTTTTGAAGTACGGCGCAAACGGAAAACTCGATACGAAAAACTCGAAGTATATCCGTACTTCCGCGTCTATTGAGGGCAACGCCACCGTAGACTATTGCGTCAACGAGTGTCCGCAGCACGAGTATACGGCGGCGGTCAAAGACTCGTACAAGGATTATAAAGACGCCGCTATTGTGTTTATAGGCAGAAGCGGCGGCGAGGGCAGCGACCTTTCGATGACGAACAGCGAGAGCGGCGCGAAAGGCTATCTTGCATTGAGCAAAAACGAAGCCGATATGCTGCAAGCCGTTCAGGACAGCGCCGACTTCGATAAAATCTTCGTGATAGTCAACTCCTCCAACGCTATGGAGCTGGAATGGCTGAACGATTATTCGAAGATAAAAGCCTGTCTTTGGGTCGGCAGTGTCGGCACGACGGGACTCGACGCCGTGGCGGGTGCGTTCACGGGCAAATATAACCCCTCGGGCAGACTTGTCGATACATACGCCGCAGATTCGCACAGCGCGCCTGCGTCCGCAAACTTCGGCTACTTGCAGTTCACGAACGCCAAAGAGAGCGGTCTGGAAGACATAAACGAAGCGTATATGGGGTCGGCGCGGCAGTGGACGGCGATGAACTACGTCACATATCTGGAAGGTATCTATGTGGGCTACCGCTACTACGAAACCAGATACGAAGATACCGTGCTGAAAGCAGGCAACGCAAACGGCAGTGCCGGCGTCTATAAATCGACTTCGGGCTGGAACTACGCGCAGGAAGTGACTTATCCGTTCGGATACGGCTTGTCGTATACGACGTTCGAATACGGCGATTACAACGTAGTGCCGCGCGGCGACGATTACGAGGTGACCGTCACCGTTACGAACACGGGCAGCGTCAAAGGCAAACACGTCGTGCAAGTGTATATGCAGTCGCCTTACACCGATTACGACAGACAAAACGAAATCGAAAAAGCCTCGATAGAGCTTGTCGGTTTCGCAAAGACCGACGTCATAGAACCGAATAAATCGGAAACGGTAAAAATAGTCGTGGACGAGGAAGAATTGCGCACCTACGACGCAAAGAACGCCAAGACCTATATCCGCGACGGCGGCAGATACTACTTTACCGTCGGCAGGGACGCGCACGACGCGATAAACAACGTGCTTGCGGCAAAGGGTAAGACAAAGGCGGACGGTATGGACGCAGACGGCAACGCCGCTCTTGTCAAAAGTTTCGATTTGAAACAGGACTTGAAGAGATTCTCCTTTGACAAGAGCAAGATTGAAAACCGATTCGACGAGGCGGACGTGCATACGTACTATCCCGACCTGAAATACCTGACGAGAAGCGATTGGCAGGGAACATATCCGAGCACGGCAATTCTCGCGGCGACGGACAAACTCGCGTCGGCGCTGAAAAAGTCGGGTGCCGAATACGTGAAAGAACCCGACAGGTCGAAATATTCGATGCCCGTCACGGGAGCCAAAAACGATTTGCAGCTCATAACGCTGCGCGGCGCGGATTACGACGACGGATATTGGGATAAACTTTTGGACCAAATGACCGTCGACGAAATGCTGTCGCTTGTCGCTCTCGGCGGTTGGAAGACGCAGCCCGTGGAAAGCATAACTTATAAGGGAACGACGGACAAAGACGGACCGCAGGGCATAAGCGGAACGCTGGTGTCCAGCGCGGGCGAATATAAATGTATGGCATACACGTCCGAAGTCGTGCTTGCCTCCACTTACAACGAAGAACTCGTTGAGAGAGTCGGACAGATGATAGGCGAAGACGGACTTATGGCGGGAATCGTGGGTTGGTACGGACCGGCAATGAACACGCACCGCACACCGTTCGTCGGACGTTCGTTCGAATATTTCTCCGAAGACGGCTTCGTCGGCGGCAAGATAGCCGCGGCGGAAGTCAGAGGCGCGCGCTCTATGGGTATGTACACGTATTGCAAACACTTTGCGTTGAACGACCAGGATACGAACAGAAAGGGTCTTGCGACGTTCGCCAACGAGCAGAGCATAAGAGAGATATACCTCACGCCGTTCGAGTTTGCCGTCAAAGAAGGCAAATCGAATGCGATAATGACGTCTCATAACCGCATCGGAACGGAGTGGGCGGCGGCAGACGAGGGTCTCAATATCAAGGTTTTGCGCGACGAGTGGGGCTTTGTAGGACACGTCATAACCGACTATGCGGGAACGCTGAACTATCAGTATACCGCGCACGCCGTAATGGGCAGAAACTTTATGCTCGCGTCCGCGGCAAAAGCAAAATCCAACCTCGAACCGTATAAGGACGACCCCTATGTTATGTCGCAGGTGCGCGACATCTGTCACGACATTCTGTACAGCGGCGTAAACTCCGCGGCAATGAACGGTGTCGACCAAAACACCCGCGTGGTGAAAATTATGCCGCTGTGGATGAGCTGGCTGATAACCCTCGACGTCGTAGTCGGACTGCTGCTGCTCGCAGGCGCGGGATTGACCACCTGGCTGTGTTTCTTCAAACGAGCCGAATCTTAAACAGCCCTCAAAAACCGTACAATAAAACAGACAAAGACCGCAAGCATAAGGCTTGCGGTCTTTGTCGCGTCCGTATTTGGCTTCGGCGGCTTTTCAATTGTGAACGAAAAGAGAAAGAAAAGCAATATTTTCGTTCATTTTTATTCCGAAGCCCGAACGCATTATGAATGTCAATCTTCTTGACATTGTCCGAAGCAAATAATATAATTGAATCGATGACAAACATAATTATAGTCGGACATTTGGCGTCGGGAAAATCCGTCCTCGCCGAAATTTTGCATAAAGACAATCGATATAAAGAGGGCATAATATGATACTTTCAGTCGGAGAAGTTACGCAGGATATATTTTTGAATGACGAAGAGGGTCGCTTCGAAATCAAAGTGGGCGGCGCGCCGTTCAATTTGGCGGCGGCGCTTAAAAAACTCGGCGCGAAAGCGGGTTTTTACGGCTGCGTGGGCGGCGACGGCTTCGGCGGGGAAATACGCCGAAAAGCCGAAAGTTTCGGGTTGGATTTTTTGAAACTCGATACCGAGCAAAAGACGAATACGCCGACCGTATTGATTCGCAGCCGCAAAGACGACGTCGAGTTCACGTCGTTTGTCAAAAAAACAAGCGACAAATATTTGAAGTATTCCTCCGTCAAAGACGTCGTGAAAAATTGCGATATAATACATTTCGGCTCTCTGATGTTTGCGGACGCCGCAGGCAGACGGTTCGCGTATAAGACGATACGCCGTGCGCGCGAACACGGTTGCCGGGTGTCTTTTGACGCTAATATGCGCGACGGCGTGTTTCCGTCGATTGAGAAGACGCGTGCCGTATATTTCGAATTGTTCCGAAGTGTCGATTTCATAAAGTTTTCCGAATCGGAAATATGCCGCCTGTTCGATACAAACGACTGTGAAACCGCCGTAGCAAAAATGTCGGAGTATCAAAAAATATTCTTCGTCACCTTCGGCAAAAACGGCAGTCTCTGGTGCAAGAACGGCACCGTAAAAAAAGTCGGCGCGATAAGCGTCGACTGTATGGACCCCACGGGTGCGGGCGATGCGTTTTTTGCCGGCGTTCTGTCGCAGCTGTGCGGCAAACGCGAAATATCCGATTCGGATTTGGATTATGCCGTGCGTTGCGGAAACGTTTGCGGCGCGCTGACGACGCTGTCCCGAGGAACGTGCGATGCCGTCCCCTCGCGGCAGGAAGTAGAAAAATACCTGAAATAAGAGCTTACTTTTTCCCGAATAACCGATTCAAAATATTCCGCTTCGGATTTCTGACGGACGGGCGGGCTTTCGCAGCAGAAACCTTGTCGGCTGCGGTTTCTTCCCGTTTTTCGTCGCCCGAAACAACGTGCTTTTCTTCCGCCGCGCTCGTGCTTGCGGCGGTTTTTTCGGTTGCCGCCGTTCGAGCCGTTCGGCTTGTCTGCTTTGTTTCCGCTCTTTCGGTCACCGCTGCCGCAACCTGCGCGGTCGGGGCGGGGCGGCGTATGAGAGCGTTTCTCGGATTGTAAAGCCCGGCAATCATCTGCGAAACGTCGCGGTAACGGTTTTTCGCCAAAACCGCCAATGCCTTCATAAGCGCGGCTTCCTGACCCGGTGTTATGTCCGCGCCCAGCTCGGAGGGGCGCACGATGGTGTCCTTGTACATACGCTGTATGCTCTCGGGCGGAAGCTGTCCCGTAACGCAGAAATAAAGCGTCACGCCCAAAGCGTAAACGTCCGTCCACGGTCCTTGCTCTCCGTGCGTGCGGTATTGCTCTTCCGGCGCAAAACCCTGTTTCAGCACGATGGACAAAGATTTGCCGTCGAGATTGGATTGTTTGGCTGCGCCGAAATCGATGAGCTTGACTTCGTTGTATTTTGTTATGATGATATTGTCGGGGGAGATGTCTCGGTGAATAAGCCCCGTTTTGTGAACCTGCACCAGCGAGTCCATAACGGGACGCATAATGTTTAAAATTTCGTCCATAGAAATTTTGCCGCCCTTGCGCTGCATATACTTTTTCAGCGATATGCCGTCGAGATACTCCATAACAATATATGCCGTACCGTTGGCGGAGAAGAAATCGCGGACGTTTACGATACCCGACAGATTCTTTATCTTTGCGAGGTTTTTGGCTTCCTCGATAAAACGCTTCAAACCGCGGTTGGACGCCGCTTGCAGATTCTTGGCGTTGATGATGACGCTGTTGGACTTCGGTACACGGCTGACGTAACCGCTGGGGAAGTATTCCTTGATTGCGACTTTGATGCCGCAAGTCATATCCCACGCAAGATAGGTTATGCCGAAACCGCCCTCGCCGAGGGCTTTGCCAATCAAATATTTGCCGTTGAGAACGTTCCTTTGCGGCAGGTGGTGCAAAGGAGAGGGCGTATCGTCGGCGCGTTTTTTACATCTTACGCACACCCGCGACGCATCGAGGTCGCCGAAACAGTAAAGGCATACGTTTTTGTTGGTTCGCATTTTTACCATATCGAAAAGTAAAGTGTAAAATCAGTCCACAACCATCGCCGCAATGACGGAATAGTTGTCGTTGTGCTTGTTTACCCGTTGCAAAAGCCGTCCTTCCATACGCGCTATGTATTCCGACGGCGTGCTGGAAGTCAGAAAATCCACTTCCATTTCCTCGTCGTAGACGTACTCCCAAAACCCGTCCGAGCAAATGACGATACCGTCGCCGGGGCGCAGAGATTCGGGAATGATTTCGCAGTCGGGAGCTATGTAATAGTCCGAACCGAGCACGCGCGTGAGCTTGTTTTGGTCCTTGTGATTTCTGATTTGCGCCAGCGGAATCTGACCCATATCCACGGCGGCACGCGCCAAAGAATGGTCGCGTGTCTGGAATAAAATCTTGCCGTCCCTGATGATGTATGCCCGCGTGTCGCCTATGTGCGCTATGACGGTGCCGTTGAGATTGGTGACGACGGCGGCGACGGTGGTGCAGCTGGAACGAATGGTCGGGTTCTGCTCTTTGAAACCGACGACGTAGTTGTGCGCCGTCTGGACGTAGGCTTTGACGACGTCGGGGAGAAAGGCTCGCGTGAGACCGTCGGTGCTTTCCTTGACGAGCTTGTATGTTTCCACTATCTTCGTTGCGCACAGGCGGCTGGCGACTTCGCTGCCGACGTAAGAGCCCAAACCGTCGCAGACGACCAGACAGGCGTCCTTTTCGGTGGCGTCGTAAGCGACGTAATCTTGATTGTAATCTCTGCCGCCTTGTTTGCACAGGCTGTTTACAAGAATCTTCATAGCTTTCTCCGTATAGGTATATGTCGATTATAACATATGCGCGACAAAAAATCAAGCGTTTGCGTCGCGGACGTGAACGGCGGCGGCATATAGTTTGATTTTTGCGCCGTAAATTGCGTTTTTCCCGCTTTTTCGCTTTGCTTCTCCTGCCGCGGCTCCGTTTGCGGCGGAAATCGTACTTTGCGCAGACTCGAACATATTTTTTTTCGGCAAACGGCAATGCGGACTGTCCGCACATTGTTCTCAGCATTCTTGCCGCACGCTTTTTTGGGAAAAGTCGTTTTCAAAATTATTGACTTGTATGAGAATAAATGATATAATGGTATCGCGATTGTATTATAACATCGGAGGTATCGTCGTTTGAGCGGTAAAGTATCGGTAATTATGGGTTCCAAAAGCGACTTCGACGTCGTCAAACCCTGCTTGAAAGTATTGTCCGATTTCGGCGTGGAATACGAAATTCACGTCTATTCGGCGCACAGAACGCCGTCGGAGGCTTGCGAGGCTGCGGCAAATGCGGCACGGCTCGGCTTCGAGGCGATAATAGGCGTTGCCGGAAAAGCCGCGGCTCTTGCCGGCGTGCTTGCGGCTCATACGTCGCTTCCCGTCATAGGCTTGCCCGTTGCGACTTCGATGATGGGCGGCCTGGACAGCCTGCTTTCCACCGTGCAAATGCCGTCGGGCGTGCCTGTTGCGACCGTCGCGGTAAACGGCGGAGAAAACGCGGGACTGCTTGCCGTCCGCATTCTGTCCGTGAAATATCCCGACCTCAAAACAAAGTTGGACGAGCACAGACGGGCAATGCACGACAAGACTCTCGAAAGCGATAAAGCCCTTGCGGCGGAACTGCGTTAAAGCGGCAATTTTTTCCGCTTTTTCTTGTTGCCTTTCGGCTGTCGCGTCAAAAAGAATCGGTGCATTTTCAGCGCTCTTGCGATTTTTTCGCCGGGCGTCAATAAAGATTTTTGCCCCGTTTTTCGTAAAAAGCGGGAAAGGAGTATACATAAATGAAGTTTACCAAAAGAGAGCAGCTTTACGAGGGTAAGGCGAAAAAGGTCTGGTCGACCGATATCGACGAAGTCGTGCTTGTGGATTACAAGGACGACGCGACGGCGTTCAACGGATTGAAAAAAGGCACGATAACGGGCAAGGGCGTCGTGAATAACAGAATGAGCAATCATATGTTCAAGTTGCTGGAAAAGGAAGGCGTGCCCACTCACTACGTGGAACAGATTTCCGACAGGGAAACGCTCGTGAAAAAGGTGCAAATCGTTCCGCTCGAAGTCATAATAAGAAACATCGCGGCAGGCTCGATGTCCAAACGCCTCGGCATACCCGAGGGCAAAGAGCTTCTGACGCCCGTGCTGGAATTTTCCTATAAAAACGACGATTTGGGCGACCCGATGATAAACGACTATCACGCTCTCGCAATGGGACTCTGCACGAAAGAGGAATTGAAGCGGATAACCGAATTGGCGTTCAAGGTCAACGCGTTTATGGTCGATTACTTCAAAAAACTCAATATCGACCTTGTGGACTTCAAAATCGAGTTCGGCAGACTCAAAGACGGCACCGTCATTCTCGCCGACGAGATAAGCCCCGACACCTGCCGTTTCTGGGACAGCACGACCAAGGAAAAGTTGGATAAGGACCGCTTCCGCCGCGATATGGGAGGGGTGGAAGAGGCTTATGCCGAAATGATGCGCCGCTTAAAGCTTTTATAAGCTTCGCATTGCGGCGTCAGCCGTCGCGATTTCTCGGGTCATTTACGGGAAGTAAACTCCCCTTCGAAATCGCTCGGACTTCCTTGCACTGCTCGCTTCTGAAAGCTTTAAGGGCTTGGGCGGCATATAAAGAGCTTGTGAGGTTTAAAAGACTTCGCATTGCGGCGTCAGGCATACGTTTTTGCTTCGGTTGCGTACGGGGGTGTACGCGCCCTGTGCAAAATCCGCGCCTTCCTTGCACTGCTCGCTTCTGAAAGCTTTAAGGGCTTGGGCGGCATATAAAAGAGCTTGTGAGGTTTAAAAGACTTCGCATTGCGGCGTTTGATTTTTTTTGTACACCAACGCAATACATAAATACCCCCGCTTTTCAAAAAAAGGAGAAAAACAAATGGCAATCGATTACAAACAGGCAGGCGTAGACGTAACGCGCGGTTACAAGGCTGTCGAGCTTATGAAAAAGCATACGAAGTCGACGTTCGACGAGAACGTTCTCGGCGACCTCGGCTCGTTCGGCGGTTTCTATTCCATAGAAAACAGCGGCTTGAAAAATCCCGTTCTCGTGTCGGGAACGGACGGAGTCGGCACCAAACTCAAATATGCGTTTATCGCCGACAAGCACGACACGGTCGGAATCGACTGCGTGGCGATGTGCGCCAACGACGTCGTGTGTCAGGGCGCAAAACCTCTGTTCTTCCTCGACTATCTCGCGGTCGGCAGACTCTATCCCGAAACCGCGGAAAAAATAGTTTCCGGCGTGTGCGAGGGGTGCCGTCAGGCAGGCTGCGCATTGATAGGCGGCGAAACCGCGGAAATGCCGGGCTTCTATCCCGACGGCGAATACGACCTTGCGGGCTTCTGCGTCGGCATCGTGGACAGGGAAAAGATTATAAACGGAAAGAACATAAAGGCGGGCGACGCGCTGATTGGCATTGCGTCAAGCGGCGTGCATTCCAACGGTTACAGCCTTGTGAGAAAGCTGTTCGGAGAGAATAAAGCGCAATTGGAAAAGTACGACGACAGACTCAAAAAGACATACATAGACGCGCTGTTGACCCCCACGAAGATATATGTCAAAACCGCATTGACGATTGCAAGCGAGTTCGAAATCAAGGGCATAGCTCACATCACGGGCGGCGGATTCGTGGAGAACATACCCCGTATTTTCCCGAAGGGAATCGGCTGCGAAATCGATACGGAGTCCTATCCGCACTCGCCGTTGTTCGATATGCTCAAAGAGCGCAGCGGTCTCAAAAAGGAGCAGATGTACAATACGTTCAATATGGGTATCGGTATGGTGTTCTGCACGGCGCAGGAAAACGCAGCTGCCGTCGTCAATCGACTCAACGAGCTGGGAGAGTCGGCGTATGTGATAGGAAAGACTACCGATGTTCCCGGCGTAAAACTCTCTTAAAAGCCGAATACGCGTCGCAATAGTTCGTCATTCTCGCGCCGTCTCGGGTCACGTACGAAAGAGTACGCTCCCCGTCGCCGTCGCATCGAATTTCTGCTCTTGCTCGCGTCTGCGACTTTTAAGCCGAGAGAGCAATATAAAGCCGAAAGGGCAAGCCGAATACGCGTCGCACCAGGTCGTCATTCTCGCGCCGTCTCGGGTCACGTACGAAAGAGTACGCTCCCCGTCGCC
>CAJUPB010000016.1:24594-42768 GCA_910588155.1 uncultured Christensenellaceae bacterium
TTTTAAGCCGAGAGAGCAATATAAAGCCGAAAGGGCAAGCCGAATACGCGTCGCAATAGTTCGTCATTCACGTGTCGTCTCGGGTCACGTACGAAAGAGTACGCTCCCCGTCGCCGTATCGAATAATAACGGCTTTTAACCCCCGATTCCTTTTAAGGAGAAATGAATGAAAAAACTCGTCTATCTCGTCAGCGGCGGCGGAACTAATATGCAAGCCGTGCTCGACGCCATCGATTGCGGAGAAATAAACGCCGAAAGCTTGGAAATCATTTCGTCGAACGGCGAGGCGTACGCATTGGAACGCGGCAGGAAAAGAGGCATACCGACGAAGGTGTTTGCCAAAGCCGATTTCGGCGGAAGCGGGGAAGACCGCGACGCCGCAATGCTAAAAGAGCTGAAACGCTTGAATCCCGATTATATCCTGCTTGTCGGTTACCTCGGCATACTGTCCGAGGAAATCGTCGATACGTTTGCCGGCAGACTGATAAATATACATCCGGCATTGCTTCCGAAGTTCGGCGGCAAGGGCTATCACGGCTTGAACGTGCATAGGGCGGTAATCGCGGCGGGAGAAAGAGAGAGCGGCGCAACAGTGCATTATGTCGCCAACGACATCGATACGGGCGAGATAATACGTCAAAAGAGCATACCCGTGCTTCCGACCGACACGCCCGAAACATTGGCAAAGCGTGTGCTGGACGAGTGCGAACATCCTCTTTTGGTGAGCGTCGTAAAGGATTTGTGCGCGGATTGACGGCATAGATTCTTTCGTTTCGTTTGCAGACGGAAAGTATGAAAGGCTGTCGGGGCGTTGAACCGCGAAAGCCGAACGATACCTGCGAAACAAGTTTTGTCTTGCTTTTTCAAAAAGCAAGAAAAGGAGAATACATAAATGAAGAAGAGAGCTCTTATAAGCGTGAGCGACAAAACGGGCGTCGTAGAGTTCGCCAAAGACCTCGAAAAACTCGGTTATGAGATAATCTCGACGGGCGGCACGGCGAAAGCTTTGCAAAACGCGGGAATAAAGACAATCGGTATAAGCGACATAACGGGCTTTCCGGAGTGTCTGGACGGAAGAGTAAAGACGTTGCACCCCGCCGTGCACGCCGGACTTTTGGCGCGCCGCGACGACAAGGAACATATGAAGCAGTTGGAAAAACTCGGCATAGACCCGATTGACATCGTCTGCGTCAATCTCTATCCGTTCAAAGCCACGATTATGAAAGAGGGCGTGACAAAGGAAGACGCTGTCGAGAATATCGACATCGGCGGACCCACTATGATACGCGCCGCGGCGAAGAACTATCAAGACGTCGCCGTCGTCGTAGACCCGAGAGACTATGCCGAGGTCGTGGAAAGACTCAAAAACAACACGATGGATTTGACGTATAAAATGACGCTTATGTATAAGGTGTTCCGCCATACCGCGGAGTACGACAGCCTCATCTCCAACTACCTCGCCGAGCAGCTTGAAATAGAGTTCCCCGAAACCGTGACTTACGCATACGAAAAGGCGCAGGAACTCCGCTACGGCGAAAACCCCCATCAGCGCGCGGCGTTCTACCGCGAGGCTCTGCCCGTGGAGGGAAGCCTGCCTATGGCAAAACAGCTCCACGGCAAAGAACTCTCTTTCAATAACATAAACGACGCGGCGGGCGCAATCGAGCTTGTCAAGGAATTCGACGAGCCCTGCGTCGTCGCAAGCAAGCACACAAACCCCTGCGGCGTGGCTACCGCAAAGGATATCCATACGGCATATGTGCGCGCGTACGAGTGCGACCCTGTCAGCATTTTCGGCGGAATCGTCGCTTGCAACAGAGAAGTGGATGCCGAGACTGCGGCGGAAATGAGCAAGATTTTCTTGGAAATCATAATTGCGCCGTCGTTTACCGAAGAGGCAATGAAGATTTTGACGGTCAAACCGAACGTCAGAATATTGCAGCTCGACGTAATGGGTCGGGCGAAGAAAAAGATTTACGATATGAAGAAAGTTGCGGGCGGACTGCTCGTGCAGGATAAGGACGCCACTCTTTTCGACGACGGCGACGTCAAGGTCGTAACCAAGAAAAAGCCGACAAAGGCGCAAATGGAACAGATGAAATTCGCATATAAGGTCGTCAAGCACACGAAGTCGAACGCGATTGTCGTGGCAAACGACTTTGCCGCGATAGGCGTCGGCGGCGGTCAGACCAACCGTATTTGGGCGGCGGGTCAGGCAATCGAGCGCGCGGGCGAAAAAGTCAAAGGCGCGGTGCTCGCGTCCGACGCGTTCTTCCCGTTCTCCGATTGCGTAGAACTGTGCGCCAAAGCCGGCATTTCCGCCATTATTCAGCCGGGCGGCTCGATACGCGATAAGGACAGCATAGAAGAGTGCGACAGGAATGGGATAGCGATGGTGTTTGTCGGGTCCCGTCACTTCAAACACTGACGGGTTATAAGCTTCGCATTGCGTCGTCAGACTTGCGTTTATGCTTCGGTTGCGTACGTCGGTGTACGCGCCCTCGCAAAATCCGCGCCTTCCTTGCACTGCTCGCTTCTAACCCGTCAGGACGGTTTCGACCAAATGCGAGTCGTCGCTGCGCCGCGAACGGCAAAAGCCGTTCTTTGATTGCTTGTCACGACTCGGTCGAACTCATAAAGGACTCGCCTGCACGGTTCGTGTATTTTAGCACTTAATTTGTCAAGTAACCGTCGAGCTGATATGTTCGCGTGGGAAAAAAGAAACTCGTTTTCCCCGGCACTGCTCGCGACATTTCGACCAAACGCGAGTCGTCGCTGCGCCGCGAACGGCAAGAGCCGTTCTTGCTTGCTTGTCACGACTCGGTCGAACTCATAAAAGGACTCGCCTGCACGGCTCGTGAATTTAAACATTTTATTTGTCAAGTAACCGTCGAGCTAATGCGTTCGCGTGGCGAAAAAAAAGAAACTTGTTTTTCTTGTCTTGCTCGACCCGAGGGGTTGACGGTGCGGCGTAAAAATCAGCTTAAACAACGGCATAAAGTTTTGCCTGCTTTTTCGAAAAAAAGGCAGGGAGGAGATATATGGAAAAGAAAAATATACTCATAATCGGCGGCGGCGGCAGAGAACACGCAATCGCTTGGAAACTCAAACAGTCCAATCGCGTCGGCAAGCTGTACGCAATTCCCGGCAATGCCGGTATGGCGCAGATTGCCGAGTGCATATCCGATATAAAGGCGACGGACATAGACAAGATTGTCGAGTTCGTGGATAAGCACGACGACATATATATGACGGTAGTCGCGCCCGACGACCCTCTTGCAATGGGGCTTGTGAACAGGCTGAACGAGAGAGGACACAGGGCGTTCGGACCGACAAAGGAAGCCGCAATAATCGAGGCAAGCAAAGCCTTTTCCAAAAATCTGATGAAGAAATACGCGATACCGACGGCAAAATACGAGGTGTTCGACTCCGCGGAAAAAGCCAAAGAATACGTTGCGACTTGCGATATACCCGTGGTTTTGAAAGCCGACGGACTTGCACTCGGCAAGGGCGTGCTGATTTGCACGACGCGCGAACAGGCGCTGAACGGCGTTAAAGAGATAATGGAAGACAAGGCGTTCGGCGCGGCAGGCGGAAAAATGGTCGTCGAAGAATTTTTGACGGGTCAAGAGGTTTCCGTGCTGGCATATTGCGACGGCGAAACGGTAAAACCTATGCCTGCAAGCCGCGACCATAAACGCGCGCTCGACGGCGACAAGGGTCTGAACACGGGCGGTATGGGCGCATTCAGCCCCGTGCCTATGTATACGGACAAACTTAAAGCCAAGGCGGAAAAAGAAATTTTCGAACCGACGGTCAAAGCTATGAAAGCCGAGGGCAGAACATTCAAAGGCGTGCTGTATTTCGGACTTATGGTCTGCGGCGACAAAATAAAAGTTTTGGAATATAACGCACGCTTCGGCGACCCCGAAACGCAGGCGGTGTTGCCGAGACTTAAAACCGACCTGCTCGACATTTTCGACGCGACAATCGACGGCACTCTCGACAAGCTGAATATAGAGTATTCGAAAGAGGCTTGCGTCTGCGTCGTGGCGGCAAGCGGCGGCTATCCCGAAAAGTACGAAAAGGGTAAAATAATCGATTTCGGCGACAGCGAAAAGAATGCGATTGTGTTCCACGCAGGCACGGCAATATGCGGCGAATGCGGCAAGATAATAACAAACGGCGGCAGAGTTCTCGGCGTGACCGCGCTCGGCAAAGACCTCAAAGACGCTCGGAAAAAAGCTTATGCGGCTTTGGGAATGGTTGGGTTTGAGAAGATGTTTTATCGTTCCGACATCTGTTCCGACGGGTTATAAGCTTCGCATTGCGGCGTCAGCCGTCGCGATTTCTCGGGTCACGTACGCAAAGTACGCTCCCCTTCGAAATCACTCGGACTTCCTTGCACTGCTCGCTTCTAACCCGTCGGACGTACAATGAACGAGTTTGACATTTTGCAATACATCGTCAGGTTTGCGTTTTTGCTTCGGTTGCGTACGTTTGAGTACGCGCCCTGTGCAAAATCCGCACCTTCCTTGTCTTGCTCGCTTCTAACCCGTCGGACGCACAATGAACGAGTTTGACATTTTGCAATACTGTGTCAGGTTTGCGTTTTTGCTTCGGTTGCGTACGTTTGAGTACGCGCCCTGTGCAAAATCCGCACCTTCCTTGTCTTGCTCGCTTCTAACCCGTCGGGCGCACAATGAACGAGTTTGACAAATATAATTTGCAATCGTCATTGAGCTCGCAACACATCGGCGAAAGGGCGGCACAAAATCGACGATTAAAAAAAACCGATTTTTCAGGGCTGAAAAGCCGAAGGAGAATATTTTGTCTATCAAAAGAATTTACGTAGAGAAGAAGAGCGGCGAAAGAGTAGCCGCGCAAAAAGTACGCGGCGACATAGAAACCGTACTCGGAATAGAAACCGAAGACGTGCGGCTGTTTTTGCGCTATGACGTAGAGGGTCTGGAAGGCAAAGACTTCGATTCCGCCGTCAAAAACGTATTTTCCGAACCTCCCGTCGATATAGTATATCTCGACGAACTTCCGAGTCTGGACGGGTACAAAGTGTTCGGCACGGAGTATCTGCCGGGGCAATACGACCAAAGGGCGGACAGCGCGGCGCAGTGCGTACAGCTTCTGACTATGGGTGCGCGTCCCGAAATACGCACGGCGACGGTATACGCGGTTGCCGGCGTCGGCGACGAGGAGATGAAGAGGATAGAGAAATACCTCGTCAACCCCGTCGAGGCGAGAATCTGTTCGTTCGAAATGCCCGACAGCTTGAAAGCCAAAGTCGCTCCGCCAGATGCTGTGCGGCTGGTGGACGGCTTCAACGAAATGGATAAAGCGCAGATAGAGCAATACCGCAAAAATATGGGCTTTGCTATGAGCACGGCGGACTTGCTGTTCGTGCAGGCGCATTACAGAAGCGAAAACAGACAGCCCACGGAAACCGAGCTGAAAGTCATCGACACGTATTGGTCGGACCATTGCCGCCATACGACGTTTCTGACGACGCTGCAAAACGTGAAAATAAAATCGGATATGCCGGAAATATCGCAGGCATACGAAACTTATCTCAAACTGTTCAACGCGCATCATAAGGGCAGAGCGGATAAATATCCCTGCCTTATGGACATAGCGACAATGGGCGCGAGAGAAATAAAGGCGCGCGGCGGTCTGGAAAATCTCGACGCATCCGAAGAGATAAACGCCTGCTCGATAAACGTGACTGCGGACGTAAACGGCAAAAGCGAAGATTGGCTGGTTATGTTCAAAAACGAAACGCATAACCACCCGACGGAAATAGAACCGTTCGGCGGCGCGGCGACCTGTCTCGGCGGCGCGATAAGAGACCCGCTTTCCGGTCGTTCCTACGTCTACCAGGCAATGCGCATAACGGGCGCGGCGGACGTCAATGCTCCGATAGAAAAGACGATGAAAGGCAAACTTCCGCAGCGCGTAATAAGCAAAACCGCGGCGGCAGGATTCTCGTCCTACGGCAACCAGATAGGACTTTCCACGGGTCTCGTTCGAGAGATGTACCACCCCGGCTATGTGGCGAAGAGGTTGGAAACGGGCTACGTTGTGGCGGCGGCGCCGAAAGAAAACGTCGTGCGCGGCGTACCGCAGGCAGGCGACGCAGTGCTGCTTATCGGCGGCGAAACGGGCAGAGACGGCTGCGGCGGCGCGACGGGTTCGAGCAAGGTGCACACCGTTCATTCGCTGGACAGTTGCGGCGCGGAAGTGCAAAAGGGCAATCCTCTGACCGAAAGAAAGATACAGCGCCTTATGCGCGACAAATCGTTCACGACGCTGGTAAAACGCTGTAACGACTTCGGAGCGGGCGGCGTGTCCGTGGCGATAGGAGAGCTTTCTTCCGGACTCGACATAGACCTCGACGCCGTACCCAAAAAGTACGCGGGACTCTCGGCAACCGAGCTTGCGATTTCCGAATCGCAGGAAAGAATGGCTGTCGTGGTTGCGGCGGCAGACGTCGAAAAGGCGACGGAGAAATGCGCCAAAGAGAATTTGACGGCGACGGTCGTGGCAAAAGTCACGGACACCGCGAGAATGAGAATGTACTGCGGCGGCAGAGTCGTCGTGGATTTGCCGAGAAAGTTCCTCGACTCCAACGGCGCGAGACAGACGGCAAACGTGACAATAAAGGAAAATGCGCCGGAGTTCTTCGACAGCCTCGGCAAGGAAAGACAGAGCCTGTACAATAAAGGCGATTATGTCGCTCTAATCAAAAATATTCTCGCCGACGAAAATGTCTGCTCGCAGAAGGGACTCGGCGAAACGTTCGACGGCAGTATCGGCGCAGGGTCCGTGCTTATGCCGTTCGGAGGCAAAACCCAGCTTACGCCCGCCGTGGCAATGGCTGCGAAACTTCCCGTCGAAAACGGCGAAACAAACACCGTCACGGTGTCGGCATACGGCTGCAATCCCGCGCTTATGTCGTTAAGCCCGTTTGTCGGCGCGCAGTATTCCGTCATACTTTCGGTAATCAAGGCAGTCGCCGCAGGCGCGCCTTTCGAAAGCATACGCCTGACTTTCCAGGAGTTCTTCGAAAGACTGTTCGACGAGCCGGAACGTTGGGGCAAACCTACGAGCGCGCTGCTCGGCGCACTCGAAGCACAGCTTCGGTTCGGTCTTGCGGCAATCGGCGGCAAGGACTCTATGAGCGGTACTTTCGAAAAAACCGACGTTCCGCCCACTCTCATATCGTTCGCACTAGGCGTGGGCAGAGCCGACGAGATTATCGACAACGTGCTTAAAAAAGCAGGTCAGAAAGTGTACAGATACCGCCTGCCGAGAAAGGAAAACGGCATAGCGGACTATGAAGAACTCGTCAGATTCCTGAAACTTCTGCACGGCGAGATTGCCCGAAAACGCGTGGACTACGTGTCCGTGGTCGAGGACGGCGGCGCAATCGGCGAGATTGTGAAAAGCTGTTTGGGAGAGGGTCTCGGCTTTGCCGTGAACGGAGTGAAAAAAGATTTCTTCACTCCCGCGCTCGGCGACATACTGCTTTCCTGCGCCGACCCCGAGGACTTCGTGGGCTACGATTTGGAGCTTATCGGCTTCACGACAAACGAGCCGACTGTCAGAATCGGCTGTAAATTCAAGGCTATGAGTTGCGACGAGTATATTTACTCGGGCGGCAGGGAATTGCCGCTTGAAGAGGCAAGGAAGGCGTTTACGGGCACGTTCGAGGCGATATACCCGACTGTCGCACCCGCAAACGGACGGGCGGAGAACGTAAACTACGAACGGACAAAAGACATAAAACCCGCCGCAAAAACAGTCGGCAAAGCCAAACCGAAAGTGTTTATTCCCGTGTTCCCCGGCAACAACTGCGAATACGACGTCGCAAAACGTTTTGCGATTGCGGGCGGCGAACCGATGGTATACGTGGTCAGAAACCGCACTCCGCAGGAGATTGACGAGTCGGTCAAGGAAATGGCAAAACTCATAAAAGAGTGCAAGATAATCGCGTTCCCCGGCGGATTTACGGGCGGCGACGAACCGGACGGAAGCGGCAAGTTCATCGCCACGACGTTCAGAAACAAACGCCTTTCGGACGCCGTCAACGACCTAATCAAAAACCGCGACGGACTCGCGCTCGGAATATGCAACGGCTTTCAGGCTCTCGTCAAAATGGGACTTCTGCCGTTCGGCGAAATAGGCGAGCTGACGGACGAAAGCGCGACGCTGACGTTCAATAACATAGGCAGACACGTTTCCACGATTTCCAAGATAAGAGTGGCGTCGAATTTGAGTCCCTGGTTGAGCAACGTAAAGGTGGGCGAGGTCTACAACGTGGCAGTGTCCCACGGCGAAGGCAGATTCTCGGCAAACGACGCAACCGTCAAAAAACTCATAGAAAACGGACAGATTGCCACGCAGTATTGCGATTTCGACGGCAACGCGACAATGACTTCGCCGCATAACCCCAACGGCTCCGTTTTCGCGATAGAGGGCATCACGGGACCCGACGGCAGAGTTTACGGCAAAATGGGTCACAGCGAACGTATCGGCGACAACCTTATGAAAAACGTCGGCGGCGAAAGCGATATGAAAATCTTCGAAGCGGGTATATCGTATTTCAAATAATAATTTTGTACCGAAGCAGGGCGGTGCGCGAAAAGCGTTCCGCCTTTTGTCTTGCCCTTTCACGGACGGTCGGCGTCGCCGCCTTGAAAAAAGCCCGCATTTTTCCGCCGCATTTTTCGAAAAAGCGGAAAATAACTTGAATTTTTTTTTTCGCTGTGCTATAATTACGCTATGCTGATAAGTGTTTCCAAAACCGTGCTCGGCTTGCTGCCGCCGCTGCTCACGTTGCTGGTCTCCGTGGGCGTGTCCGGCGTACTTATATATTTTGCGGTAAAGCTGATAAAAAGACAGTTCAAACTGTATAACTCGATTCGGCTTGTGGAGCTGAAAAGCAGTAAACTCCGCTATTGGGCGTTCCTGCTCTTGATAGGCTTTTTCATTTTCTATCTTACCAGCCAGATATTCGACCCCGAGGCGCCGGAAAGAGAGATAATGAACGCCGTTTTCGGAATGAACAATTGGGAGTATAACCTGACGCTTACTTTCGCGGTGCTGATGTGTTTAAGCGCGGCTCTGCTGTTTCTCTCGCTCGCACTGTCCAAAAGCGCAGTGGTGGATAAGGGAATATATACCGAATTTTCGTATATAGATTGGTATCACGTCCACGACTATATAATCGACGAGGACAGAGGAATAGTCATTCTGTCGTCGAACAAGGATACGTTCCAGACGATAAAGGGAACGACGCCGCCGATGAAAGTCGCCGCAAACGACATTCCGAAACTCAAATTCATTTTGAACAAAAACAAGAACAAGTTCTCGGGATTGGATGACGACGTTCGCTCTTCCAACCGTTGGTGAACGCGTATCGTATTCGGCAAAATGCATAAAATATAAAAAGAAAATATAAAAGGAGGCGGAACGAATATGCCCGAAAAAAAAGTAATACCGAAAACGCAGATAAAACGTCGGGCAAAGACCGCGCCCGAAAAAGCCGCGCTGAAAGAGCGCGTCCGCAGTATGAAAGCGTCATTGGACGCGCCGAAGTATATAGGCGGGGAAGAAGAACTGATTCCGTTTTCCTGGCGGTTTCCTCTGACGCCGCTGGAAGACAAACGTAAGATGACAAAGGTATACCGCGAGGCGGTGGAGCTGGAAAAAGCCCTGGCTTTCCGCGATAAGTGACTCGGAGTACATAGTATTGATTAAGTCCCTGCTGCTGAAACTCAAAGAAGCGCTGATATCCGTCGCGCCCGTCGCGCTGATTGTGATAGTGCTTTCTTTTACGCCGCTCGTCGATTTTTCCGCCAAAGAACTCGTCGTGTTTTCGGTGTCGGCGGTTTTGCTGATAATCGGTATCGCTCTGTTCAATCTCGGCGCCGACCTGGCTATGACGCCGATGGGCGAGCATACGGGCGCAGGTCTCACAAAGTCCAAAAAGCTTGTTGTATTGCTGTCCGTGTGCTTTGTTATGGGCGTGCTGATAACGATAGCCGAACCCGATTTGTCCGTGCTCGCCGGGCAGGTCTCCGCGGTAATGAACGGCACCGTACTGATTGTGACCGTCGGCGTAGGCGTCGGACTCTTTCTGCTGCTCGCCGTCTTGAAAATAGTTTTCAGAAAGAACCTGTCGCAAATGCTGATGTTCTTTTATATGCTGCTTTTCGCTCTCTGCGCACTGCTTATGAGCGGCAAGGCGGAGTTTTTGCCGCTCTCGTTCGACAGCGGCGGCGTGACCACGGGGCCGATAACCGTACCCTTCATAATGTCGCTCGGCGTCGGCATATCCACCACGATAGGCGGAAGAAACAGCAACGAAAACAGCTTCGGTCTCGTCGCGCTCTGTTCCATAGGTCCTATGCTCGCGGTAACGGTGTTGGCGCTTCTGTCCAAGGGCAGTATGCAGTATCAATTGCCCGACTTTTCCATAGAAGCCAACTTGGGTATCGGAATGTGGAAAACCGTGTTGGAGACCGTGTTCGACGTGACGAAAGCGCTCGGACTGATTGCGCTGTTCTTTGTGATTTTGCAGTTTACCGTGCTGAAACTTCCGAAAGCCAAAATCATTCAGATAGTGATAGGCATTGTCTATACGTTCGTCGGACTCGTCATATTCCTGACCGCAGTAACCGTCGGCTTTATGCCGATAGGTTTCAAAATGGGACAGGAAATAGCGGGTGACGGCAAGATTCTGCTTGCCGTTGTCGGACTCGTGCTCGGCGCGGTCGTCGTGCTTGCCGAGCCGGCAGTGCACGTCTTGAATAAACAGGTCGAGGAAGTGACGGGCGGAGGCGTGACGAAAATCGAAATGATGATTGCGCTGTCCGTCGGCGTCGGGCTGTCCATAGCGCTGTCGATGTTGCGGATAATTTTCAAGTTCTCGCTTCTGTACTATATAATTCCCGGCTATATGCTGTCGCTCGGACTGTCGTTCTTCGTCCCGAAGATTTACACGGCAATAGCTTTCGACTCCGGCGGCGTGGCGTCGGGTCCGTTGACGTCCGGCTTCATTTTGCCGCTCGCGCTGGGCGCTTGCAGTGTTTTGTGGGGAGAAAGCGCGGTTATGGAGTTTGCATTCGGCATTGTGGCAATGGTGGCGATGACGCCGCTGATAACGATACAGGTCCTCGGTTTCAAGGCGGTAATGTCGGCAAAGGTGCGCGCGAAGATAACTATGAAACGCATACTTTCCGCCGACGACGAACAGATTATATACTTCGACAGGGGCGAATAATATGGGAAGGGTAAAAACGAAAATCGCCGCGGCAAAAGAGCGGACGGCAAATAAAAAGCAAAAGCCGGCGGACAAGAATACCGTATCGCAGAACAGGCTGGAATTGCTTGTCACGATAGTGAACAGGAACAAAACCGAGTATTACACGGATTTGATACAGTCGTTCGACGTGAATATGCAGACGGTGATGCTCGGTCACGGCACGGCGGACGCAAAAATGCTCGCGCTGTTCGGCTTGAACGACTCCGAAAAATCGGTGATATTCGGCGTCATTCAGGAGGATAAAATTCCCGAGGCAGTCGCAACGTTGGAAGAAAAATTCAAAACGATAAAAAACGGTAAGGGCATAGCGTACACTTTGCCGCTTACGGGCGTCATAGGCACGCTGATATTCGGCTTTTTGAGCAATAACAGAATGGTAAAAGGAGAGCAGGCGAAATGAGTAAAAGCGGATACGAATTGGTGCTTTGCATAGTGAATACCGGCTTTTCCGAAACGGTAATGAACGCCGCAAAGGAAGTCGGCGCGCGCGGAGGAACCGTCATTCACGCCCGCGGCACGGCGAATAAAGAGGCGGAAGAATTCTTTCACATAACGATACAGCCCGACAAAGAAATAGTTATGATACTCGTCCCCGAACAGATACGCGACGACGTTTTGCACGCTCTGTACAGGGAAGCCGGACTCAAAAGCGAGGGGCAGGGTATTGCGTTTTCGATGCCGGTGACCAATGTTGTCGGTCTTTCACACTGACGGGTTATAAGCGTCGCAATACTGCGTCAAACATCGTTTCTCCTCGGGGTCACGTACGGGGGTGTACGCTCCCCGTCGGAGAAACTCGTTTTCCTTGTCTTGCTCGCTTCTAACCCGTCAGAGCCGCAATGAACGAGTTTGACATTTTGCAATACATCGTCAGGCTTGCGTTTTTGCTTCGGTTGCGTACGTCAACGCTTCAATTGAGCATAGCCACCCAAACGTCTTTTTTGCCGAAGTTCACAGGGCAGTCGCTTGTCGTCTTGTCAAATGTCGCAACGAATGCGAGTTTGCCGTCGATTTTGCGTACGAAAATGTTTTCCATATAGGGACAGCCGAAGTCCGCGCCGCCCGTAACCTTGCCGTCCGCACAGGTCACTACCTGCGCGCCGCGCTTGCCCGACATACAGAACACCGCGCTGTTGCCGTAGACGGAATGACTGTAAACGTCGGCAGCCGTCGAGAACTGTGCCGCCACGCCTTTGTATTGCAGGTCGAAGTCCAGCATTATCATAGTGGATAAATCGGTGCCGCGCTTCATAAGACAGAAATATCCGTCGGGCGTGTAGAACAGCCGCGCGCCGCCGACCGACGATTGTTTCAGATATATGCGCGAGTGCAAAGCGAAAGCCGTCGAAACGGTTATGATGTCGCAAATCTTTTTGTCGTCGACGACGGCGGCGAGATAGCCGTGCTGATAGGGAATGACCGCGTCGCAGCGGTAAACGCTTCCGCTGCCGAGGTCTATGTCGTAAAACAACGGACTCTGACGCAAACCCCAGCTTACGAAAGCCATACGGCCGGCAATTTCGGAAACCAGATTGACGGCGATAACGTAATTGCCGTCGCCGACTTCGAACAGGTCTATGTATTCGAGAGAGCAGGCGTGCTGAAAAACTCTGTCCGCCACCGTTTCCAGCTTGTCGTTCAAGACCCTGGCTTTGAGATTGACGACGCCGAGATTGTCAGTTATACGGGTCAGAACGACGTATCGTTCGCCGAATTGCTTGACGTCCGCAATCTGCTCGTTTGCCGCGCCGGAAGTGTCCGCGTCGGACTTTTTTTCGCCGGCAAGGTCGGTCGCAATCAGATAAGAACCGCCGTCGGACTTGTTTATTCCCAGCAGAAAGCCGCCTTCGCAGAGTACGGCGCGGACAAGACTGTCGCCCGCGTTGCCGTATTGCGCAAAACCCAGCGTAGAGCCGTCTGCGGCTACTTTGGCGAGATATACGCCGCCCTCGCCGTCGAGGTCGCAGTCGGAAGAGGCGGTAGAACCGAATATGTAAAGTTTGCCGTCGACAGTGAACACGTCGGCGACGCTCTCGTCGCCGCTGCCGCCGATGTTGATTTCGCGGTTGAATGTCGGACTCAGCGACGGCCGCGCGTTTCTGATTTTCGTGTGCGGCGGCGTCGGCGAAAAGACAGTAGAAGAGTCGGCAAGCCGCAGAAACAGCGTCGAGCACAAGAGCAGCACGACGAACGAGCCGAGCAGTATTATGACGTTGATTTGAAGACGGGTAAAACCCTTGCAAAATTTCACGTTGTTCCTCCTTGTATCACTTGCAGTCGTCGATTATTATTTGCGCGATTTTGCGCGTGCCGTCTATGCGTCCCAGAGAAGACATACCGTCTTTCAGCGCGGCTTTGGAAGCAATAAGCTTGTCCAGCGATGACAAAAGACTGCCTGCCGTCATCTGCTCCTGCTTCAAAACGAGCGCCGCACCGCGCTTGCAAAAATATTCGGCGTTGTCAATCTGGTCGCCGCGCGACGCCCCTTTCGGCAGGGGAACGATAAGCGTCGGCTTTTTCAAAGCCATAAGCTCGAACAGCGCGCCGCTGCCGCCGCGCGACAGAACAAAGTCGGCAAGAGCATAACAGTCCTCGATTTTGTCCGTATACCCGATTGCCTTATATCCCGCGCGCTCCGTGCCCGTCGCCAGCTTTTCGCCGGTTATGTGCAGAACGTCGAACCTCGCGCACAGCTCGTTCAAACAGCCGAGAACGACGTCGTTAATCGCCTTTGCGCCGCTCGAACCCCCGACGACCAGCAGACAGGGGCGGCGTGCGCCCAAACCGTATTTCTTGACGGCGTCCTCGCGCGAACCGTAATATATCGACTGCCGAATGGGCGCGCCCGTGTGAATGGCGTCGTCGCTCTCGATTGTGTCGAAAGACGTGAACAGATATTTGCAGCGCCGCCTCGACAGCCTGTTGGCAAGCCCCAGCGTCATATCGCTCTCGTGCATAAATATGTGCGGATGCTTCTTTGCGGCAAGCACGACGGGAAGGGCGACGTATCCGCCTTTCGAGAATATCGCGTCGGGTCGGATTTGCCGCAAAAGCGCGGCTGCCTGTCTTTTGGCTTTCGCCAGCTTGAACGGCACGCCGAACGCTTTTAATATGTTCTTGCCGCCTCGGCTCAACTTCACCGCGTCGATTCCGTGGTATATCGCACTGTCGCCGACAAGCTTCTTTTCGTAACCGCTGTTGCTGCCGATGAAATGTATCTCCGTGAAAAACGACTTCAAAAACGGCAGCAGCGCCAGACAGGGAAGCACGTGTCCGGCAGTGCCTCCGCCCGTCATAACAAGCACTTTCTTTTCCAATTTCTACTCCTTAAACAACGTATTTCGCGACCCCGTGTCGCCGATTCGCAAAAAAAACCGCGGCAGGGAGTTGACTTTGTCGGATAAGTCGGCTATAATTATTTAAAGACCTTTCGCCGCCGCTTTTCTCCGAATACAAGCAAACTATATTATAAAACGCGAGCGGCGGCGCAAAATAAAATTTATGACGTCATTTCGTCGAATCCTATCGAAAACACAGCGAGGAGAAAATTATGGAAAGAAAAACATTCGCTGCGGCAGACGGCAAAGAAATATCATACGCCGTTTTCGCCGACGTCAAACAGCCGAAAGCCGTATTGCAGATAGTGCACGGTATGGTCGAGCATATCGGCAGATATTCGGACTTCGCCCGCTTTATGAACGAACACGGTTATATCGTAGCAGGCGACGACCACCGCGCCCACGGACTGACCGACAAAGACGCGCTCGGACTTGCCGGCGAGGGCGACCTTTTCGAAAACACGGTGTCCGATTTGCTGCGCTTGACAAATATATTGAAAGAGACTTACAATCTTCCCGTCATAGTGCTGGGACACAGCTACGGTTCGTTTCTGACGCAACGCTATCTGACCGAGGACACCGAAGGCATCGTCGGTTGCGTTTTGAGCGGGAGCGCGCTTATGCCCAAAGGCACGGCAAAATTCGGCAGGTCTGTCGCAAAAGGCAAACTCAAAAAACATAAGGACGAAAGGGGCAGTCTGTTTGCCAAACTCACCTTCGAAAGCTACGACAAAAAGTTTAAGGAAGAGGGCATAAACGCCTGGATGACGAGAGACAAAAAAATCGTCGGCGAGTATAACGTGGACAAGCTCTGCGACTTCGTATGTTCCAACGGCTTCTATTACTATATGTTCAACGGTCTTTGCTCGATAGCCGACGACGACAACGCAAAGATAAGAAAGGACCTGCCTCTGCTGCTGATTGCCGGGGACAAAGACGGCGTGGGCGCAAACGGCAAACTCGTCAAAAAACTGTATAAGAAGTTCGCCGACCTGGGTTTGAACCCGCAAATGAAACTGTATGAGGGCGCGCGCCACGAAGTCCTCAACGAAATAAACCGCGACGAGGTGTACAAAGACGTACTCGCGTTCTGCGACTCCTGCACGGAAAAATAGAGAATATGTTCCGATAAAAAGAGCAGCGCGAAATGCGCTGCTTTTTTTGCGTATAAAGCAAAAGCGGAGTGCATAGACATATACAAACGGAAAAAATACAAGGAGCTTTTTATGAAACGACTTAAACGTTTTGCCATTGTTTTTGCACTCATTATATGCGTAAGCGCGTTTGTCGGTTGCAACGACGGCGGACTCGACGAAATATCCAAAGGACTGTCCACATACGATATAAACGCCAGCTACGACGGAGAAGAACATAAGCTTACGGCAAGTATGACCGTGGACTATGTGAACAATTACGACGTCGAACTCGACAGGGTGGAGTTTCACTTATATCCCTCCGCATACCGCGAGGGCGCGCGCTTTGCGCCGATTGAAAAAGCGGACGAGGCAAAGGCATACCCCTCGGGCAAAAACTACGGCGGCATAACCGTGACGAACGTAACCGTCGGTTCTTCGCAGAAGGAAGTCACGATTTCGGGAAGCGACGAGGATATTTTGTGCGTGACGCTGGACGACAAACTGCTTCCCGGCGCCAAAGTCAAGATAGGCGTGGACTTCGAGGTGAAGCTCGCAAACGTCCGCCACAGACTCGGCTATAACGGCAAGACAGTCAATCTCGGCAACTTCTATCCCGTTGCCTGCGTATACGAAAACGGCGGTTTCAGAACCGACCCTTATTATGCCGTGGGCGACCCCTTTTACAGCGAGGCGGCAAACTATAACGTCACTATGAAATACCCCGCAGGCTATAAAATGGCGCACACGGGCAGCGGCTCTCACGTTGCCGACGGAGACAGCGTGACGGCGTCGATAACGGCAAGCGCAGTGCGTGATTTTGCGGCTGTGCTCGGCGAGTTCGAAACCAAGGAAACCAAGGTCGGCGATACGTCGGTTATGTATTTCTATTATGCAGACACCGCGCCCGACGCGTCGCTGAAAGCCGCCGCAGACGCTCTGACGACGTTTAACGACAAGTTCGGCAAATACCCCTATCCGACGTACAGCGTCGTGCAGACTTCCTTTTTGCAGGGCGGAATGGAATATCCGAACCTCTCGTTAATCTCCGATGCAATGAACAATTCGACATATATCGACGCCGTTATACACGAAACGGCACACCAGTGGTGGTACGGCGTCGTCGGCAACGACGAAACGGCAAACTCGTGGCTGGACGAGGGACTGACGGAATACAGCGCTTCGCTTTTCTACGCGCTGAATCCCGACTACGGCGTGGAGTTCGAAAAGCGTATAAGCGACGCGCTGTCCTCTCTTATGCTGTATATAGAGCTGTATAAGCCGGGCTTCGATGCCGACACGTCGATGGATAGGTCGCTTGCCGAATACGCCGACAATATGGAATACACGTATATGACTTACGTAAAAGGTCAGTTGATGTTCGACAACCTGCGCAGAATAATCGGCGACGACGCGTTCTATGCCGCACTCAAAGATTATTACACGGCAAACTATCTCAAAATAGCGCTGCCCGACTCGCTGATAGCCTGCTTCGAAAAGGCGGCGAAAAGGGAACTCAAAGCGTACTTCGATTCTTGGACGCAGGGCAACGTAAAACTTTTTCAATGATTGCCGCAAAAAAACAAAATTGCGTGTGTGCGGAAAAACCGCAAAGGAAGGGAATGAATGTTCGTATCGATTAAAAAGAAAACCATTCTGCTAATCGCGCTTGCGATAATAACCGCCGTCAGCGTCTGCCTGATTGCCTATCCGATTGCCACGGCTTCGGCGGCGCCGAAAAACGGCAAGACGATTGTCATAGACGCGGGTCACGGCGGCGTGGACGGCGGAGTGCAGGGCGTGAATACAAAGACGAAGGAGAGCGACATAAACCTGACGATTGCCCGCGTGCTCAAAGCCGAGCTGGAAAGCGGCGGCTACACCGTCGTAATGACGCGCAAAAACTCCGACGGACTCTACGGGCTTTCGTCGAAGAACAAAAAGCAGAAGGATATGGCGACCAGACGCGACATCATTCGCGGCGCAAACGCCGACCTCGTCATAAGCATTCACCAGAATTTCTATCCCCGAAGCAGCGTCCGCGGCGCGCAGGTGTTTTACGCGCCGGGCAGCGAAACGGGCAAGGCGATGGCGGACTCTATGCAGTCGATAATAAATATGAATCTCGAAGCGTGCGACCGCACGGCAATGCAGGGCGATTACTACGTTTTGCAATGCTCCGAAGTTCCCAGCCTGCTCGTGGAATGCGGATTCCTCTCCAACCCCGACGACGAAAAACTCCTTCTCGACGCGGACTATCAGAAGAAGATTGCGTATACTATATATACCGGCATCAACACCATCCTCTCTGACGGGTTATAAGCGTCGCATTTCATCGTCAGCCTTCACGATTTCTCGGGTC
>CAJUPB010000017.1 GCA_910588155.1 uncultured Christensenellaceae bacterium
CTTGCTTGTCACGACTCGGTCGAACTTTAAAAGGACTCGCCTGCACGGCTCGTGAATTTTAGCATTTTGTTTGTGTCAATGCGCTCGCTCGGCTGAACGGAGAAACTTGTTTTTCTTGTCCGTTGATTTTTGCCCGTCGGCCCTGAACTTATGAGTTGACAATCGAACACGTGTTATCAATAGTGTTATCCGCCTTGCCGACATCCGAAAACGGCGAAAGCAGGGCGGGTTTTATATTTTTTGTGAAATATGGGGTCAAACCCTTGCGCAAACGCCCTTTGTATGATATAATTACGTTTGCGGGAAGTTGCGCATCGAAAGAGCGGCGGACTGCGTCAAAACGAATAATTTTAAAAAGAAGGAGAGTAAGAAAACAGTATGGCGAATAAGAAGTACGTCTATATGTTCAAAGAGGGCGACGCCAAAATGCGCGAGCTGCTCGGCGGCAAGGGCGCGAACCTTGCGGAGATGACGAAAATCGGGCTTCCCGTGCCGCAGGGTTTCACGATAAGCACCGAGGCTTGCACGCAGTACTACGAGGACGGCAGAAAAATCAACGACGCTATCCAGAAAGAAATAATGGAAAACATCGTTAAAATGGAAAAGGAAACGGGCAAGAAGTTCGGCGACAAGAAAAACCCGCTTTTGGTTTCCGTCCGCAGCGGTGCAAGAGCGTCTATGCCCGGTATGATGGACACGATTTTGAACCTCGGCTTAAACGACGAGGTCGTCGAAGTTCTCGCAAAGCAGTCGAACAATCCCCGTTGGGCTTGGGACTGTTACAGAAGATTCATTCAGATGTTCTCCGACGTCGTTATGGAAGTCGGCAAGAAATATTTCGAAAAACTCATCGACGAGATGAAAGAGAAGAAGGGCGTAACGCAGGACGTGGAACTTTCCGCGGACGACTTGAAACAGCTTGCCAACCAGTTCAAGGCGGAATATAAGAAACAGCTCGGCAAAGACTTCCCGTCCGACCCCAAAGAGCAGCTTTTCGAGGCAATCAAAGCCGTGTTCCGTTCGTGGGACAACCCCCGTGCGAACATATACCGTATGGACCACGACATTCCGTATTCGTGGGGTACCGCGGTAAACGTGCAGATGATGGCGTTCGGCAACCTCGGCGACACTTCCGGCACGGGCGTGGCATTCACGCGTAACCCCGCAACCGGCGAAAAGGGTCTTATGGGCGAGTTCCTCGTGAACGCGCAGGGCGAAGACGTCGTCGCGGGCGTCCGCACTCCTATGCCGATAGAGCAGATGAAAGAAGTTTTCCCCGAAGCATACGCGCAATTCCAGGACGTATGCAAGACGTTGGAAAACCACTACCGCGATATGCAGGATATGGAGTTCACAATCGAAAACAAGAAGCTCTATATGCTCCAAACCCGTAACGGCAAGCGTACCGCAGCCGCGGCTATAAAGATTGCCTGCGACCTCATCGACGAGGGAATGATAAACGAAAAAGAAGCGCTTATGCAGATAGACGCCAAGTCGCTGGATATGTTGCTTCACCCGACTTTCGACCCGAAAGCGCTGAAAGAAGCCGACAAGAATAACGTGATAGGAAAGGGCATAGCTGCGTCTCCCGGCGCGGCGGCAGGCTCGATAGTGTTCACTGCGGAAGACGCAGTGGCGCAGGGTAAGCAGGGCAAGAAAGTCGTGCTCGTCAGATTGGAAACTTCCCCCGAGGATATCGAGGGTATGAAGTACGCGCAGGGTATATTGACGGTGCGCGGCGGTCAGACTTCGCACGCGGCTGTCGTCGCCCGCGGTATGGGCACCTGCTGTGTCTCGGGTTGCGGCGAAATAAAGATGGACGAGGAGAACAAGAAGTTCACCTTGAAAGGCAAGACCTACAAAGAGGGCGACTCCATTTCGCTCGACGGCTCCACGGGCAACATCTACGAGGGACTTATCCCCACCGTTCCCGCCGACCCGAACAGCGGATACTTCGGAAAGATTATGCAACTCGCCGACAAGTATAAGGCGCTCGGCGTCAGAACCAACGCCGACACTCCGGGCGACGCAAAACAGGCTGCGGCATTCGGAGCGCAGGGTATCGGTCTTTGCCGTACCGAACATATGTTCTTCGGCGAGGGCAGAATAGATAAATTCCGCGAGATGATTTGCTCGGAAACCTTGGAAGAAAGAGAGGCTGCGCTCGGTAAGATAGAGCCTATGCAGCAGAAAGACTTCGAGGGTCTGTTCGAAGCTCTCGGCGGTTATCCCGTCACGATAAGATTCCTCGACCCGCCTTTGCACGAATTCGTCCCGACCGACGAGAACGATATAAAAGCGCTTGCGGAATCGCAGGGTAAGTCGGTGGAGAGAATCAAGCAGTTCATAACCGACTTGCACGAATTCAACCCGATGATGGGTCATCGCGGCTGCCGTTTGACGGTAACATATCCCGAAATTGCCGTTATGCAGACGAAAGCCATAATAAAAGCGGCGATAAACGTCAAGAAAAAGCACCCCGATTGGAACATCGTTCCCGAGATTATGATACCGCTCACGGGCGAAGTTAAGGAAATGAAGTTCGTCAAGGATATCGTCGTCAAAACCGCCGACGAGGTAATCGCAAAGGCGAAGTCCGACTTGAAGTATGAGGTCGGCACAATGATAGAGATACCCAGAGCGGCTTTGACTGCGGACGAAATCGCAAAAGAGGCGGAGTTCTTCTGCTTCGGAACGAACGACTTGACGCAGATGACGTTCGGTTTCTCCCGCGACGACGCAGGCAAATTCCTGCCTTCGTACTATATGAACAAGATATACGAGTCCGACCCGTTTGCGCGTCTGGATACGACGGGTGTGGGCAAGTTGATGGAAACGGCTGTCGAGCTCGGCAGAAAGACCCGCAAGAATATGCATTGCGGAATCTGCGGCGAACACGGCGGCGACCCGTCGAGCATCGAGTTCTGCCACAAAATCGGCTTGAACTACGTTTCCTGCTCGCCGTACAGAGTCCCCATCGCCCGCCTTGCCGCCGCACAAGCCAACATCAAAAACCCGAGAAAGTAAAATCGGCTGTTACGTGAAATAAAACAAGTCCCCCGAAGAGAAGGGGGACTTTTATTTTTAACCATCCCCTGACAAGCCGTGTTTTCCGTGTTATACTGACAATATCCCTTAAACAGGTGGGATAACACAGAAATCCCTGTCGCAAAGAAAGAAAAAAATATTGCAAAACCCCGACCGAGAAAGGCAGGGCTTTCCTTTAATCCGTTAAATTGATAAATTTTTTTTACATATTTACTTGACATATTCGGCGAAAAAAGTGTACAATAAAACAAATTACTATTTTTCAGGGCGACTATGAGGTCGGACGCTTTGTTTGAAAACCGTGTTTTTTACGGGCGAAAAAGGCTTGCGTAAAAGCAAGTCGGGGTCGGCTGCGAATCATTCGGCGACGGCTCGGGTCGAAAGGACAAACCTCCAATGTTTAAAAAACTTTCAGCAAAAATATTGGCATTGCTACTGTGCGCAACGATGGTTATGGGTGCAGGCGTCGGAATGCTCGATTTCGGCGCGGGAGTGAGCGCTCCCGAAACTTCGGGGGGGGGACGCTCTGATTTAGAAAACGTGACGGGGCAGTACAGCCTCGACGCAATCAAGGAAAGTCAATACGATAAATCGCTGGTTTCCGAAAAACCCGAATACCTTACGGGCAAGGGCAGCGTCATCGTTAAAATAGAGGGCGACGACCTCTATAATTACTATGAGAAAAACGGAGCGAAAACGGAATTCTCCGACTTCGTCTCTTCGCCTGCGGGCAAACGCTATACAGACGGTTTGAAGGACAAACAGCACAGAGTCCTCGCCGCAATGAAAAAGAGGGGAATAGCGTACGAATTGAGATATTCGTACACAGCCGTGACCAATGCCTTTTCGGTGGAGGTCGATTATTCCGATGTCGAAAATATAAGAGCAATAAACGGCGTGGAAAGCGTGTACTACGGCAATACGTACGCACAGCCCGAATACACCGTTTCCGAAAACAACGCAAACGTATATTCCACGGGTATATATGATTCTTCCGAAGTGGGTTACGACGGCGCGGGAACCGTTGTCGCCGTTCTCGATACGGGACTCGACTATACGCATAAGGCTTTCTCCCATATGCCGAAAAATACGGCGGACATTTGGGATAAGGACTACGTGGAAAAACAATTCGGCGGTACGCTGGCAAAGACCGAGCGTATGCCTTCCGCTACCGTGGACGACGTGTACGTGAACGCTAAAGTTCCGTATGCTTTCGACTACGCCGACAACGATTGCAACGTATATCCTTCGTATTCCACGCACGGCACGCACGTCGCGGGCATCATAGCGGGCAGGGACGAGGATAAAATAGTCGGCACGGACGAGGAAACGGGCGAAGAGGAAACTTTCGTCGGCGTCGCACCCGAAGCGCAGCTCGTCATAATGAAAGTGTTCACCGACGATTTGGACAGCAAATTACTCGGCGGCGCGGATACCGACGACATTCTCGCGGCGGTGCACGATTGCGCCGTTCTCGGCGTGGACGTAATAAATATGAGTTTGGGCTCGTCCGGCGGCTTTTCTTCGGAAAGCACGAACGAGTTTTTGTCGTTTGTTTACGATAAGGTGGAAAAGCTCGGCATAAGCCTCATCGTCGCCGCAGGCAACGAATCGAGTTCGGGTTACGGCGGCGGCAACGGTATGAACCTTGCTTCCAACCCCGATTCCGGCACGGTCGGCTCTCCGTCCACATACGGACACGCATTGTCCGTCGCCAGCATAAACGGTCAGAAATCGCCGTACTTCATCGCCAACGAGGCGGATAACGGCGGAACGCCGGCCTTCGTCACGAATGCGGCGGATATGAATTCCAACGACGTCAAGTTCGTCGAAGAACTGTTCGAAAAGTACGAAGAAGAAAATCCGAGTATGATAGATGCGGACGGCAGCCTGCGATTGAATTACGTGGTCGTCGGCGGCGTCGGCCGTACCAATAACTACACCCCGATAATAACCCGCGAATTGAATAAGGGCAACACTATTGCTTTGGTCAGACGCGGTGACATATCGTTCTCCGAGAAAGTGCAAAACGCTATGAGCCGCGGTGCGGTCGGCGTTATAGTCTACAACAATCTTTCCGGCGAGATAAGAATGTCGCTCGCGGAGGTCGAAGACCCCGTGCCGACTTGCTCCATAAGCCTGAACGAGGGCACGGCAATGGTCAACGGCGCAACGATGTCCAAAGGCACGATAACGCTGAACAAGAAGTATACGGCAGGTCCGTTTATGTCGTCGTTCAGCGGTCTCGGCGTCACGCCCGATTTGAAACTCAAACCCGAAATCACCGCTCACGGCGGCGAGATTTTGAGTGCCGTTCCCGGCGGTTACGACAAGTACAGCGGCACGAGTATGGCGTCTCCGAATATGGCGGGCGCAGTCGCGCTTTTGCGTCAGCACGTCAGAGAAGAGGGACTGACGGGCGTTGCGCTCAACGCGAGAATCAACCAATTGCTTATGAGCAGCGCGACAATCGCGCTGAATCCGGACGGCAACCCGTATTCGCCGAGAAAACAGGGCGCGGGTCTTGCCAATATCCTCGCCGCGGTAAACACCCAGGCATACATAGCCGTACCCGACGGCAACGGCGGTTACCTCGACAAAACCAAAATAGAGTTCGGCGACGACGTCAAAAAGGGCGGCGTGTATACGGCGAAGTTCTCCGTAGTAAATCAGACGGCGGCGGAAATGCGCTATACGTTCTCGTCATACGTGTTCACAGAAACTCTCGCCATAAATAAAAAGACTGTCGAAGAGAATGCGTATATGCTCGACGACGCTCTCGTGACGTTCGACGCAAACGGCGTAAGCGGCGGAGAGGGCGACACGATAACCGTACCCGCCGGCGGCAAAACCGATTTGACGGTTACCGTGACGCTGACCGAACGCGACAGACAATACCTCGACGAAAGTTTCGAAAACGGAATGTATGTTGAGGGATATTTCCGCTTGCTCAAAGAGGGCGACGCGTATTGCGATTTGAGCTTGCCTTTCCTGGCATTCTACGGCGATTGGTCCGCCGCGCCTTTGTTCGATTATTCGATATACGACTTGGCGATAACCGACGCCGACCCGACGATAGAGGACGAGGACAAACCGAAGGCATCCGCGCGCGAAACCACGCCGCTCGGACTTTTCAACGACGGCAAATACATAATGCCGCTCGGCAGCTATCTGTACAACCAAAACGAAGAAGACGTCGAGATTTTCCCCAGCAGCGACAAAGCGTCGATTTCTATGTACGACACCGAAGCCAGAAGAACGGTCTACCAACTGTATATGATATACGGCGGACTGCTGCGCGGAGCAAAGACGTTGCACATAACGATAACCGACGCCGTGACGGGTGAAATAGTCTACGACAAGACGGAGAACAACGTCCGCAAGGCTTACGCAAACGGCGGAAACAACGTCGGCTCTCCGATAATGATAGAAATGAATCCCTACGAATGGGGATTGGCAAATAACCGCGAATACATATTCAATATGAAAGGCACGCTGGATTGGAAAGACGGCAATGCGAACAACGACGAGTTCGAGTTCAATTTCCACGTCGACTACGAAGCTCCGAGCATCGAGTCTTACTCCGTCCGCTTCGAGCCTTATATGGACAATAAGGAGACCAAATACCGTATCTGGCTGGACGTCAACGTCTACGACAACAGATACGTGGCATCTCTGCTGCCTTGCTACGTCAAAGACAATAAACTTATGCTTATGACGGAATATGTCATTCCCGTGAATTCTATGGCGAACTCTCTGACGAAGGTATCGTTCGAAATAACGGACTTCTACGACGACTACTACGACGAGATTTATCTCGGCGTGGAAGACTACGCTATGAATCAGAGCCTGTACCGTCTGAATCTCACGAATGCGACGAAGTACTGCGACAAACTCGAATACGAACAGCAGGACGGCAAATTCGTTCAGACCGATACGCGCACGAGCACGACGATAATAAACGGCGAACAGGTGAAAAGCGAATACGGCGTGTACAGCCTGACGCTTTCTCCGAACGAAGTGTATAAGATGAAAGCCGCGGTTACGCCTTCCGATACGTTCGCGTATAAACTCGATTGGCAGACCGGCAATTCCTCGGTGGCAGTCGCAAGCGAAAACGAGATTTTCGCAAAAAAAGCGGGCAGCACCGTGATTTCCGTCAAGGACGGCAACGGCTTGACGAAAGCGCAGATAAACGTCAAAGTCGCGGGCGACGAACAGAAGAGCCCAACCCCCGAAAGACTGACTTTCCGTCCCGCGGTAAATAAGGACAATAATATTCAGTCTCTGGAACAGAACGGCACCACGATAGAACTCTATCCGAATACGAGATTGGAACTCAAAGTTGATGCCGAACCGTGGTATCTCACGGGCGGTCTGAAACTGAATTGGAGCAGTTCCAACCCCGACGTTGCGTCCGTAGACGAAAACGGCGTGCTCACGACGAAGAAAAAAGGCATAGCGTCGATAACCGTGTCGGCAGACGGCTTCGAGCGCGTCAGCGCAATGCTTCGCGTCAGTGTCGTCAGCGAATTCAGAATAGTAAATTACGTGCTGTACGAATACCACGGAAGCCCCGACGTTGTCATTCACGACGATTTGAACGTTATGATGATTGACGAGGATTGCTTCTCCGGCAACCGTTCCATAACTTCCGTGACCCTGCCCAAGACGTTGACGGAAGTCGGCGAAAACTGTTTCAAGAACTGTACGGGCTTGCAGACCGTCACCATTCCCAGCGAAACCAACGTAATAGGCAAAAGCGCGTTCGAAGGCTGCGTATCTCTCAAAAAGATAGTCTTGAAAACATTTGTGGACGAGGAGTACGACGCCGAGATGACGGGCGCGATAACCGTCGCAAACCGCGGCTTCTACAATTGCATATCGCTTCAAGAAATAACCAATCCCACTCGCCTGACGACCGTCGGACGAGAGGCGTTCAAGGGTTGCAAATCCTTGCGTACTCTCGACGTCACGGGTCTGGCGGTGTCGTATGAGAGCGCATTCGAAAACTGTACTTCGCTCTCCGAATTGAAACTGTCGGCGTTCACAAGCCCGTCGGTCAATATGTTCAAGGGCTGTACCGCTCTCGAAACGGTGACTTATCCTATGAAATCCGTTTCCGACGGGATGTTCTCCGGCTGTGTCAACCTCAAAACAATCACGTTTACCCAAAGCCTGTCTTACGTCGGCGCAGAAGCATTTGCGAATACATCGCTGACCTCCATCACGATTCCGGGCGGCGACGTAAGAATAGGCGCATACGCATTCAAGAACTGCGCGGAGCTGACGAGGTTTACCGTCGGCAGCGGCGCGCGCCTTAATTTCGTAGGTATCAAACCGTTCGACGGCTGTGCAAAGTTCACGGCTTTCGCTCTCGACGGCAATACGGATTACTTCGTGGACGGCGGAATACTCTACAATGCGGCAAAGACGCAAATAGTGTTCGTGCCGGAAGCAGTCACAAGCGTGACTTCTCTTCCGTCGTCGGTCACGGAAATAGGCAACAACGTTTTTGCGGGCAAGACTTCGCTGAAATCATTTAACTTCGCCGGTATAACAAAGATAGGCGACTATGCGTTCGCAGGCAGCGGACTGACGTCGGTTGCTCTTCCGTCAAGCGTGGAGTTCGTCGGCAAGGGCGCGTTCGAGGGTTGCGCGCAACTCTCCTCCGTCGATATCTCTGGCGCGAGAACGGACTCGATTTCCGACTTCCTGTTCAAGTCCTGCGACTCTCTCAAATCCGTGAGACTTCCCGTCGGCGTTACTTCGATAGGAGACGGCGCGTTTGAAAATACGCCGATTCAGTCGATTGATTTCAACGGCGCACCGATAGTTTCCATCGGCGAAAACGCATTTATGTCCACGCGGCTTTCGAAAGCGGAACTGCCTTCGTCCGTCAGAAAAATAGGCGCGGGCGCATTCTCCCGCATACCTTCTCTGTCGTCGGCAGTCATTCCCGCGATAACCGAAATGGGCAGGGGCGCGTTCGAAGGCTGTTCCGTGCTGTCGTCGGTCACGATTGCGGACGGCGCGACGGTAATAGGCGAAGACGCTTTCGCTTGGAGACCCGACGGCTTGAACACCGCGACGTCTCCGCTTAAAAATGTGACAATTCCCGACAGCGTGCAAACGATAGGCGCGGGCGCGTTCTATAACTGCTCGTCTCTCAAAGAAGTCAACCTGAAAGGTGTGCAAACGATAGGCGCGGCGGCATTCTATGCAAGCGGCATAATCGGCGTCGACACTTCGGCTGCGTCGATAGGCGAATTGGCTTTCTGTGACTGTAAGTCGCTGACAAGCGCGAAGATAAACGGAGCGAAATATATAGGCGTAGGCGCGTTCCTTGGCTCGGCTCTGCAAACCGTCGAAATGAACGCCGTGACGGCGGTGGGCGCAAACGCATTCACGGATACCCGCCTTACGACGGTCACGCTGCCGTCCTCGCTCTCCGAGTATTCCCGCGAAAAAACGCTGACGCTGTATTCGCAGTCGTCGGGCAAGTTGGAAGAGAAACAGGTGTTCGAACCCAGCGTCGGAAGCGGCGCATTTGCGGGTATTCCGACATTGACGCAGATAGCCGTCGCCGACGGCAACGACGTGTTCTTCTCGGAGAACGGCGTGCTGTATGCGAAAGTGGCAAACGGCTATGCTCTCGTGCAGTATCCCTCGGGAAAAGACGGCGAGTCTTACGAGATAAAGAGCGGTACGGTCAGAATCGAAGCCGACGCTTTCAACGGCGTCTCCGTTTTGAAGAAAGTGGTTCTGCCCGCCGACGTTACGTCGATAGGCGCCCGCGCTTTCTATAAGTCGTCCGTCAACGACTATACGTTCAAAAGCGTCAGAGTCCCCAACCTCGATTCGGAATATGTGGACGTGACGGGTGTAAGCACCAAAGATATAATGTATACCCTGTTTGCGACGACGGGCAATTTGCAGCTCGGTTCGCAGGTCTTTTATGCCAACTTCTACGATTACGTAGCAAAACGTACGGAAGAGAGAAAGTTAAACGAGAACGGACACAACTATAAAGCTCCGTCCTTCGGACTCAAAATAACCTATCCCGAGAACGGCGTCGGATACGACAATCTCGTGTGGGAAGGCTTCTTCGAAACGCGCGAAACTTCGGCTTACGCCGCAGACGCCTTGACGATAAGCGTCAATAATGCGATAGCGTCAATGCCGGCATCGTCGGCGATAGAGGCGGTCGCAAGTCTGTCCGCACTCGAAGAATTGAGCCGCACCGTAAAAGAGGCAAGACGCCTGTACAATACGGTTACGGACGCAAAACAGCTCGAACTCGTCGATTACGATATGTTGAAGAACGCCGAAAGCGCGGTCAGAGCGGCGAGAAGTCGCCTCGGCGCACCCGCAAAGGTATCTTCTTTGAAGATTGCGCAAATGCCCAATTTGAGATATTACGTGGGCGAAAACTTCGACAAGACGGGTATGAAAGTAATCGCCGTATACGACGATACGTCCGAAGAGGAAGTGACCGACTATGCAGTCGACAAAACTTTGCTGACTTTGGACGACGATTTCGTCACGGTGACGTACAGCGGCGTGAGCGTCGGTTTCGCAATCGCCGTGGAAGAGCCTGTCTATCGCACTCTGACGTTCACGGGCGAGTTCGTGACCGAGTTCACCGTGCAGGTGTTGGAAGGCAGAAAGGCGGATATTCCCGCCGACCCCAAAAAGAGCGGCTATCGTTTCGAAGGTTGGACGGCAGACGGGGAATGGTTCGATTTCGACAAGCCCGTGACGGCTGACATAACGCTGACCGCGGTGTGGAGCAAGGGCGGAAGCCGTATAGACTTCGGCGTGCTCTCGGCAATTTTGTGGGGCTTCTGCGTGGGCATTCCTGTCCTGTTCGCAATACTGTATTTCTCGGTTGTCGGCGTGTTTAAACTTGTAAAGCGCACCGTCGGAAAATCCGCGGACGGGCAGACCGAACCCGAAAAGAACGCCGAAACGGAAAACTCGGCGGAAGAAACGGAAAAAACCGAAGAAACAAAAAGTATCGAAGATAAAGAAGACGGAAGCGAGAAGGAGTAAGAAATGAAAAAGAGCAGAAAATTCGGTATATTATTGACGACGCTGCTTGTCGTAACCGCTGTTGCGACAATGCTCGTGTTCGCCGGCTGCGACAAAAAAGTCACCGTGACGTTTATGAACGGCGATGCGGTGCATAGCATTGTGACGGGCGAAGCGGGAGTCGATTTGCCGCCGCAGACCGCTCCCGAAAAAACGGGTTACGAGTTCGGCGGTTGGAAGGATGCGGGCGGCGCGGCATTTACGCAGACCGCATTCCCCGAAAAGAGCACGACCGTTTATGCGAATTTCACGCCGAATCCGTATAAGGTGGAGTTCAACGCAGGCAAGGGCAGCGGACTTCCCGTAATGGTGGATGCGACTTACGACACCCCTGTTTCCGTACCCGACGCGGCAAAGAGATTCGAAAGAACGGGTTTCGAGCTTGCGGGCTGGGCAAAGACGAAAGACGCCGACGCCGCGGATTATAACGTAAACGACAGCCTTTTGAACCTCACCGAAACCAAGGACGAGAAAGTCACGCTGTACGGATACTATGTTCCGACCGCAGTCGAAGCGGACTTCGTCTACGACGGCGACACAGTCGTCGCGTATGTCGGCAACGACGAGATAATCTCTCTTCCGAAAAAATATTCCAAAATCGGCGAACACGCATTCGAGGGAAACACGGCTTTGAAAGAAGTCATAATTCCCGACAGTTACACGGAGATAGGCTTCGGCGCGTTTGAGGGCTGCGATAATCTCGAAGCCATATCCGTCCCCTTCATCGGCGGAGGAAACCAAGACAACGCTTTCTTGGCGTACATCTTCGGTGCGGCGACGTATAAGGACAATACGTTCGCATACAACCTGACAAACGTCGGCGCGGGCAGCGGTAGCGAGATAGATATGAATACGCTGACGGGCAGTTTCTTTATTCCGCAGTCGTTGCGTATCGTCACCGTAAACACCGAAATCGACACTATTCCCGAGGGCGCGTTTTATTACGCTTTCGGTCTGGAAAAGGTGCTTGCACACCGTTTTACCGACGACGAAATTCCCGATAAGGACAGCGTCTATACTTACAGAATAAAGACGGTCGGTAAGTCCGCGTTCGAGGGTTGCCACAGAATAGGCTACGACACGAAAGCCGACGTCGAATACGCTATGCCTTGGCTGTCCGAAGTCGAAACAATCGGAGAGGCGGCTTTCAAAGGCTACGTTGCGAACAACGACTATTTCACGAGCAAAATGAGAACGCTCGGCGTGCTTTCCGAAATCAGAACCATAGGCAAAGAGGCTTTCGCTTACAATAACGGTCTCGGAAGCGTCGTGTTCGGAAACCATTTGCAGAGAATAGAAGAGAGCGCGTTCAAAAGCGTCAACCTTTTGCAGCAGGTCGAGATTCCCGATTCCTGTACGTATATCGGCGATTACGCGTTCCAGCAGTGTATCTATCTTTCCAGCGTCACGATAGGCGCAAACGTCGAGTACGTCGGCAAGGAAGCCTTCGCGTTGAGCGCCGGTCTGACCGAAGTGTTCTTCAAAGGCGCGCTTCCTCAAACGCTTTCCGAAGACGCCTTCCACGGCTTGGATATCTATACCGACGATAAAGGCGACGAGCAAATGCGTCCCGTGGAAAACGATTGCAACAAAGGACTTGTGTTCTACAATTACAATTGGTCGGAAAGCCGGTCCGCGGCGGCGGAAACCACTCTCAAAACTCATTGCCCGTCCTCGCAAGTCAAAAAAGCGGGAGAGGAGAGAGGCCCGTTCTATTACATCGGCAGCAGCGGAAAATACGAGTTCTCGATGAAGTTCTCCGCAGGTCATACGATTATAATTTCCGACCCCTATTACCGTTCGGGTATAGGTCTCCCCACAATCGTCGGTACGTATACGAAAGCGGCAGACGCGTGGTACGGCGTGGAAATTTATACTTTGAGAATACTTCTCGACGTCGATTTCACGGTCAAACTCGATTACTACCTGTCGTCTACGCTCACGCATTACTACATTTACAAAGTGGATACGTTCACGATGTCGGAAGTCATAGAAGAGACGCAGAACGGCTTTAAAATCGGCAACAAGGCGGACGACGAGTGGTATCTCGAAGAAAATAAATACGGTCAAATCGGTCTGTGGCATAACGGCGAAATGGTCGAGATTCAAAAGGATAAGGGCGCGACTTACGTCGTCGGCGGTATCTCGCAGTACTATGACGACAGAACCATTCGTACTTTCGTGTACCGCCAAGGCAACGAGTATTTCGAGGAAGTCGTGACGTACGAATTCGTATACGTTCCCGATGACAACGCCAAGGACGATATGTTCGTATACTACGGCACGCTTCATCTCGACGAAACGGGACAGAATATGCTGTTCGGCAACTACGAAAGCAGCGATAAGAAAGTCGTCATAACCGTGGATGCGCAGGTCGATGCCGTCACCGTCAGAAAGGACGGAAATATCGTCGCAAAAGGCAAATACTCGTCGTCCGACGTCTACGGCAGTTATACGACTTCGGTGGGCGAGTCGGGCGAAACCGTCAAGAATTACAAAAATTATACGATTGTTTCCGCAGACAAGGGACTGACATTGACGTTCACCGACTTCTTGGAGTCGTTCGTGGACAACGAGATTTTGCGCAGCACCTATGCGCGCTGCCGCATAGAGCTTGACGGCGAAACTTACGTGCTTTACAACACGAAATACTCCTCGCATACCGACGCATACTTCGTCACCAGCACGGGCTCGCGTTCCACCGACAGATACGTGCTTATGCAGTACGAACAGCGTATCGAAGTCGGCGAGGGCGAAGAAGCGGACATTATGCAGATGTACCCCGGTTTCGGAGAACATTTCTACGACTATCAGGGCGAAACCCATCGCGTGTATTTGACTTATAAATACGAAGAGAGCGAAACGGGTATGGTCTATAACTTCACGGAAGACAACGGCGGCAAGTACACCGCATCCGTCAAAGACGAGTTCATCGGCACGTTCGAAGCCGATATGCGCGGCAGCCAGGGCGGAGCAAAGCGCGTCTATTCGCCTTTCTATGTGGACGAAGAAAACGCGGTGTTCACGGACGGCAAGATAAAGATTGTGACAAGCGGCTACGGCACGGCGACGCTGACCGACGAAAAGGGCGCCGAAATCAAAGGCAAGTATAACGTCGTAAGCGACGAACCCGTATCGCAGGTCTACATCTCCGAAAGAACGTATTACAATCTGGTCGAATACGTGTTCCGCTCCGACGACGGAGAACTCACGGAATACTTCGTGCCCAACTTCTACGACGCCTTCGACGGCAGTATGAAAAAGGGCGATATGCTCCGTCCGGATTCCACGCGCGGAAACGTATACCGCATTTACGACAGCATTTCCAAAGTCTGCACGGGCAGATTCGTGTCCACGGGTTACGGAATGGGTCTGTTCTACCTTATGGTCAACCCCAAAACAAATCAGACCGTCGGCGTGGATAACTACTTCTTTGCCCCGGGCGCGACGTACGCGCACTACGAAGTCGTCGGCGAACAGGGCGGAAGCCCCGTATACCGTCTCAAAAACGGTTTGGGTCTCGGCTTCTTCACGTGGACGGCAAGCGATAAGAAAATCCTCGGCTATGCCGGCGGCGAACTGTCCCGCGAACCTGCGTACGTTATGTATGTCGGCAACGAGTACGAGAATTGGTGGAAGTCCACGGCGGCATTGCTGATAACGGGCGACTTGTCGCCTTCGGTCGATGAAATGCAGCTTATGGTCGCAAGAGAGGAAAAAGGCGTTTACACCGCGCCGAACGGCTACACTATGGAGCTTGACGGCAATGGTACGGCGACGCTTAAAAACGCAAGCGGCGTGTTGGTCCATACGGCGAAATACGGCTCCGTGGACGCAGGCAAGCTGAATATGAAACGCTATCCGATGAATTACACGGTCGGCGGCGTCACGTACACGGGCTCGATAGACGTGTCCGCAGGCATCGTCAGAATGGCTCTGACGGACGGCGCGACGAAGATAGACAACTTCATAAAGAATGACCCCGACAGCGAATTCCCGAAAGACTTCACGGGTGCGGCCGATAAGTTCACGCTGTATAAGGATAACTATGTCGGACGCTACAACGCCTCCGCGCAGACGTATAACATCGGCAGTTACGAAGTAGACGAAGCGACGGGCAACTATATCTTGCGTTTCGACGACAGGAAATATGTCGTGACGTTGGACGAAGCGGCAAAAACCTATACGGTGGTGCAATCCTTTGCCGCAATTAAAATGGAACCTGCCGATTACGGAGCCAAGGCGTACTATCCCGCAACGGAAAAAGACGAGTACACCTGCGATTTGTACGGCTATAAGGTTCGTGCGGATGCAAACGGCAACCCCGTCCTCAACGAGAAAAGCGAATACGCCGAAACGTTAATCGATACCCAAAACGACGTCTATTGGTACCAGGGCTCTATGTATAAGATAGACTCGCTCTGCTACGAAGACGGCGAACTGTCCGTCACTTACGCGCTGTTGGGCATAATCGAAATCACGAACAGCGGCACATATTATCCGCCCGAAAACAATAAAAAGGCGTTCATAATCATAGACAGAGGAAACGCGATAGTTCTGTACGAATACATCGGACAGTCCGCAGGCTGATTTTTTCGCGCGGCAGTGCACGGGTGTTTGAAAGGTATAAAATAGGGCGGCAAGAAATTGTCGCGGCAATTCAATCAATAAATCTCAAAAGGAGACAAAAATATGAAGAACAGGAAACCGACAACCTTTGTTGTCACAATTGCTCTCGTTATAGCTCTGGTTATGGCTATGGGCTTTACGGGTTGCAAGAAGCCCGAACCGACTCCTGCGGAATACACAATTTCGTTCGTCGGCGGCGAGGGGGCGTCGGGAACTGCTCCCGCCGCGCAAAAGAAGAAAGAGGGCGAAACGCTCATTCTTCCCGCAAACACCTTTGAGAAAGCAGATTGCACTTTTGCGGGTTGGTCGGACGGTACGACCACGTACGAAGCGGGCGGAGAATACACCGTCGGCAAAAAGGACGTGACGTTCACGGCGCAATGGGCTGCCGTGGAATTCTCGGTCGGCTATGCCAAACTTGAAAGCGGCGTAACGGGAAACGTCCCCGCAACCGTAAACAAGAAGAAAGGCGACACCGTAGAGCTTGCCGCCGCTCCCGCGAAAGAGGGCAGCATTTTCGTCGGTTGGAACGACGGAAACGGCATCTTCGCCGCAGGCTCGCAGTACACGGTAAACGGCGATGTGACTTTTGCCGCGGAATGGCTTGCCGAGGGCAGCTACAATATCGGCATAACGTCGGGTACGGCAGATATAGCAAACAATAAAATTATCGTTCACATAAAAGAAAGTTACGGTCCGAACATTTACGACACGGAATTCGACTTTGCGGTAAGCGGTTCCGACGTCACTTTGACGAGAGACGCAAAACAATATAAAGGCACGTATTACAACGGAAGAATTTATATCGTCGCTGCGGTAAAGACCGGTCAGTGGACCCCGAACAGCGTGACAGTTCTCGTATTCTCGTCCGAAGAGATGACTCTCACGGAAGACAACGGAATCAACGGTTATGTTCAGCCTTGGGATTTCTCGATACAGAATTATTTCTATATCTTTGCCGATAACACCGTTGTTTATACGGAAGCGGTAAAGACGGGTTATCAGATTACCGATTATATTCTCAAATTCGGAACCTACACGAAAAACGGTAAAATATTCACTATAAATTTTGTGGGAGAATCCGAACCCGCCGAAATCAGCGTCACCGTTCAAGGCTCTGCCTTCTATGACTACAAAGACGTCTATTCGGGCGATTATAAGCAGGGAACGACAACCGTCAAGCTCGACGGTTACGGCGGCGCGACGATAGGCGCGGAAGCGGGCAGCTACGGCGTGATGGGTACGATGATTTACCTTGAAAACGTAGACTCCGGCGACGCGGGCGTATATGCGTTCGACAAGACGGCAAAGACCGTCGGAACGACGAACTTGATGTCCACGTCTTCGTATGTGCTTGTGGAAGATTCTCAAAAGCTGATTTTGTATTACGACGGAACCACGGTCGGTTTGATGAGCGAAAACGAAGGCGGCAAAAAAGAATACTCTGCTTACCCTCTGACCGAAGTCGGTAAAGAAATGGGCGACAACGCTATTTTCGTGGACATCGCAGTTGACGAATGGTTCTCCCATACGGGCGTCGCATATAAAAAGGCAGCCTCCGTTGCCGCAGGCAGCTACGTCGACAATATCGATTCGACGGTTACCGCAAGCATAAATGCAAATACTCTCACGCTTACCAAGGGCAGCGATACGGCAACGTATACCTTGACTCTCGACAGCAATGTCGTGACGTTCAAACCCGAAAGCGGTTCGAGCAAGAGCGGCTATTATGTCGGCGGCGTATTGTACGGCGCGCTTGCAATAGGCGGAACGACGCAGGTCGTCGCGCTGACTCAAACCAAACTCGCGACGATAGACGGCGTTGCGGCAGGTTACGTCGTGAACTCGACAAATGCAAACCAAAAAGTCTACTTCTTCAAAAACGGTATGGCGGTTTACGTCAGCGGCACGACGGGCAAAGTCGGCGGCTATACGGTGGAAGAAAACGTGTACACTGCGTACTATGTCAAAGATAATTCGGCAACGATTTACGGCGTGACCTTGGACGACGGCGACACTGCGGCAAGCTATACGTCGGCAGACAAATATGCGGGCGAGTATAAGCTTGCGGACGGAACTTTGAAAATCAACGGCTTCGGCAAGTGGACGCTCGGTTCCGACGCCGGCAAATATTCGGCAACGTCGGGAGGTCTGGTGCTCTACAAAGGGGAGGACATTTATAAGATTCTTGCTTACAATCAATACGATACGCCTCCTCTGTCGGAAGCTACTCTCGAAACGAGAACAAATTGGCTGAAAGAGAGTTCCAAACAGAATCAGACGCAGTATCTCAACGGTTTGGTTTTCAGCGACGACGTTGAGGTTTACAAGGCATCGGTCTCCGTTGTTTGCGCAAAATTCACGTACACTTTGAACGGCGAAACCAAGAGCTTCGTCGCTTGCACGGGCGACGTCGTGGAAATAAACGGCTTTACGTTCTCGGTAGGCGCGATTGACAGCTCTCAGGCAAGATTGACGTTCAAGATTATGGAAGGCGGAAACGAAGTATCGAAGTACATCGTTTACGAGAACCCGTCCGTAGAAGGTTAATTAGTGCAAAACAAAAAAACAATTTGTCGGCAGGGCGGCGGATAATGCCGCTGCCTTGCGGCAAAAATATTTGTCCGTAAAGGAAAAAGTGCAATGAAGAAGAAAAAAGACAATCGCGAAGATTGGGACGACGGCAGAGTCGTCGCGCCTATGAACGGCGACGAATTGCCGTTCTACCGCCGTATATTCGCGTCCAAACGGACGGAAAAGAAGGTCAAGGTGGAAGTCACGAAAGAGGAGAGACGGGCTTTGAGAAAGGCTATGTTCTCCGTGATGCTGCCTCGCCTGCTGCTGATAATCGCGGGTTTCGGCATAGCCGCGCTTGTCATATTCCTCTGGTTGCACTGAAATCATATTTCACTCCGCCCGTCGGTCGGCTGCGGCAAAACCGACAATGCGGAAAATTCAATTCATAATATCGGAAATCGAATGAAAAGAAAACTGTTTACATTGCTATTGATAATTTGTTCCGTGACCTGTCTGTCGCTTGTGCTGACGGGTTGTTCGAACTGCTCTCCGTCCCAGGCGGCGCATTATGACTATCTCGTCACGTTCAACTACAATACGGACGGTCTGGATACGAAAGGCGAAAAATACGACGACCAATATCTCGGAGTATTCGAGGGCGGAAAGATTATGCAGCCCGTGAAACCGAGCAACAGCCTCTATGGCAGTTCCGATTTCAAAGAACGCCAAATCAACCGTTATGAAGTTATGGGCTGGTATACGGCAAAGCTCGACGAAAACGGAAACGTCGTGAAGGGCGAAGACGGCAGACCGATTTTGGACAGACGCTGGAATTTTGCGTCGGACGTCGTGACTTGCGATATGACGCTGTATGCGTATTTGGAAGTCAAACCGTCCGTGTCGCTGGTCTATGACGGCAAAGTCCAAAAGACGAGCAACTACACGAAGGGCAGCAAAGTCACGCAGCAGCGTTTCTTGCCCGTTCCTCCGACTTGGGCGGGACATACTTTCTACGGCTACTATAAGGACGAGAAACTGACCGAAAAGTTCACGTTTCCGTTCACGGTGGAGGAGGAAGACGTCACGATATACGCCCGTTTCATAGACGGCGAAAATTGGTCGATAGTAAACACCGCGCAGGAGTTTGTCAAGGCGTATCACACGTCGGCAAAAATCTACGTGGATGCCGACCTCGATTTCGACGGCGTGGATTTCGACAAGACGAAACTTGCTTTCAACGGAGAAATCAACGGCAACGGTCACAAAATTTCCGGCATAGACGTAACGATTGCCACGGAAATAAACAACAGCGGAATGATGGGCTTTTTCGGTCGGCTGGGCGCAACCTCGTACATAAGAGATTTGACGTTCGAAAATATGACCGTCAGAATAAGCACCGTGTCGAAGCTTCCGACGCAAGCGGCTCTGTTTGCTTGGAGAATAGACGACGGCGCAAAATTGGAAAAAGTCAAAGTGACAAACGGCAGAATTCTGCGCGGAAGTATTTACGAGGGCAGCGAAGCCGTGCTGTACGGATTATGCACTCAAACCAATCTCGACGGCGTCACAATAACCGATTGCGACTTCGGTTCGATAGATATAGAACAAGAGCCTTAAAAAGGAGAAGAATTTATGAAATCGTTTAGAAAATGCGTAACGGCAATAATTTCGGCACTGCTCGCCGTATTGTTCGTGACCACGGTCGCGGCTTGCAAAAAGCCCGAGCCGACGCCTCCCGGACCGAAAGCCCAGAAGTACAATCCCGAAACCCGTCCTCTCGTTATGAGCATATCTCAACCCGACGGCGTGTACAATCCGTTTTTCTCGACTTCGGGTTACGACAGCACCATTTTGGGTATGACTCAAATCTCGATGCTCAACGCCGACAAAAAGGGTTCTCCCGTCTGCGGCGACAACGAGCCCGTCGTCGTGCAGGATTGGCAGAAGACCTACAACGCCAAGGATGACACGACGAAATACGAGTTTATCATAAAGAACGGCATAAAGTTCTCCGACGGCACACCGCTCACGATTAAAGACGTGCTGTTCAATCTGTACGTCTATCTCGACCCCGTCTACACGGGTTCCGCAACGATTTATTCCACCGACATAGTCGGTCTCAAAGAATACCGTATGCAGGACTTGGACGCGTCCGACAAGGGATTGGCGACTTTCGAAGAGAGCTTCGTAAACGAAGCGAGAACAAAAATCGACGACCTCGTCGAGTTTATGCAGGCGTTCGGCAAATATACGGGTACGACGACGTCTCCGAAACCGACCGACCGTTGGACGGCAGACGAGAAAAAGTCCTTCAAGTCCGACTATACAAAAGTCGCAAAAGAATTCCGCGAAGAGCTGTACAGCGATTGGAACTCCACGACGGGCAGTATGGAGTCCTACCGCGATTGGAAGTTCACGGACGCTTGGCAGGTGTTCCTGCTCAACGACGGCGGTTGCACGGAACTGCTTGCCACCGACGCCGAAGGCAAATACATAAAGGACAAAGACGGCAACTTTCAGCTCGACACGGAGCAGGCTGACGCATATAAACAGTATCTCGACTCCTATCTTGCCGACCATAACAAGACGCAGAGCGACTCGGACGCGATAAAGGAATGGGCGGTAAACTTCGTCTATTATTCGTATTTCCCGTCGGCAGTAACCGAAAAATACGACTATGACGAGCACGCTTTCGACGCCGACCGTATCGATTCGTCGATAAGCGTTACCGAAGCAAACGGTTTCGAACAAATCGTTCGCTATTGGCAGACCGCCGACACCGTGCTCAACGATTTCGCGGCAAATGCGAAGTCCGAATATTTCGCAAAGCGCGGAAAAGTCGTTTCCGGCATAAGCGGCATAAAGGTGGAGGAAGACACCACGACCGACTATCACGGTAAAAATCTCGGGGAAGCGCATTCCGTGCTTTCGATAACGATAAACGGAATCGACCCCAAGGCAATATGGAACTTCGCGTTCACCGTTGCGCCGTTGCATTACTATTCCGGAACGTACACGAACAAGAAAAACGAGAAAAAAGACTACGTCGCGGAGTTCGATGCGGAGGAAGGCAACTTCGGCTTGGAGTTCGGCGATTCCGACTTTATGAACACGGTGCTGAATGCGCCCGAGAAAGTCGGCTTGCCGTTGGGTGCAGGCGCTTATATGGCGTCCACGAAAAACGGCGGCGTGGCAAAGAACGGTTCCGAGTTCTTTAATCTGAATATGGTTTACTACGAGCGCAACCCGTATTTCGAAACGCTCGGCAAGGGAATCGAAAACGCGAAAATCAAATATTTCCGTTACCGCGTGGTCGATACCGACCAGGTCATAAACTCCATTTCCACAAAAGAGATTGACGTCGGCGACCCCAACGGCACCGTGGAAAACATCAATAAACTCGACGAATCCAAAATCGCTCACGAAGAGATTTATACGAACGGTTACGGCTATGTGGGCATCAACCCCCGTTTTGTGCCGAACATCAATATCCGCCGCGCGATAATGAAGGCAATGGATACCAGAATAATAACCAACGAGTACTACCAGAATAACCTCGCCGAATTGATTTACCGTCCTATGTCCACGACTTCTTGGGCATATCCGAAGGGCGCGACGGTCTATACGGCAAAGAGAGGCGCGGAGCTTCACGGCGGCGAAGTCAAATACGACTACGACAAACTCGGAACCGACATAGAAAAAATCGTTGTCGCCGAGGGCTACCTGAAAGGAAATGACGGCGTGTATTACAAAGACATTCCGGGCTTCGGAACCGACAGACTCGACTATCAGTTCACGATAGCAGGTCAAAGCGACGACCATCCTGCGTACAATATGTTCCTGAACGCGCAGAAAGTGCTGAATCAGCACGGATTCGCGGTCAAGGTTGTCAAATCGCAGAAAGCGTTGAGCGACCTGACGCTCGGCAAACTCGAAGTGTGGGCGGCTGCTTGGTCCTCCACCGTCGACCCCGATATGTACCAGGTCTATCATAAGGACTCGAAAGCCACTTCCGTCAATAATTGGGGCTACAAGCAGATAAAGGCGAACGGCAAGGTCTATTCGACCGAGCAGGCGCTTATCGAAGAATTGAGCCGCTATATAGACGCGGGCAGAGACACGGACGACCAGGACGAGCGCACGGATATATACAAGACCGCTTTGGAACTTGTTATGGAACTCGCCGTGGAAATGCCGACCTATCAGAGAAAGGATATGACGGCGTACAACTCCGAGCTAATCGACGAGACGACGCTGATTCCCGAAAAGGAACGCTCTCCGTATAACGGTCTGTTCGCCCGCATTTGGGAAGTAAACTTCAACTGATAAATCTGAACCCTTTGCCGCCGCCCCTTGCATAAAGGGCGGGGCGGAAGAGGATAAAAGGAAGGAAACACATTGCAGACTTTCAAATACATAGTAAAACGCATACTGCTTTCCGCGTTCATTCTGTTCGGAGTCTCCGTCATAATTTACCTGCTTGCGCGAATGATGCCCACGAATTTCATAGATTTGCAGTATCAGGGCGCGCTTTCGCAAGGCACTATGACGCAGGCGGACGTGGACAGAATAAAAGAGATTTACGGGCTGTCTATGCCGGACGCCTATCTTTACGTTACCCCGGGAGAGGGAAGCGCCTATGCAGGTACGCGTTTCACGAAAAAGACTACGCAGGAAGACAAATACGACGTCGATATATATAAGATAACGGAAGAAGACGGAAGTATGAGCGAGACCACGCTGTCCGCCCTCAAAGAAGCGTATATGAATTGGTTTGTCGACTCCTACGACGCCAAAGGCAACGTGCGTCTGTATCTTCGTTCCGGCGGCGAATATGAAATTTACACCGTCGTGGAAAGAGGAAGTTCCGTCACGGATATAAGCAAAGACGAAAACGACGGCAGCGATGACGGGGAAGAAGTCTCCGACGAGGACAATGAAAACAAGATAATAACGTTGGACGAAGAGTTGACGCTGCAGGAAAAAGGCACGTTCTCGCTCGAAGTCGACGGAAGCGGCAATGCCGTCCTGTCTCTTGTTCTGGACGGAAACGCTTCCGCGGCAGCCGTGAACTATCGCGTCGCGTCGTTTTGGGATAAACTCGGCGCAATGTTCGTCGGCTATTTCACTTGGCTGTCCAACCTCTTGCGCGGCGACCTCGGTATGTCGTTCAAATACAAGCGACCCGTCGGCGAAGTCATAATGAAAAATATGGGTCTGTCCTTCGGTATAGCTCTCGTAGCCACGGTATTGCAGTTTTTGATTGCCATTCCGCTCGGAATAAAGGCGGCGACAAACCAATACGGCGTCATAGATTACACCGTAACCGTGTTCGCTATGATTGGCATAAGTCTGCCGACGTTCTTCTTGGCGTCGCTTTTCATCAAAGTGTTTGCCGTGCAGTTCGGATTGTTCCCCGTTACGGGCGCGGTGAGTTCCACGCTCGTCAACCCGTCGTGGATAGTTTACACCCTCGACTTGCTGTGGCATATGGTGCTGCCGATGACGGTGCTGGTCATACTGTCGATAGGCGGCTTGATGCGCTATACGAGAACCAATACATTGGAAGTTTTAAATACCGACTACATAAGAACGGCGCGCGCAAAGGGCGTCAAAGAGAGTACCGTAATATATAAACACGCGTTCAGAAATACGCTGATACCTTTGGTGACGATGCTTGCGGGAATATTGCCGAGCCTGTTCGGCGGCGCAATGATAACCGAAACCGTGTTCAGTATTCCGGGCATAGGCAAAATGGCGTACGACGCGCTTATGGTCGCCGACATACCGTTCATAATGGGCTACAATATGTTCATTGCGATATTGACGGTTTTGGGAACGCTGTTGAGCGACTTGATGTATGCCGTGGTAGACCCCCGCGTCAAACTCGGTAAGTAACGGAGGAGGAAGAAATGGATAAAATCGACAACGAAACCAAAGTCCCCTCGACCGAGGAGAAAAAGCCGACCGCAAAGGCGAAAACCGCAAGTGCGGCGTCAAAGCCGAAATCGGCGGCAAAGACTTCTTCCGCGAAAAAGACTGCGTCCGCGGCAACCTCGAAAAAAGCGGCGTCGTCGAAAACAACTGCGTCCGCAACCTCGGCAAAAACAAATACCGCAAATAAGCCGACGGCGGCAAAGCGTAAGCCTGCGGCGAAAAAAACGGCGGAAAAGCCCGTAACGGAAACGGTGCGCCCCGAAGAGGAAACGCCCGCAGTCTCGGCAGAGCCGACGGCGGCAAACGAAATTGCGGCGGCAGAAACCGTAACAAATATGAATAAGCCGACGGCGGCAAAGCGTAAGCCTGCGGCGAAAAAAACGGCGGAAAAGCCCGTAACGGAAACGGTGCGCCCCGAAGAGGAAACGCCCGCAGTCTCGGCAGAGCCGACGGCGGCAAACGAAATTGCGGCGGCAGAAACCGTATCCGATACGACTGCGCAAAAAAGTTCCGCCGACGCGAGCCGTACGGCGGAGACAAATGCCGTGTCCGTAACTTCGCACGGCGAAACGTTTGCGCAAACCGAACAGAGCGAAGAAGACAAGGTGGATATAGAAACTGTGACGTCGCGTTCGCTGTCGCCGACACGACTTGTGCTGAAACGGTTTTTCCGCTCCAAACTGTCTATGGCTGGACTCGTTATGATAATCGTGCTGTTCGCATTTTCCTTCCTCGGACCGTGCTTGCAGTTCCTGCCGTTCGTGTGGGGAGAACAGGAAAAAGAGGACGAGGCGCACGCGGTAATAACGGAATACACCACGGAGATAACCGTGACCGACGAAAGAGGCGAAGACGTGTTGGACGAAAACGGCAATCCCGTAACTGTATACGTCGTGACGTTCACTCCGAAAGTAAACAACTTGCCGCCGTCGGGCAGACATCTGCTCGGCACCGACTCTATGGGCTTCGACGTGTTCAGCCGATTGATGTACGGCGGAAGAATATCGCTGACGATAGGTTTCGTCGTCGTCATCTTGGAAACGCTGCTCGGCGTGCTGTTCGGCGGACTCGCGGGCTATTTCGGCAAATGGGTGGACCAGGTGATAATGCGCGTCGTGGACGTGTTCAACTGTATTCCGACCTTCCCGATGCTGATGATTGTCGGCGTGGCTTTGCAGCAGCAGGGAATGGACGACGTACCGCGATTGTATACTATGATGGCAATGCTTACTCTGTTCGGCTGGTCGGGCACGGCTCGGCTGGTCCGAGGGCAGATACTGTCTCTGCGTGAACAGGAATTTATGTTGAGCGCGGAAGCAAGCGGTCTGCCCGTCAGCCATAAGATAATCAAACATCTGATACCCAACGTAATGCCGCAATTGATTGTGTCAATGACGTTGGGACTCGGCGGAATAATTCTGACGGAAGCCACGCTCGGCTATCTGGGCATAGGCTTGCCCAACGCATACGCCACTTGGGGCAATATGATAAGCGGCGCGGCAAACAATACCGTTCTCAATAACTATCCGAATATGTGGATATCGCCGGGTATCTGTATAATATTGGCAGTTTTGGCGTTTAACTTTATCGGCGACGGACTGCGCGACGCATTCGACCCGAAATCGAGCAAGTGATTATGAAGAAAGATAAAAACAAACATTACATATCGGGACAGGAGTCCAACCAAATCGCCAAGGACAACGCCAAAGCCATAAAGGAGCTTAACAGGCGCAATAAGGCGTATACTCGGGAAGATTGGGTCACGGAAATGAAGAACCCCGACAATATAGTGGAGTTCGAAAACCTGCACACCTATTTCTATACCGACCGCGGCGTCGTCAAGGCAGTCAACGGCGTGTCTTTCGAAATACCGCAGGGTTCGACGGTGGGAATCGTCGGCGAAAGCGGCTGCGGCAAGTCCGTCACCAGTATGTCGCTTATGCGCCTCATACAAGCGCCTATGGGACAGATTGTGGACGGAAGCATTCGTTTCCGCTCGAACGTCAGAAAACTTGTCGGCACGGAACCCAAGACGCGGCAGGTCAAAGACGAAAACGGCGAAGTCAAAATCGAACCCGTGCTTTCAAAATCGGGAAAGCCGAAAATGATAAATAAGTACGAGTTTCACGAAGAAGTGTTGGACATTGCCAAATTGCCGATGTCGGAGATGACGCAGATAAGAGGCAGGGAAATCGCAATGATTTTCCAAGAGCCTATGACGAGCTTAAACCCCGTGTTCACCGTCGGCTATCAGCTCGACGAAGTGACGCTGCTGCACGTAAACGGCGCGACGAAAGAACAGGCAAAGGCAAAGAGCATAGAAATGCTTTCGCTCGTCGGTATCGCTATGCCCGAACACGTTTATAAATCATATCCGCACGAGCTTTCGGGCGGTATGCGTCAGCGCGTGGTAATCGCAATGGCGCTGTGTTGCAACCCGAAACTCATAATCGCCGACGAGCCGACCACGGCGCTCGACGTTACGATACAGGCGCAGATACTCGACCTGTTGCGCGAAGTAAAGCGCAAGATAAGCGGAAGCATAATGCTGATAACTCACGATTTGGGCGTCATCGCCGAAATGGTGGACTATGTCGTGGTTATGTATGCGGGCAGAATAGTCGAAAAGGGAACGGTGCAGGAGATTTTCGCAAACCCGATGCACCCGTACACCATAGGACTTCAAAAGAGCAAACCCGTCGTCGGCAAAGACGTGGACAGACTATACAATATTCCCGGCAACGTTCCGAACCCCGTAAATATGCCGTCCACGTGCTATTTTGCGGATAGGTGCAACCGCCGTTGCGAAAAGTGCAAGGGCGATTTCCCGCCTATGGTAAAGGTGTCGGATACGCACAGCGTGGCTTGCTATCTGTATAATGAAGGAGAGAACAAATGAGCGACGTAACTGCTGTTGCGGAAAAGAAAGAACCGCTGCTCAAAGTAGAAAATCTGAAAAAACACTTTCTCATAAACAAGGCGTTCAAAAAGGAAAACCGCAAATATCTGCGCGCCGTGGACGGCGTTTCGTTTTCGCTCGACGCAGGCAAGACGATAGGCATAGTCGGTGAAAGCGGTTGCGGCAAGACGACGATGGGAAGAACCATTCTTCGGCTTACCGACGTCACGGACGGCAATATCATTTTCGACGGCACGGACCTTGCCAAACTCAAAGGCGAAGCCCTGCGCAAACTCCGCCCGCAGTTTCAGATGATATTTCAAGACCCGTATTCGTCGCTGTCGCCCAGACTTCCCGTCGGCGAAATAATAGGCGAGGCGGTCAAAGTACACAAGATAGTTCCGAGAGCGGAATATAAGGACTATATCTACGACGTAATGCAAAAGTGCGGTTTGCAAACGCATTACTTCGAACGCTATCCGCACGAGTTTTCGGGCGGTCAGCGTCAGCGCATTTGCATAGCCAAAGTCTTGGCGCTGAAACCCAAACTCGTAATTTGCGACGAGCCCGTGTCCGCGCTCGACGTGTCCATTCAGGCGCAGATTATAAATCTGTTCAAAGACTTGCAGGAAAAGAACAATCTTGCTTATGTGTTCATCTCGCACGACTTGTCCGTCGTCGAACACATTTCCGACGACGTCGGCGTTATGTATCTCGGCAATATGGTGGAATTTGCTTCGAAAAAAGAACTGTTCTCGAACCCGTTGCATCCGTATACGCAGGCGCTGCTCTCCGCCGTGCCTATGCCCGACCCGACCGTCAAAATGAACCGCATAACGCTCAAAGGCGATATTCCGTCGCCCGCAAACCCGCCGAAAGGTTGCAAGTTCCATACTCGTTGCAGCAGATGTATGGATATATGCAAAGAGGTCGAGCCGGAGTTTAAGGAGGTTTGTGAGGGGAGCGGTCATTTCGTATCCTGCCACCTCTGACGGGTTATAAGCTTCGCATTTCATCGTCATCCTTCACGATTTCTATGGTCATCAGCCAAGCGAGCGCATATAGCGCGAAGCGAACGCCACGAGCCGTAGGCGAGTATTTACGGGAAGTAAACTCCCCATCGAAATCGTTCGGACTTCCTCGAACTGCTCG
>CAJUPB010000018.1 GCA_910588155.1 uncultured Christensenellaceae bacterium
GAACGATTTCGATGGGGAGTTTACTTCCCGTAAATGACCCGAGAAATCGTGAAGGCTGACGATGAAATGCGACGCTTATAACCCGTCAGGCGCGCGTAATCGAACCTTTCGTATAATTATAGTACCCTGCACGCACCCTGCCGACGACATCCGACCAATCGACGGGGCGTTCGCCGACGGACACCAAAAATTCGTTGACTTTGGAGAACGGTTTCGAGCCGAAAAATCCTCGGTATGCCGAAAGCGGACTCGGATGCGGCGACGACACGACGAAGTGGCGGCTGTCTATGAGACTTCTTTTCGATATTGCGTTTGCGCCCCAAAGCACGAATGCCGCGGGTTTTTCGCGCTTGTTCAATGCCTCTATCACGGCGTCGGTGAATATCTTCCAACCGAGTTCGGCGTGGGACTGCGGCACTCCGCGGCGGACGGTCAGCACGGTGTTCAATAACAGGACGCCCTGTTTCGCCCAACCGAGCAGCGTGCCCGTTTTCGGCATTTTGACGTTCAGGTCGCTTTCGATTTCCTCGTAAATGTTTTTAAGCGACGGGGGCAATTCCACGCCGTCTCCGACGGCGAACGCAAGTCCGTTTGCCTGTCCGTCGCCGTGGTAGGGGTCCTGTCCCAAAATCACGACTTTGACATCGTCGTAATCCACGGTTTTCAATGCCGCAAACATAAGCTCGCAAGGCGGGAACACCGTGAACTTTTCATACTCCGATTTGACTTTTTCCATAAGTTTTTCGAAATAGGGCGCGGCATATTGTTCTTTCAAAACCTCGTCCCATTTATTTCCGATGAGCTCCATTTTTTATCCTCCGAACCTGTTTGAGAGCTTTATGTATTGTATCACAAAAAAGCCCGATTTGCAAACATTTCAATCCGCTCCGCCCCTGCCCTTTCCGATTTTTTTTATTAAAACAGTTTCACATATTCGCATACGCGCATATATTCACGCCGAAAAAGACAGGCTATTGTTATCTTACAAAAGAAGTACGGACGGAAAAAGCGGCGGTTTATCCGCCGCTTTGCATATTCAAAACGAAAACCGCCGCCGGTTGGACAACAGCGGCGCATTCGTCCGATTCGACAAAATCGAAAAGTCATTTTCCGTCTGTCAAATACAGTCGGCGGCACCCGTGAGAATTTCCAGCACGGCGCGGTTTCTGACAAAATAGAAGATTACTTTGCCCTGGCGGTAGGAACCGACGACGCCGATTGTCCGAAGATTTTTGAGTTGGTGCGAAACCGTGGTCTGGTTTATGTTCAAGAGTTTGCTCAAATCGGTAACGCACATTTCGGAGATACTCAACGCCGAAACTATGCGGAGTCTGGTGGAATCGGACAGCGCGGCGAAAAAGTCCGCGAGCGAGCGCAGGCTGTCCCCTCCCAAATCGTACTTTCGCACGAGGCTTTGCGTGTGCTTGTCCAGAAGTATTTTTTCGTCTTCCATTTGCTCTCCCTGCCTTATATTTTTCAATCGGTTATATGCGCATATATTCCCGACATATATATTGTAGAGCGTCGTACATTTATTGTCAATACCGTAACAACCGCGAAATTTGCAACATATAATCTAATAAAATCGTATTATAGGGAGGTCTTTGGAAAATGCCGTCCGACGATATTTTTCGCATACTTCTGATTGTTCTGCTGCTGACCAACGGCAACGAAAGCGGCGATTTCACATCCGTCAACGAGACCGTTATCGCCGCGCTTTTGCTTATGTCCTGCGGCGGCGCAAATAACAATTGCAGTCGCGACCGTGGCTGCGGTTGCGGCTGCAATAATTCAAACGTCAATACTTCGTTCTGATTTCAAGCGCGTTTTTTACATCTTGTCCGGCGACTCTATAAGCAGCAGATTCAGTCCGTCTTTCAGCGTTTTTCTGACACATTCGGACAACATAAGTCTGGCTTTCGTGACCTCTTCCCTTTCGCCCGCGATGCGATGGTCGACATAGAAAGCGTTGTAGCTCTGCGCGAGGTCTATGAGATATTTTGCCAACAGGCTGGGTTCGTACTTCTCCGCCGCATCGCGTATGACGGCGTCATATCTGTTCAGCAGCGTCACGACTGCCGCCGCCGCGTCGTCGGTCAAAAGCGAGAAATCGACGTTTTCCAGCTTCGGCTCGCCGCACTTGACGCGCACTGAACGGCAACGCGCCTGCGTATATTGGAGATACGGCGCGGTCTCGCCCTCGAACGACAGCGCTTTGTCGTAGGAGAAAACCAGGTCTTTGATTTTCGCCGTGGACAGCGCCATAAACACCACTGCGCCCACGCCGACCTGCTGTGCGATTTTATCCTTGTCGTTCAAGTCGGGGTTCTTTTCTTCTATGACTTTTTTTGCTTTCTCCACGGCGGTATCCAGCACGTCGGAAAGATATACGACGTTGCCGCTTCGCGTGGACAGGCTGCCGCCGCCTTCCAGCGACACCATACCGAACGGGACGTGAACGCAATCTTCCGCCCACTCGCAGCCCATAAGTTCCAAAACTTTGAACACCTGCTTGAAGTGCAGATTTTGCTGATATGCCACAACGTACAGATTTTTATCGAAATCGTACGTCTTTTTTCTGTATACCGCCGCCGCCAAGTCGCGGGTGGCGTACAGCGACGCGCCGTCGCTGCGCAATATCAGGCAGGGCGGCATATTATAGTCGGACAAATCGACTATGCTTGCGCCGTCGCTCTGTTTCAAAAGGTTCTTTTCTTTCAGCGTTTCGATTACGCCGTCCATTTTGTCGTTGTAAAAACTCTCGCCGTTGTAGCTGTCGAATTCTATGCCCAGACGCTTATAGACTTTGTCGACTTCTTCGAGCGTGACGGCCTTGAAATATTTAAACAACTCCGTCGCCTCTTTGTCGCCGTCCTCTATCTTTTTGAACCAAGCTCTCGCTTCGTCGTCGAGTTTCGGATTCTCTTCCGCCTCTTTGTGAAAACGCACGTACAATTCCACGAGCGCATTGACACCGCGCTTTTCGACGTCCTTTCTGTCGCCCCACTTTTTGAATGCGACAATCATTTTTCCGAACTGCGTACCCCAATCGCCGAGGTGATTTATGCCCACGACATTGTAGCCGAGCCGCTTGTAAATTCTGTACAGCGAACCGCCTATCGCCGTCGTCAAAAGGTGTCCGATATGGAAAGGCTTTGCGATGTTTATCGAAGAATAATCGAGGCAGATTGTTTTGCCGTTCGGCTTTTCGGCTTTGAAAGACTCGCCGCCGCCATAGACTTCGGTCAGCACCTTTTCCGCCATAAACTTGCGGTCTAATCTGAAATTCACGTAGCCGCCCACGTTTTCGGCGGTGAAGTATTCGCTTGAAACGTTTTTCGCCATTTCTTCCGCTATCGCCTGCGGGGACTTTTTGAGTTCCTTGGCAAAACGGAAACACGGCAGACAGTAGTCGCCCATATCAAGCGACGCGCACGCGCCCAGCATAGGATATGCCTGCTCTTTCGTCAAAAAGCCGCAATTCAAATTTTCGACTATAATTTTTTTAAAGTCCAATTTCTTCTTCCTTTAAAGATGTTTTTTCAGTCGGATAAAATAAAGATTAGAAGCGAGCAGTGCAAGGAAAGCAAGCATTTTTGTTCAGCCGAGCGAGCGCATTGACACAAACAAAATGTTAAAATTCACGAGCCGTGCAGGCGAGTCCTTTTTAAGTTCGACCGAGTCGTGACAAGCAAGCAAGAACGGCTTTTGCCGTTCGCCGCGCAGCGACGACTCGCGTTTGGTCGAAATGTCCTGACGGGTTAGAAGCGAGCAAGACAAGGAAAACAAGTTTCGACGCAGCCGAGCGAACACATTGACACAAATAAAATGATTAAATACACGAGCCGTGCAGGCGAGTCCTTTTAAAGTTCGACCGAGTCGTGACAAGCAAGCAAGAACGGCTTTTGCCGTTCGCGGCGCAGCGACGACTCGCGTTTGGTCGAAAGAAGGAAGGCGCGGATTTTGCACAGGGCGCGTACACACCCGTACGCAACCGAAGCATAAACGCAAACCGACGATGTATTGCAAAATGTCAAACTCGTTCATTGCGGCTCTGACGGGTTAGAAGCGAGCAGTTCGAGGAAGTCCGAACGATTTCGACGGGGAGTTTACTTCCCGTAAATGACCCGAGAAATCGTGAAGGCTGACGATGAAATGCGACGCTTATAACCCGTCAGACGTTGAAGCGGAATAACACGACATCCCCGTCCCGCATAACATACTCCTTTCCTTCGCTTCTGACTTTGCCCTTTTCTTTGGCGGCATTGAAACTGCCGAGAGCGACGAGGTCGTCGTAGGAAACTATTTCCGCGCGAATGAAGCCTTTTTCGAAATCGCTGTGAATTTTTCCTGCCGCCTGCGGAGCTTTCGTACCGCGTTCCACGGTCCAGGCGCGAACTTCTTTTTCGCCTGCGGTCAGATAGCTCATAAGACCCAAAAGGTCGTAGCCCGTTTTTATTATGCGGCTCAAACCGCTTTCGCCGAGTCCGAGTTCCTCCAAAAACATTCCGCGTTCCTCTTTCGGGAGGCGGGAAATCTCTTCTTCGACTTTGGCGCAAATCACTATTACCGCGCTGTTTTCGGCGGCGGCGTATTCTCTGACCGCCTTTACGTAATCGTTTTCCGCACAGCCTATGTCGTTTTCGAAAATATTCGCACAGTATATCACGGGTTTGTCCGTCAAAAGGAAGAACGACTTCGTCATTTCGCGTTCGTCGTCGTTCAGCGTCAGCGTGCGCACACACTTGCCGCTTTCCAGACAGTCATACAGTTTTTTGCAAAGCTGCGCCTCTTCGGCGTATTTCTTCTCGCCCGTCTTGACGTATTTTTCAGCTTTGTCCAAACGCTTTTTGACGGTTTCCATATCTGCGAGCACCAACTCCAAATTCACGGTGTCGATGTCTCTGACGGGGTCTACGCTGCCGTCGACGTGAATGATGTTTTCGTCGTCGAAACAGCGCACGACGTGCACGACGGCATCAACTTCGCGGATATGCGAAAGAAATTTATTTCCGAGTCCCTCGCCCGCGCTCGCGCCTTTGACAAGACCTGCGATGTCCACGAACTCCAAAACGGCGGGCGTCACTTTTTTGGTTTCGTAGAGCTTTGCCAGCACGTCGAGACGCTCGTCGGGAACGGCAACCATTCCGACGTTCGGTTCTATCGTGCAGAACGGATAGTTCGCGCATTCCGCGCCTGCTTCCGTGATTGCGTTGAACAGCGTGCTCTTGCCGACGTTGGGCAAGCCGACGACTCCCAATTTCATAGTTTACGACCTCGTTTTTTATTTTTTTCGCATATAAGCAAAAGGGCGAGAGCTTTTGCTCCCGTCCTTTATTATAACCGAAACTTTTCCATATTGCAAGCGTTTTTCAATCAGTACAGGCTTTCGGTAAGCCACGCATTGATTATCTTTTGAAGCTGTCTGTCGTATGCCTGTTTCAGGCTGTAATACTCGTCCCACTTTGCCGAAATGTGCGTCTGCGTATCGTCGAGTTCTTTTTTCAAATCAAACATAACCTTGAACGTTTCGTCCAATTCTTTCTTCATATCTTCGTATCTTTCGGCGTTTGCGTCTCTGACGTCGGACTTTCTCGGCTGCGGACGGCGAAGCGGAGGTCTGGGTCTTACTTTGTCCGTTTCTTCTGCGTCGAAGTCGTATTCGGGTGCGTCGCACTCGACGTCGCAAACTATCTGCGTGCGGCAGGAAATCTCCTGCACGGCTTTTTCTTCGCAAGGCAGCGCCTCGTTTGCTCCGCCTGCTATCAATGCCGTCAAAAGCGGCAAAAGGCTAACGAATATTTTCATTGCGAAAATCTCCTTTTATAAAATTTGTCAAAGGTAGTATCTTCCGCTTTTTTCCGTTTTATGCAAATTTGTTTCAAGAAATTTTTCGGCGCAGATTCACGCTTTTGACGGCGCCGTTCTCGTCCTTGACCGTTTTTGCTCTGTTTGCCGAAACGAACTTGCACAGCGCATAGACGTCTATCCAAATCTCGCCGTTTCCGTCCCTTTGCGATTCGTCGAATATAAGCTGCATACCGAAGTGCAAATGCGGCGCGCAATTTTTCAGATTCACGTCCTCTTTGTCCGAATAGCCCGTCGCGCCCAGAAAGCCCACGACTTCGCCGGCTTCGACTCTTGCGCCCTTTGTCAGTCCGTTCGCATACGGCTTGCCCTTGCGAAGGTGTGCGTAATAATAGTAACGTTTGCCGTCGAGCGACGTTATGCCGACGCGCCAACCCCCGTAGCGATTCCAGCCCAGCTCCGTCACCGTGCCGCCTTCCACGGCGACAATAGGCGTGCCGACGCCGCCCATTATGTCGTGACCGAGGTGTTTTCTCTTGAAACCGAAGCTGCGGGAATTGCCGAAATCGTCGTAATGGTTATACCAATGCCCCGACGCAATCGGAAAATATGCGGTTATGCCGAAGCCCTTTTCGCCCGTTTCGGCAATCTCGTAATCTCCTACGAAATTTTCGAGTATCGCGCCGTAAGCCTCTTTATGGTATTTATAATACTTATTGTCGGCGTACTTGCCGGCGACGTTGCCGCTTGCGGCATTCTCTTTCATATCGTTTATATACTTCGAGTCCTTTCTCGAAAACTTATTTCCGTTTCTGGTCGCAACGTATGCAATGCCGTCGGCAAAGTCGAACTCGGCTTCCGTGCCGCGGTTTTTACGGCACACGTCGTATACTTTTTTCAGCGCATCGTAGGACACGGCGCAGTCCACCCAGCGTATGAAAGGCGAAAACGCCGCCGCAAGCGGGAGTATTATGCCTGCCAAGGCTACGGTTATGAGTTTGGTCGTTATGAGTTTCATACTGTATATATTGCGCTTTTCGAGCTTTTTTTATTATGTTTGACGGAAATGCAATGCGGCAAGCGCGCTCATTCGATTGACTATTTCCGGCAAAAGACTTATAATGATAAGCGGTGCTTATGCGCACCGATTTTAACATAAAAAAATTACATATCTATGGAGGTTTCTATGAAAAAGATGACCATTGACGGCAACACCGCCGCATCGCATATAGCTTATGCGTTCAGCGAAGTCGCCGCCATCTACCCCATCACCCCCTCGTCGCCTATGGCCGAATACGCCGACGAGTGGGCGGCGCAAGGCAGAGTCAATATGTTCGGACAGCCCCTGCGTCTTGCCGAGATGCAGTCGGAGGGCGGAGCTGCCGGCGCGGTTCACGGCTCGCTCGTTGCGGGCGCGCTGACGACGACGTTCACCGCCAGCCAAGGCTTGCTGCTTATGATTCCGAATATGTACAAAATTGCGGGCGAGCTTTTGCCCACCGTGTTCCACGTCAGCGCACGCGCGCTTGCGGCACACGCGCTTAACATATTCGGCGACCACGCGGACGTTATGGCCTGCCGTCAGACGGGTTTTGCTATGCTCTCCTCGAACTCCGTTCAGGAAGCTATGGACCTTGCGCTTGTCGCACACCTGTCCACGCTTAAATCCTCGGTGCCTTTCCTGCACTTCTTCGACGGTTTCCGCACCAGCCACGAAGTTTCCAAAATCGACGCAATCGACTATGAGGACATTCTTCCCCTCGTCGATATGCAGGACGTCAAAAACTTCAAGGCGCGCGCGCTCAACCCCGAACATCCGAAGCAGATGGGTACGGCGCAGAACGGCGACATCTATTTCCAGAACCGCGAGGCGGCAAACAAGTATTACGAAGCCGTCCCCGAAATCGTCAAGACTATGATGGCGAAAGTTTCCGCGCTTACGGGCAGAAAGTACGAGCTGTACCAATACTACGGCGCGTCCGACGCGAAAGAAGTCATCGTTATGATGGGCAGCGGCTGCGAAGCCGCGGAAGAGACCGTGGACTATCTTTTGAAGAAAGGCAAGAAAGTCGGTCTTTTGAAGGTGCGTCTGTACCGTCCGTTCAGCGCGAAAGACTTCGTTTCCGCCATACCCGCATCCGTCAAGAAAATCGCCGTGCTCGACCGCACGAAGGAAGCCGGCTCGCTCGGCGAACCGCTTTATCTCGACGTGGTTGCCGCGCTCAACGAGCAAGGCAGAACGGGTATTACCGTCGTCGGCGGAAGATACGGTCTCGGTTCGAAAGAGTTTAACCCGTCGATGGTCGGCTCGGTTTACGAAAACCTCGAAAGCAAAGCGCCGAAGAACCACTTTACGGTGGGCATCGTCGACGACGTGACGAACACTTCTTTGCAGGTCGTTCACCCGATTGACGCCGCTCCCGAAGGCACGGTAAGCTGCAAGTTCTACGGACTCGGCAGCGACGGTACGGTCGGCGCAAACAAGAACAGCATCAAAATCATCGGCGACCACACCGATATGTACGCGCAGGGTTATTTCGAGTATGACTCCAAGAAGTCGGGCGGCATAACCATTTCGCACCTGCGTTTCGGCACCACACCGATAAAGTCGACCTATCTCATCGACTTTGCGAACTTTGTCGCCTGCCACAACCCGTCTTACGTAACGCGTTATGATATGACGAGCGAAATCAAGGAAGGCGGCGTATTCCTTTTGAACAGCAAGTGGACTCCGGAGCAGATGGACGCGGAGCTTCCCGCCGCTATGAAGCGCGACATTGCGAACAAGAAGCTGAAATTCTACACGATAGACGCATTGAAGATTGCCGAATCGGTCGGTCTCGGAAAGAGAATAAACGGCGTTATGCAGGCGGCGTTCTTCAAGCTCGCGAATATTATGGAATACGAGAAAGCTTCCGAATATATGAAGCAGATGATTAAAAAGTCGTACGGCAAGAAGGGCGACGACGTCGTCAAGATGAACTGCGACGCGATTGACAAGGCTATCGACGGATTGGTGGAAGTCAAGTATCCCGCCGCTTGGGCGAAAGCCACGACGGGCGCGGAAGCCGTCGAGACGACGAAAGACGAATATTTCAACTCGTTTATCAAGCCGATTATCGCACAGAAAGGCGCTTCCCTTCCCGTTTCGGCATTCAGTCCCGACGGAAGCGTACCCACCGCCACGACGCGTTTCGAAAAGCGCGGCATTGCGGCACGCGTTCCTCAATGGATACCCGAAAACTGCATACAGTGCAACCAATGCTCGCTCGTATGCCCTCACGCTTGTATCCGTCCCGTTCTCGTCGAGGAAGGCAAGGCTTCCAAAGACTTTGTCACCGTCAAAGCTATGCAGCTCGACGGACTTGCTTTCCGCATTCAGGTTTCTCCGCTCGACTGTACGGGTTGTTCTTCCTGCGCGAACGTATGTCCAGCAAAGAACAAAGCTCTCAAAATGGTCGACCTCGAAACGGTTGCGGCAACCGAAGAAAAGAACTGGGAATACGCGCAGAAACAGCCGCAAATCGACGTTTCGGCGAAGTTCAAGACCTCGACCGTCAAAGGCAGCCAATTCCTTCGTCCGCTGTTCGAATTCAGCGGCGCGTGCGCGGGTTGCGGCGAGACGCCTTACGTCAAGCTCATCACGCAGTTGTTCGGCGACAGAATGATAGTCGCCAACGCAACGGGCTGTTCGTCGATATACGGCGGTTCCGCCCCCACCTGCCCCTACGCGAAGAATGCGGAAGGTCACGGACCTGCCTGGGCCAACTCGCTGTTCGAGGACAACGCAGAGTTCGGCTACGGAATGAACCTCGGCTATAAGGCGCGTATCGCGAAGCTGGAAAGCGAAGTCGACAAAGCAATTGAACTCGGCTGCGACGCCGCTCTCAAAGCTGCGCTCACGGAATGGAAAGCAAACAAGGACGATGCGGAAGGCTCGAAGAAAGCCGCAGCCGCCGTCAAAGCCGCTCTGCCCGCCGCTCTCAAAGCCGCGAAGGGCGAGCTCAAAACGGTTGTCTCGGCAATCGACGAAGCAAAAGACTGTCTCGTCAAGAAGTCCGTTTGGATATTCGGCGGCGACGGTTGGGCGTATGACATCGGTTACGGCGGACTGGACCACGTGCTTGCCTCCGGCGAGGACGTCAACGTGCTCGTAGTCGATACCGAAGTGTATTCGAACACCGGCGGTCAGGCGAGCAAGTCCACCCCGACGGGTTCGGTCGCAAAGTTTGCCGCAGCCGGCAAGCGCACGAAGAAGAAAGACCTCGGTATGATGGCTATGAGTTACGGCTATGTATACGTGGCGCAGGTGGCTATGGGCGCGGACAAGGCGCAGGTCATCAAAGCCATAGCGGAAGCCGAAGCTTATCCCGGTCCTTCGCTTATCATAGCGTACGCTACCTGTATCAACCACGGTATCGATATGTCGAACGGTATGGCGGAGACCAAGAAAGCCGTCGACGCAGGCTACTGGCAGTTGTACCGTTTCAATCCCGCGCTTGCGGACGAGGGCAAAAACCCGTTCACGCTCGACTCCAAAGACCCGTCGGGTTCGTACCGCGAGTTCATTATGAGCGAAACGAGATACAAGTCGCTGGCAAAAGCCAATCCGCAGGTTGCCGAAAAGCTGTTTGAAAAAGCAGAGAACGACGCAAAGCAGAGACTTGCTTCCTACAAGACGAAAGCCGGCAAATAAATACTTTCGATTAAAGAGTGCAATATGACAAAATACCGAGCCTTGCGGCTCGGTATTTTTTTACGTTTACAACATCTCGATTTCGGCCAAACGCCCGTGCAAATCCGCACGGCAATCACGCCGGACGGCGCGTCTTACTTCGGCAATTTCATATCGCCGTATTTTATCCAGCCGAGCTTTCGCATAAGCTCGCTTGTCCCGAGCGCGACGGCGGCGGGAACCAATATATAGCACACGAGCACGCCTATCAGTGTGAACCACCAACTCATTCCGCCGTCCACAGACACGGAAAAGGTCTGTATCACGCCGACGAGACCTGCCGTTCCCATACCAGAACCGCTCGCGTCGCACATAAGACCGAATGCGGCGGACGAAAGCGGTCCGCAGACTGCCGACGCAATCACAGCGGGCAAAAGAATACGGGGGTTTTTTGCGAGGTTGGGAATCTGCAACATACTCGTGCCTATGCCCTGCGACACCAGTCCGCCCCACTTATTTTCCCTGAAAGACGCCACGGCGAATCCGACCATATGCGCGCAACAGCCTGCGCAAGCCGCGCCTGCGGCAAGGCTTGCCGCCTGCGACAGTTCCGGCGTTATGAGGGCGTTGCCCGCGCCGAACAGCATAACTCCGAAAGCCGCGCTGGACGTCGGGAGTGTCAGCAAAAGTCCCATTATGACGGCGATTATTATACCGAACAGAATCGGACTCCACTTTATCGCCATTGCAATCCATTTTCCGAACAGAGCGAACAATATGCCGAACGGTATGCCGAGAACCATACCCGCAAGACTGCCCGTCACTATTCCCAGGAGCGGTATCAAAACTATGTCTACGGGGGTTTTACCCTCGACAAGCGAGCAGATTTCAATGCAGAACACGGCGGCGAAATATGCCGCCACGGGGTCGCCTATCGTCAAAGAGGGAGAAGGCGACGCGCCGAAGATACGGACTCCGCTCATTGCGAAGATATTCGTCATATTCGCGCCTATCATTCCAGCGGCAGCTGCCGTGAACATAGTCAGTTTTTTGGCTTTAAAGCTGTGCGCTATGCCCACGCCTATGCCGGCGCCCATCACCGTCTTTGCCGCCAAACCTATATTGGTTATGATTTTGCCGACGGCATTGTTTCCAGCCATCAGACCTATCTGACCGATTATCGTACCGGCAATCAGCGTGCAGAACAAGCCGAGCGCCATACCCGAAAACGCGTCTATGAGATAGCGTTTTACGGCGCGTTTAAAAAATCTTTTGACACCACCTCGGTCTGTTTCCGCCAGCTGTTTTTCTTCGGTATTTTCCGCATCGACCGCCGTTTCGGGAATTTCTTCCGTGATTTCGCTTTCGCCGCCGACGGCGATTTCCTTTTCTTCGTTTTGCATAACCGTTCATCTCCTATATTTACAATTGCGTAAATTATAGCACAGCAAAAGAAAACCCGCAACAGAATCGTATGTTTCGGTTGACGGTTTTTTAATTATCTTGTTTTATTCTCTTTTTTATCTCGGCTTTCGGCGGATACACGCTGTCGGACGTTATCACGATGCCGCCGAAAGAATCGGCAATTATCGTTCCGCTTCTCGGATTTTTGACGCTCTCTATGCGTCCGATTATACTCGCCTGCACGTCGCTGTACTCAAAAGACAAATCGCAATCTTCCATTATGCAATCAATCAATTTGAGTCCCTTGCAATAGCACAGCGGCTGCGTACCCTTTATACGGCAGCGCACGAGCGTGAGATTCTCGGAATACCACGCGAGATATTCGCCCTGCAACACGCTGTCGGTTACGGTCACGTTTTTGGAATGCCAGAACGCGTCCTTTGTGTAAAGTTCGGAATTCTTTATGTCCACGTTTTCGGTATACTGGAACGTATACTTGCCTTTCAGCGTCATTCTGTCGGCTTTTATTCCGCGGCTGTGCAAAAACGCATACTGCGAATCCAGCGCGGTGCGTCTTATATCTATGCCGGCGCTTTGCCAACCGAACTCCGGCGAAACGATTTCGCAGTCGGCAATCACGGAATCTTCGCATTCGCGCAGAGCTTTTATGCCGTTTATCCGACAATTTTCGACAACGCTTCCGACGTCGTACCACATCGCGGCGCGGCAGTTTTCCGTCATTTCTCCGCCATTTATTTTCAGACCTTTGACGTGCCACAGCGGATAGCGCAAGTCCATACGGCAATTCACGACTTCTATATCTTCGCACTCTTTCATTGCCGATTCGCCGTCCTCTTTGCCCTCGAACAGGCAATTTTCTATGACGGCATTTTTCGTACCGTAAAGTGCGCGCTCTTCACCGAGCGTTTTATCCCTTATGATTTTCTTCACCGTACTCTCCCGTTATTCAACCGTTGCGACTCCGTAATCATAGAGCGCGGCACAGTATATCTTGAACAGTCTTTCGTCCACAAGCACGAAGTAGACCTTTTCGATATCGTCGTTACGTTTCAAAAAGCCCATAACCGTATTCACGGCGATTGCCGCCGCGCGCTCGTGCGGAAAACCGTATGCTCCGCAGCTTATTGCGGGAAAAGCTATGGACTTGGCTCCGCTTAACACCGCCGCGGAAAGCGAGCTCAAATAGCATTTTTTCAGCAGTGTTTCTTCGTTGCTTCCGCCGCCCTGCCAAATCGGCCCGACGGTGTGGATTATGTACTTTGCGGGAAGTTTAAAACCGCGCGTGACTTTGGCGTCGCCCGTCTCGCATCCGCCCAAGCGGCTGCAAGCCTTTTTGAGTCCTTCTCCCGCCGCGCTATGAATGGCTCCGTCTACCCCTCCGCCGCCCGCAAGCAGACGGTTGGCTGCGTTCACTATGGCATCTACTTTCATTACGGTGATGTCTTGCAACAGCACTTCGACCTTCATCAGTCATACCTCCGTATAATATTTTACCATATTATTACCGTTTTTGCAAGCAAAAAGCGGTTTTTTCGCATTTCGCCGTCACACGAAAAAAAGCCGCGGTTTTCGCGGCTTTTTCAATAATATTCGTTTATGGCATTTTTGCGCCGACAGTTTCGCTTGTAACACGGCTCGGCGCTTCAATACTATTTCGCTTTTGTCTTTTTGACGGGAAACACGACGTCGCGTGTGCGTTTGAACACTACGGCGGTATTGTTTTTGACTTTGCCGTCGAAAGGCTTCAAAGTCATAAGGTCGGTAAGCTCCTCGCCTTTGATTTTTTCGGGAACGAACTGTGCGTCTTTGCCGCTGACGTTTGCGACGACGTATAATTTTTCCACGCCGTTGTCGCGTTCGAACGCGTAAAGTCCGTCGCCTACGAGCAGTTTTTTATAACCGCCCTTTGCGAATATATTTCTCTCGTTCGTCCTTATTCCGCCCATCTTTTTATAGAACCGCAGAATATCCTTATTCTTGTCTTCCCACGGGTAGCAACGGCGGTTGAACGGGTCTTCGAAACCCTCCAAACCGACCTCGTCGCCGTAGTACACGCAAGGCACTCCGGGGAGAGTATACTGCAACGTCACGGCTATCTTCATAAGTTTGACTGCTTCTTCGAGGTTTTTGACTCTCGCCGCCGCACGCTGTTCTCTCGTCGCCGTTTCGCCGCTCTCGCCCAGCACGGTCAGCAACCGCGCCGTATCGTGTGTGTCGAGCAGGTTCATAAGGTTATCCACGACTCTCTTGGGATAGTTGTTCAGAATTATGTTTACGGTATTGTTCAATCTTTCGGCGTCGCCGCAAAGACAGAAATTCAATATGTCGGACTTGAACGGATAGTTCGTCACGCTGTCGAGCTGACCGCCCTGCAAATAGCGTCTGCGAACGGAATAGGACACTTTATTGGATGCGTCCTCCCACACTTCGCCGAGCATAAACGCGTCGGGATTGACGGCTTTTGCCGCTCTTACGGCTCTGTCCAAAAACTTGTCGGGCAATTCGTCCGCTACGTCGAAACGCCAACCGCCTATGCCCATTTCCGTCCAATATCTGATTATGCCGTCCTCGCCGTTGATGTACTCGTCGTATGCGACGTTTTCCTCGTTTATCTCGGGAAGAATGTCTATATTCCACCAGCTCTTGTACTTGTCGGGGAACTCGTCGAAGCTGTACCAACCCGCGTATGCGCTGTCTTTGGACTGATATGCGCCGACGCTGTCGTATCTGCCGTATTTATTGAAATAGATACTGTCGTCGCCTGTATGCGAGAACACGCCGTCCAGCATTATCCGCATTCCCTTTTTCTCGGCTTTCTTTATCAGCTCTTTCAAATCGTCGACCGTGCCGAAATCGGAATCCACCTTCCTGTAATTGCCCGTGTCATATTTATGGTTGCTTCTCGCCTCGAAAATCGGGTTCATATATATACAGGTGACGCCGAGGCTTTTGAGATAGGCGAGCTTTTTGGTTATGCCTTTGATATTGCCGCCGAAGAAGTCGTTGTTCAGAATCTTGCCCTCTTTCGTGGCTCTGTACTCCGGACAGCCGCCCCAATCGTCGCGGTACACGACACCCTCTTTCGTCTTTCTTCTCTCGCCGCCGATATTGAAACGGTCCACGAAAATCTGGTACATAAGACCGCCGTTCAGCCACTCGGGTTCTTTATAGTCTTCCGAATAGACCGTGAGCTGCCAATCGTGTCCCTTGCCGAGCAGAGCGTTCAAATCTTCGTCGCTGCCTATTCTGTACTGTTTTTCCTCGGTGTTCACGACGTAGTGATAGAAATACAGTCCTTTCGTCGTCACGGTTACGGTCACGGTGTATTCCGTCATTCCGTTCACGTTTGTCGTGACGTACGTCATAGGATAGTACACGTCCTGTTCTCCGTCCTTGGTCAGCACGAGGTAGACCTCGGCGGGATTGGACGGGCGGGAAAACAGCAGGTTCAGCCTTACGGGTTCGCCGACCCGCACCGCGCCGAGAGGCTTTTTATACTCCTCTCTGTTCGGGAAATACAATACAGTCTTTTTTTCGTTGTCATTCATAACCGTTACCCCTTTCAATAGTCTAATTGGGTTGCTTTACTCTGCGCAGTCCCCAAATGTTTTTTGCATACTCGTCTATACTTCTGTCCGCGGCGAATATTCCGCTCTTTGCCACGTTTACCAGCGCCATAGAGTTGAACTTTTTGCTGTCCTTGTACGCCGCGTCCAACTCGCGGTTTGCACGCATATAATCGTTGTAATCGGCAAGGCACATATACGGGTCGGCAACGCCGTTTTGACCCATTATGAGATATGCCGCTATGTCGGCAAAACTCTCGCCGTCGAAACCGAATTTTAAGCGGTCGATTATTCTGCGGAGTTTATCGTTGTGGGCAAGGTACCCCGTGGAACTGTAACCGTTTTTCCAAAGCGCGTCCACCTCGTCGGTCAGCATACCGAACGTGAATATGTTGTCTTCTCCCACGCACTCGCCTATTTCGACGTTTGCGCCGTCCACGGTGCCCAACGTCACCGCGCCGTTTAACATAAACTTCATATTCGATGTTCCGCTCGCCTCTTTTCCCGCGAGGCTTATCTGTTCCGAAACTTCGCTGGCGGGAATCAGATGTTCGGCTTTCGTGACATTGTAGTTCTCTATGAACATAACATCGAGTTTTTCTTTCAGAGTCGGATTCTTGCCTATCTCGTCGCTTATGGCGTTTATCAGCGCGATTATGCGTTTTGCGTGATAGTATCCGCCCGCCGCTTTTGCGCCGAAAATGAACGTCTGCGGCGTGAAGTCCGCATTGGGATTGTCCGTCAAATCGATATAGTAGCCGACGATTTTCAGTACGTTCAAAAGCTGTCTTTTATACTCGTGCAAACGCTTTATCTGCGTGTCGAACCTCGTTTCGGGATTCAGCGAAAAGCCGCTTGTTTCCTTTATCCATTTGGCGAAGTCGCGTTTGTTCCTGCTTTTGATTTCGCCTATTTTTTTGAGTACGGACGTATCGTCCTTATACTTCAATAGCTCTTCCAACTTCGACGCATCGGTCAGATATCCGTCGCCTATCAGCTCGGTTATCAGCGCGGCAAGTCTGGGGTTTGCCTGATTCAGCCAGCGGCGGTGCGCTATGCCGTTCGTGACGTTGGTAAAGCGCTTCGGGTATATTTCGTAAAAGTCCCTGAACACGCTCTTTTTGATTATGTCGCTGTGAAGCGCGGAAACGCCGTTTACCGAGTGCGAGCCTATGACGGACAGGTTTGCCATACGTACCTGATTGCGTCCTATTATGCTCATATTGTCTATCTTTTCGCCCTCGACCGTGCCTTGCACGCTTTCCAAAAACCGACGGTTTATCTCTCTTATAATCGAATAGATTCTCGGCAATCTCGCGGCGACCAAATCTTCGTTCCACTTTTCCAATGCTTCCGCCATAACCGTGTGGTTCGTGTATGCAATAGTACCCGTGGTCATCTTCCACGCCTTATCCCAATCGTAGCCGTGTTCGTCTATCAAAAGGCGCATCATTTCGGGTACGGCGAGCGCGGGATGGGTATCGTTTATGTGAACAGCCACTTTGTCGGCGATGTTGTCCAGCGAGCGATAGTTTTTCAAGTGGTCCTTGAAAATGCTCTGCAAGCTGGCGGATACCAAAAAGTATTGCTGCGAGAGGCGGAGCTGTTTGCCCTGCAAATGGTCGTCCGACGGATACAGCACTTTGGAAATGAGTTCCGCCTCGTTGTCGGCGCGCATTGCCATCATATAATCGCCCTGTGTGAACGACTTCATATCGAAGTGGTCTCTCGCGCTTGCCTGCCACAGGCGAAGCACTCCGACTCCGTCGCTATTTGCGCCGGATATCATCAAGTCGTACGGTATCGCTTCCACGATTTCCGCGTCTTTGTGTTCGACGTGACATTTGCCGTTTTCGTCCCACCACTCGTGCACGTGACCTCCGAGTTTTATCTGGAAGTTTTTGTCCGAGCGCGGCATCATCCAAACTTCGCCGCTGTCCAGCCATTTGTCCGGCAATTCCACCTGCATATGGTCGACTATCTTCTGCTTGAACAGACCGTATTCGTAGCGTATGGAAAAGCCCATAGCCGGATAGTTCAGCGTTGCGAGCGAGTCCATAAAACACGCCGCGAGTCTGCCGAGACCGCCGTTTCCGAGACCTGCGTCCGACTCTATTTCGTAGAGATTGTCGAGATTGAAATCGTAGGATTTCAGCGCTTCTTTGAACTGCTGTTCCAATCCGAGATTGTACAAATTGTTTTTGAGCGAGCGGCCAATCAGAAATTCCATACACAGGTAGTAAACCCTTTTGAGTTTTCCCTGCTGTATGCGCAGATTGTTTTCCTGCTTCTTTTTCAGCAGTATGTCGCGGACTACCAGCGCGGACGCCTTATACATTTGGTCTTTGGTGGCGCGTCGGGGCTGCGTCGCGAAATATTTGGTCAATTTTTCCGAAATGAGGTCTTTGACTTCCTCAACCGTCTTTATCATTTAGAGTTCCTCCAAGAAAGCATTAAATCGTTTTTTTTGCGTGTCAACATTTAGCCCCGTAGTTATATGCGAATTCAAAACATCTCGTTATAGAACTTGATATATTCTCTCGCGCTGTTCTTCCAGCTGAAATCCGTCGTCATAGCGCGCTTTACAAGACCGTCCCACTTGTCGCGGTAATCATTGTAAAGTCCGACGGCGCGTTCCACCGCGTGGAGCATATCTCCCGCATTGTAGGTCTGGAACGTAAAGCCGTTGCCGTAGTCGCCGTCTCCGCAGTCGGTTATGGAATCTTTCAATCCGCCCGTCAGACGCACGACGGGAATGGTTCCGTATCTGCACGCCATCATCTGCGACAGTCCGCAAGGTTCGGACTTGCTGGGCATAAGGAATATATCCGCCGCCGCGTAAATCTTATGCGACAAATCTTTATTGAACGCGATTACCGAGCAGACCTTTTGGTCGTACATCTGCTGTATGTGCGTAAAGAAGCCCTCGTAGTCGGGGTCGCCCTTGCCGAGTATGACCACCTGCACATCGTTTTTGAGTATGTCGTTCATTGCAAAGCGGACGAGGTCGAGACCTTTATGCGACACGAGGCGGGAAATTACGGCTATCATAGGAACGTTTTCGTTTACAGGCAACGACAGCATTTTTTGCAGCTCGGTCTTGTTTGCGACCTTGTCTTTTTTTACGGTTGCCGTCGAATAGTTTTTGAAGAGCGACGGGTTGGTTTCGGGATTGTAGCTCTCTATATCCACGCCGTTGAGAATGCCGCGCAGCTTATAGCTGTTTTTGAGCAGCACGTTTTCCAAGCCGTGCGAATAGAACGGGTCCATTATCTCCTGCGCGTAAGTCGGGCTGACCGTGGACACGGCGTCGCTGTAATCTATTGCGCCTTTCATAAGATTGATACAGCCGCGGTGTTCTATCGACATATACTCGTGCTGCGGTATGCCGAACACGTCTTCTATTATGCCTTTTCCGTACTTGCCCTGATACTCTATGTTGTGAATGGTGAATATCGTCTTTATTCCCTCGTAGCCGTTGCGGTACATATAGAACAGTTTATAGTATATCGGCACGAGCGCCGTCTGCCAATCCTGACAGTGCAAAATGTCGGGTTTCCAACCGAGATACGGAATGAGTTCCGCCGTCGCTCTCGACAAAAACGCGAACCTTTCGCCGTCGTCGTAATAGCCGTAAAGCGCGGGGCGTTTGAAGTAGTACTCGTTGTCTATGAAGTAATACACCGTACCTTTATAGTCGTACTTGAACAGACCGCAGTATTGGTTGCGCCAAGCGAGCGGCACGTTTATATGACAGATAAATTCGAGGTTTTTGCGCTCTTCCTGCGGGAACGACTCGTACAGCGGCAGTATTATGCGCGCCTCGTAACCGCAGTTTTTGTCGGAATTTATCTCTCTCGGCAGAGAGCCCATAACCTCTCCGAGTCCGCCCGTACCGGCAAACGGGAACGCTTCCGAGCAGACGAAGAGTATCTTTCTCTTCTCTGCGGACTTCTTTTCCTGTTTTTCGACGGGAGGTTTTTCCTCGACGGGTTTTTCCTGTTTCGCAACGGGAGGTTTTGCCGCCGCAGGTTTTTCCTGCTGTTTGGCGACGGGCTTTTCCCCGACGGGTTTTACGCAGGTTTCCGCCTTTTTCTCCGTTTTCTTTGCCGCGGGTTTTGCCGCAGGCTTGGTTTCGGCTTTCGGCGCGGATTCGGCGACAGCCGTCGTCTTTTTTTCGGGCGCCGTTTCGGTCGTACCCTTCCGGGCGGTCGACGTCGACCTGTCCGTCTTTCTCGAAGTTGCCATAATATAATTCTCCTTTTTCGGATTTCTTTTTATTTAATCAAATGACCACGTTTTTGGCTATATAATAAGGATGCGTCGCGTGACCCGAAAGTTCTCTGTTTTCCAAAATTCTTACCTGTTTATCCGCTATTACGCAATTGAGACGGCTGTTTTGGGCAATCTCGCTCTCCTGAAACACTATCGAATCTTTTACGACTGCGCCTTTCGCCACTTTTACGCCGCGGAACAGTATGGAATTTATGACCGTTCCCTCTATGACGCAACCGTCGGCTATCAGAGAGTTCTGCACAATTGACGTATCTTCCAGACGGCAGGGCGCGCTGTCGCGCACTTTCGTATAGATATTGGCTCCGTCGCTGTTGAACAGCGAATCGCGCTTTTGCTTATCCAACAGTTCCAGAGAGTGTTTGAAATAGTTTGCCATACTGTCTATGGACGCGAAATAACCCTTATATTCGTAGGCGCATATATGATAGTTTTTGCAGCCCTTTCCGAGCACGTCTTTGGAAAAGCTTTTATATCCGAGCTCTGCGGAATTTTCCAGAATGTTCAGCAAGAACAGGCGGTTCATCACACAGATGTTAGTGTAAACGCTTTTTACTCCCGACATCTTGTTCGACACCGAAACTTTCGTCACTCTGCCGTCCTTGTCTATGTCGAGCACCGTCCTTTCCTTGTCGGGGCGTATATCTTTATTGCGGTATACGACGGTTATGTCGGCGTTATGCTCCACGTGGCGGCGGACGATGTCCGCGAAGTCGGCGTTGCAGATGCAATCGCAATCGCTCATAACGACGTATGCCTCTTCCGAGCGTTTCAAAAAGTGCGTTATGTTTTTCAAAGCCTCGAAGCGGGAGTTGTAAAGCCCGTTCATTTCCTCGCCGAACGGAGGAAGAATCATAAGTCCGCCGTTCTTTCTCGACAGGTCCCAATGCTTGCCGCTTCCGACGTGGTCCATAAGCGACTGATAGTTCGACTTGGTTATTATGCCGACCTTGCTTATGCCGCTGTTCACCATATTGGAGAGGGGGAAATCTATGAGGCGATATCTGCCGCCGAAGGGCACGCTTGCCAGCGTTCGCTTCGCCGCCAACTCGCCCAGCTCTCTGTCGTGTATATTACTGAATACTATTCCCATCGTTTTCATATTTTTATTCCTCTCCTTCCACTATTTCGCCGGCTTTGAGTTTTACGCCCTTTTTCAGCTTGACTCCGCCGCCTATCAGCGTGATATTGTTTTTGTCCGACGTTTCGTCGCCGAGTATGCAATTTTCGCCGATGACGCAGTGTTCGTCCACCATAGCATAGTTGAGTCTGGCGTTTTTGCCGACCGTCGTACCGCGCATCACGACGCTGTTTTTGACGAGCGCGCCCTCCTCTATCACGACGCCCTCGCCGAGTACGGAATTTATGACCGTGCCTTCCACTTCGCAGCCCGTCGTCATAATCGAGTTGAGCACTCTGCCGCTTGCTCCTATATGGCTGGGCGGCAGCGGACGGTTGCGGGAATATATCTTGAAATTGGGGTCGTTGAGGTTTATCAGAGGATTTTCGCCGAGCAGGTCCATATTGGCTTCCCACAGCGAAGTCACCGTTCCGACATCCTTCCAATAGCCGCTGAAACCGTAGGCGTACACGTTCATTTTCTTTTTGAGCAGCGTCGGGATTATGTTTTTGCCGAAGTCGTTGGACGAATCCGGATTTTTCTCGTCGGCGACAAGCTCGGACACGAGCACGTCTTTCTTGAAGATGTATATGCCCATAGACGCGTGGTTGCTCTTCGGTTTTTTGGGTTTTTCTTCGAAGGAAATTATGCGCTTATCCTCGGCGAAGTCCAATATTCCGAAACGGCTCGCCTCTTCGTTCGGCACGTCTATGACGGCTATCGTACAGTCGGCATTGTTCGCCTCGTGTTCGGCGAGCATTTTCGAGTAGTCCATTTTGTAAATGTGGTCGCCGCTTAAAATAAGCACGTGTTCGGAATCGAACTCGTTTAAAAAGTGGAGATTCTGATAAATGGCGTTTGCCGTTCCCTTATACCACTCTCCGCCTTTCTTCGCCTGATACGGCGGCAAGGTGTGGACTCCGCCGTAGCTTCTGTCCAAGTCCCACGGTTCGCCGTTGCCGATATACTCGTTGAGAATCAGCGGCTGATACTGCGTCAGCACTCCGACGGTGTCGATATTCGAATTGGCGCAGTTGGACAGCGGAAAATCGATTATACGATACTTCGCGCCGAATGACACGGCGGGTTTTGCCACCCTGCTCGTGAGCGCATACAGACGGGTTCCCTGTCCTCCCGCCAACAGCATTGCAATACACTTCTTCTTTTTCATATTCTTCTCCCTGATTATAGTTGACCTGCCTTTCGCGCTTTCATCGCTTCGGCAAGACGAGATTACTTGGTTTTTGCGGTTTTCTTCGGCGCGGGTCTTTTAATCTTGCCGTCCGCCGCAGTCGTTTTTTTCGCGGTCGGCTTCGGCGTTTTCGCCGCAACCGCGAACATATATCCCGACATAGGCGCGATATCGAGCGATATGCTGTATTCCTTGCCGTGGCTGGAAACTTTTTCCGCTTTCACGCTTGCGCCGCCCTCTTTGAAGCCGTACACGTCGGTGCAAAGCAATCTTTTGAATGTGCCTTTTTCCACGCCGATACGATAGTCGTTCCACTGCGAAAGCGAGAAATTTATGACTATGACTATACGGTTGCCCTTTCTGTCCCTGCGTTCGTAGGCTATGACGTTTTGCCGGTTGTCGTCGGCAACCAACCATTCGTAGCCGTCCCAGCCGTCTTCTATCTCCCACAGCGGACTGTTTTCGAGATATATCCTGTTCAGCGCGGCGGAATATTTTTCGGACATTCTATGCATATCGTAGTCGAGCAACTGCCACCCGAGAGAGTCGGCGAAGTTCCACTCGTCGAACTGCGCGAACTCCGTTCCCATAAACGAAAGTTTTTTGCCGGGGTGTCCCATCATATTCATCAGATAGTTTCTCCACCCCGCAAACTTCTGCTCGTATGTTCCCGGCATTTTATTGACAAGCGAGCATTTGCCGTATACGACCTCGTCGTGCGATATGGGAAGCACATAGTTTTCGCTGAACGCATACGTCATAGAAAACGTCAGATTGTTATGCAGCCCCGCGCGCCAGAGAGGGTCGGTCTTGGCATATGCCAGAGTGTCGTTCATCCAGCCCATATTCCACTTGAAGTTGAAGCCGAGACCGCCGTCGCAAGCCGGTTTGGTCACCATAGGCCACGCCGTGGATTCCTCGGCAATCATCATTGCGTGAGGGAATTTTTCGAATATCTTCGTATTCAATTTTCGGAAAAACTCCACTGCGTCGAGGTTTTCCTTACCGCCGTATTCGTTGGGCCGCCACTGTTTTCTGCCGTAATCGAGGTACAGCATACTCGCAACCGCGTCCACGCGCAATCCGTCCACGTGGAACACGTCCAACCAATATGCGGCGTTGGAAATCAAAAAGCTGGCGACTTCGCCGCGGCGGTAATCGAAACAGCGCGTACCCCATTCCTTATGTTCCATTCTCAATTCGTCGCTCGGCTCGTAGAGAGGTCCGCCGTCGAATTCGTACAGTCCGTTGGCGTTTTTCGGAAAGTGTCCCGGCACCCAATCGAGGATTATCCCCAGCCCCGCATTGTGCAGCTTGTCCACGAGATAGGCAAAGTCTTCGGGCGTGCCGTAACGCGACGTCGGCGCATAGTAGCCCGTAACCTGATAGCCCCAGCTTGCGTCGAACGGGTATTCGGCGATTCCCATAAGTTCGAGATGCGTATACGACATATCTTTCATATAAGGCACAATCTCGTCGGCGAACTTGCGATAATCGTAGCAATTGCCGTCGGGGTATTTGCGCCAAGAGCCGATATGGCACTCGTAGATATTGACGGGTTTTTTATATACGTCGGTCTTTTCCGACATATATTTGTCATCGGTGAATTTATATGCGTTCAAGGGATATGCCTTGCTCGCCGTCCCCTCGTGCGTTTCCGAATGAAAAGCATACGGGTCGGACTTGTAAAGCCCGCCCTTATCCGTTTCAAGATAGTATTTATAGTTGTCGTAGCGTTTGATTTCGGCAATCTTGCCTTCCCATATTCCCGCGTTAGTCGCGCGGTTCAAAGGATTTGCTTTCGTGTCCCAATTATTGAAATCTCCGACCACGGACACCGATTTTGCTTTCGGCGCCCACACTCTGAAAACTGCTTCCCCTGTTCGCTCGTTGAGATTACAGCCCATAAAAAGGTATGCTTCGCAGCAGTCGCCGCGCTCAAACTCCGATTGCGTGTTTCTGTCGAATATCATTAGTCCTCCGAAGATATGCGGCTTTTTCAGTGCCGTTGTAATAGTGCGTCCGTTTCCCCGAACCCATTCACATATATATTATACTACATATTTACAAGAATTTCAATAGATATTCCAAAATTTTTCCGGAAATTTTTTAAGTTTTTTTGACGGCAAAATCCGTTGCGCGCAAAAAAAGAGGCGAACTTGCCGCTTGAAGACGTTTTTCTTTTCGTTTATTTTTGCTTAAACGCATTCTCGCTTTGCCGACGCTTTTGCGATTCGAAAATTTTCGACAGCAAACAAACCTATCGGGATACGACTGTTCCGCGGTTTCGACAATACCGAGAAAAATCGGACGCCGAGAAAAAAATTGTGTTAAAACCGTTGACTTTGTGCGTATCATAATATATAATAGCAGTATCGTAAATCGCGACGGCAAAGGCGCTGTGGGATATGATTATTCCCGCGGCGTTTTTTCGTACCGAGGCAAGTCTTCGGCGATTCGCACACACAATTCAAGGAGATTATATATGAGTAACAACGTACCGAAGCTGTTCGGAAGTCTGGTCTTTAACGACAAAGTTATGAAAGAGCGTCTGCCGAAAGAGACCTACCGCGCCATACAGCATTCAATCAAGAGCGGCACGCCGCTGTCGGGCGAGACGGCAAACATCGTCGCAGGCGCAATGAAGGACTGGGCAATCGAAAAGGGCGCTACGCACTACACGCACTGGTTTCAGCCTATGACGGGCATAACCGCGGAAAAGCACGACAGCTTTCTGACACCCGTGTCCGACGGCGAAGTCATTATGAACTTTTCAGGCAAGGAACTCATAAAGGGCGAACCCGATGCGTCCTCCTTCCCCTCGGGCGGAATCCGCGCAACGTTCGAGGCGCGCGGATACACCGCTTGGGACCCGTCGAGTTATGCGTTTATCAAAAACGGCGCGCTCTGCATTCCGACGGCGTTTATGTCTTACACGGGCGAAGTGCTCGATAAAAAAACGCCGCTTTTGCGGTCTATGAACGTTCTCGGCAAGCAAGCCGCGCGCGTCTTGAAGCTGTTCGGCAAAAACGTTACCGTGGACACGACGGTCGGTCCCGAGCAGGAATATTTCCTCATCGACCGAGACACTTACGAACGGCGCAAAGACCTCGTCATTACGGGACGCACGCTTTTGGGAGCGCGTCCGCCGAAGGGACAAGAGCTCGAAGACCATTATTTCGGAAACATCAAGCCGAGAGTTATGGCGTTTATGCAGGACCTCGACCGAGAGCTGTGGAAGTTCGGCATTTACGCAAAGACGCGGCACAACGAGGTTGCGCCCGCGCAGCACGAGCTTGCGCCGATTTTCTGTTCGGTGAACATCTCCACCGACCACAATCAGTTGACAATGGAGATAATGAAAAAAGTTGCGGAAGAACACGGCTTATGCTGTCTTTTGCACGAAAAGCCGTTTGCCGGCGTCAACGGCAGCGGCAAGCACAACAACTGGTCTATGTCCACTTCCGAGGGAGAAAACCTTTTGAATCCCGGAAAGAGTCCCGAAAGCAACTTTCAGTTCCTGCTGTTTCTGACCGCCGTCATCGAAGCCGTTGACAGACACCAGGACCTCTTGCGCCTGTCGGTGGCGTCTGCCGGAAACGACCACAGGTTGGGCGCGAACGAGGCTCCGCCCGCAATCCTGTCCATATATCTCGGCGACGAGCTGACCTCGATTTTGGACAGCATAGCCGAGGGCAAGCCGTACAGCAAGCGCGGCGGCGTGAAGTTTAAGACGGGCGTCGATTCCATTCCCCTGTTCACGCAGGACACCACGGACAGAAACCGCACCTCGCCGTTTGCGTTTACGGGGAACAAGTTCGAATTCCGTATGTTAGGCTCTGCCGTGAACATAAGCTGTCCGAACGTTATGATAAACACGGCGGTGGCGGAAGCGTTATGCGCGTTTGCCGACAGATTGGAAAAGAGCAAGAACTTCGAGGAAGACGTCGTCAAACTCATCAAAGAGTCTTACCGCGAACACAAGCGCATAGTATTCAACGGCAACAACTATACGAAAGAATGGGAAGACGAAGCCGAAAAGCGCGGACTTTTGAATCTCAAAAGCACGCCCGACGCTCTCTGCCGTTACGACCGCGAAGAGAACATCGCACTGTTCGAAAAGTTCAAAATCTACACGGCGGCGGAGATACGCGCGCGCGAAGAGATACTCTTGGAAAATTACAGCAAGGTACTGAACATAGAGGCTCTGACTATGATTGATATGGTCGGCAAACAGATTCTTCCCGCAGTGTTCGCCTATTCGTCCGACCTTGCCGAGGGCATTGTTCACAAACAGGCCTGCAACGTATCGGCAAGAGCGGAATCCGACCTGCTGAAAAAGATAACCAACCTGTCCGACGCCGCATACGACGCTTTGAACCGTCTGTCCGACACCGTCGTGGAAGCCAAAGGGGTTTTGGACTTCAAAGCCGCCGCGTTCTTCTACCGCGACAACGTATTGCCCGCTATGCAGGAGCTGCGCACCCATTGCGACGCTTTGGAAATGCTGGTCGAAAGCGATTACTGGCCGATACCCACCTATTGCGATTTACTGTTTTATTGATTTTAAAAGCTTTGAAAAGAACGTCCCGATTCTATCGGAACGTTCTTTTTTTTCAAAAACCGTATTTTTTCGTAGTTATGCGTCTCTATGATACGTCCTTATTTTATCCGCTTCCGTTATATCGCGTAGAACGCGGCACGGATTTCCGACCGCCACTACGTTGTCGGGGATATCTTTCGTCACGACGCTGCCTGCGCCTATGACAACGTCATTGCCTATTTTCACGCCGGGGCAGACGCGAACGCCGCCGCCAAACCAGACATTGTTGCCCACGGTTATCGGCAATGCATATTCCAAGCCCGAATTTCTGCGTTCGCTGTCTATCGGGTGTCCCGCAGTATAGAAGCCGCAGTCGGGCGCAACGAACACATTGTCGCCGAACGTGACTTTCGCGCAGTCCAGAATCACGCAGTTATGGTTTGCGAAAAAGTTTTCGCCCAACTCTATATTATAGCCGTAGTCGGCGTAGAACGGCGCGACGATACAAAACGATTTGCCCGTCTTGCCGAGCAGAGCGCGGATAATCTTTTTGCCCTGTACGGTCTGCGACGGCAAAAGCGCGTTGAACCTGTGGCACTCGTCCTTGCATTTCAGTCTTTCTCCGACGAGCTGTTTATCGTTGTACGCATTATACAACATTCCGCACAGCATTTTTTCTTTTTCCGTCATACTCTTTCTCCTGCGGTATTATTTCCGAAAAATCAGAGTTCTTCCAAAAGAGACTGCACCATAGAGAGATTGGCGTGCGCCCGGCGGCGGTCGATTTCTTTGACGCCCTCGCCTATGACCTGATGTTGGCGGTGCTGAATCAAAAACCCTTTTTTTGTGACTTTGCGCAGCAGTGCGAGCGTGTCGCCCTTGCTTCTCGCCGCGCAGAAACACAAATCGCAATCGGAAAAGCGTTCCATAGCGGTGCGCAAAGCAAACTCCGAATCGCCCTCCGTGGTTATGCCTATCCGTCTGCCGCCGACGTCCAGAACGGCATACGTGTCGTGAAAGTCGCAGTCTTCGCCGCGCTTTTTCATCGCTTCGAACATATCTATTTCCTTACGCAAAGCAGACGGCGAAAGATTTTTCGACGACGTTTCCACGACCGTCACCTCGCCTTTATACCGCTCCAAAACGGCGGCAAGAAAAAGTTTTAAGACCGTCGTCTTTCCCGACTGTCCGTTTCCGAAAAGTGCAACGACATTCATAGCACACACTCCCGTTTTTACATACTGTATTCAGTATAAGACAAAAAACAAAAAATGTCAAGAGGCACGCACCGTTGCCGAAGCGGAGTTTTGCAAGCATTACCGCTATCTGACGCAATCGCCGCAAGCGGCTTTTTTAAAGTACGCGTAAAATAAAAAAATTCGCCGCTTCGCTTTAAATCGACACGCGACGAAAAGTGACATATTCGTTCGGCATAGCAAGACAAGAAAGGTGCTGCTGTTGCGTCTGACAAAGCAAGCGTTTTAAATATACTAGCCGTGCAGGCGAGTCCTTTTAAAGTTCGACCGAGTCGTGACAAGCAAGCAAGA
>CAJUPB010000019.1 GCA_910588155.1 uncultured Christensenellaceae bacterium
GCTTTTGCCGTTCGCCGCGCAGCGACGACTCGCGTTTGGTCGAAAGACTGTCAAGCTCATAAGTTGTAGCGCCGACAAGTCGGAAGCGAGCAAGACAAGGAAGGCGCGGATTTTGCGCAGGGCGCGTACCCCCCCCCGTACGCAACCGAAGCAAAAACGTAAGCCTGACGACGCAATGCGAAGCTTATGAGTTGTCAGCCTGACGGGTTAGAAGCGAGCAGTGCTAGGAAAGCAAGTATTTTTGACAGGGCGTGTACTTCGCGTACTCGCCCCGAAAAAATACGCAGCTTGACGACGCAATGCGAAGCTTATAACCCGTCAGGAAGGAAGTTGATGCGACTGCCGTCCACCCCCTCAACAACTATCCGCATTTTATCGCCTATGCGGTAGCTGTTTTGGGAACTGTCGAGGCGCATAAGGTCGCGGTTGTATACATAGTCGCCGTCGGGCAAATTCGCAGTGCGGACAAGCCCTTCGACGCTGTTTTCCAGCTCTACGAACACGCCCCACTCCGTCACGCCGGAAATCACGCCGTCATACTTCTCGCCTATTTTGCCTGACATAAATTCGGCTTTCTTCAAATCGTCCACGTCGCGTTCCGCGCTTTCGGCAAGTTTTTCGCGCTCGCTGCTGTGCTTGCTCACGTCGGAAACGAAGTTCGTATATTTCTTCGGGTTGCCGCCGTGCAAGATGTCTTTTATTATGCGGTGTATGGCAAGGTCGGGATAGCGCCTTATCGGAGAAGTGAAGTGACAATAGAACTCCGCCGCAAGTCCGAAATGTCCTATATTGTCGGGCACGTAGGACGCTTTCATCATACTGCGCAGCGTGACGCGATTGACGACGGCTTTCACGCTGTCGTCCACACCCGACAGCAGAGCCGCGAAATCGGCGGGCTTGGGGCGGTTCATATCGCCGCGGAAAGTTATGCCGAGCGCGGACAAAAAGTTGACGAGCGTCTGCAATTTTTCCGCCGACGGCGTTTCGTGACCGCGATATACGAACGGAACTTTCATTTTGCAGAACTTCTCCGCCACGGACTCGTTTGCCGCCAGCATAAACTCCTCTATCATACCGTTCGACTTCAAAATCGGGTAGCGTTTGACGTCGACTACCTTTCCGTTTTCGTCCATAACTATTTTGCTTTCGGACAAGTCGAATTCTATCGTACCGCGCTTTTTGCGTTTCAAAAGCAGCAATTGCGACAGCTTGTACATTTCGTCCAGCATATCTTTGACGTCGGCGAACTGCTCTCTCACGGCTTCGTCGCCGTCCACGACTGCCGCCGCCTGCGCGTACGTCATACGGTGGCGGGAACGTATCACGCCCTCGCAGACCTCGCTTGTGACGATATTTCCGACGTTGTCTATATCCATAATGACGGACAGCGTCAGTCTGTCTTCGCCCTCGTTTAAAGAGCATATGCCGTTGGACAGTTCCACGGGAAGCATAGGCAATACGCGGTCGCAAAGGTATACGCTGGTCGCGCGCTCCGACGCCTCGTCGTCGAGCTTGGTCCCTGCTTTGACATAGTGCGTCACGTCGGCGATATGCACGCTCAAACGATAATTCGCGCCCGACTTCGAGAGGCTGACGGCGTCGTCGAAGTCCTTGGAGTCGTCTCCGTCTATGGTTATGACGGCGTCGCCGCGGAAGTCCCTGCGACCGCGCATTTCTTCTTCCGACACCGTTTGCGGCTTTGCCCTCGCCTCTTTCATCACGTCTGCGGGAAACTGCGAGCGCAGTCCGTACGAGCGGATTATGCTCAACACGTCCACATCCTTATCGTCGGGATAGCCGAGAATTTCGCACACCGCGCCGATGGGACTTCTGCCGGCGGGATAGTCCTTTATCTCGCATACGACTTTCTGTCCGCTCTTCGCGCCCATAGAACGTTCCGTCGGAATATATATGTCCTTGCTTATGCGGGCATTGTCGGGTCGGACGAAGCCGAATTTGAGGCTGCTTTCGTATTTGCCCACAACGGTGGTGAAGCCGCGGCTCAAAACGCTTACGACCTCCGCTTCGCCGCTGCCGCGCCTATTGGACGGAACGAGTCTGACTTCCACGCGGTCGCCGTGCATTGCGCCGTTCAGTCTCGATGCGGGAATAAACAAATCGTCTCCGCCGAGGTCGGACACGAAAAAAGCAAACCCTTTCGGGTTGCCGTCCAGCGTCCCCGTCAGCGTCTTTTCCTTGCCGATTTTTCCGCGGCCGCTGCCGCCGAAATTCGCTTTGTGAGATTTTCCGTATCCGTGAGATTTCTTTCCGTATTTGTCAACAGGCATTTCTATGCCCTCCTTTATATTTATAAAACGCGCAAAAAAAGCGAGACGACTTCACGGTCCCGCTTTTTCACCGAAATTCTTGATTCCTTTTACTTGCCGACGTAGAATATCAACGTCACCAAGAAAAGAATGGACAGCACGAAAAGCGCGCAAGCTATTATGACGGTCAGCTTTTTCAAAAAGCCTTCCATAGTCTTGGACTTGTTCTTGCTGTAAAAGGTGTCCGACTGTCCCGTGAGACTGCCCGTACCCTGCTGATTGCTCGGCTGTATCATAACCACGATTATGAGACCGATGCAGAGCAGAACTATGAGCGACAAAAGCACTATCCTTACGGTCGGGAAAATTTCGAACCATTCGGGAACGGCGAAAAGATTTGCGATACCCATAAAGTTTACCTCTTTTTAAAGACTTAACGGGACAATTTTACCATATTTACAAATATAAAGCAAGCGTTTTTATCAGACTTTCGGCAAAGATTCGGAAATTATTGCCGCAACGGTCTTCAAAAGCAAGGTTTCTTCTTCCGTTACGGGCTCGCGAGAAAGCAGATACAATCCGCCGCGCACCTCGTCTCCGTACACTATCGGGCAAGCCGCAAAATAATCGAAGCCGCTGTTTTCCAACACTACGTCGGCATTGTCGTTTGCCGTCGTCGTGGACAGCGTTTTACCTGCTTTCAGCGCGCCGACTATGCCGCTCGGAACCTGTCTGCGCAAGAGCGGCGCTTTGCCCGTGCCGCAACCCGAAAGTATGCAGGTCAAGTCGGAAACCAGAACCGTTTTGTTCAGCGCGTCGGACAGAGCTTTTACGGACGCCTGCGACGTGAATTCGAGCTGCGAAGAAAGATTGACTTTTCTCACAACTATATCGCCGTTGTCCAAAGCGTACATTTCCATAGGGTCACCCGGATTTATGTCGTACATTCTTCTGTATTCTCTGGGAATTACCACTCTGCCCAGCTCGTCCAAACGTCTTATAATACCCTTTACCATAACATTTTTCTCCTTGATTCGTATTTTGCGCCCGAAAGCCTTTTCTTATACAAATTATACAACAAACGGGAATATTTTTCAAGCGTTATGCCGTCTATCGCCGAAATTTAAAGGTAAATCTTTTCCGACCGCTTTTTAATTGACTTTATCCTTTGTTCGATGTTATAATAAAACATATTATGCGCGACGTTACCGTGGACATAATCACCGCAACGGGTCAAGACTCGATTTCGATATACTGCGACGGAAAGCTGAAAGAGAGCGGCGGAAAATACTCCGTCAAAGCGCAGTCCGACGACGCCGTATTCTTTTTCGAATACGACCGAAACGAAAAGCTGTTTGCGGCGCACAGGCGCGGCGGTATGGATTACGACGCGCGGTTCAAGGACGGAGAAGTCTTTGCTGCCAATCTGACCACTCCTTTCGGGCAGGTCAAGACGCAGTGCAAGACGCTCCGCACTGCTTTCGACGAGCTTGACGGCGGTTACGCTTTTCGCGCCGAGTACGAGCTTTGCGGAGAAAGATATAATCTGACGGTCAGTATACGCGACAAGTGACGTTTCCGATTTTCAGGAAAGTCAAGGAGGTTTTAAAGACTATATGAAGATTCAGTGGCTGGGACATTCGGCTTTCCGAATCACGGAGAGCACGGGTTCTACCGTCATAACAGACCCGTTCAAACCCGCAGCCGTAGGGTACGCTATGGCTTATGCGAGCGCGGACGCGGTGACTCTTTCGCACAAACACGACGACCACAATTTCGTCGAGGGCGTCAAGGGAAGTCCCGTCGTCGTCGATACCCCCGGAAACCACGATTTCAAGGGTATTTCGATTAACGGCATTTCCTGTTGGCACGACGAGGCCGAGGGCAAAAAGCGCGGAGAAAACATCATATACAAGTTTTCTTTCGACGGCGTGACCGTTTGCCATCTCGGCGATATCGGCGAAGAATGTTCCCCCGAACTCATAGAGCAGCTCTTCCCCGTCAACGTGCTTTTGCTTCCCGTCGGCGGCACTTACACGATTGACGCGGAACAGGCGAAAGAATACGTCGAACGCATTATGCCGGACATAGTTATACCTATGCATTACAAGACGAAGCACTGCGAGCTCGACATCGACCGTTTAGACGCTTTTCTGCGGCTGTTCGACGACGAGAACATACTCGAACTCGATTCGGACACTGTGGAATTCGACCGCGGAGATTTCAACGGCGAAAGCACGAAAATTATAGTACCGAAAAGATATAAGGGCTGAATTCAAAGTCAAACCCGCGGCGGCAAAATTACCGCCGCTTTAATTTAAAAAAACATCGTTCAAGGAGTACGGAATATGATTCAATGCAAGGATTTGAAATACGAGAGGTATACGACGGAGCAGCTCAAAGCCGCCGTCGAACCGCAGATTAAGGCGATTGAAAACGCGTCGTCGCGCGAGGAAGTGCTTGCCGCCCGCGGCGTCATTATCGAGGCTTTGCAGCATTTCTCGACTATGTCCGCGCTTGCGAACGCGCGCTATACCCTCGACACGCGCGACGAATACTACGTCAAGGAAGTGGAATATTACGACGAGAACACGCCGATTGTCAACGAGCTTATGGCAAGATACGGAAGGGCGTTAATAGAAGGACGGTTCAAGTCGGTTGCCGAAGAGATTTCCCCCGCCCTCGTCAAGTCGCTGGAAAATCAGCTCAAAGCGGAATCTCCGATAATCATTCCCGACAGGCAGAAAGAAGCCGCCATCGTTATGGAATACAGCAAGCTGATGAGTACTATGGAGTTCGACTACAACGGCAAAAAGCTGCCGCTTTCAGTCGTGCGAGGAGATTTGAACAATTCGGACAGAGCGGTCAGAAAAGCCGCCGCGGAAGCAATCGGAAGAGGGCTTATGGTGCACGCCGAGGAGTTGGACGACATTTTCGACCGTCTTGTCAAGGTGCGCGACGCTATGGCGAAAAAGCTGGGCTTTGAGAACTACATAGAGTTGGGATATTTGAATATGGACAGAAAGGACTATGACCGCGGCGACGTGGAACAGTTTAGAGCCAACGTCAAAAAATATCTCGTCCCCGTCATTTCCGAAATTAAGGGTCGGCTGTGCGGGGAGTTGAATCTCGGCACGTTCTATTTCTACGACAACGGCGTTACGCTCAAAACCGAGCCGAAACCTATGCTTTCGCCCGACGAAATGTTTGCCGCGGCGCAGGCGATGTATGACGATATGGACAAAGAAATCGGCGACTTTATGCGCTTTATGATTGAAAGCGGTGCATTCGACGTCGAAGCGAGGACTGGCAAATGGGGCGGCGGATACTGCACGCAGTTTGCCGACTACGTTCAGCCGTTCATACTTGCAAACTGGAACGGTTCTTGCGACGACGTGGACGTTTTGACGCACGAATTCGGTCACGCATTTGCGGGAATCAACGCTATGAAAAACGGCATAGTCGAGTTGGGCGTCGGCGGTATGGAAACGGCGGAGTGCCACTCTATGACTATGGAACTTTTAAGTCACCCGTATATGGACAAATTCTTCGGAAAAGACTGCGACAAATACCGTTATCGTCATCTGTTCAAAAATCTCGACTTTATCCCTTACGGAGTCATCGTGGACGAATTCCAGCACATAGTTTACGAAAACCCTTCGCTCACGCCGAAAGAGCGCAACGAAGCATTCAAGAAGCTGACGAAGGAATATATGCCGTATATGACATACGACACCATTCCCTATCTCGAAGACGGTACGCGTTGGCAATATCAAATGCACATCTACGAAGCGCCGTTCTACTATATAGACTACTGTCTTGCGCAGACGGTGGCTTTGGAATTCTTTGCGCTTGCCCTGCAAAAGGGACAGAGCGCCGCGCTGAAAGCCTATATCGATTTCGTCAAGAAAGGCGGAAGCAAGATGTTCAAGACGTTGGTCAAGGAAGCGGGACTTGCCTCTCCGTTTGACAAAGGTGCGCTCGGAAACGTCGCCGAAGTCGTTCTCAAAGAGCTTGACAGGCTCAAATCGAAGATGAAATAATAATTGCTCCGTTGCGAATATGTACAACCGTCGGTTTTGACCCCGTTTGAAGCCGACGGTTTTCATATATGCGCATATACGCAAGTCTTTTGTCGCGGATTATGTCCGTTTCAAGTCGCAAACTGTCCGACAAATCGCTTTACTTCGGCGGTTTAAGCGTGATATAATTATGAAGAACGCAAATTCACAGCGGTCGAGGAGGCTTTTATGGAGAAAATACTTGTTACGGGCGGCGCGGGATACATAGGTTCTCACACTGCGGTAGAGCTTTTGCAGAGCGGATACGAAGTCGTGGTTTTGGACAACTTATGCAACGCGAGCAAGGAAAGCATCAAGCGCGTGGAAGCAATCACGGGCAAAAAAATCAAGTTTTACGAAGCGGATATGCGGTCGAGAAAGGACGTGGCAAAGATATTCGAGGAAAACGACATTGACGCCGTCATTCATTTTGCGGGACTCAAAGCCGTCGGCGAAAGCGTTAGAATTCCGCTTGCCTATTACGACAACAACATCGGCGGCACGCTTGTGCTTTTGGAAGAGATGGCGAAAGTCGGCTGCAAAAAAATCGTGTTCTCCTCTTCCGCCACCGTTTACGGCAATCCCGAAAGGCTGCCCATCGACGAGGAATGTTCGCTTTCCGTCACAAATCCTTACGGCGCGACGAAGTTGATGCTGGAAAACATTCTGCGCGATTTGCACGTTTCCGACAATGAATGGAACATCATACTTTTGCGCTATTTCAACCCCGTGGGCGCACACGAATCGGGGCTTATCGGCGAAGACCCGAAGGGCATTCCGAACAATCTGACTCCGTTTATCGCCCAGGTGGCAAGCGGCAAGCTGAAAGAAATCAACGTTTTCGGCAACGACTACCCCACCCCCGACGGCACGGGCGTACGCGATTACATTCACGTCGTCGACCTTGCCAAAGGACACACCGCCGCGCTTAAAAACGTGGTGAAAAGCGGCGTGCACGTCTACAACCTCGGAACGGGCAACGGGTATTCCGTGCTGGAAGTCATTCGCGCGTTCGAAAAAGCCTGCGGCAAAAAGCTGCCGTATAAAATCTGTCCGCGCCGCAGCGGCGACATTGCCGCCTGTTACGCAAAAGCCGACAAAGCCGAACGCGAGCTGGGCTGGAAGGCGCGTTTGAACATCGACGATATGTGCGCGTCGCTGTGGAAGTGGCAAAAGACGAACCCGAACGGCTACGAAAAGTGACGGGACAAAATACGATTTCAAAAGCGGTCGAATGCGTTTATTCGACCGTCTTTTTTGTTTTAAACGGTTTACATATCGTTGCCGCGGTGCTATAATGAATGTGTTTTCTTTCCATAGAAACAAATATTTGTTCGAGGCGATGTTTTATGACAGACAGAAAAACTTTCGGCATTTTGAGGACTCTTGCTATTGCGCTTGCATTGGCAACGGCGGTATTTTTTTCATACTCCTGCGCCAAAAAGCCCGTCCCTCCCGTTCCGCCTCCGAGCGAAGAGACGGTTTTGCCCGACGAAAAGCCGAGCGGCAAGCCCGACGGCGGAGAAAAACCCGACGACGGCGAGACGGACGAAAAGCCGTCCTGGGCGACGAACTATACTCTGCCCGACGCAGAAAAAGCGTATGAAAAGCTGACGCAAATATACGGCGGAGAAGAGAAGATTTTTCTGCTGCAAAAGGGCAAAATCGCGCGTATGCCCTGTCCGAAAGACGGCGCGGCTATGAAACTGAACTTTACATACGAAGTCGGCGACTATGCCAAAATCGTAATAGAGGACTGCGTCGACGAATTCAACGAGGTATTCGAGGTCATAAATCCGAACTACCGTTTCGAAACGAATTACGCGCCGACGGACGACGACTTCGACAGCAGATATTCCGTCCGTATGAGAGCGGCGGACAATCTCGGAAGCACGGAAAGTTCGACGGTGTTCGGCACGGCGCACATATCCTATTACGACAATTTCACTGTTTTGGGCGACTTCGGCATAAATCTCAAAACCGAAGTGCTGACAAACGGCAGTTATCTTATGACGACGTTAAAGCACGAGCTTATGCACCTTTTGGGCGCCGGCGATGCTTACAACAACGTATCCGCCACGAAAGCCACGGTTATGCAATCTTACACCGTCGGCGGATATCACCACTTCTCTTCTACCGACGTCGCATTTTTGGACGCGCTGTATCGCAATCCCGATTGCGAAAAGAGCGACGATTTTATCCGAAGCTATATAGAAAATTACGAAACTGCGACGAAACACACGAGGTTCGAAAACACGAAAGCCGTTTATGCCGCATCGGTCGCCGCTTTGAACGGAGCGGTTCTGAAAGAGCAAATCGAAGCCGCCGGCTACAAGGACGTCGCAGGACTTGTTTCTCTCACGGAAAACGGTTTGACGGCGGACGCCGACTTCGGCAAGAGCGACGTCGCGTTTACCGAGCTTTCATACGCAGAGCCGCCGCAGTCGACATATTTCGGGGCTTTCGACGTCGGCAGCAAGATGTATAAACACGGAACTATGACGTCATTGGGAAGCGCATTTCAAATCAAATATACGGACTTCGGAAACGGAATCTTATATGCCGAGCCGAACGGAAATAATTTCACGATTTTCGTGCGAACGGGCGAATACGTCTTGCTTTTGCGGCTGCACGGCGGTTTTACCAATCTTCCGCAATTGAGCCTGACTCTGTGGCACGCGTGTACGGTCGAATAAAAAATCAAATCCCCGTCCTCGATTCGGACGGGGATTTTTTTGTTGCGATAATGCGGTCTATGCTTCGGGAGTCGCGGGCAAGGGTTCGGCGACGGTAAACTCGAACCAATCGGCGTTTGCCGAAAATTGGTTTGCCGACGTTATTTCGACGGTGATTACTCCGGCTTCGCAATTTACGGCGTCCCATCTGACCGTACCCCAATTCCAATAGTTTTTCGCGTCGTCGTGACCAAACTTGAAATTCGCGTCGTCCTTTATGAATTTGTAAGCCGTGCCGCCTATGCTCATATTGAAATTGGAGTTCCAGATGTCTCCGCCGTCGCGGCAAATTCTCGCACGCATTGCTATACTGCACGGTTTTTCCACGAGAAGTTTCATACGGTATACGTGTCCGACGGTGGTTTTGCCGACGCAGAAACCTTTGGTGCCGTCCTTCCACGACCACGCTTCTATCATCTGGTCCACTCTATTGCCGCTCTGTGCTTTCCAACCCGATTTGTCGAGCATATCCTCCGCTTCGAATCTGTATGTTTTGAACTCGCTTATCACGAGGTCGGCAGACGGGTCGGAGCATTCGAATTCGAACCAGTCCACGCCTATATCCACCGACTTTATCTCTATAACGTATTTGCCGGCGTCGAGAATTATCGGTTCGTAAGTCAGCGTTCCCCACTTCCACCAATTTGTTGCGTCCGTTTTTCCGAACACGTCTACGGTTCTCCACGAAATCGTTCTGCCGTCCACCGTGGTGAGTGCGTCCGTCGGATTTATGACTTCCGCGCCGCTCTTGCACACTCGGGCGGACAGCGCCAGCCTCACGCTTTGTTCGAAAGAGACCGTTATGCGAAGCACGGTGCCGGACTTTATCTTGCTCACGCAGAATCCTCTGTCGCCGTTATTGTGGTACCACTCCTCTATCATTCCGTCCACTTCGCCGTGCTGCGGAACCCAACCCGACCTGTCGAACAGGTTTTCCGCTTCCACCTTATACTTGCCGTATGTTTCCGCGTGCAAGTCGGTGGGCTCTTCGAACTTCAAGTCGAAGAAGTCCACGCCGACGTCCGTGACCTTTATTGCAATCGTATATTCGCCGGCTTCGAGCAGTACGGGCGCATAGTTCACCGTGCCCCACTTCCACCAATTCGTGTCGTCGCTGTGACCGAACGTGTCGGACGTGCTCCACTTCAAAGACGTTTCGTTTATCTTCGTATCTATATCGGTGGGATTTATCGTCGGGCTTCCGTCCTTGCAGACACGCGCCGAAAGCGTGAACTTCGACTGTTTTTTGAGATTGAACGTCAGCCGCATAACGGTGCCTACCTTGACCTTGCTTACGCAATAGCCCTTGTCGCCGTTCTTGTGATACCAGGACTCGACCATTCCTTCCACCGTTCCGAACTGCGGAACCCAACCCGACCTGTCCAGCATTTTCTCGGCTTCCACGCGGTGCGTCCCGTGCCCGTACACAAACAAGTCGTCCTCCGAATTATCCTCTATCACGGGCAAAGTTTCGTCGTCTTCGACAACGGTGAACGTGAAGTTGTCGATATTGCAACAGTCGCCCGTCAATTTAACCCGGAAAAGGTGTTCGCCCGCCGCCAGCTTATAGCTGCCGAGATTTACGCTGTTCCACCCATCGCCCGACTGTTCGACTCCGTCCAGCACGCAGTCGTCAATCATAAACGAGAAGTTTTCGGCGACGCCGTATCCGTCGTTTGTTTCCGCTTTCATTTCTATTTTGACGACGGAAGTATTTTCCGTTGTCAGCAAAGCGGAAATAATGCTTCCCGCCTTCATACCCGAAATATATTTTCCGCCCTCGTAATCGGTCACGAGAGGTTGGTTTGCGGTCAGATTGTTTTCCGCCGCCACGGCATCGTCGTTAAGCAGTTTTTCCGTATTGAAATCTTCGGCTTCCAAAACGGCGGGCGCGTCTTCTTTTATTGCGACGGACGCAGCCGCATTCGCCGTCGTTCCCGCCGTGATTTTTACGCAGTCGAACGACAGCGCCGCATCGTCTTTCATTTCGACGATTATATTGTTCTCGCCCTTACTCACTCTCACTCCGTCCGCGGCGATTGTCGCCCAACTGCCTGCCGCGAGCGCGGGCACGGAAGAAATGTCGAGCTCGCCCGTATCCTCGCTGCCGCCGAAATTCGAATAGACGGCAATCGAATCGGAAAGTTTGACCTGACGATTTTCGTTATTGCCGACGCGCAGCGCCACCGTCGCATTTGCGTAGTCCTTGTTCGACGTATACGCAAAACCGATACAGTTGCCCTTTACGCCGACGTTCGTCAGGTATGCTCCGCCGCTTATCAGCGCGCTGTTCGTGCGCTTTACGACAGCCGCCTTTTCGTCCGCCGCAGAAACTTGGCTCTTTTCGAGGTCTATCTTTTCAAACTCCGCCGTATACGTTCCCGCTCCGCTTATCTTCGCAAGTCCCGTATCGTCGTACGGCTTTTTCAGGTCGTTGACGAATATCGGATATTTTGCGGAAAGTTCGCCGTATTTTATTTCCACCATATGCTGACCCGGGGTCATCTGCGGCGGAACGACGGTTACCGAACCGAGCTGCAATTCTTCTTCCTCGCCGCTTTCGGCGCGCTGTTTGACTTTGAGTCCCTCGTAAGTGAACGGCTCGCCGTACTCGAATTCGGTCTTTACCGCGGAATAGTCCGCGTCAAGATAAGTATACACGGGTCCGACGTTCTCGTTTTGAGGCTTTTTGCAAGCCGCCGCCGTGCAGAGCGTGAGCGCAAGCATTGCCGCCACGCACAGAGTCACAATGCGTTTCGATACGTTTTTCATTTTCTCTACCTCCTTATTTTTTGGCGATTTCGCCGATAAGCGCCTTTATCTCGTCGATTTGAGTGCGCATTTCGGTTATTTCCTGTTTGGTCGTCGGTTTCTTTTTCGCCGTTTGCGCGGGAACTATCGCCGACAGCATTTCCTTTATTTCCGCCATATCCGTTTTCAGTCCCGCAATCTCTTCCTTTATTTCCTCGGCTTCCGCTCGGGAAAGAGCGTTCGGCTGTTTTTCGGGCGGCGCGGGCGGTTCGGCTTTTTCCGCGCTCTGCGGGTGCGATACGGTTTCGAGCTGCTTATCTGCTTTCGCCGTTTGCTCTTTGACGGGCGGAGACGTTTGCTCTTGCAAAACGGGTTCTTCTCTTTCCAGAGTTCTGCGCCTGCTCTTCGTCGGACGCGCTCCGCCGTCCGCTGTTTTGGGAGGTTTGCCGCGAGATACGGCAAGCTCTTTCGCCAACGGCAGAGCAAGCGCGAGCGAGCGCCAAACCAGGAGTCCGAACACAATTACGTTTATGACGACGACAACGGGTATCCACCACGGGAATTTATACTTTATCGACCGAGGTCCCGACACTTCGACGGTGAACTCGTTTTTGATGGTATTGTTCTTTGCGGCGGTATACACGTTGCATTTCGCGTATATCAATTCTTTTGCGGACAGGCGCGCAAGGTTCATATCGACTGCGTTCGACAAGTCGATTCTGCCCGCTTCGCCCGCCTTTTTATAATTGGGGTTGAGCTGCGTATTTCCGCCCGCGCGAAGCGCCCAGCGTATCTTCATATTCGGGTGTTCCACGCCGTCGGAATAGTCGGTGATGACGTTGCCCTTGAATCCCCATTCGTCGCGCAGAATGGATGTGCACATCGCGTAGTCCGCGCCTGCCCACACCGCGCCTATATTATTGAAAGACGTCATAATGCCCGTCGCGCCGCCCTCTTTGACGGCTATCTCGAACGGTTTCAAATAGTTCTCGCGGAAGTTCTGTTCCGTCACCCAGACGCGCTGGAACATACTCGGGTCGAAAAGCGCCATATGCTTGACGTATACGCACACGCCGTTGGACTTTGCGCCCAGACAGAAGTTTGCGGCGAGCTTGCCCGAAAGCACGGCGTCCTCGCTGTAATACTCGTAATTTCTGCCGTTCAGCGAGTGTTTGTGCAAGTTCACGCCCGGAGCGTAAATGCCCGAAAGTCCGAAGTTTTCGGCGTCCATTCCTATGACCTGTCCCGCCTGAAACAGCAGTTCTTTGTTATACGTCTGACCCACGAGGTTCTCCGTGGGAAGAGCGGTAAGTTTCACCGTGCTGCCCGCATTCAGGTTTGCCGTATTGAAACCCGACGGTCCGTCGTAGTCCAGCCAAATATTTTTTCCTATGCTCACCGCGGCGCGCGTGCCGTAGCCCGCGTCCTCGACAAGCGAGCGCAAGTCCTCCGCGGAAAGCTGGTCGAGCAGCGTATCCCACTTATCGCTCTCCCAATTTTCGGGATTGCCCAAAAAGAATACCAACTCGTCGTTGTACTTCAATTCGGTTTTGCCGTCGGTAAATTCTCCCGACGTGACAAAACTGCCGTCGGTTTTGGTTATCAACCGAAGGTTGCCTTCTTTCCCCATAGTAGGCATTGTCGTATATTTCGATTCGTAGCCGCCGTACTGTTTGTTTGCGGCGTTGACCTTTTGCATTGCCGCGCTGTTTCCGTCGAGAGCGGGATATTTCGCGCTCGGAACGGTACCCGCGAAATCGGCTCTCGTCAGATACGTCCATTTCGCCCCGAGGGTGGACCCGTCGAGAGGCAGACCGTTATATGCGTCGCCTCCCGTATAGCGGTTTTTTACTTCATTGCCGCTTGCGGGGTCGGTGTCGAAATAAATCGCCGCGCCTTTGACTTCATAGGAAAGTGTTCCCCCCCCCGCAACAGTCTTTGCATTATGCGCGTCGGACATAAGTTTGAGAACGTAGGTTCCGGCATCCAACTCCCAGCCCTTATTTCCGTTGTAATTCTTGTCGTAGCAATCGTACGACGCCATATCGTATGCCGTGGTTTTAAGTGTCACCGTTGCGGACTCCGTAGGTTTTAGAATGGGAGTCTTGGCAAAATCGAGCAGGCTTATCGACGGTTTTTCTATCTGATTTTTGATATAAGGCGGCGTAAAGTACAGTTGCACGACGTCTTTGCCCGCAACGCTTCCGCTGTTTGTGACCTTGACTTTTATCTCAATCTCGCTGTCCTTTTCGAGCACGGAGCCTTCGGCGAGGCTCACCGATTCCAGGCTCCAATCGAAAGCCGTATACGAAAGTCCGTGACCGAAAGGATACTGCACGACGGCGTCGTAGCCTTTTTTGCCGATAAACTCCCTGTCGTCGTAGAAACCTTCGACGTCGGCGGTTTCGTGGAACTTATACCCGAGATATACGTCCTCGTCGTATATTGCGTCCTTACGCCACTGACGCGTGCCCGCCGTGGAATTCTCGTTTGCCCATTCTCTGGAATTGTAGCGGCAAATTTCGTTCTTCTTCGGTTCGTACACCACGGTGTCGGCGAGCTTGCCCGAAGGGTTCACGTCGCCGTAAAGTATTTTCGGAATTGCCGTCGCTCCCGACTGTCCGACGTAGCCCACATTCAGCGCGGCATCGATTTTGCCGACGCTGCCGTCGTCGAGGAAAGTCATATCCATCATAGAACCGCTGTTGAAAACCACGATGACCTTATCGAAGTTTTCGCAGCACATCTTCAAAAGAGTTTCCTCTTCCGTGGAAATCTCGCCGAAATTTCTGCTTGTATCCGTAGGCAGCCCGTATTTTTCCTGCGCGCCCAATTCGTGTAAAAATTCGCCGCTGTATCTGGAAAGCACGACAACCGCCGTATCGGAAAATTCCTTTGCTCGCGCGATTACGGCGTCGGTGAACACACTGCTCGTGACGGGTTCTTTCAGCGTCGTACGGGAACGGTTTTCCGTCGTCGCGTATTCGCCCCAATCTTTGTCCTGGTCCTTTCTGTGCTTTTCGTATAATCCGATTATCTCGCGATTATAAGTTATGCCGCTGTCGGTGCACGCTTTCAAAAGCGTCACTTTGAGTTCGTCGCTGACCAGCGATTTGCCCGAGCCGTTGCCCGTAAGCAAAAAGCCGTAGTCCGTCGCGCCCCAACCGAAAATGTTTATTTCCTTTTTGTTCTTGGACAGCGGCAGGCAGGGTTTGCCGTCCGCATCCCTTTCGTTTTTGAGCAGTACCACTCCCTCGTCGGCGAGCTTCCGCACCAGCTCGTCGCTGGTCTTTGCCGCCTCGTTGATTTTCGTCGTATCCCCTTCGAGCTGCTCTGCGCAACCCAAAAAGCTGGATATTATGGGTGCATACCGCGAAGCATACACGTCGCCGACTATCAAGCCCGCCGCTATTATTACGATGAGCGATACTACGACTATCCTTGCGACAAGTTTTCTTTTCTCCGTCATTTCAATCTCCTCGATTACCCGATATTTCCGCCTTCTCCACCCAAAAACCGTATATGCAAACGGGTACAAAATCCGCTTGCCGTATGCGGTTGTTTGTACCCGTATTTTAAAGCATATTTATATGTTTTGCAATATCTAATTCGTTATCCGTCGAATATCAGCGTAAATTACTTCTGAAAAAGATGATATTCAGGTTGAACAGTCCGTTTTCGGTGTTTACCGACATCTCGCCGCCGTACTTTTCCACGACGTATTTTATACTTTTCATACCGTAGCCGTGTATATTCGTGTCGGTTTTTGTCGTTTTCGGAAGCTGCCCGTCGAAAAGCAGTTTGCTTTCGAAACAGTTATGCGTGTTTATGACCGTGAACAGTTTTTTGTTAGTCACGGAAAGGCTTATCATACGCTTATTCTCTTCCAACGGCAAGACCGCCTCTATCGCATTGTCCAGGATATTTCCGAACAGCGCGTATGTGTCTGCCGGCGTAATGAAGTCTATGCTGTTCCCGTCGATTATGCTTCCGAGCTTTATGCCGTTGCGGTTGCAAATCATACTCTTTTCCGTCATCATCACGTCGAGAGCTTCGTTGCCCGTTCTGACGACGGAGTCATACACCGATATGACGTTTTCTATCTCTTCCACGACGTCGGACTCTATCGCGCTTGCACTGCCTATCTTGCGAATCTGATGTTTCATATCGTGGCACTTTTGGTTTACGAGCGATATGCTCTCCTTCGTAAACTCATACTGGCTCTTCTTTTCGTCCCACAGTCTTTCGATAAACGCCAATTCGCTTTTGAGTTTTTCCTGTCTGTCCACATAGAATTGGAAACACAGTGCGAACACGCAGCAGGCGACGTTGAACGATTCGAGCAAAATTATATACACCTTATTGAAGTCGATTTCACTGTAAAACGTGATAAACGAACTTACTATGACGTCGAAAAACAGAATTACGACGGAGAGCAAAAACATATTGCTGTTCGTTCCGCCGAACTCGTAGTTGTCGCGCACTCTGCGTTTTATCAGATAATACCCGAAAAAATATGTCACGCCGTACACGAAAAAGTAGACCATAAGCGTGAACGGATTTATATTGACGGCATTCAGGCTGTTGCTGTACAGCCAGAAACCGCCCGTACCGCCGGGCACGTTCGGTCCGCTGTTGAAGTCCATCACGACGGCGCAAAGGCTGTACAGTTCGTGTGCGATATGCTGCAACGTATATGCCGCCACCGCATAGAATACGACGGTCAGCAGTTTTTCCTTGAACAGAAAGCACAGCGCCGCCACGGTAAAGGCAAACAGCAGAAAGAACATCGTGCAATACCACAGCGCGTTTTCCGCAACTATCGGCACGGCGAATGCAAATCCGACACAGGCGGCGAGTGCCGCCAAAAGCCGAAGCGGAAACATCGAACGGGTTTTGAACCTATACACAAGCACGCTTTCGGCGACGACGAGTTCCGCCATAAAGAATATCCTATACCAAAACATTGCGCTCATCTCATACATTGAACCAACCTCCGCCGTAATGGTCGGCAAGCGCTTTCAGAAACGGTCGGCGGCGGGAACGGCTTATCGTGAGTATGTCGCCGCCGACGTGCGCGTTGTTTTCGTTTATCTCGGTCACGAAGTCGAGGTTGACGAGATAGCAGTTGTTGCATCTGGCGAAGTCGTATTTGGCGAGTCCCGTTTCCAGCTTGCTCAACGAACCCGACGACATAACGACTCCGTCCACGGTGTGGAACATCAGTTTGTGGTTTATGACCTCGACATATTTGATACGCGACACGGAGACCACGCAAGCGCCCGTTTTGCAGTTTATGACGAACTTTTCCCCGCGTTTGCAGATTATCTGTTTCAACGCTCTTGCCATTTTGATGCGCAGCGAGTTATACACTACGGGCTTGACTATGAAGTCCAGGGCGTCAACCGTGTAGCCTTCGAGAGCGAACTGCGCCATATTCGTCACGAATATCAGCACGACGCTGTCGTCCTTTGCGCGAAGTCTGCGGGCAGCTTCCAATCCGTTCATACCCGGAAGTTCTATGTCCATAAAGACTATATCGTATTCTATATTGTAATTGTCCAAAAAGACTATCGGTTTGCCGAAAACCTCGATTTCGCATTCCTCGCCGAATTCGGCCGCGGCACGGTTTACCGCCTCTTTCAACGCTTGCGCGTCGTTTCCGTCATCTTCCACTATCGCTATACGCAGCATAATTGTATCCGCCCGAAATAAATCTCTGTATAAAGTATAACACAGCTTTTACGGTTTTGTCAAAAACTTTTTTCTTTCGCGCTTTAAACCCGTGCGCCGCCCTTGCGCGCTTTTCAAATGCGACGGCTTTAAGTGCGGCGGGCATACTTCGAAAACGAAAGAAAAAACCGCAAACGACGCGCGTCTGCGGTTTTGTTTTATTTTAATTTCCAGCCGTGATTTATTTTGCGAACGCTTCCTGAACGGCAACGGCGACTGCGACGCTTGCGCCGACCATCGGATTGTTGCCCATTCCGATTAGACCCATCATTTCCACGTGCGCGGGCACGGACGAAGAGCCTGCGAACTGCGCGTCGGAGTGCATTCTGCCCATCGTATCGGTCATACCGTAGGACGCCGGACCTGCCGCCATATTGTCGGGGTGAAGCGTTCTGCCCGTGCCGCCGCCGCTGGCGACGGAGAAATATTTCTTGCCCTCGTCCACGCAGAGTTTTTTATACGTACCTGCGACGGGGTGTTGGAATCTCGTGGGGTTTGTCGAATTACCCGTTATGGACACGTCGACTTTCTCGCTCTGCATTATTGCCACGCCCTCTCTGACGTCGTCTGCACCGTAGCAGCGGACCTTGGCTTTTTCGCCGTCGGAGTATGCCGTTTCCTTGACGATTTTAAGCTCGCCCGTGAAATAGTCATACTTCGTCTGCACATACGTAAAACCGTTTATGCGCGAAATAATCATTGCGGCGTCCTTGCCGAGTCCGTTCAATATGACTCTCAACGGTTTCGTGCGCACCTTGTTCGCCGTCTTGGCGATACCGATTGCGCCCTCTGCCGCCGCGAAACTTTCGTGACCCGCAAGGAAGCAGAAGCACTCGGTCTTTTCGTCGAGCAGCATAGACGCGAGGTTGCCGTGTCCGAGACCGACTTTTCTCTGTTCGGCAACGGAGCCGGGAACGCAGAATGCCTGCAAGCCCTCGCCTATCGCTACTGCCGCGTCGGTGGCTTTCTTGCAGTTCTTCTTTATGGCTATCGCACAGCCGAGAGTGTATGCCCAGGATGCGTTTTCGAACGCTATGGGCTGGGTGGACTTGACTATCTTGTCTACGTCGATGCCCTTGCTCTTACAGAGCTTGTCGGCGTCTTCGAGACTTTTGATTCCGTTTTCTTTCAAAGCGGCATTGATTTTATCGATACGCTTTTCGTAACCTTCGAACTTGACACTCATAGTCGCACCTCCTTAATTTTGACGGGGGTCGATGTACTTCGCCGCCCCGTCGAATCTGCCATAAGTACCCTGCGAAGCCTTGTATGCCTCGTCGGGGGTTGCGCCCGCCTTTATCTTGTCCATCATAACTCCGAGCTTGACGAACGAATAGCCGATGACCTGTCCGTCCTTATCCAGCGCGAGTTTCGTGATGTAGCCCTCCGCCATTTCGAGATAGCGCACGCCCTTGGCTTCCGTGGAATATATCGTGCCGATTTGCGAACGATGTCCTTTGCCGAGGTCTTCCAGACCTGCGCCGATTTCCAGACCGTCGTCGGAAAACGCCGACTGCGTTCTGCCGTATACTATCTGCAAGAACAGTTCGCGCATTGCGGTGTTTATCGCGTCGCAAACAAGGTCGGTGTTGAGCGCCTCCAAAATGGTCTTGCCGGGCAGAATTTCGCCCGCCATTGCCGCCGAGTGCGTCATACCCGAGCAACCCAACGTCTCCACGAGCGCCTCTCTTATCACGCCCTCTTTGACGTTCAGCGTCAGTTTGCACGCGCCCTGCTGCGGCGCGCACCAACCCACGCCGTGGGTCAGACCGCTGATATCCTTAATCTCTTTTGCCTGAACCCATTTGCCCTCTTCGGGAATGGGAGCCGGTCCGTGATTCGGACCTTTCTTCACGCAAAACATCTCTTCGACTTCTTTACTGAAACGCATAGAATCTCCTCCGTTTATTTTATGGTTTTACCGCTACTTATTATAGCATATCGCCCGAAAGCTGACAACCGTTTTGACACGCGCTTTTGACAATTTTTCGAAAAGTTATTCGACACGGAAACGCAAAGTTATTCGCCGCCGAAAAACGGCGCGTATCTCGACGCCAACTCGGCTATCCTCTCTTTCGTTATCAAGCCCTTACCCACGGACACTTTGAGATATTTGCCGTTCAACGCCTCGAACGCCGTTTCGGGCACGTATGCCACGGTTTCGACAAATTCCTCATATGTATAGAGGCCGTATCTTTTGACATCGGCTTCGTAAGCCGCTACGTCGACGGTCATCGTTTCGGCGTTCACCTCGAAAATATTGTAAAGTCCGCTTATGCCGCCGGGAATGGAGAGCATACCGTTCACATAATAGCAGAGGTGAGAAAACGTCACGGGACTGAAAGCCGCCGCAACTTCGGTTTTCACTATGACTTCCGCGAGCTCGACCCAAGCCGTCGTTTTACCGTCGCCTTTTGCGAACCTGTGTCCGACGTAAGCCGCCGCGTGTTTGTCGAGACGGACATATTTATTCGAATCCAAATCGAAAAACGCGTGTTCGGAAATTACTTTCACCGTCGTGCCGTCGGAAAATTTCAGATTTACGACCTCGTACGTTTTGACGGCGTCGCTGTCTATGAACAGTATCGGCGCGGAATCGAACGCGCCCGTTTTCAAGTTCCAAACGAGCAGCATTTCCTCTCCCGTCAGCGTTTCCACGGGCACTTGCCGTCCGTCGGCAAGCGTTATCAAAGTTCCCGCCGCCACGCAAGAGGACGGGTTGTATTTATATTTCAAAGTCAAAAAATAGTCGAAATATCCGTGCACGAACTTGCCCGTCAAATCAATGTTTTTTTCTTTTCCCGTGTATAGCACTTTCGATTCGTTCCGATATGTCCACCCGTCATAGTCGTAATCGGCGATATCGGGAGCGACGTAAGTTCGGGTTTCGTTGCCCGACAAATAGATGACGTCGTGCTCACTTTCTCCCGCATTGTCTTTTTCGATACTTATCGAAACGCTCCAAGACATTTCGTGCCAATGCGCATACAGCGTCATATCGCAATCGAAATATCCGCTTCCGCACGGGAAAGCATAGTCCATATTCCCGCCTTGGAAAAGATGCCAAAAAACCTTTTCTCCGCTTTTCGTGAAATATCCGTCGAAAACGTAACCCTTGCGCCTCGGTATGATTATGCTTTCCACCTTTTCGTTTAAATTCACGATTAAGCCGTCCGTACCGCCCGTGCCGCCCATTTTGTCAAAAGTTATCAGAAAACGCGTTCTCGTCCATTCCGCCCAAAACCTTACGTCGGAATTGCCTATTACATAGGTCGTGCCGAAATTGCTTTCGTTTTTGCCGTCGTTATATGCCCAAGTGCCGCGATAGCCGTCGCGCGCGACGGTCGGGAGAATCACCTCTTCGCCCGTCACTCCCGACAGCGAACCGACGGATATGCCGCACCTCGAATCGAAATCGAGGTAATAAATTTGCAGGAACTTCGGGTACAGCGTCACATCGCCGACGGCGGATATTTTATCAATCGAATTGCCCGCGAACTCCGCCGAGGTATACCAGCCCGCAAATCTCTTGTCGTCGCAATCGGCAACGCCCAACGCCACGGGCAACTCGTCCACGGTAAACTTCGTCTTGCCGCTATGTCTGTAACCGTCGCCGCCGTGATAAACAATATTGTATTCGACGGTGTGCCAATGCGCATACAGCGTAAGGCGGTCTGCGGCCGCATACCCGTCGATTTTTTCCCATTCGCCGTCTTCTATTTTAACATTGCCGTTTGTAAACCAGCCGAGAAATTCTCTTCCGACGCAAGCAGGAATTTGGAAATCGGTGTCGGAATCGTAATAATACCGCTTTATGACGGTTTCACCCTGCTGTCCGTATTCGGACACGAACTCGAACGTATACTCTTTTGCGGAGAATATCGGCGTCAGCCATATCATTACACCGTTTTGCTCGTACCCGACCGACAAGTCGGGCATTTCGTCGTAATCGAATATCGTACCCGCGGCAAGAGAAGTCCCCGCGAATTTATCGTTTGCCGCAGTATCGGAGACCGCCCAATACTCGAATTTATATCCTTTTTTCGCCGCCTCGGGATAAACGATTTTGTCCTTGTAATTACACTGATACGGGTTTACTCCGCCGACGACCTCGACGCCCTCGAACGCCACGGAGAAATTGATTTCTTTTTCGTAATGCGCGACAAGCTCTATCGTTTCGCCTGCCTTTATTTTTTCCAAATAATAGTTAAGCGTGTTTATCGACTTATACCCGTCGGCTTCATTCGCCGTAAAGCTCGAAAAGATATGCCCTTCGCGGTTATTTCTCGCCACTTTATAAAACGACTTCACCAATTTGTCTACGTCCAAAATGTTTGCCACGTCTATCTCGCAAGGTTCGAAAGAAATTTCGCTGCCGACGTCCGCCCAATAATATCTGTTGTCGTCGCTTATCATCACGCGATAAGTTATCCTTGTCCAACTTGCGGTCAGCGTCGTATCGCTCGGGATATCCCAAAAAAGCAGCGTCGCGCCGCCGTTTTCATTTGCCACGAGTCTGCCGTCCCCGTCTTTCCAACCGTTAAAAACGTAGTCTTCGCAAACGGGCGCAAACAGCGAATAGGTTTGACCGTAAGTCACGGCGTCCGTATTCGGCGCGCCCTCGATTATTTTGCCGTCCTCAATTACAACGCCGTAATCGTAAGTCACGGCGTAGGTGTTCGCCGCAAAAAGAGAATGCAAAGTTTTATTGCCGACACTCCCGACGGGAATCTTCTCCACTCTTTCGGAAGGCAAAAAGTCGCGCGATTCAAACCAACCGCCGAACGTATGTCCCGTCTTTGTCGGCACAGGCAAAACCGTTTCGTCCTCGACCGTGAAATACAGCACGGAATGAGTCGGCAAAACGCCGTCCGTGTCAAGCACGATTGAATAGGTTATCGGCGTCCACTTCGCGTATATATTCGAGGTTTCGGCATACGACGTCCATACAGTTCCGTCGAGAAATCGGGTTTCGCAGGCAGGCTCCGCGAACCAACCGCCGAACGTATATCCCGTTTTGGACGGAGCCGCAAACGCGATTTCGCCGCCGTATTCTATTTCGTTCGGCACGCCCTCTCCGTCGGAAAAACCGCCGCCGTCCGCAACGAAATTCAGCGCGGTTTTATGCACGTCGATACCGTCCGCATAGCCGTCCCAAACAACGGCTTTTTCGTAGTCCGCGCGCATTTTGCTCGGCACATATATCTTTCTGCCGTCACGGTTGCCGTCAAACGCCGCCGTACCCACAGACACGACATTGTCAAGGTTGCGGATATTCACGGTTTCGAGCGACGCGCAGTCCTTGAAAGCATAGTTTCCAATCGTCATAGCGTTATTGCCGAAAGTCACCTCTTGCAACATTTGGTTTCCGACGAACGCAAAAGGGCTGACCGACTTATATGCGCTTAAATCAAGCCGTGCCGCGCTGCCGTTGTAGCGGTACAGCGCGCCGCCCAAACTTATCGTTTCGTCGCTCTCGCGCATTGACAGCCACATTGTTCCGACCAGGGAAAAAGCGTCGACGTAAGCCGTGTTTTCTCCGATAATTTCGGAGAGATTTATGCAGTTCATAAACGCGCCGTCGCGGATAAAACTTGCGCGGTTCAGATTTATTTTTTGCAAATTCTTATTGCCAGCAAAAGCAAATTCGGCAATTTCGCCGACCGAAAGCGGCACGTCAAATTCTGCGGCAGTCCTTCCCGACGGATAGCAAATCAAGCGGTTTTCGGATTTATTATACAGCACGCCGCCGACCGTTTTGTATTCCGCATTGGTTTTGGAAAGCTCGAATTCCGTCACGCCGCCGCACTCTGCGAACGCGCCGACCCCGAAATATTCGAGTCCCGCAGGCAAGCCGACAGAACCCGCAAGCGACTTACAGCCGTAAAAAGCATACGAGGAAATGCCTGTCACCGACGACGGAATATCGAAAGAGGACAGACTTTCACAGCCGCAAAATGCCGAATAGCTTATCGTTGCAAGCTCGCTTTCACCGTCGAAAACAACGCTTTGCAATTGCGTGCAATTCTCGAAAGCGCGCACGTCGATTTTTTTGACAGACGACGGAATGCGCACGGTTTTCGTCGGTCTGTCCGCAAATGCCGACTGCGCTATCGCCGTCACTCTTTTGCCGTCTATCTCCGACGGAATGACAAGCTCTTCTGCCATCGGATTGGAATAGCCCGTAATCTCGATTTCGGTTTCGGAAAGCGGACGGAAACGGAAGTGCGGCTCTTGCACTCCGAGAGTAAGCTCGTCCAAAACCATATCAATAATCTTCGGGTCGCGCGGTTCGAGGTTATGCGGGACAGGCGTCAAAGGTGAAGCAATTTTAGTAAAATCTATGTCGTCCCAAACATCATAACAACGAGTTTTATGTTTAAAACCTTTATATGTACTGCCTGCATAAACAATCGAGCCGCTGTCTCGTGCGTGTTGAGATTCGAGCGGAACAAGCATATCGCTATACCAAGAAACAAACGGGGGTCGATAGTCAGGATTAATTTCTTTATATATAATTTCGGCAACAGCTGCAGTATTTGTCATTGGATATATTTTACTCAACAAATCTGCAATCTCATTTTTTACCGCCGAAGTTAACCAAATGGAAAGTTTTGCTCTTATTACTAGTGGAATAATAAAATTTATTCCTGTTGGCACTAAAACATTCAGCATTCCGCTATAATCGTTGGCTACCATTACATTTATAAAAAAAAGTGTTTGATAACTGCCTATTGCGACAGCATTTATATTTTTGTATAAACGCTCGTAATCGGTGTTCCAACGATTGCTAAACCCATAATATAATTCGGGATTTAAAATATCATCGAGTCCGTCTTTACTCTCTTCATAGTCTCCGTTTGCTTCACTGAAAGCTTTGCCAAATAGCTTTGCCGTGGTAGAGCCGAAATACGGAGTTCCCATACTTATAAGCGACGCCACAAGGTCGGGGTGGTCGAGCGCGTACTGCATATTCGTTATGCCGCCGCGAGAGTGCGCAATCAGATTGAGTTTCGGCAATATTCCGCCGTTTAAAACTTTTACATTGTTTACAATGCTGCTTATTATGTAATTGAATTGATAGTAAATATTGTTATGAGATTGACCAGAGTCATCGGCTTGAAAAACGACTACAATATGTTTGGAAATATCGGTTATTTGTTCAACTTTCTTATGATTATATTTTTCCGCATATTTACTGAACTGCTCTTTTTCACCCGTAATATCAAATAAATAAAATTTTTCTCCTTTCATTTCCGCCCAAAATATATTTGCACCATTTACTTCCTCATTCAATCGAGAAATAATCGAATCTTTATCATACGAAAAAGGAATGCAATTTTCCGGGTCGGTTGGTAAAATAATATCTTCATTTCCCAAATCTTCATCTTCTGTTTCTGTTTCAATTTCGTGGCAATAATTATTACTCCAAGTGCCTGCCGCCATTCCCCAACCGTGGGTCAACACAGTTATTTGAGGCTTATCCATAACTTGTTTGCCGTTTCGAGCAGTCATATCATATTCGACTTCATAGCGGTCGGGGTGCGTTGTTTTATCTATTTTCGTACAATCGAAAGTGTTGGCTTCGCTGAACAACCTTTGTACGTCCGTAACCTGTTCGTGTCCCGTAAAAGCAGACGCTTGTATTATTCCTGCGGTCAAAACCGACATAAGCACAGTCAAAACTATGACTATGCAAACAGACTTCTTGCATTTTCTCATTTTCGTTTTTCCTCCCGTTTTTCCAATCTTTTCGTCTATTGTTTATTCCACTTTGCGTATAGTTTG
>CAJUPB010000020.1 GCA_910588155.1 uncultured Christensenellaceae bacterium
AGGCGAGTCCTTTTAAAGTTCGACCGAGTCGTGACAAGCAAGCAAGAACGGCTTTGCCGTTCGCCGCGCAGCGACGACTCGCGTTTGGTCGAAAGTCCGTCAGAGGGTTGTTGCGTCGGCAGAAGCCTCCCTTATCCTCTCCATATCCCTCAACAGCGTGGTTACGTCGGTAAACGACGACAGTTCTCTGCCGTAGCGCAGGGCGTCTTTCATATCCTTGCGAACGACGCCGTAGTTTTCGAAGCGGGCGAAATTGCCGCCCTCGCAATATGCGCCGAAGCGTTCGAAATGCGGCATAAGGTCGGGAACTTCGTGCAACAAATTTATCAGTTCGACAGCTTTTTCGAAAGCCCTGTCTATTCTCTTCTGCGTATTTTCGGCGTCGTTATGCCCCGTCCGTTTCTGAATATCGATTGCCTCGTCGGCGAGCGAGCCGAGCTTGCGCTTTATTTTAACCAGCCATTTCTTTTCGTCGAAACTTGCGACTATTCTCATTCTGCAACGCAGGGCAGCGTATGCATACGTATATGTTCTGTATGTGAAGTATGCGGTCATACCCCGCCAAAGTCCGTCGTTTTCCACTCCGTCGCCGCGTGACGACAGCACGCGCAGAGCGTTTGTCACCGCGCCGCATTCGGGCAGGTCCTCACGCAAGTCGGCGCGCTTTTGCAAGAGGCCGCACATTGTTTCCGGCGGCACTTCACCGCCGCCGTCGAATGCCGTTTTCAGTTCTTCGAACAGCGCGATTTCTCTTTCGTCGAGTTTTATCCCGTCGATTACCGCGCCGACGCGTCTGTCGGTAAGCTCGGTTATTTCTGCGAGCAGTAAGCCGAGACTTTGCGCCGCAAGCAAGCGGGCTTGTCCGTCCAAAGATTTCTTGTCTTCGAAAAGACCGACTTTTTCAAATTCTTCTCTGTAATTCATAGGTGTGCCTCCTATCGATTTTCGTTTCACAGCAGTTTATCCGCGGATATTATGCGTTTGTCGAAATAATATTCGCAGTCGTTCGCCGCACGTTTCAGCGCGTTTGCCGCAGCATTGTCGTCGCAAGTTATGTCTTTCAAACCGACAAGAGCGGTATGCCGCAAAGTTTCCAGCAATTTCTCGGCGGAAGATTTGCCCGTATACGCGCCGCCGTAGCCCTGTTCCGCAAGAGCGGCAATCGCGTATTTGGCCGCTACGAGATACGGGTTTGCCGTATCGTCGTAAATCAGCGTTTTCAAGGCTTTCAGCAATTTCACGAACAATTCGGGACATTTTATCTCGTCCACGGCGACGTCGGATATTTCCAGCATAACGCAACCCGCGAGGTATTTTTTTTCGTCGTAAGTCACGGCAAACAGGCTTTCTATCTGCGTCGCGCTTGTCACGGTGTAGTATGCGCCGCGCTTTGCCAAGTCGTATTTACAGAACGCGAAGGGCTGGGCGGCGAATTTGAGTTTGGCTTTCGGCTTTTTGACGCCCCTGATTTTGGCGCGCAGCATTCCCCCCTCCATAGTGAAAAGGCGAACGAGTCGGTCGTTTTCGCCGACGTCTTCCGCCTTTGTCAATATTGCCGTAACGCACTGTATCTCGCTCATTTTGGCAAGCTCTTCCTTTAAGTAAGTCCTCCGCTATCTGCGGTTTTCGTCATCGTCGTCGAAATCCGTCAGGTCGCTGTAAAGCATATAATAGCCCGGTTCTCCCGACAGAGTGAACAGCGTCCAGGCAAGCCCGGAACTCAATTCTCCGTCGCCGTCGAAATAGCTTTCGTTCATATCAGATTTTACCCTCCCGAGCATAGTATTGCTCACGCGGGCGCGGTTATATTCACTTTTTCAGCTTATACCCTATGTCGCTCAAAAAAGATTTGCGATTTCTCCAATCATCGCGCACTTTGACGAAAAGTTTCAAATACACCTTTCTTCCGAGCAGTTTTTCTATATCCGTCCGCGCGCTTTCACCTATGCGTTTGAGTTTTTGTCCGCCCTCGCCGATTACTATCGACTTATGCGATTTTTTTTCGCAGACGATATCCGCCTCTATATTCGTCAGTTTGTTTCCCTCTTCGACTTTCTGCACCGCCACGCCTATGCCGTGCGGCACTTCGTCCTGCAAGAACAGCAGCGCTTTTTCGCGTATTATCTCGCAAATCATATACCTTTCGGATTTGTCCGTATACTCGTCCTCGGGATAGTATGCCGGACCTTCGGGCAATTCCGACGCGAGACATCTTTTCAAAAGCTCTACGTTTTCCCCCGTGCGGGCGCTGGCCGGAACAATCTCCTTTATCGCGTGTCTGTCCTTGGTCTCGTTGGTGAGATATGCGAGCTTGCTCAACATCGGATATACGGTATCGTAGCTGACAAGGTCGGTCTTGTTTATTACTACGTACACGGGAATTTTCTTTTTCAGATGTTTTTCTATGAATTCGAGTTCGGAGTCGTGAATTTTCCGCGTGGCGTCCAGCACGACCGCTATGACGTCGACGTCGCGTTGCGCGCCCTCTATGCACTGCTCCATATATTCGCCGAGGCGGCTTTTGGGTTTATGAACGCCGGGGGTGTCCACGAAAATCATCTGGCAATCGTTTTCGGTTACTATGCCGAGAATACTGTCCCGCGTCGTCTGCGCTTTCGGGGAGACAATGGAAACTTTTTCGCCCACGAGCGCATTGGTAAGCGACGATTTGCCCACATTCGGGCGACCCAATATTCCGATAAAACCAGATTTCAAACCAAACTCCTCCGCTATCTCGTCAATCCTACTCTTTGCAAAATTCTCTCTTCCGCTTCCCGCATTTTTTCTCTGTCTTTCTCTTCGATATGGTCGTAGCCGAGCAAGTGCAAAAGTCCGTGCAAAAACAGGTATGCGTATTCCCTGTCCTTTCCGTGCCCGTATTCTTTTGCCTGATTTTCCACCGCCTGTTCGCATATGACTATGCTGCCCAAAAGCACCTCGCCCGTGTCGGCGTCGAAATCGAAGGGATAGTTCTCTTTCGTAAACGGTTCTACCCTATCGAGCAACGGAAAACTCAAAACGTCGGTGGACTTGTCTATGCCGCGCTGCAATCTGTTTATCTCGCGTATTTCTTCCTCGTCCGTCTTTAAAATCTCGGCCGCCGCGTTCCCCGCGAGTTTCAGCTCGTCGAACGCCGCCGCCGCGGTTCTGTTTATCAATTCGTCGGCACAATCGATTATGCGTATCATCTTCGGTCTCCGTTATTTGCCGTCGGGATATTTCAAACGTTCGTGATACATACCGCCGAAAGAGTTGACTATCGTACGGCGGACGGTGTTCAAATCGCGCAAAGATATATCGCAATTGTCGAACTGACCTGCGGCGATACGCGAATCTATCAACGATTTTATGAGTTTGTCCACCTTTTCGCCGTTCGGCTTGTCCATAGCGCGGATAGCCGCCTCGCCGCTGTCGCAAATCATAATTATTGCGGCAATCTTCGTAACGGGGGTCACTCCGTGATAGCTGTACTCGTAGGGGTCGACTTCGCCGTCCGTCAATTTCTTTGCCTTTTCGTAGAACACGGGTATCAAAAGCGTGCCGTGGTGCTGAACAGTGACGTGGCTTATTTCCTCGGGGATACGATATTTGCGGCACAGTTTCAGCCCCTCTATCGTATGTCCGCGGATAATCTCCGCCGAAACCTCGGGCAGCAAATCGTCGTGCGGATTTGTATGTCCCGCCTGATTTTCCTTGTAATACAGCGGATTGGCGAGCTTGCCGACGTCGTGATAATACGAGCAAGCCCTTGCAAGATAGGGATTTTCGCCTATCGCCACGGCGCACATCTCGGCAAAATTTGCCACGGACATACAGTGCGAGAACGTGCCGAGTGCCTCGTTCATAAGTCTTTTTATCAGCGGGGAATTTCTGTCGGTCAATTCCACAAGGCGGGAATTGGTCACGAGATTGAAAGTCTTTTCTATTATCGGCTGCAATAAAAGCCCCGTCAACACCTGCGCGACGATGGCTATCGACATATACGGCAGAGCTTTTACAAACTCTTTGAACGCGTTTCTTATCGCAAAACACACGAACAGCGCCGCGGCGCCTATTATTCCTATGACTATGCCTTTAAGCACGTAGCTCAATCGTTTGGTATCGGTGGACACGCTGTATGCCGCGAGCGAACCCGTCAGGATTCCCATCAGAAACATCGGCAACACATCGACAAGCTGTATTCTGTCCGCGCCGCCGTGCACTCCGACGAGCAGCACCGACATCAAAAGTATTATGCAGGTAAGCGAACAGACGAACGCGTCCCTGCGCCTGGCTATCGGAGAAATCAAAAATGCGGTTACGGCAATCGGCATCAGGTACAGCGACACGAGCGAAAGGCAGAGCGAAAGCGTGTAACCTATCGACATACACACGAAAACCGCGGTGAACTCTTTCAGATTGAACACGAGTCCCCTGCGGGAGTATATGAAATATACGAGCAACGAAACGAGTATCGCCGCCGAGCCGATGGCTATTATCGCATACGACAATCCAGACAGATGCCGCGGGTTATATCCGAAGCGCAGTACTATTATGCCTATTGCCAGCACATACACGAGCGCACAGGCAAACACCAATGCGGTCAGGAACCTTTTGCGCATACGCGACCGATTTTTTATGTTTTCGGTATTTACTTCCATTACTCTATATTATATCCCAAAAAGGTCTCAAAGTAAAGCAATTTATGCGAGGTTATTTTTGTCGTCGGTCGGCGGCATTTTTCCCGCCTCCTCGTATGCTTTCAAGATTTTGCGCACTATCGGAGAGCGCACGACGTCCGAACCTTTGAGACGGCAGACGGCTATGTCGTCCACGCCGTCCAGCACTCTCACAGCCTCGACGAGACCGCTCGACTGCTTGTCCTGCAAATCGATTTGAGTTATGTCGCCCGTCACGACGGTTTTGCTTCCGTTTCCCATACGGGTAAGGAACATACGCATTTGTTCCCTTGTCGTATTCTGCGCTTCGTCCAAAATTATAAAAGCCTCGTTCAGCGTTCTGCCGCGCATATATGCGAGGGGTGCGACTTCTATCGCGCCTCTCTCCGTCAGCTTGGCGCAATTTTCCGAGCCGAACATCTCTTTGAGAGCGTCGTACAGCGGCGTAAGATACGGGTCCACCTTTTCTTTCAAATCGCCGGGAAGAAAACCCAATCGCTCGCCGGCTTCCAATGCGGGACGGGTCAGCACTATTCTTTTGACGTCGCCGCGCCGAAATGAGGTTACAGCCGCCGCCACGGCAAGATAGGTCTTGCCGCTGCCTGCCGGTCCTATTGCGAACGTCAGCGTATGTTCCTCTATCGCGGCGGCATAATCGCGCTGACCAGCGGTCAGGCACTTGATTTTTCTGCCGCCCGCCGTGACGACTTTTACGTCCTTTTCCAGAGGGAGTATTTCCTCGCTTCTGCCCTCTTTCACAAGCTCTATGAACCGCGACATTTTGTCTTTGTCCACGCTGCCGCCCGATTCGATGACCTTTACGGCATTCTCGATTAGCGTCTGCGCCCACTCTATTCCGCTTTGCGAACCGATTAGCTGCAAGCCTCCGTCCGCCGTCATTATGCGTATGCCGAAAGCGCGTTCTATTTCTTTTGCATTTTCGTCGAAGCTCCCGAAAAGCCCCGCGTACACGTCGTTTTTCAATTCGAATTTTTTTATCATATTTCTCCTATCACCGTTTCGAAAGTAACGTACAGTTCCACGTACATCACGCCGCCGATTTGTTTTGCAATCAGCTTTTCCTCGGCTTGACCGTCTATCAGACGGTGACTCATTCTCTCTCTGACTATTCTTTCCCCTTCGGCTTTCGCCTCGTCCTCGGTAAGCTCGAATTCCTCTTTCACGACTTCGCGCGCCGTGACGGAAGTCACGCGGACGGGGATAGGCGCCAGCTTATGCGTTACGGCGGCGGTTTCGGCATACTCGAACCGATTGTCGACTTTGCCTATCGTCAAACCGAACAGCGACAGCGTAGTACTCTTTTTGACCCGCCCCGTCAAAACCTTTCTCTCTCCGCGAAGCGTTATGCCGACGCTCTCTTTCAGCACGACTTTGCCGTAGACTTCGCCTTCCGCCGCACCCGACGACAGTATGTTTCCGTCCGTTCCGAAAATATCGCCGCTTATTAAAGGTTCGCCCTCGAACACGCGCTCGCCCGTTTTGACGAGAGCCGTTCCCTTTCGCACCACGATGCGAGTGACCTCGGCGTCGTATTTCGAAGTTATCAGTTTTACGGTATCCGGCGGACGCGGCGTGAAATCCAGACTTTCCACGACCTCTACTTTCAGCGTCGTGCCTTTCAGATACACCGTGGCTTCGGCTATGCCGTCCATCTTGCGCAGCGCGCTTTCCATAGCTTTGAGGTCGGCTGCGCTCTTTTTAACGCCCGCCTTGCCGCCTGCCTGCGCCAAAGTTTCGGCGATGACATATTTGTCCACCGCTTCGTTTCCGCTTATTTCGACGCGCCACACGAAGCCGTACAGCAGCGTATACGTCACCGTCAGAGCGACGAGCGTAAGCACGAGTCCGAGCCTCGGAAGCAGTTTCAAAAAGCGGTAAACCGCGCCCGTCCTGTTTTCCACGGTGACGGCAAAGCCGTATTTTTCGGCAATGCTCTCCAATGTTTTCAAAGAAGAAAGACGGATTTTGAGTCGCATAACCCGAGCGCTTTCGCGCCGAATCTGCCACACTTTTTCGCCGTTTTCGGCAAACTTTGCCAGCAGTCTGTTTTGATTCAGACCCTCTATTTTGACTACGGCACAGCTTCGGACGGCGGGCGAAAAATCTTTTTTCACTTGCTTTCCTCCGCGACGGACGCTATCTTGCCCGTGACTGTTACGCAGCCGTCTTCCAACTCGGACACCGTCAACTGTTCGCCGCCGATGCTTAAACGCACTTTGCCGCAATCGAATATCATATTGTCGGGCGCGATGGACGACACCCTTTTGACGCCCTCGACATATAACGCTTTGCCGCCGTAACCTATATAATTGTAACCGCCTGCCAATCCCCCGAGCATAGTCGTCAGCGAGTCTGCGATTTCCTTGAAAAAACTCATAACAAGCGCGCACCTCCGTTACTTATGTCTATGCGCGCGGCAAGGATTTTAATACGGTAACGACGCAATGCGCTTCCGAATGTCAAACTCATAAGTTGTCAGCCTGACGGGTTAGAAGCGAGCAGTGCAAGGAAAACGAGTTTCCTCGACGGGGAGCGTACTTTGCGTACGTGACCCGAGAGGAAACGACGTTTGCTTAACCGAGCGAGCGCATATAGCGCGACGCGAACGTCACGAGCTTTGCGAGTACGACGCAATGCGACGCTTATAACCCGTCAGAGGGTGCGACGATGATTTGCGCCCCACTCACCCGTTTCACCACCACCTCCACGCCGACGTCAATCGGCTCTTCGGAAGTGACGTAGAAATTTATGTCGTTTATGGCGACGTGTCCGCTGGGAGCGACGGCGGTCGTCGTCACGCCGCGCAGTCCGACGAGATAGGAATACTCCGCGTCGTCCGCGCCCGTTTCTTCTTCGGCAATCCCCGACGAGAGCAACAGCCATTCGCGTTTTTGCAGAGCAAGCATCAAAAGGTGTGCGCCGAACAAGATGAACGCCACGAAAAACAACAGCAGAAACAGAGTTCCGACGCTTGCCCCCGACAGCATTCTGACGACGGCGGCGAGCGCGATTACTATGCCGCCGCTTGCGTAGCCGAGAGAGCGCATAGGTCGGAAAAACTCGGCTATTATCAACATAAGTCCGAGCAGCAAGAGCACGGCGGAAACCGCGCTCATACCCGAAAACAGGTTGTATATTTCTTTGCCCAACGTCGCGCAAATCATTTATTGCTTTCTCCGTTTACGTAAGCCGTTCCCTCTCGCAGACAGCGCAGATTCGGCTCTATGAGATTGGGTTTCGACTTGAACACCTGTTTCACCGCCGCTTGCGCGGCTTCGTCCGTCAAAGAATCCAAGACGGTCAGCATTGCGCCCAACATTATTATGTTTCCGCCACGCGGATTTATTCCGCTCGCCAGCTCGTCTACGGGCACGTAAAACACATTTACGTCGGTGCGTTTCACTTTGCTTTTGACGATGGAAGAGTTCACGAAAATACAGCCGTTTTCCTTTACGCTTGTTTCGAATTTTGCGAGCGACGGCTCGTTGAACGCCACCAAAACGTCGGGATTCGTCACCAACGGGCAGGCTATTTCACCGCCGGAATACACCACGCCGACATTTGCCGTGCCTCCGCGCATTTCCGGTCCGTAGGACGGCAGCCACGACGTATTGAAGTTCATATTCATTGCGCTGTACGACAGGAACAGTCCGAGCGAAAGCACACCCTGTCCGCCGAAGCCCGATACTATTATCTCTTTCATAATCATATCTCCTTGAACACGCCGAGCGGATAATGTTTTATTCCCACGTCGCGGATATAGTCCAGCGACGCTTTCGGCGAAAGGTGGAAATTGGTAGGGCAAGTCGAGAGTATTTCAATCAGCGAGAAACCCTTGTTTTCGCGCTGTTTTTTGAAAGCCTTGACTATCGCCGCCTTGGTTTCCTTTATGTGTTTTACGTCGTGCATACTCGTGCGGGCGATATAGCAAGGTCCGTCCAACGTGGAGAGCAGTTCGCAAATCTTTATCGGATTGCCGTGGGTCTTGACGTCTCTGCCGCTTTGCGACGTCGTCGTCTTCTGACCCGGCAAAGTGGTGGGCGCCATCTGTCCGCCCGTCATACCGTATATGCCGTTATTGATAAAAATGACGGTTATGTTTTCCCCTCTCGTTGCGGCGTGGACGGTTTCCGCCATACCTATCGACGCGAGGTCGCCGTCGCCCTGATACACGAAAATCAGGTTGTCGGGGCGGGCGCGTCTGACACCCGTCGCCACAGCCGGCGCTCTGCCGTGAGCCGCCTGCAACATATCGCACTTGAAATAGTTATACGCGAACACGGCGCAACCCACGGGGGCTATGCCTATCGCGTCTTTGCTTGCTCCGACTTCTTCCGCCGCCTCGGCAATCAGTCTGTGAACTATGCCGTGCGTACAGCCCGGGCAATAGTGCAGCGGCGTGTCGGTAAGCATTTCGGGTTTTTTATATTCTGCCATTGTTATATCTCCTTAACCCTTTGCGATTTCGAGGATACTCTTTGCCTTACACGCCGAACCTTCGGCGATTATCCGATTCAGAATCTCCTGCGGAGTGGTCACGTTGCCGCCCGTTCTGCCGAAGAACGGCGTCGGTTTCCTGCCGTTTACGGCAAGTCGCACGTCCTCTACCATTTGTCCCATCGAGAGTTCCACCGTCAAGATACACTTCGTCGAGTTCTTGTCCGCCAGGCTTGCAACGGCTTTGCTCGGGAACGGATACAGCGTTATCGGTCTCAACAGTCCGACTTTGCCGCCGTTGTCCACGGCTTTGTCCACGGCGGCTTTGGCTATGCGCGCCACGGTTCCGTACGCGACGACAATCACTTCCGCATCCGAAACCTTATACTCTTCCCACGCCGTTTCCTTTTCCATTTCGGCATAAACGTCGAACAGTTCTTTATTGTGCGCTTCCAACGTGTCGGGCGACATATATATCGAGTTTATTATTCTCTGCGCCCTGCCTCCGTTTCCGCTTGCCGCCCACGGCTTTTCGGGCAGGTCTTTCAGTTCGCGCGCGGGCGGTATTTCCGCCGCCTCGCACATCTGACCCAACATACCGTCGCCGAGAATCATAACGGGACTACGGTATTTGTCGGCTTTATCGAATGCCTTATACGTCAAATCGGCGGCTTCCTGCACGCCCGACGGCGCATACACGAGCATATGATAGTCGCCGTGTCCGCCGCCTTTCGTCGCCTGAAAGTAGTCGGACTGACTCGGCTGTATGCCGCCGAGTCCGGGACCGGCGCGCATCATATTGACTATAACGCAGGGGACTTGCGCGCCTGCTATGTAGCTTATGCCTTCCTGTTTGAGGCTGATGCCTGGGCCGGACGAACTCGTCATTGCCCGCGCACCCGCGCCGCCTGCGCCGTATACCATATTTATAGCCGCGACTTCGCTTTCCGCCTGCACGAAAGCGCCGCCGACCTCGCCCATTCTGCGGGACATATATTCGGGTATTTCGTTCTGCGGCGTTATCGGATAGCCGAAAAAACACCGACAGCCTGCGGCGATTGCCGCCTCCGCGACCGCCTCGTTGCCTTTCCAAAGTTTTCTCATAATTTCTCCTCCCCGACCGTTATCGCGCAATCGGGACACACGGTATAGCAAAATCCGCAGCCGATGCACGCGCTTTCGTCGGTGCACTTTGCGGTATTATACCCTGCGGCGTTGACTTTTTCGCCGAGCTTCATTATATGTTTGGGGCAGAACTCCACGCACAGCGAGCAGCCCTTGCACACATTTTCGTTTACCGTTATTTTCGACATTGCCTTTCTCCTTATATTCTTTCCGACCGTCATCTCGCCTTATAGAACAGGTATTGCTGTGCATAGCCGGCATCCGCGCCGTATCTGTCGAGATAGTATTTGCGCACCTTGGCGGGGGTGTCCAGCACTTGCGATTTATTCGACTTGAATATCCAGGTATCGACGGGATAGCAATCGGTGCGCGACATACCGAACAGCGCGATACAGTCCGCAACTTTCGGGCCTATACCCGAAAGCGAGCACAGCAATTTGCAAGCAGTCGGCGTATCGGATTGCAATATTCTCTGCTTTATATCCGTTTCGCGCAGAGCCTTTACCGTTTCGGCAAGATACCTGTCCCGAAAGCCGCAACCGAGATTTCGATAAGTCTCGACGGCGACGTCTTTGAGTTCGTCCGTCGTCGGGAATGCCTTATAGTCTCCGCAGTCCTTTCCGAAATTTTCGCAAAGCCGCTCTATTATGCCCTTTATGCGCGGGATATTGTTATTTGCGCTTATTATAAAGCTCAACACGGTTTCGTCGAAGTTCTGTTTCAATATGCGTATGCCGCGTCCCGTTTTCACGCACTCTTGCAATTCTTCGAACGCGCTCAATCTCCGGCAAATCGTTTCATAGTCCGTTTCCGTATCGAAATATTCGGAAAAGTATTCGGGAAAGTCGCTGTCCACGATTGTGGCATCGCCTTTTGAGAATACCCGCGCAATCTTATCCGCCGAATGAATTATGTAGTCCTGCTCCCCGACCTTTTCGTAGCGGAACACCTGTCCGCATTCCAACGTGGCTTTTGGTTCGAAATATTCCGCGTCATAGCTTTTTACCATACGTCATTCCTCTGTTTGAAAAAAACGGCGGAGCTGCCGCAAAGCAACCCCGCCGTAAAAGCCTGTTTAAGCAGGGTAAACGCTTACCCTCTTTTTGTTGTTTTTCTTTTCGAACTTGACTTTGCCGTCGACGAGCGCGTACAGGGTGTCGTCGCTGCCGATACCGACGTTCTCGCCCGGATGCGTTGCCGTTCCGCGCTGACGAACGAGGATATTGCCCGCGAGAACAAACTGTCCGTCGTAGCGTTTCACGCCCAATCTCTGCGCCGCGGAGTCGCGGCCGTTCTTGGACGAGCCCATTCCTTTCTTGTGAGCGAATAATTGTATATTGATAAACATTTTATTTAACCTCCAATTTGATAAACCTTGAAAATCCTTCGTGCAAGTCGGATATTCCGCACAGCATCGTATTCAAAACCGTGTCGGCGTCGCGGCGCATTTCCCTTGTGAGTTCGGGAAGGCGCATTTTGAGATACCCGCGCACGGCGTCGCGCTTCAAATCGACATTTACGCCGACTACTTGCATAAGCCCGAGCACAGCCGTCTGGACTACCGACGAGAGCGCGGCGCAGACAATGTCTTCGCCCTCCTCTCCGTAATCGGTGTGTCCGTCGCACTCGACTTCCACGATACTGCCGTCTTTTCTGGTTACGGTTACGACCGTCATAGCCTTACGCTATCTTTTCGATTCTTACGGTCGTGAACTGCTGTCTGTGACCTTTCTTTTTGCGTTCGTTCTTTTTGGGCTTGTACTTATAGACGATTATTTTCTTGTCCTTGCCGTGAGCCACAATCTTGGCTTTTGCCTTGACGCCCTCGACGTCCGCTCCGCAGGCGATTTTCTCGCCCTCCACCGTCATAAGCACGGGAAGCTCTATTTCCGTGCCGGGCTCTTGGTTGATTTTCTCGACCTTGATTACGTCGCCCTCCGACACCTTGAACTGCTTTCCGCCTGTTTCGACAACTGCGTACATTTGTTAGTCTACCTCCTGTATTAGTATCCGTTGTAAAAGGCAGCTTGCTTTATAAAAGCGCACATTTTAAAAGAGCCTTTTCCACACGACTCGTTTGGTATTATACAACAACGGTTATCCCCCTGTCAAGCGATTTGAACAGAGGGATAAAAAAACTTATGAATATACGTAGAACAACACCACGAACAGCACGGCAATCAGAACGAATGCCAATCCGACAATCAGAAGGTATGCGAACGAATGGCGGTTTTCGCTTTTGGCTTTGCGGTATTCGTAAAACGTTTTTGCCTTGCGGTTTTTGACGTCCTTTCTGAAAAGAGAAAAAAAACAAATCATACCGTATGCCAAAATGTCGAAAGCTCCGCCGTTGGAACAGACGACGAGCAAGCCGTAACCTCCGACGGCAAAGCCCGCGATGAAGAATCCGTCGGACAGGCAGCGCATTATTTCCGCCGTGCCTGCCGCCGAAAACAGTCCTCTCGCCCACAGCGCAAGCACGCAAATCACGGCGGCGACGGCGAAAGTTATCAGATATTTCCAAACGGTTTTCACTTTTCCAATTCTGCCCTGTACCTTGCCTCTTCCTCGTCGTTGCAATATATGAAGTGGCCTTTCTTTATCTCGCGCATAGTGGGTTTATCCACGGAATAATCGTGCGAGGCAATCGGGTTATACAATATGCGTCTGCGCTTTTTTTCGGCAATCGGGTCGGGCACGGGTATCGCGCTCAACAGCGATTTCGTATACGGATGAAGCGGATGCGCGAACAGTTCTTCACTGCTTGCAAGCTCGACTATCTTGCCGAAGTACATAACGGCTATCCTGTCCGAGAAGTATTTGACGACGGAGAGATTGTGCGCTATGAACAGTATCGTCAGACCGAGTTCTCTGCGCAAGTCGTTCAGAAGATTTATGACCTGTGCCTGCACCGACACGTCGAGCGCGGACACGGGTTCGTCTGCAATTATGAGTTCGGGCTTCAAAATGACGGCGCGCGCTATGCCTATGCGCTGTCTCTGTCCGCCCGAAAACTCGTGCGGATAGCGCCCCGCGTGTTCGGGAACAAGTCCGACAAGACGCAGAACTTCGTAGACCTTTTCGTCCACCGCCGCTTTATCCTTCACGCCGCGAATGGTCAAGCCCTCTGCTATTATCTCGCGCACCGTCATACGCGGGTCGAGCGAGGCAATCGGGTCTTGGAAAATCATCTGCATCTTGTTCATAATTCTGTCTTTTTCCGCAAGACGCAGTTGTTTCTTATATTCCTTTGTCAGAGCCGCGCGCTTTTCCTCGTCGGTTTCTTCCGCCAAAAGCGGCATAAACTTTTCGTCGACAAGACGCATTTGGCTTTCCGCATACAGGCGGTTGCAATTTGCGTGGTCGAAGCGGGCGGAACGGATATTCTCCGTCTGTTTGCCCACGACTTGAAGCATTTGTTCCTCGGCTTTCGACGCTTTTGCCAACGCCTCCGTTTCGGTTATCTCGCCGCTCTTTTTGTCCTTTTCGATTTGCTTGATTTCGGCGCGGTATTTGGCTTTTGCGCGTTTTATCTCTCTCTTATACGGCGCGATGCCTGCGCAGATACGCTGACCTTTGAACCACACGGAACCGCCCGTGACGTCGTAAAGGCGGATAATCGAACGACCCGTTGTCGTCTTGCCGCAACCGCTTTCGCCGACGAGTCCGAAAACCTCGCCTTTGTATATATCGAAGCTTACGTCGTCCACCGCCTTGTTCACGGCAAACTTTCCGAGTTTGAAATATTGTTCGAGATGTTCGACTTTGAGGAGAATTTCTCTGTTTTCCGTCATTTCTTATTCACCTCCGACATTCTTTTTATTCTGTCCGAAACTATCTTCGGCATTTCCACTTTCGGCGCGTCGGGATGCAAAAGCCAGGTCGCCGCATAGTGCGTGTCGGATATTTTGAACATAGGCGGCTGCATTTCGAAATCGATTTTCAGCGCGTATTTGTTTCTGGGCGCGAATGCGTCGCCTTGCGGCGGAAAAATCATATTGGGAGGCGTGCCGGGAATGGCTTCCAACTTTTCCGAGGTATCCAAATCCGGCATACTCGACAGCAGCGCCCAAGTGTACGGGTGCGCGGGGCGATAGAACACGTCTTCGTCGGTTCCCGCTTCCACGATTTTGCCCGCATACATAACGGCTATCCTGTCCGCCATATTCGCCACGACGCCCAAATCGTGCGTTATGAAAATAACGGTCAGATTTCTCTCTGCCTTTATTCTGTTTATGAGTTCCAATATCTGCGACTGTATGGTGACGTCGAGCGCGGTGGTCGGCTCGTCGCAAATCAATATGTCGGGGTTTGCCGCGAGTGCGATTGCTATGACTATGCGCTGACGCATACCGCCCGAGAACTCGAACGGATATTGATTGAAACGCTTGTGCGGTTCGGGTATGCCGACCTCTTCAAGCAGTTTCAGCGCGCGGTGGCGGGCTATTGCCTTGGTCACTTTGTTCACGACGCCCGACGCTTTTTCCTTGAAGAAGTCCACCATAGCCACGGCTTTTTCCGCAAAGTTTATTTTGTCCGCGCCGTCTATTCTCTTCTGCGAGGATTCTTTCAATCGTTCTATCACCCTCGAAATATTGCTCTTTGCAAGTTCGAGGTCGATAATGTTTGCGGGAACGACTTTGAAATCCGGTTCTTTGCCGCTCTGCGCGAGTTTCTCGTATTTCGCAGTATCTTTGTCGAAGCGCGCCTGCTCCTTGCTGTTATGCGCCACGCCGTCGAAATATCTGTCCACCGCGCTTTTAAGCGACGAGCGGAAAGTGAAAGCCGAGCTGTCCTTTACGAGGTCGAGCGGATTCACGGAATCTATGACGGTCTGCGAAACTTCCTTTACGAGCGCATAAGCCGTCTTTTTGTCGAAGTCGCCGCCAAACGTCTGCGCCGCCGCGTTCAATGCCGGAAGCAGCGCACGTTTTGCCTCGACGCATTGCGCTTCGGAATATGCGAGAGCTTTTTGTGCGCACGCCAAAAACTCCGTCATAAAGTTGTCGTCGAGGTATTTGCGCAAATATGCGTTGAGTTCTTCCGTCGGCATATCGGGCAACGGCTGTCCCGAAAACTGTTCGTAGTAGCCCATTGCGAAAAAGTTGGGTTCGGTCTTTTCCAACGCCGCATTCAAAATATCGCGGATATTCGAAAGTGTTTCGCATATCTCGCCGTAGCGTTCCGAGGTCTTTGCAATAGTTTCCGACTTCTCTTTCAGAGTCTGCAACAAGACAGCCAGATTTTCGTCGGTCACGACATATTCGTGGACCGCCCTGCCTGCGTCGCGGTATATCTCCGCCGTCATTTCCTTGAAACGTTTTACGGCGTTCTTTTCTATTTCGAACAGCAGCAGGTCTATCGCGTCCGTCGCCTCAATCGCGCCCTGACGTGCCGAGAGGTATTCCTTTTCGAGCGCGAGATGTCTGTATTCGAAGGTATCGAAATCGCCGCATCTCTTCTTATTGCTCTCCCTTGCCGTCTCGTCGCCGCCCATTGCGAGATTCATTGCGTTTTCCAGCGCTTTGAGTTTTTCGTTGAACTGCGTCCTGCTCTCTCTGACGTTGGCGCGGCTCTTCAAAAGCATAGCTTCGGTCAGCTGTGTTCCGACCTTCATAATCGGGTTCAGGCTGGACATCGGGTCTTGGAAAATCATAGCGATTTTATCGCCGCGCAGTTTATGGAAATCTTCTTCGGAAATCTTCAACAGGTCTTTGCCGTCGTACAGAATTTCGCCGCTTTCCACAATCGAGTTGCCCGCGAGTATTCCCATAACGGCGCGGGTGGTAACGCTCTTGCCCGAACCGCTTTCGCCGACTACGGCGAGAGTCTCGCCCTTATACAGGTCGAAAGACACGTCGCGCACCGCCTGCACTTTGCCGCCCGTCGTTCTGAACGACACCGTTAGGTTTCTGACTTCCAGCTTTTTTTCGCGCGAATCGGACGCCGCGGCAAGCTCTGTTTCCGCAAGCGGCTCTTTTGTTTCGAGTATTTCTTTCTTCGTATTCTTCTTCATAATTTACTCTCCCGAACCGCGCAACGAAGGATTGAACGCGTCGCGCAAACCGTTGCCGAACAGATTGAAACATATCATCAACAGCGCGAGGAAAACCGCGGGGAAAAGCAGCACGTGCGGGTCGGTCGACATCAGTCCCTGACCTGCCGAAAGCAGCGCTCCCACGCTGGTCGTTCCCGAACCTTCGAGATTTACTATGTTCAAATACGACAGCATCGATTCCGTGCCGATAACGCCTGGTATGACGAGCACGGAACTTGTTATTATGGTTCCCAACGAGTTCGGGAAAATATGCCTGAACATAAGTCGGGCATCCTTTGCGCCCAACGTTCTCGCCGCAAGCACGTATTCCTGATGTTTGAATCGGTAGAACTGCGTTCGCACGGTTGCCGCCGTGCCTATCCAGCCCGTCAGCACGAACGCGAACAGCAAGCTCGGCACGACGCCGACCTTATTGGAAAGGTGGAACTGGAACAGCGTCGCAAGTATTATGAACGGCACGCCGCTCAAAATCTCGACGAATCTTTCCATAACGAGGTCGAGCGCGCCGCCGTAGTAGCCCTCTATCGCACCGAATATCGCGCCTATTATCATATTTATAAGCGACACGCTTATCGCGAGTATGAACGAGAATCGCGCGCCTCTCGCAAGAGCGCCGAACAAGTCTTGACCGTTGCCCGTCGTGCCGAACACGAAGCAAGGTTCGAAGCCGTTGACGTATTCGAAATATCTGTAATAGCAAACTCTGACTCTGTAACCCGTCTGATTTTTAAAGGCGTATTGCAGTGTGCCGTCGTCGCCGTCTATGCGCAGAGAATCGTATTTGTCCAGGTCGGTCACACCGCCGTCCGAACCGTCGCGCATATAGATGTCCACGAAGTTGCCGTTTTCGTCCTTATCCGCCTTGCCTCTCGAACCCGTGGTGCGATACCAATAGTTCGCGTCGGACCTATACGCCGTCGGACGCTTGCTCTCTTCGGTCATAGGATATATGACCTGCACGTTGTTGTCGTTTTGATATTTCATCAGTGCGGCGTATTCTTCGGGTTTCAAGTCGAGGAACTGGCAGCCTACCTTATAGTACGTATCGAGTTTGACGTCGTACAAAGTGGACAGCCCGTCGTCGGAAAGCACGGTGCCATATTCCTTTTTAAGCGGATTGAGACCCGTTTCCTGCCCCACAGCCGAATAGTAATCGTATTTGATTTCGCCCAGCCTTTCCCTTTTCGTGCCGTCCCAGAAGCCGTTTGCTTTCGCCGATATTTTGGGAAGAACGGTGGAATAGAATCCATCCTTAAAGGTCGCCGAATACGGCGAGAAAATAGGCGTTATTATCGCGTAAAGCAAGAGCAGCAATATTATCACCGCCGAAACAACGGAGCCTTTATTCCTCTTGAAGCGGTTGAAAGCGTCGCGGAAATAGCCTATCGGCTTTGTGTCCAACTTTACGTCGTGGAGCGCTTGTTCGCGCTGTGCAAATTCGAATTTTTCCTTGGGGATATTCCCCGTTTCAATCTTATCCGTCATTTTCTAGACCCCATACGTATCCTCGGGTCGATGAACCCGTAACTTATGTCGACCAATATTGTTGCGGCAAGTCCTATAAACGTATAGAACGCGCTCAACATCATAAAGAAGTTGTAGTCCCTGACGTTTATCGCCTGGATATACAGCGGACCTACGCCGGGAATGCCGAATATCTGTTCTATGACGAGCGAGCCGCCCAGAATGGAAATGAACTGTCCTATAATCATAGGAAGTATCGGGACCATAGCGTTTCGCAGAGCGTGTCTGACGGTCGCCTGACCTTTGGTCAGTCCCTTTGCCCTCGCAAGCAGCATATATTCGCCTGTCAGCACCTCGGTCAGTTCCGCCCTCGTAAATCGCGTGAGTCCCGCAATCACACCGAAGCTCAAACTCAAAATCGCGGGTATCATACTGAAAAACATACTCGGCGACAGCCAAGCGGTTCCCGAGTTTATCTGAAACGGGAACAGGTTGAGTTCGAAACTCAAAACGTACTGTACCAAAAACGCATACACGAAACTGGGTACGGACACCAAAATCATAACGCCCGTACTCACCACGTGGTCCTGCCACTTATTCTTTTTGAGCGCGGCAAAAATGCCGAGCGCAATGCCAATCGGCACACTGAAAAGCAGCGAATACGTATTTATCAAAATCGTAGGCGGCAATTTTTCCGCAAAAATATCTACGACCTCTCTGCCGCTGTACATCGTTTCGCCGATACCCCAATCCCAATGCAAAATCACGCGTTGCAAAAATATGCCGTATTGCACCAGAATGGGCTTGTTATATCCCATCAATTCGCGTCTGGCAAGTATTATGTCGCGCAACGCGGGGTCTTGCGGCAAGTTTGTCAGCGGCAACATTTTGACGAGGATAAAACACAGCGTCATTATTATGAAAAACGTCAAAAGCATCAATAAAATACGCTTTACGACGTATTTGAACATCTCCATCGGTAAAAAACTCCTTGACTCGTCGTCCGATTTTAAAAAATTCCGAAACGGCACTCGAAGCGCACGCCTTTTAGCACACGCTCCGAATGCCGTCAGAACTTTATTTTATATCAAATCAATCGGAAACGGTGTAGTTCAATTGTTTGCTGTAATTGTTGGTGAACTCTGCCCAAGCCTGGTCGGAATGGGTGTACGTCATATAACGCACTCCGCCGTAACCGACAAGCTGCATAAACTCGTCGAGAGCGTTCACGACGCGCATAGAGTTCATACTCGCACCCGTAACGTACCACAGAGGCACGACTATACTGGTGTCAAGTATTTCTTTTTCCAACATAGCAAGTATTTCCAACTTGGTTTCCACGCTTTCTCCCGTGAAGGTTATCGTCTCGTCGTTCTTGATGAGTTTGCCGTTCAAAGCTTCCGACCATTCTTGAAGCGTAAGCGTATAAGATTTTCCGCCGACGGAGAACGTCTTTTCCGTTTCGAACGGGAAGCCGTTTTCGTTGGACTTGTCGGGGTTCAGATAGCAATCCGCAACTCCGAACGGGTCGAAGTTCGCGCCGCCCCAAGCCGACATTATTATCTCCGTGCCGCCCGACTGCATCGTCTTGTAGAAGTCGGGGTCCACTATTCTTTCGAATTCTATTTTTCCTTCGAGAGACGTATCCTTTGCCGCTTCCACGACAGCGTTCGTGATGAACGTGAACACGCTCTGGTAGATGTCGTCGTCGGAGTACATATTGAAACGAAGTTTAACTTTTTCGTCTTTCTTCATTTTGCCTGCCGCGACCATATCGTCGTATGCTTTCTGGAACAGCTTCTTTGCTTCGTCGGGGTCATAACCCGTCATTGCCGCATAAGCCGCGTCCAAAGTGGAGTATTCCTTGCCCTCGCCGTATTCGAGTCCGTAATATTCGACCAACGTCTCTTTTGCCGCTTGCGTATCACGGTAAAGCTCGCCTGTCTCGGGGTTGATTACGTACATATAGTTTATCAAGCCGAAAGCGGGCTGCGACGCGGGGAAGTTCTGCGCAACGAATTTGTTCTTGTCTATGGACAAGCCGATTGCCTTACGGAAGTCGGCGTTTGCCATTATCGTCTTGTTGCTGCCGTCTTGCAATTTGTCCTGACTGTCTTTAAGGGCGGCTTCGTTCATATTGAAGGAAAGCTTCCAAGTAGACGAATCCGGAGTGAATTTCGTGTATTTGCCCTCGCGGTAGTCCGCAACGTTCGAGGAAGTAAGCGCGACGTTGTCGAGTTCGCCTTTGAGGAACATATTCAAAGCGGTCGCCTGATTTGCCACCACTCTGCATCTGATTGCCGTGGTCTGGAACTGTCCTACGTGCTTGCCGTCGGTATAGCCGTACCAGTTCTCGTTTTTCTCCAAATAGATTTCCTTATCAAGCTGGAATCTCGTGAGTTTGTAAGGTCCGAAAGAAGGAGTATTCTTGTCGGTCGTGCAATACGTGCTGGTGTAAACCGCGGAACCTGCCGCCTTTACTTTGCAAGCTTCGTAAACGTCTTTTTTGACCAACCAAGGAGTTCCAAGGTTGTAGTAAAGGTAGAAATCTTTGACGGGAGCTTCGAGCATTATCGTAATCTCGTATTCGCCCGTCTTCTGCAAGCCGACGTTTTCCCAACTGAATTCGTCGCCGTACTTTTCGAAATAGAAAGAAACGTAACCGATATTGTCATCGGTAATCAAGTCGTCTTCCGTAATACCGGAGAAAACGCCGGAAAATAACGCAGCGTTTACTACAAGCTTAAACTTTTCCGTAGTCTCCGCATTCTTGGTTATCATACCGTAACCGTTATCGAGTTTGGCAAGCTCTGCCAAAGCCTTGTCTGCGGCAACAGCCTTACCGCTTCCGAGAACCGCGTCGATTGAATTTGCGTGTCTCTCAAACGAACCGATATATTCGCTGTACAGAGTGTTTATCGACAAACCGAACATCGGTATATCCTTGCTCAAACTGTAATATATCTGCGCATCGGCAGGCAGTTCCGACAAATTCTCGCCGTCGGGAGAAACGGGCGCATATATGGGCGCTTTGGAGCGGAAGTAGTTTTTTGCATTGGCATACACGAACTGACCTTCGAACATCGTGCTGGCGCGATAGTTCTGCATTTCGCTGCTCAAAAGCTGCTGTGCGGAATATACCCAATCTTCCGCAGTTATGGGCGTGCCGTCGTCCCACTTCGCGTTTTGATTCAAAGGAATCTTATAAGCATAGCCGTCGCCGTCTTTTGCGTCCGCCGGTATACCGAATCTGCCCTTGTAAGTACCGGTTACGTCGGTAGCCATATCGGCAGCCATTTCGGGAGATATCTCATAGCCTGTCTTTTTGTCATTCAAAATGAAATCATACAAGCCCATTTGAGTATAAGTCATAATATAGCTGTCTTCTGTGGATTCCCACGTATGCGGGTTCCATTTGTTGGGATTACCCGACGTATAATCTTGAAAAGTATACGTCGCCTCACCGTTCGGCTTTGCGCACGAATCGCACGCAGTCAACCCTACCACCATAACCATCGACAGCACGACTGCCGCCGCAACTATGGCGATTTGCCTGAACTTCTTCATAGTTTTGACCTCCATCAAAAACTTTTTTGCTTTAATGCGTTAACGCTTTATCGATAAAGTATTAAAGTATGTTGTATATATGATACCACCTATGGGGGGGGGACTGTCAAGGATTTTCGCCTTGTTTTTATTATTTTACCCGATAATTCGCGATTTTTATGCTTTAAAAAGCCGTATATTCGCGGAAAAGAAAGCTTTTCAAGGCACAACAAAAGTATGCAATACATCGACGCTTTTTATAACAAAGTTTCTCGGCTGTTCCCCGCCCGTTTAGAGTCGGCTGTTTATGATTCGGATTTTTATGCCGTCGGCAGGTAATATCGGCGGTTGGGTTCGGCGGAAAGGCGTTCGGGCAGATGGGGTTGGTTTAATGTAAGGTTTAGTTTGGCAGAGGGGTTGTCGAAGTCGGATTTGCGGAGAGTAAATGTGAGAGGTTCGGGCGGACAGGTCTTTGACATAAGTTTCGGGGGTAAAAGAAAAAGCAGACGATTGAAGCGCCTTCAATCGTCTGCTTTGTTTTCCTCTCAAATAA
>CAJUPB010000021.1 GCA_910588155.1 uncultured Christensenellaceae bacterium
GCTTAACCCCCTCTCGGTGGGTGCTTTTTGCGTTTTCTTTGTGTTTTTGCTTGACAACCTCTTAAATTGTGTGCTATTCTATACACGACCTCGCAAGAGGATAATACGGTATCGGGCTTTCCGATACACCAGCCGTCCCAGTAGGCGGCATTGAGGCAAGCGGTCAGTCTTGCCTTTTTCTTTTGCTTAATTTTCCGTTGCTTCTTTTTAACGCTTTGATATTATCCACGTTCGCCTGTGATTGCTTACAGCCGACAAGAACAACGTTTCGTATTTTTTGAACTTGCGCTTTGTTTAAATCATAGTCCCAAGGGTTTTGCTTAAACTTCTCTTCGTCATCGACAATAGGTAAACCCTCGTTGTCCAAAATTTCCACAAAATGCTTGAAATACGTTTTCGCGCCGTTGCCCTGCGTGTATGACGGCAATGCCGTCGTGTTCGCTGTCTTTTGCGTCGTAAGAGCAACGACTGCAAGTTCGCCGAAACGGTTACTGTCTATAACCACGACGCGCCGAGTTGCTTTCGGGTCGGTTACTTTACCGCCTTTACCCGTCGGCAAATACTCGTCGCGCGTTTTAAGCGTGCGACCGTTCGGATACTCTTTTGATACGTTTTTATCTTTGTGCAATCTTTCACCTCTCTTTTTTCTTTTCCCGTGGCGGTCTTGCCGCCGTTTGCCCGTCGGCTTTTTTGCCCTCTTGCTACCCGTCATAACAAGAGGGCAAGCCGACTGTACCGCATATACAGTCTTAAATAATTCGCACCACCTCGCTTTCCCGCAGTCACAATGCCGCCACGGGTCGGCATAACTCTTACGCTCCGCAACAGGTCTTGTCTGCCGCAAATGCTTCGGCAAGCTCTCTTGCGAGCGCAAACGTCTTTAACAGTCCGCTCTTTGTCTTTCCGTCTGCGGAGATTATACCGTATCTGCCGCAGAGATACCTGACTATGCTGTACTCTCCGATTTCTTCAATGATTTTGTAGGTCATAGCTTTATCCCGTTATGTACTCGCTTAACGCTTCCCAACGTCCGCAAGCTTCGTGATACTTGATTACCGTATACAAGTCTCGTGTCCGTTCCACTTGCGTTGTCTTTTGGCACATTGCGACTTCGATTATGAAGCTGCTGTATTCGCAACTCGCCGAGCCGTTGAGTTTTGCATATTTCGACCTTAAAGCGAAATATTCCTTTTGCGCTTTGTCATAGGCTTTGCCTTGCGCGATATTCCACTTCTTCACCGCTTCTTGCTTCTTCTTGATTTCCTGCTTCTCTTGATTTGTCACTTCCTTCACACTCCTTTCCCCGTTAAGCCGTTAGGTCAGCAAATTTTTTATTCTATCCGTTGCTTATTCAGTCGCTCGCGTACTGCTTTTACTTCTTCGTCAATCAGACGCAAAAACTCTTGCTCGTTTGCGATATAATACTCGAACGCTTTGAGTATCTCTGCATTGAACGTTTTGTCTTTCTTCCGACATTCAACCGCCGTACAATACAGTCCTTTCAATTCGTCGTAAGCATTACAATCGCAGTTTATTACCTCTTCAACGACCATACGCAGCACATACATCTTGCAATCTTCTATCCCGAGTGTCTGCATAGGGGCGTATATGCTTTCGATACCGCTTTCGGCTTTTATTACTTCATACATTTTTCTTTTCTTCTCCTCTTCAAATGCATCAATCAAGTCGGCAAGTCTTTCAAGCTCTCTGTCGCTTGCTTCTTTCGGGCAATATCCGTCTTTTCTCCGCCTATGCGTTCCGAACATAATTTTATCGCATACATCGCCCGTATCTCCGTTCCAAAAACAATATCCGTTGCAATAATAATAACATCTCATTTCTTCTTTTACTCCTTTAAGCCAAATAACTCAATAATTGCCGTATTGCTTCGTCAATTTCGGGGTCTACTTCTTCGCCGTTTTCGTCCTCTGCCGCAAACAATTCCGTCTGCAAGCGCAGTAGCAGATATTCGAGGTTTGCTCTATTCGTCTTTGTCATTTCTTCTCTTCTCCTTTCCCCGTCAAGCCGTTAGGTCAGCAGATTTTCTATTTACTTGTTTTACTCAAAATAACAATAGTCTATATCCCAACGATAAGCGTCGAGTCGCACGCCAAACTCTGAACCGTCAAGACAATCGCCCAAAATAGAACAACCGAGCATTCCGCTAAAAAACGCTTTACCGCCGTTACTCGTTACACGATAGCTTCTTTCTTTTTCCGTATACGGCTTTGTAAAATTACTCTGCTTATACACGACCACAGCGGATAGAGGGGGAGTATTCGTCGGCGTACCATAGCGCACATTATGGTCTTCGTTATACTCCATAAACTTTTGTCTCACTTCACTGAATGTTACCTTTTCCATTTTTCTTTCTCCTTTCGCAGTAGGTTGCGAGCCTATAAAAATCGGGTTTTCCCGATTCCATAGACAATATTACTATGATTTTTCCGATTTGTCAAACATTTTACGTTAAAAAATTTGATTTTTCCGATTTTTTTATTTACAATTACAGTATGACAATAGAAGAAATTAAGATTTATATGAAAAAAAACAAAATAACGCAATTGCAGTTATCCGAAAAAGCAAAAATTCCTATTGGAACTATTCGCGATATTTTTAGAGGTGCAACACAACACCCCCGTATAGACACAATGAAAGCAATAGAGGACGCATTGGGACTAAATGAAAAAGCGGTGGAAGAAAAACCACCGCAAAGCATAGAAGACCTTATAAATCATTTAAAAGGTTTGCCGCAAGAAAAACAGCAAGAATTAGTCCCCGTTATAGAGCACTTGATAAACGCTATTAAGAAATAGTTCCCACTCTTCTTTCGAAAGCGTTTTCTTTACTTCTTGCAAGCTCTTTTCCAATTGTACAAGTAATTCATTCCAACTCATATCGTCAGTATAACACAGCAAGAGTGACAATGCCTGTCACTATTCTAAAAATTTTCAGAGGAAATATTTATGAGGTTTTTTGAAATTTTATGTAAACAATCAGGAGATATGACTCCTGGCAATATTCCTTTTGTCATTCCCGAAATACGCCTTGATATAGCAATAGGCATTATTCTCGGGGTTCTTTTTGTTATGGCTTTGGTTTGTATACTGATATACATTCACGGACGAAATCGGGAAAAACTATTGAAACTCGATTTGCCCACCACCGAAGAAAAACAACTGCTTGCCAAATACCGCAAACTTGACGAAAACGACAAAAACCTAATTAACGAAACAATCGACAAACTTAACGACAAAACCCGCCCGAAATAATTCGAAGGCGGTTTTTAATATCTTATATAAATTACCCGTCAAGGACATTAAATACACCGTTTCGTATTCGTAATCACTAGGTCGGCGGTTCGAGTCCGCCCGGAAGCTCCATAGCAAGCAAAAACCGCACTTTCTCGGTGCGGTTTTTACGTTTGTTTTATTCAACAGTCTACCTCTTTTTTAAGCTGTTTTATGTACTGCAAGAACTTCGACCCGCCTTTTTTCAATACGTGCGTGTATACGTTCAACGTCAAGTTCACGTCAGAATGCCCCGCCATTGTCTGTATCTTCTTCAAAGATATTCCCGCCGCATAACACAGGGATATAAACGTGTGTCGGAACGAATGCAAGTTTAAACCTTTGAAACCGAACTTCGCATATTTCCGCTTGAAATAAAGCCGTATGCCGTTATACGTCAAAGGCGTTTGCGACAAGACTTTCAAATACGGTTCAAGCGACGGCAAGAACGGTATCGTTCGTATGCTTGTTTCCGTCTTCGGCGTGTCGTTCAGCGTCCCCGTTTGTATATCCATATCCTTGTCCACACGTATAACGCCGTTGCGGTAATCTATGTCCGAAGCATTCAAGGCAAGCAGTTCGCCTATTCTCATTCCCGTACAGCACAATACCCACATTACCGCCTTGTACTTCTCCGTCGTTACCTCTTTCAGCAAAGCTACTTGTTCGTCGTATTCGAGCGGTCGGTAATGCTTGCTTTTGCTCTTCGGCAAGTCCACCGCCGCAAACGGTCATTGCGAGGAGCGCAAAAACGGCAATGACTGCCGCGATTACGTTGCTGTTTTTATGTATCTTTCTGTTTTCCATACGCTTCACTCCTCTACCTCGTCGCTTCCGACGCTTGCTTCTATCTCCGCTCTTCTTATGCGTTCCGCTATGAGGTCGGTCGTATACTTCATTTCGCCGTCCTTGCCTTGAAAAGACGAAGTGGATATATGTCCCTCTACTTCGACGCAAGAGCCTTTTTTGAGCTTCTTTGCCACGCTCTCGGCGAGCTTTCTGAAAGCCTTAACGCCTATAAAGTCCGCGCTTCCCGACGCTCTGTTTACCGCCACCGTGAAGAACACGCAAGCCTTTTCGTCTTTGCCTTTCAACACGGGGTCTCTTACAAGATTTCCTTTGATTTCAAATTTGTTCATTTAATTTCTCCTTTAAAACGCAGGCTTAACCCCCTCTCGGTGGGTGCTTTTTGCGTTTTCTTTGTGTTTTTGCTTGACTTTCGTCTTGTTTTGTTTTATACTTTCGACTATGGAAGTAGCCTGTGGTTCGCCGCACGATATGCACGACGGCTGGAACCGAGCGAAAAACGATTTATCGGTGCGCACTACTTCCTTTTTTTATTGCTGTCTGTTATGGACAGCACTATTTTTTTGTCCGCATTTGAAAAATGCCAACCTTTTTGCACTTCGTTTTCCACACCTTTGCTTACTCGCATAATCTTCGGTCGCAAATACGCACGTTCCTCGTTTTTCGGTTCGGGGTTCTTCGTCAACGGAATATTTAATATCCCGTTTGTTTCCGAACTTCTCGTTATTCCCAATACAAGGAAATCTTTACCGTCCTCACCGAACACATACACGGGATGTCCCGTAAACTGCGCGTTGCGTATCTTTCGAAAATGCGATTGAAAGCGTTTCTTTTCTTTGTTCAATCTTTCACCTCTCTTTTTTCTTTCCCGTGGCGGTCTTGCCGCCGTTTGCCCGTCGGCTTTTTCGCCCTCTTGCTACCCGTCATAACAAGAGGGCAAGCCGACTGTACCGCATATACAGTCTTAAATAATTCGCACCACCTCGCTTTCCCGCAGTCACAATGCCGCCACGGGTCGGCATAACTCTTACGCTCCGCAACAGGTCTTGTCTGCCGCAAATGCTTCGGCAAGCTCTCTTGCGAGCGCAAACGTCTTTAACAGTCCGCTCTTTGTCTTTCCGTCTGCGGAGATTATACCGTATCTGCCGCAGAGATACTTGACTATGCTATACTCTCCGATTTCTTCAATGATTTTGTAGGTCATAGCTTTATCCCTTTATGTACTCGCTTAACGCTTCCCAACGCCCGCAAGCTTCGTGATACTTGATTACCGTATACAAGTCTCGCGTCTTTTCCGCTTTCGTAGTTTTGCCGCACGTTGCAACTTCGATTATGAAGCTGCTGTATTCGCAACTCGCCAAACCGTTGAGCTTTACGTATTTAGACCTTAAAGCGAAATATTCCTTTTGCGCTTTGTCATAGGCTTTACCTTGTGCGATATTCCACTTCTTCACCGCTTCTTGCTTCTTCTTGACTTCCTGCTTCTCTTGATTTGTCACTTCTCTTCACACTCCTTTCCCCGTTAAGCCGTTAGGTCAGCAGATTTTTTATTCTATCCGTTGCTTATTCAGCCGCTCGCGTACTGCTTTTACTTCGTCGTCAATCGACCGCAAAAACTCTTGTTTATTTGAGATATAATACTCGAACGCTTTGAGTATCTCGGCATTGAAAGCCTTGTCTTTCTTTCGACATTCAACCGCCGTAAAGTACAGTCCTTTCAATTCGTCGTAAGCATTACAATCGCAGTTTATTACCTCTTCAACGACCATAACAGCAAGTAAATTCAGAGTCGAATTTATCGAAGGCAAAAAGTAGCAACTTTCGAACATATTTTCGAAATCGTTATTGACTTTTCCCCGATTTCGTAGTATACTAATAAAAAAGGAGACATTCGAAAATGAAAAATGCCGCAATACAAAAAGACAATTCCAAACTCGACCAACGCATTGCAAATAAAATAATAGAACGCGAAAAGGAAATCGAAAACGAACCCGACAGCTGGATAGACTTCGATACTTTTATCAATGACTTGAAAAAAGACTTATGATTTACAAACTCGTTATACACAAAAGAGCCGCAATAGAAGCAAAAAATATTGCGATATACATACGGAATATTTTATGCAATCCGCAAGCGGCTATAAATTTTGTACGCGCTATGGACGAAGAAAAGCCAAATATCTCGCAAAGACCGAATTCTTATCCGTATCGTATAATAAACGGAAAAGTTTACCGTTTTGCCGTAATCAAAAAATATCTAATGTTCTTCCAAGTTGACGAAAACAATAAAACCGTATATATCAAAAGCATAATGTACGGCGGACGAAACTATCAAAAACAACTATAAGGCAAAACCCGCCCGAAATAATTCGAGGGCGGTTTTTTAATATCTTATATAAATAACCCGTCAAGGACATTAAACACTCCGTTTCGTATTCGTAATCACTAGGTCGGCGGTTCGAGTCCGCCCGGAAGCTCCATAGCAAGCAAAAACCGCACTTTCTCGGTGCGGTTTTTTTCATACTCTTTTTTGATAATGTTTTGGTTGCGTTGGTTACTTCTTATTCGGCTTTGTTTTTTTAAACTCCATTGTTCGGACGGCGTGTTCGAACACGGGCTTCCAAAACCATCTGTCTTTCCCCAGACAGTTCCAAGAGCCGATTCCCTGTCTGTCGTTTACCGAAAAGAAGAACATAGCGTTATATATGGGCTGGTCGAGTCCCGCCGTTACGAAATCCACAAATAATATGTTTCCGTTTTTATCAAACTGTTTGGTTTCGCCGAACACGGCGTCGGCACGCGCGTTTCTCAAAATCATAATCATCTGCCGTCCGAAGTCAAAAACCTGTTCTTCTTTCAACTCGCCGAGAACGTTTACATTCAGATTGACTGTCGTATCGGGCGTAGTGTAAATATATCTCGGAGGGTTGACGGGGTATTTGACTCTCCGAACCTCGTCGGACATCACTATAAAGTTTTTCGGCAATATCGCCGTTATCATATCTTCCACGATGCTCGCGCGGACAAACCCGATGTCGGGAATCTCTGCGTCGGCAGGCATATCCGCCTGCAAATCCTCGTAATTCAATCCGAGCACCCCGTTTTTCAGCGCGCTGCCGCTCACGTCGAATGTTGTTCCGCAATACGGACAATATGCCGTTTTTCCGCCGTCGTCGATTTTGACTCCCGCGCCGCATTGCGTGCAAAGCAACGCCTCCATTTCTTTGCCTTGAAATATGTTTATGCCCTTTTTCTCTTTTTTTTCGAACTTTCGTCCGCACACTACGCAGACACCGTCCGAAGATATCTTGCCGCCGCAATGAACACAGACATTGCTTTTGAGCCTGCCGCCGTTTATGATGCTTATGTCGAGATTTTCGTCCGATTTGATATGTACGCCATCCGCCGCCGAACCGTGCCGCAAACCGCCGCCCGTTCCGCCGTAATGAAAGTGTCTTCTTTCATTCAGATAGACGTCGCCCGTCATTCCCGTCTTTTCCGCTATCTTCGTCATTATATCTGCGACAAGGTCCGCCAAAGCTTTTTCTTCTTCGGATATTTTTTTGCCGCACAAATAAAAGACGAAAGCATCCTCTCCGTCCGTTTCCCGCCCCGATGCTTCCGTAAAAAACAATTGCACCAAGTACGCAAATTTTCCGTCGGGATAGCCGTACGCCTTGTCCGCTCTCATAACTTCCGCACGAAAAGCCGTCATCTTTGCTTTCAGCGCGGACGTAAAACCGTGCAAGGCGCGAGTCAAAGCCTTCGTTCTCGCGCACCTCACCAAGTCCGCGTTCTTTTTAGCCGCTTTCACAAGACGCTTATGCGCCGCTTTATCTCCGTACTGCTCCAAAATTACGCAACCGAACAGCTCCTTTGCCTCGTCTTTATAGCGTCCGTCTTTTATGCCGTAAACCTGTATCCCGACCAAAGCCGCCTCGAAATTCAGGTTTGCAAGAGCGTTTTCCAGATAATTCAAATCTTCCGCAAAAAGCGTGTTTTCGCTTATTCTTCTGCGAACGTAGTAAGCACACGCATCGTCGTCGCCGTTGTCGGCAAGATTGCGAAGTTGCTCCGCACTCATTTCGGAGTAAATTTCTTCCGCCGCCAGCGCATTTTCCGCCGTCTTTATATACTGCTCGATTATGCTTTCCGCCACGTCCTCACGGTTTTTGCGCAACGCATCAACTATTTGCCTTTTATTAAACATAGTCCTTTCCCGTCTTTTGAAATCCGTATAATTATATACTTTTTCTGTCGTTGTTGTCAACATCATTTGTCAAAGCACGGCGTACGGACCTTATAGCAATGCGCTATGCGGGCAGTGAGTCCACATATCAATACCGCTTGTTTTTTCGATAACGATATGATATAATGATAAACAGCAATTCGAGGAGATATTCCATATGAGATTTCAGACGTTTGGCAGCAAAAATAATAAGGCAGTTTTGCTAATTCATACGCTGTTTACGAGTGCGGATTTTTTTGCGCCTGTAACACAGTTGCTCGCAAAGGACCATTTCGTTATTGTTCCTACTTTGTCCGGGCATTATGAAAATTCTACATTTGTATCGACAGCTGATGAGATAAGACAAATAAAAGAGTTCTTGTCCGAAAATAATATAGGTTTCCTTTATGCCGTTGCAGGATTTTCTTTGGGCGGCAATATTGCGTATGAGTTTTTTTGCAATAATGCCGCAATGATTGAAAACGCAGTCATAGATAGTGCTCCGCTGTTCAATTTTTCCAAGTTCGTAAAGAATCATTTTCTTAAAAATTATACGAAATGCTTAAAAAGAATCAAATCGGGTAAGTATGATGCCGCCCAAGAATTAAACAAACATTTTAACGGTATGGGAGAATACCAAAAGGATATTGCGCCCATTGTTTCGCAGGAAAGTCTAAACAGTCTTGTAGAAAGTTGTTACAACACGAGAGTTTATAAACTGTCCAAAGCCGAATTGAAAAAAGTTACCTTTATTTATGGCAGTAAGGATATAGCAAAACTTTGCAATATGCGATTGAAAAAGTATCATATCCGTAAGATGAAAGGCTGTGGACATTGCGGATTTTATCGCCAAAATCCCATTGAGTGGATGAAACAATTTATTCTGTAAGATAATAAAATTTGTTTTTCTAATTAACAGCCAAAACTCTCGAACAAAATGTTCGAGAGTTTTTTCATAATCCGGAAGCGTAGCAATAAGAACTTTGATTTTACAATTCCCTATGTGGGGGGGGGCGCTGTTTGCGAACAGGCTTTTGTCTTTCAAAGAAAAGCGGAGTACGCCTTTCGGACGAATGAGGGGCAGAATTACTGTATTATTTCGATGTATTGATACATTCCGAGACGGAAACCGGCAATGCTTCCGACGAGTTCGACAGATGTCAAAACATTGTTATTGCTGAAATTCGTGAAAACTATCGTGACCGTTTTTGTTTCGCCGACGGCAAGAGTTATTATTTCGGTCTTGGTTCCGCTCGGCTTCGGACTGCCTCCGGAGTTGGTCTGATAGAGTCTGATTTGGATTTCCGTCGTCCCCATATTGCTTACCGTGTAAGTCATACGGTACTTGTTCGACGAAGTCACCTTATAGGGCGACAACGGCATAAAGTGCCAGCCCGAAGGTATCTTATCGTAAGTAACATCTTCTTTCGTGCCGCCTGCCTTGTAATGATATACCGCGCCGAACTCGCCGTTCACCACGCCCCAATACGGGGTTTCCGCCTCTATGCCGCCTTCGCCTGTACTGCGGATATATCCTCCGACGGGATTTATCGGCGCACCCGGGGTCATATCCGCCGCTCCGTTCTTGGGATAGAGTTGAACCTTACCCGTTTTCGAACCGTTCGTGGGCGCATATTCCTCGACGTCGAACACGGGAGCGATTGTTATGTTTTTATTCGGCATAACGAACTTCGAGCCTTCATAGACCTCTTTTTCGTCGTTTACGTTATACCAACCCGCAATCACTTTTCCGGCAGGAACTTCGGCCGCCAAAGCCACTTCCGTACCCGAAAGTACGGACTTACTTGTCTCCGTTCCTCCCTCGAAAGCTGCGTTTTTAAGCGTCAGTGTGTATTCCTTTGCTTCCACGCGTTCCACGACGGCAACTTGGAATTTGTCGTCGGTAAAGTCGATATAATACGTATCCGTCAACCCTTCCGTTTCCTTTGTGTACTTTTCGTCGGTAAGCGCGGGCAGAGAATAGCTCGACTTCGTGGCGCAACCGTCGTTTTGGCACGCCACCTGTATCGTACCCGCGGAATACAGCGTGGGCGCAAGGGTAACCGTCGCTATATCTTCCGCATTCGGCCAATTGCAAACCGTTCTGTCAATCAGCTTTGCCGAAGTACGGATGTTGATGTAGTCGAGATTAGGACAAGCTGCCGTTGATGTGGAAATCACTATCGTATTGAGTCCCTTTACAAGAGATACTTTGGATTCCGCCGTTACCATAGTGAAATACGTCGAGCTGGCTCCGGGAGGCGTTTCGCCTTCTTTCGGCACGATTGCGGACATATCCGCCACGTTATGACCGTTGTTGGTTATGGCGAAAGCCTGCGCAAGTTCCTGTCCGCCTATATAGGAATTGGACATTCTCAAATCGAGAGGCACTCTCACTTCCTTGTCCGATTCCACGACAAACGTGTACGAAACTCCCGGCGACATATTTTTCATACAAATATTTCCGCCGAAACCGCCGTTGAATGCGAAGCTGTTCGCCGCGCATCGGTGGTCTTTATTATTCGATACGCCGGAAAATTTCGCATTTTCGAACTCAAAGAAGTGGTCCGAAAGCGTTCCATCGTCTTCCGGCGCATTATCCACAAACGGCTGACGGGCCGGACGACGATTTACATCGTCCAAAAAGTCGTTGGGGCGCTGCATATTGTTGCCGCCGTCAATCGGGGGAGTCGTTCCCCCGCCGCCCGTACCGCCGCAGGCAACTACGGGCATACACATTACCGCCGCCAAGACAGCGGCAAGAATTATTTTAGAAAACTTTTTCATATCTGTTTCCTTCCTTTTGCTTTATCGATATATTCAAGCGCAAGCATTGCCGCAAGACTCGCTATGCTCACACCGAACAGAATTCCGAACGAAACCTGCAACCCCGTGACCAACGGCTTCCACCAAGGCGTCAATTTGATGACGCGCGTTCCCGCCGAAAAGTCGTTCATCGCATTGGAATGAACTACGGTGTAAAGCACTCGGTGTGCGCTTTCTCTCATAGCCCAAGCCATTTCGGAATATCCGCCGTCTTTTACATAGTTGAAGTTTTCGTTACCTGTGTTCACCGTTCCGTCGGGAATGTCATTTCCGTAGTAAACGCCGCGCACGAAGCTGCCGTTATAGCAACTGTACGAGTCCGTAACCACGTGTCCCGTCATTCCGAACTCTCCGCGAAGAACGGTGTTCATAAAGCCGTGAACTCCCGTCCACATCATTCCTATGGAGTTGAGACCGCCCATAACACACTGTGCACCGCCGTCTTCTATGGCGATTTGGAACGACTTCATATACACTTCTCTGATTGTCTGTTCGTTTGCCCACGTCCAGCCGCCGCAACGATAGGTTTCTTGGTCGTTCAAGAAGCAGTGTTTAAGATATACGTATGTTCCTCTCGTTGCCATACCTTTCGTCATCTGCGCCGCTATCTGCCCCATAAGCACGGGGTCTTCGCTGTAATACTCGAAGTTTCTGCCGCCGTATGCGCTGCGGTGAGTATTCATTCCCATTCCGTAAAGTCCGGAATAGCCCGCCCACAGACAATCTTCGCCCCACTGTCTTCCGTAATAATCGGCAAGAGTCAAATTGAACGTGGACGCCGCAAGTCCGTTGCAGGGATATACGACCGGTCTTTCGCTCTTTCTTTCGTCGTCCGTTCTGACCGCATATCCGCGGTTTACGTTATTGTTGCTGTTGACGTTATAGCGTTCCACGGGACCCGTGGCACCGTTGTGGTCGATGGTTTCCGGCTTGGCGATACTGTCGACTGCCGCCGTTTTGCGAAGTCCTGCGGACAGCAGAGCCACCGTGTCTTCCCAGGTGAGCTGGTCGAGCAGGTCGTCCCACATCGGGTCGTCGTAAGGTATCCACTTGTCGTTTGTCGGATTGTTGTCGTCATCGCCGTATGCTCGCAAGTCTATGAGCGCGTACGAAGTTTTGGTCGAACCGTAAGTCGGATATTCTTCATTACCCTCTCCTGCTTTCGGATTCCAGCTCTTGTCAAGGTCTTGCTGCATTTTATCCGTGGCGGTAACCATTACCTGCTCGTGCGTGCGCTCGTTGTCGGCGGTAAGTCCGAATTTGACCGTGCCCGCCCAATTGCTTCGCGTCACATATTCGAACGAATCCGCATTCGCACCCGCTCCCTCGTAGCGTTTGAGGTCGGCGTCGTCGAAACGGTTGGTTATCTCCGCAGACGTAACAGCGGATTTCGAATACGTCTTGTCGTCGAAACTCATATCATATTCCCATACAAGGTCGGCATTACCCGCCGCAGTCATTCCGTCGGAAACGTTCTTTCCCTTTGCCGCAAGAACGTTATTTACCGCATCGTGGGCATCTTTGCCTGCCGTTATGTAATATTTGCCGCCGTCCACTATATAGGTTTTTGCCTTGTTCGAATCGTAAGATGCAAATTCTCTTTCGCTGAAAGTAACATTCACCACTTCGCTTGCATTCGGTTCGAGCAATCCCGTCTTGCCGAAGCCGACAAGCTCGACCGAAGCTTTTTCTATACCGTTTTCGATGTCGTACTGCGTATACGGCTTTTGCAGATAAATCTGCACTGTTTCTTTGCCTGCGACGCTTCCGTTGTTCGTAACTTTGACGGACACCGTGTAAATGTTGTCTTTAAGTTTGTTTGCCGCAGACTTATACGTTTTTTCCGCTTTCATATCCGAATACGAGAACTTTGTATAGGACAGCCCGTACCCGAAAGGATACGATATGACGTCGCCGTAAACAAAATCTCCGACGTTTTCCTTGTCTTTGAGAACGGTATCTTCATATCTCGTTTCGGCATAGCGGTAGCCCATATAGATACCTTCCTGATAAACTATATTTTTTCCGCTCGAAGCCGTTCTCGTAATCGTCCACTGCGTGACCGAATTGCTTTCGTCCACAAGCGTCGCATAGTTAGCGTGCACGGGATTCAGATAGTGATATTTCCAGAACGTATCCGAAAGTCTGCCCGACGGATTTACGTTTCCCGTCAGAATATCGCCGATTGCATATGCACCCACTTCTCCGTAAGTTCCCACCCACAAGAGCGCGTCTATGCCGTATTGCGCATCGTCCGCAAAAGCACATTCGACGGGATTTGACGAGTTCATAAGCACAATGATTTTTTTGAAAACGCCTGCGTCTTTTTGCAGTTTAAGATTTTTCAAAACGTCGGTTTCGCTCGGCGAAAGTTTAAGATAGTTGCCGTCGCCGAAATCGCTTTTGTCTCCGCCGTAAATCGTGGAATCGATGCCCTCGCCGCCGCTGCGCGAAAGCACGAAAATTGCCGCGTCCCCGTATGTCGGGTCGATTTTTGCGGTTGTGGAAATTTGGTCCCACTTTGCGTCGCCGATAGTCCACACGGTACCGACCGTGCCCCCGCTCTTTTTTCTTCCGTAAGCGGCCTGATTGTCCTCGTACCAATCATACAAATCTGCGTTTACTTTCAATCCCGCTTCTTCCAGGCCGGTCTTCAATGTCACGAAATTTGCGCTGGAACCGCTGGAACCCGTGCCGCTGATTACGGGATTGGTCGACGAAACAGAAAAAAGACTTACGCCCGCTCCCGCTTTAAGGGGCAGCGCATTGTTGTTTTTCAAAAGAGTCGCACCTTCGGCAACGACGGTTTCGCCGTACACTTCGCCGTTTGCTTTGACTTCCGCCACACTGCCGAATGCGGACTTATAATATTCCTTGTCTTTGTCGGCATCCGACTCGTCCTGCACTATCTCCTGCGTCTTGGCGTTCAAAACGGTGTTTACCGCATCCTCGTTTTCGAACAGGATTATTCCGCCGACCATAAACACGCCGAAAACAAAAGTGAATACAATCGCGCATATCTTGGACGCAAGTTTCAATATATTCCTCAATTTCAAACTCATACTTCACCTCCGACGGCAACTGTTTCTTTCTGTCTTTCCGCTTCTTTTTTGCTCTGTTTCAAGAACATTCCCGCAATGCCGATTCCGAAAACGGCTACGTAAAGCAGAATACACCACAAGTACCCGAAGTGCATCTGGAAAAACAGCGACAGCGAGATTCCGCCGAAAAATATCTGCGAAAAGTACATGTAGCCGTAACGCATAAACATCAGAAACGACAAAAACTCGAAAAGAGTCGTTGCCGCCGCCGCATACGGCGCGGTTGTATCAAACACCGACAGTGCAATCCCCGCCGCAATCGCGACCACGGAAAAGAAAACTACCGTCCAATGAAAATAGCTTTCCCACGCAGGAAGCGTGAACCCTGCTATGTAAACACTCAACCGGGCAACAGACAAAATCACCGCAGCCGTCGTAAACCAGAATCCCAAAGCGCGCGACTTGAAGAATTCTTTTACGACTTTCAACACATCTTTCATTTTAACCCTCCCGAAAAAAATTTTCGATAAATCGAATTTTGAAAAGTTAAGTCTATTATATACCCCCCCCCGTTGCTGTCAATTGCAATTTTTATACATTATATTGCAATTTTGTTTTTCGGCTGCTTTAATCGGTTTCCGGCGGGTTTTGCCTTTGTTCAAAACCGAAAAAAAGCCGAGACCGAAGTTTCGACTTTAAAAAAATCTTTTGCGTCGCCGTCAAAATTTTTCAATAAAAAAGAGCCGATTTTTTTCAATCGGCTCTTTATATTTACATATTCTTTATTTGTCAAATCATTCTGACGGGAAGTATCAGATATATAAAGTCTTCGGGCGAATCCGTCGGCACGACGACGCAGGGCGAAGAGGAATTCGTAAATTTGATTACGATATATTCCGATTGCACGAATTTCAAAAGCTCCGCATAATAGCGCGCATTGAACGATATCGCTATATCCATACCCGTTACTTTCACGGGGATTTTCTCGGTTATATTACCCGCCTCGCTAGTGGAAGACAGCTGCATTACATTTTCCTTGACGTCGAAACGGACAAGATTGTTCTTTTCGCTTCTCGCAAGCAGCATAGCGCGTTCCAAACCGCTTTCGAACTGCTCTTTCGGCACGGTCACGGTCGTATCGAAAGACGCGGGGATAATCTGTTTGTAGTTGATGAAGTCGCCGTCCAAAAGCCTGGAAGTTATCTTCGTATGCACGAGGTCGACAAGCATATAGTTTCTCTGCAAAGAAATTTGCACGGGGTCGGATGAATCTTCCAAAAGACGCGCAATCTCGGTTATGCAACGCGCGGGAACTATTGCGCTCATCATAGCCGTGGTCTTTTCTATCGGCTTGACACATTTTGCCAAGCGGTATCCGTCCAACGCGACGCCCGTCACGGATACGTCGTCGATTTCCAAAAGCACACCCTTCAAAATGGGACGGGATTCGTCGGAGCTGACGGAAAAAGCAACCTTGTTTACAAGGTCTTTGAATTCGTTTTTGATTATGAAAAACGACTGCGCGTCGTTAAGCTGTTTGATTTCGGGATATTCTTCCGCAGGCAAACATTGCAACACGCCCTCCGACTGCATATATCTGATTTTAAGCTGGTTGCCGTCCGCTATGGAAAGCTCTATCTGTTCTTTGTTCAGCTTGCGGACAAACTCCGAAAACAGTCTGCCGGGGACAACGGTTTCGCCCTCTATCTTGACGTCCGCAACAATACTCTTTTCTATCGCAAGTTCCAAATCTGTCGCCGTAAGCGTCAGCGTTCCCTGTTCGGCTTTGAGTTTTATGCCCTCCAAAACGGGGTTTGTACTTCTTCCCGAAACCGCTTTTATAACCTTACCGACCGCGTCGGATAAATCGCTTCCGCTGCAAATAATCTTCATATTCTGCTCCTTTTCATAGGGTTGCCCTTTTGTTTAATTATATAGCTTCGCGCCTTTTTTGTCAACTTTCTTTCAAGCCGTTTGCGACAAGTTTCTCTTCCTTTCCGATATTTTGCCCCTCGCGCGAGAACATCACGCGGCGGCTTCTTTCGGATACTTGACTTTGCAGTAAATCAAAAACACCGCCCATAAAATCATCAATACGGCAGATACGCCGACGCAGACATATCCCGTTATTTTTCCCAGATGATAGTTGCTGTTCTCGGCTTCCTCCGCATCGCCGACGGAAAGATAGACCGTTCCGTTGTCCTCGGAACGCAATCCCATCACATACAGTCTTTTTCCGAGAGTACCGCCTCCCACGCAGACAGCAACTTTGTCACCCTCCTTGATTTTGTAAAGGGCTTTCTTGTCGACTTTTCTGAAAACAATCGAACTCAAATAATACTCGCTTTCGTCGTCGACCAACCGAATTTTGCAATTATCGGAATAAACGGCAATACTTTCCACCGTTCCCGTAATTTCGTATTCGGTAAAACTTACGGGTTCCGAAAAATATAAAATCAATGCGCCCAATCCGACAGATAACAGCGCAAGACCGAAACAAGTCCACGCCATCACTTTGAAAGAAGTTCTCTTCATATTTTTTATATAATACGAATTTTTTTTGAATTTTTGCGCTGCCGTCTTGCTGTCCGTAAAAGAAATGCCGCGAGACGTAAGCATTTGCGCCAAATTGTCGAGTCCGACAATTCCTTCGCAACTAAACAGTTTTTTCCCGTCGGCGTCGTATCCGACAAGTCCGTTAAGACTGTTAAGACCTTTCGGAGAATATCCGGGAACACCGTATAAAAGCCCGTCATATTCGAAAAACGCAATCTCTTCGTATTTTACGACTTTCCTTTTGGAATATCTTATTATCGTTATCTTTTCTTCATCGAAGGTTTCATAGCATAACAGTGCTCGCGTCAGTCCGAAAACCGAAAGTCCGCCCAGTGCGCCCGTAATGCCGACAGTCAAGCCGAGGAGCAAACCCCAATTCTGCGGTCTCGACAGCAAAAGCGCCAAAGAGCCGCCGACCATTGCCGCAAAAAACAAACTCGCCGCAATCAAAAAAAAGTATTTCAATATTTTCGGCGTTTGCGTACGGTTTTGTCTGTCTGTTTTCTTATTCTCCTTTTCCACGGCAGCATTTATCCCCTTGTAAACAAGCGGTAATATAATCATTATTGCCGTACTTACGACTATCGGAGTTATTATATGAGACATTGCCAACATCATAAATTTTATTATATCACTTTTTTTGCAAAATGGCAAGTAAAACGTATATTCGTTATGATGTTTGTCAAGCATTTTTCAGTAACTTTTTGAATTTTTTTGAAAAAATCT
>CAJUPB010000022.1 GCA_910588155.1 uncultured Christensenellaceae bacterium
CGTTATTTTTCGTTTCAATGTTTCTCTCTCATTATGCAGTTGTCAATGTGCGAAAGTGCGAATCTTTTTTATCGCCCAAAAGGGTGTAAAAAAAGCATAATGGTATTCACAACAGTTAATATCCGATTATGCCAGCGGTATTGTTTATTCAATACTTGGTCGCCGAACCGTATGTCCGACTTTGATTCGCAAAGGCTATCTCAATCGATAGCCTATATATAATATCACAATAAAAAGCATTTGTCAACGATTTTCACAAAAAAATTTTTTATTTTTTTGTAAGCCTCGACAATCTCGTTCCCCGAATCAATAAACCCTTCAAGAAATTATTCCTTGAAGGGTCTGTTTTCTTATTAAACTGCCGCCTTCTTTCACGCCTTATTTTCTCGGAGCCGCCGAAAGAACTTCGTATGTAACGCAATCGAAAGCAATTGTTGCTTTCGGCGCAGAGCACTCCTGCTCGGTTGCGAAATTGCAATTTTCGCAAAAATTATTCCGCATCGTTTATATACAGTATTCCGAGCGTCCCTCTGCCGCAATGCGACGTTATCGTAGAGCTCGCAATCGTCTCCTTGATTTCTTTAAAGTCGGCAAGTTCCTTTATCTTGTCCTTGACAAGCTGCACCGTTTCGGGTTTTGCCGAAGTGTGCGTCACGAATATTCTGGTCAGGTCGGGTTTATCGAAAGTTTGCAACGTCGCCTCGACATACTTTCCTATTATCTTGTCGAACGAACCCATATATTTCTTTCCCACCTCCATACCGCCGTCCTTAACCTGTATCGTAGGCTTGATTTTCAGCACGCTGGCGGCAAACCGCGCAAGCGACGAGCAGCGCCCGCCCTTGTGCAGATATTCCATCGTGTCCACGACGAAAGACGCCTGAACGCTTTTTGTTCTCGCCGCCACTTTTTCGGCAATTTCTTTTCCGCCCAACCCCTGTTGCGCCAACTCGCAGGCATACAGCACCAAAAGCCCCGTGCCCGACGACAGCGACAAGCTGTCCACGACATAAACTCCTTCGAGTTCTTTTGCCGCAGTCACGGCGTTGTCGTGCGTCATACTGATTTTGGAAGAAATGTTTATATGCACGACCTCTTCGCCCTTTTCGGTATACCTTTCGAAGAATTCCTTGAAGTCCTCGGGCGAACGTGCCGCGGTTTTGGGCAATACCTTTTTTTCGTTGTACGTGCGGTAAATGTCTTCCGGCTTGACCGTCACTCCGTCGAGATAGCTTTCTCCGTCCAAAATCACGTTCAGCGGCAAAACGCCGACGTTGTACTTTTCGAAATCTTCTCCGAGGTCCGCCGTGGAGTCCGTCGTTATTCTTACCATATTTTCTCTCCTTATTTGATTTTCTTATATTACGTCCTTATTGTAAATAAGCAATAAAAGTCTTTCCAAAATCGAACCTTTCGTCAATCGGTAAAACATTTTTCCGCTGACCGCATCTGCGGAAATGAGTCCGAAATAGCGGGAATCGATGGAATCGTTTCTGTTGTCGCCCAACACCAAAAGCCGTCCTTCATCCACGAGCAAAGCGCTTTTTTCCCGCTCTTCTTCCGTCGCGTTCCAAGCGACCACGTTGCCGGCAAACTTGCCGGGATTTTTGTTGTCAGGCTTCAAGACCTTGCTTTTCAGCATAGGGTCGTCGCCGTCGAGATAGTCTTCGCGCATAAGCTCGAACTTTGTATCGCCGGCTTTTTTGCGATATATATCCACTATGTCGGTCTCGCCCGCGCTTCTTTCCACGAATACTATCTTGTCTCCGCCCACGCCTATGACGCGCTTTATCAGCGTTTCCTCCTCTCCGTCCACTTCGGCTCGGAAAGTGATGATGTCGCCGACGACAAACGACGACGGATTTTTCAGCATCAAAAGGTGGTCGCCGTCGTAAAGCGTGGGATTCATACTGCTCTTCTGAACCCGACACATACCGACAAGATAGACGAAAATCAAAAGACAGCTCATAAAAATCATCACGAAATACAGAGCAAAAGTTACGTACAGATTCTCCGGCTTTTCACTCCGCAGAAACCGATTCTTTAACGGTTTGATTTCGCCTGTCTTTTTATTCTTCGACATCGACCCTTCCTTCTCTGTTTTTAATGCTTTTTTTCAGCCTGTCTATTTCCATAATCAGGCAGTGTCCGCACTTCATACATTCAATTTTCACGTCCGATGCGGATTTGACCACTTTGAATCGGTCTCCGCCGCAGGGGTGCGCTTTTTTCAGTTTCAACACTTCGCCGACTTCGAATATCATCGTCACACCCAAAGCAAAGTATTCACCAAAAGTCCGTCGCACCTAATGCAGAGATATACGGCTTTTGCAAACGAAGTCAGCGTTCCCTCTCTGGACTTGAAGTCTTCCGCGCTCAACGTCAGTTTCGTCCAATTGCCGCCGCTGTCCGTTTTTCTGCGGCAAACGTATTCCGTTTCCGCGCCCTTTTCCAAAGTGCAGACCGCAAACTCCGCTTCTTTCGACTCTTCGGCGTACACTATAAGCTGCAATACGCTGTCTTCTTCCGCCTTGAACCGCATATCACCGACTTTATACGTTGCGAGTTCTCCCGACAGGGAACACACCCCGTCTATGCCGAATGCGCCGTTTTTCATAACTATGTCGTCGCCGCCGTTCGGGGATACGAAATCGTCTATACCGCTGTCGCTGTCGTACAAAAGGCGGCTCTTTACCAGCGGTTGCGCCTGCACGCCCAAGAGAGCGGGCGTCTTTGCAAACAATTGCGTGGAAAAAGAAAATCCGTCTTCGTAAAACACCGTCGCAAACGCGTACACCGTCTGCGTTGCGTCGTACACCGGCACTTTGGCGATAAACTCGCCCGCGCCCGTGGAAAGCGTTTTGATTTTATGCCAATTCCGCAGCTCGCCGCGCTCCACCGCATACGCCACGAAAAGTTCGACTTTTTTTATGGAAAGTCTAGGGTCCGCCTTTATGTCGTAGTAAAGCTGACGTTCGCTTTCCTTTGCCGTTATTTCCGGCGCGTCAACGCCGATGGGAAGTCCCATTTTCAGCCGCCGCCCCAAAAACGCTTTTATACATTCGCGCTGATGTGTAAGCAGCACGTGTCCGACGCGTTCGCCGACCGAAAGATAGTATTTGTCCGACGAACCGACGTATATACCGCTGACCCGTTCGAAAAATTCTTCCGTCTCGTTGCTGCAAACCGCGCTTATGAGAGGAAAGCGATACAGCGGAGCATAACTGCCGTTGCCGAGACAGGCCTTGAACGTCACCTCGTCGCCTATCGGCGGATTTGTCGCAAACACGGTCACGCCGCATTTCAAATCTTCGAGAGCCGTGACTTTCATAACCTGACTGCCGCCCGCACCGACCCCGACGACCGCGATGTTGTCCGACAGCCGTTTGTCGCTTTCGACATAAGTTATCGCCCTCAAAAGCACGGTGGTCCACACATACCAGCAGGACAATTTCGGGTTCTGCGGCGTCAGCGTCAATGTGTCTGGATTGACGAAATATTTTGCAAATTCCAATTCTTTCGGGTATAAGGTAAACCGCTCTTTGCCGTCCCTTTCTCCGGCATAGTCCAACGCGAGTACCGCATATCCGGAAGAGAGCAGCCGCGACGCGTCGAAACAATCTATATTTTCGTTCAGCTCGTGCATAAGAATTATCACGGGCGGATTCTTTTCTCTCGGCAGCCACAGCTTGGCAAAAACGCGCGTGACACCCGACGCGGTACGCTCTCCCGAAAAATACAGGCGCTCGCAAACCTCGCCGTCGTTCTCCGTAACGGTGATGACGGACGGGTTAAGCGGCAACGCCTTTCTGTCGTATTCGCTCCATAAACTTTGGGGACTTAAAAACTCCATAGCTATATTGTATTACTTTTCGGACTTTTTGTCAACAAGGGTTATCACGTTTTTAAACATATCCTCCTCGCTCGGCGGATTCAAAATCCAATAGATTTCTTCTTTCAAGTATTCTTCGTCTTCCTTTTTCACGGTATGGCTCTCTATACACTCTTTCAGTCTTTCTGTAAATTCGGCGCTTTCGCGCAGTTTTTTGGGGACATACTCAAAAACCCTTCCGTCCGATTTGACGGCTTCGAGAGCCATATTCAAATCGTTTTTCGCATCTTCCTTTGCATAACGATAAACATACGCGTGCTTTTTCATAAGTTCGGCTATCAGCGTTTTGTTTTTTCTGTATTCTATCGGCGCGTATGCGATGCAGGATGGATTTATGTCCAAAACCCGCATAAGGAACTTTTCGTCGTTTTTCAGGCGGACGGAAGCAAACTCGAATGAACGGTAATTTTTTGCCGCCGCAAGCACGACTTCTTCGTCGTCGCGAAAAGGCGGGTATACAAAACTTAAAGCTCTGCCGTTTTCTCCGACGAGTTCCATTACGAAATTTTTATCGCACATAGGATTGTCTTCGTCGAAAAACCGCGGCTTTACATATCGAGCCGCCTCGAAGTTCTGTTTTACCGCCGTCAATATCATATCTTTGTCGAAAGCATATTCTTTTTTGCACTTGACTGCAATGCCGAAAAACAGTCCGTTTCTGCACAAAAGCCGCAAAACGAAATTCCTGTCGCCCAACAGCTCTTTCGGAATTTCAAGAAAAATGGGGCTTATTTCTTTTGCCGCCGCCAAAATCAAATCCCCGTCCCGTTTCAATTCGTCGCTTGCCTGCAAAATTGATTCCCCGTTTATTTCGACGGCTTTCAACATAAATTCTTTCTCCGCGGCAAACTCTTCGGGAATGTCCGGAACGTAGTATTTTTTCATTTTTTCGATTTGATTTAAAACTTCTTCGCGGGTCTTTCCGACAAGTGTTTGACTCTTGCTTTCGGCAAGCCGCCTATCGAATAACTCCCGCACTTTTTTATCCGTTTCCGCTCTCGACATTTTGCGCCTCCCGTTTGAATGACGTTATTTATAATTATAACTCTTTTTTAAGATTATGTAAACAATTTTATGCCGTATATGCTTTTGCTTTACTTCCCCGAAGGCGAAGAGTATAATACCCTTATGGATATGCAAAAGTGTACTTTATGCCCCAGAGAGTGTAAAGCCGACCGCACGAAAGCGCGAGGCGTATGCGGCGCGGACAGCCTTGTCCGCATCGGAAGAGCAGGCGCGCATTTCGGAGAAGAACCGCCTATCGTCGGCAAGCGCGGAAGCGGCGCCGTCTTTTTTTCAGGCTGCTCTTTGAAATGCGTATTTTGTCAAAACTCCGCAATCAGCGCAAACGGAAACGGAAAAACGTATTCTCTCGCGGAATTGGAAAAAGTCCTTTTGACTCTTGCCGAAAGTTGCGAGAATATCAATCTAGTCACGGCGGCGCACTATATAGACATTATACTTCCCGTGCTCGAACGGATAAAACCGCGCATAACCGTCCCCGTCGTCTACAACAGCGGCGGTTACGAAAAAGCAGAAACCGTCAAAAAGCTGGACGGAATAGTCGACATCTATCTTCCCGACTACAAATATTTCGACGGCGCGCTTGCGGAAAAATACTCCCGCGCCGCAGACTACCCCGAAATCGCGGTCAAGTTTATAGACGAAGCCGTGCGACAGCAGAGCAAGATACTGACGGAAAACGGACTTATAAAAAAGGGCGTCATAATACGACACCTTGTCTTGCCGACACACAGGGACGATTCCATAGCCGTCTTGCGAGATATCGCGCGACGCTGGGGCGGAAAAGTTCTGGTGTCGCTGATGAGTCAATACACGCCGACGTTCAACCGTTCCGAATATGCGGAACTGAACCGCAAAGTCACGTCTTTCGAATACGAAAGCGCGGTGAGAGAAGCGCAACGGCTCGGACTGGACGGATTCGTTCAAGCACGTTCCAGCGCGACGGAAATTTACACGCCGACATTCGACGTCAATTGAAGTATCCCTTTATCTTTATACCGAAAAGCTCTTCGTAAAGAGCCAGAAAGTAGTCGTCGGAACAGCTTGCGAGATAGTCGGCGACAATGAGTTCGGGGCTTTCACGCAGATACTCGTCGATTGCTCCGTCTATGTATTTGGTTCTGCCGTCGACGAATTTTATGTGGTGGCGAAACACAAAAGAACTTTCGTCGCCTTTTTTCAAATCGTCGACAAGTTTTTCGAAAAGCCGCGTCATCATCGGTCTTATCGTATCGTCGTAGTGCTTCACCACTTTGTCCGCAAGGTATATGGTATTGTAGTTTTCTTTCTTCAAGTTTTTGAGTATTTCAAAATGTTTTTCGTCCATTCGGATACACTCGCCGTCCAAAGAGTTGTTTACTATGTTCACGCAGAAGTTGTTTATGAGTGCGGCGTTGTTTTCCGCGTAATCGTTTTTGCAAAAATCCTTTTCCTCTCCCAGCCCCGCTCTTATATAGTCCTGCCTGTCCTTTCCGAGATAGGCTATCATATCGCAGATTCTGACGACGCAACCCTCTTTCGTCGCCGGGATAAGTTTTTTGATATTGCCGCTGTCCTTCATACAAGCCGCCACTCGTTCGTCGAAATCGGCAAAATCTTTAAGCGGTATCGGCGTATAATTGTCGGACGGCATTTCGCCGTTGTGGCACAGTATTCCGTCCAGAGTCTCCAACGTCAGGTTATAGCGAAATATCTTGTCGAGAATACGCACGGACTGCACGTTGTGATTGAATCGCAAACCGATTGAATCTCTCAAAAGCTCGTCTAGTATCTTTTCTCCCGCGTGTCCGAACGGCGTGTGACCTATGTCGTGACCTATCGCAATGGCTTCAATCAAATCGGCGTTCAAGCCGAGCGCGGCACCGAGAGTGCGGGCGATACGCGACACGAGCTGCACGTGCAGCGCTCTGCGCGTGATATCGTCGTTGTGGTAAAAAGACAGCACTTGCGTCTTATCGGACAGGCGGTTGTAATATGCGCTGTTCAAAATTTTTTCCACATCGCGCACGAAAGCGGGGCGCATTTCGCTCGCCTTGTCCTTGCTCTCGTTGCGGCGCAGATATTTGAATCTTTTATCATCCGAAGTTCTGCGGCTTGCAACCTTTTCCGCCGCTTCCTTGCTCAATTTTTCCAATATTGCCCGTGACATTTTATTTACAGCTCCGATAAAAATATTTTCCTCCGCGAAAAACCTATAAAATCGAAAAGTTCGGATATACTAACCACATATCGAATACGGAGGTTTGAATATGAAAGATTTGAAATGCGGTATGAAAAACTGCCGTTACAACAAAGGCTATTGCTGTTGCGCCAAGCAAATCGAGGTGACGGCAAATACCGACTGTTCCACTTACGACCCCGACGAAACGAAAAGCCGCTCGCTTTTCGAAGCAGGTTCGGACTTCGTAAAATCGGATTACAGCGTGGACACCGCCGTCCGCTGCAACGCAAAGTGCATTTTCAATCGCGAAGGCACTTGCATCGCCAACGGCATAACTGTTATGGGTCAGGGCGACGTGGAAGCCGCCTGCCTCACGTTCATACGCGACTGAACTTCGTTGTATAATAAGGGGAAAACAAGCAAAAGGCGTCGGAAAACCGACGCTTTTTCGCTACTTGTTTTTTGTATATGCGTCGAATTCTTCGTACATATCGAACGTGGCAAAATAATCCGCCGCCGTTTCCGCACGACGTATAAGCTCGAAAGTCCCGTCGCGTTTTTTCAGAATTTCCGCACTGCGCAGTTTTCCGTTGTAATTATACCCCATCGAGAATCCGTGCGCGCCCGCGTCGTGCATAACGATTATGTCCCCGCAGTCCAGCTTCGGAAGCAGTCTGTCCACGGCAAACTTATCGTTGTTTTCGCACAGCGACCCCACGACGTCGTATTTGACCGAAGGTTTTTCGTTTTCTTTTCCCAGCACCGTAATGTGGTGGTACGCGCCGTACATCGCGGGTCTCATAAGGTTTGCCGCACAGGCGTCCAGCCCCGCATATTCCTTGTACGTATGTTTGAAACGTATGACTTCGGAAACGAGCTGACCGTAAGGCGCGAGCATATAACGCCCCGATTCGGTAAATATCTTATACTTTCTGCCGTATTTTTTCTCGGCGGCAACGGCGATGTTTCTTATCTTCTCGCCGATTTTCTTAACGTCGCATTTGTTCTCGCCCGGACGATACGGCACGCCGAGTCCGCCCGAAAGGTTTATGAATTCCACTTCGATTCCGCACTCTTTTTCCAAGCTTACCGCCGTTTCCGTCAAAAGTCCGGCAAGTGCGGGATAATAGTCGTTGCCGACGGTATTGCTTGCCAAAAATGCGTGAATACCGAATTTTTCCGCACCTTTGCTCTTCAACTTTTTAGCCGCTTCCGTAAGCTGCGCGCGAGTCATTCCGTATTTGGCTTCGGACGGTTGACCCATAATCTGACCGTCTATTTTGAAATCGCCGCCGGGATTATAGCGCAGGCATATTTTCTTCGGTACGCCCGCCGCTTTTTCCAAAGCCTCGACGTGAGTTATGTCGTCGAGATTTATAATCGCGCCGAGCTTATACGCCAAAGCAAACTCTCTGTCCGCCGTCTCGTTTGACGAAAACATAATTTCTTCGCCTTTAAACCCGAGCGCCTGCGCCATCAAAAGCTCCGTTTCCGACGCGCAGTCCACTCCGCAACCGTGTTTTTTCAACAGTTTCAAAATAGCGGGGTTCGGGGTTGCCTTGACCGCAAAATATTCCTTGAAGCCTTCGTTCCAGGAAAATGCCTCGATAAACTCGTCGGCATTGTCCGCTATCCCCTTTTCGTCGTAAACGTAGAACGGCGTGGGGTACTTCTTTTTCAATTCCTTGGCTTCGTTTAATGTTATTATCGTCTTCTTTTCGTTCATTTCGTATTTCCTCGAAGTAAGTTTGTTTTATTTTGTCATTCGGTCAAATTGTCCCGAACATATTGCGTCAATTTGAAGTTTCCGTCGGCAAGCGCGTTTTCCAGCACCGTTCTTCCCCTGTAAGAATCGGTCAGTTTGTATCCGTGCGCCAAAAGATATTCGAGCGGCTTGAATCCCGTGGACAGCGTGGCTCTGCACGCTTTTTCCAAAAAGAATCCGTCGCGCCCCTCGAAGTCGTAACCGATGTCCGACAGCATATCCAACACCCCCGTGCGCCCCGCAAACAGAGCCGTAGCGACAGCCTGCCTCGACGGTTCGTACAGCTCGCTGTGGTCGAGAATATATTCCAGCACTTCTTCCTCGCCGCCCGCGACGGCAGAATCGAAACAAGTTTTGTCTATCCATTCGCGGTTCGATGTTATGTACGCCAACATATCTTCGCGCTTGTCTTTTATTATTTCGAAGATAATGCGCGGATACACGTGGCGCGCTATGTAATCGTCGGTCAGCTCGTAATGCTCTTTGAATTCCGTCAAAGCCGGCAAATCTCCGACCGCCGCACGGTTATTGATATACGGTTCGAAATAGTCGTCGTCCCTGCCCGTAATTTCTATCGCATAGTCCAAGAGAGCAAAATACCGCTCTTTATCCGTCTTGTCAAAACCGCGGTAATCGCAGAGCGAACCGAGATATTTTCTCGCAATCGGCATAGACAATGCGCCGAATTCCACAAGCGCGCGAATGACGTCGTAATTGAAACGTTTGCAGGCATTCAGCATAGGGCGACTGCCTTTGACGTGCACGTTTGCGCCGTCCGACAGAATCTTCCGTACTTCGTCCGCTTCCGTTTCGCCGTTTTTCGTCGAATCGACAAGACGCGCGTCCTTTTCTTTTTGCTCGTTCAAAGCCTGAATTTTTGCCATATCGGGCATCTTCTTTGCCCTCCTTTATAAGATTTGCGCAAGCTTGGCTCTCATTTCGCGCCGCTTCACGCCGTTTTCGAACTCGACTTTTTCTTCATAGGAAGACAACCGCAGACGGGGCACTTCGACGGGGCGCTCGTTTTCGTCCAATGCCACCAATATGAGATACGCCCTGTTTATTTGCTTGCGCTCGCCGGAAAGTTCTTCGATGTAAGTATCCACCCGCACTTCCATACTCGTCTTGCCGACGTGGGTTATTCTTCCCGCGAGTATGAGAGCGTCTCCCTCGTGCGCGGGCGCCTGAAATTCCAATGTGTCCACGCGCGCCGTGGTAACATTGCGGTTGCTGTGTCTGCGGGCGACCGCCGCCGCCACGACGTCAATCCACTCCATAAGTCTTCCGCCGAAAAGACGGCGGTATCCGTTCGTGTCCGCCGGCATTATAATTTGTATCTGTTCTGTATACGATTGCGCTACGGTCTTTTCCATAATCGTATTTTATCACAAAAAAGCGGCGGTAGTCAATTTTTTTGCGGTCACCCTTACAAACCTTGTGTATTTTTTTGTCGAGCCGATTTGACGATACGTTGAAAAATAAGCGGACGGCTTTTTGCGCCGTCCGCCTGTTTTTTTGTTTTGGTTTCGTAAATCAGTCTTTAAAAAACTTATGTAATGTGTTGTAAAGCGAAGTCAGCCAAAACTCATACGTATGATTTGCCCCGTACCCTTCCACAAAACGGCAATTCTCTTCGTCTTTAAACGCAGACACCGTAACCAAAGCGTTCTTATACATTTTCGTCGAATCGTTGTAAAACGTATCTTCCGTACCACACGAATAATACCAATAGTGCAACGGATGCGACTGTTCGGTTGTTTTAAGTATAACCCAAACGCACTTCTCGCCGCAAGAGCAATCGCGCATATTGTTCGCCCGCCCGCGCGGACTGTTCGACAAAAATTCCCGTAATAAATTTTTTTTGTCAAGCACCGAAAAACACTTGCCAATTCGCGGCATTTATAGTAGAATATTTAGGCACGCGAAAATATCTGCTTCCGTGGCTCAGTCGGTAGAGCGAGTGATTCGTAATCACTAGGTCGGCGGTTCGAGTCCGCCCGGAAGCTCCATAGCAAGCAAAAACCGCACTTTCTCGGTGCGGTTTTTACGTTTGTTTTATTCAACAGTCTACCTCTTTTTTAAGCTGTTTTATGTACTGCAAGAACTTCGACCCGCCTTTTTTCAATACGTGCGTGTATACGTTCAACGTCAAGTTCACGTCAGAATGCCCCGCCATTGTCTGTATCTTCTTCAAAGATATTCCCGCCGCATAACACAGGGATATAAACGTGTGTCGGAACGAATGCAAGTTTAAACCTTTGAAACCGAACTTCGCATATTTCCGCTTGAAATAAAGCCGTATGCCGTTATACGTCAAAGGCGTTTGCGACAAGACTTTCAAATACGGTTCAAGCGACGGCAAGAACGGTATCGTTCGTATGCTTGTTTCCGTCTTCGGCGTGTCGTTCAGCGTCCCCGTTTGTATATCCATATCCTTGTCCACACGTATAACGCCGTTGCGGTAATCTATGTCCGAAGCATTCAAGGCAAGCAGTTCGCCTATTCTCATTCCCGTACAGCACAATACCCACATTACCGCCTTGTACTTCTCCGTCGTTACCTCTTTCAGCAAAGCTACCTGCTCGTCGTATTCAAGCGGTCGGTAATGCTTGCTTTTGCTCTTCGGCAAGTCCACCGCCGCAAACGGGTTATGCGGTATGAGCCTTAAAGCCACGGCTTTGTTTAAGCTCTCGTTTATTATAAGCGACTGCTTTTTACGGGCGTTTGCCGCAGACAGCCCGTTTATATACTCCTGCAATATCGCTCCGTCGAGGTCGCAAAGCCGTATATCCCCGAGCTTCGGCAAAAGATACTTGTCTATGTACTCGCGTATTCTTTCGAGATAGGACGGCTTCAAGCCTTTCGGAACTTTGTATGTTTCGTACCATTCGTTCAGCCACTCGCCGAAAGTCTTGTCCGAGCTTGCCGCCAACGCACCTTTCCCGACCGCTTCGAGCAATCTGTCGAACTTTTCGCTTAATGTCTTGACCTCGTTTATTAAACTGCTTTCAAGCTCCGTCAAAAAGGCAAGTCCTCATTTGTCGGCACGAGGTTTAGCGATTGGCGGACTATTGGATACAAAGTTTCACGGGGAACGGGTTCGGACATAACGCCTATGTGCCACACGTAGTGTATACGACGCAAAAACGCTCTCCACGTTTCGGGTTGAGTCTCTTGCAACTTCACATATTGCGCTTCAAGCGGTATATTCGTAGTTATGTACACCGTCTCATAACACGCCGTACGCTGTGCATAGCGGGCGGGCAATTCTATGGGATAACCGTCGAGATAGTTCAGCATTTGCTCGACCTTGCAAGACGAACGGAACTCTTCGAAAAGCATTATGCTTTGTCCGTTATAGTTATCGAAAGGGTGCGTCCAATCGGTCACACGATACACGTTGTCATAGCCGTGTTTTTCCATAACGTACCGTGTTTTACCCTTGCCCGCTTTGCCGTAGATATACGTCACTTTAAGTTCGCGGAAGATACTGCCGTACTTGTCTTTGAGATAGCTCTGTCTCGTCTCTTCTATCGCTTTGCGGTACTTGAACAGCACTGCGGGATAGACCTGTTCAATCTCGCGGTTCGTCTTGCCGTCTCTGACCATTTGCATAACGTCCTCTATGTCGACGCGCTGTCCCTGCCGTGTCACAAGGTCTATTTCACCGTTGCCGAAGTTCTCGCCAATTTTTGTCTCACTCTTTGTAACGTAGTCGTAGGCTTCCTGCTTTGTCCCCTTACGCGGTTCTATGTGAGCGTTCGGGAGCTTGTTTTTGAGCGTGTCGAAGCGTATCGGGGACGGGTTTTCGATGTAAATTTGGTAATGCTCGTATCCCTGCTCGCCGCCCTCGCTTCCGCGCTCTTGCTGGGCGATGTAAACGTATTCGGACAATGCCGCTTTTAATTCTTCGAGGGTTATTTTTGCGCACGATTGCGTCAAAAGCCAACCGCGCGCCGCTTTTAATTTTGCCATTTTGTTTCTCCTTTTCATTTTGTTTTTTCGGCTTTGTTACAAGTTACGGAAGTTGATAAAAGGGTAATACTAACCTTTTATCAACATTTATTCTTAAACGTCTTCGGTTATCTTTCAAGTATCATAACCGTTTACTTCGTAGATATATATTATATATAACATATACGTTTCATTAAGGACTGCCGCTAGGTATACTCTATGCAGTACGCCGCGAACGCTTTTCGTTTCACTGCGTATCATTGCGTTTCCCCAAGGGTACCCGCCTGCCGCGAGAGCGGGCGGGGCTGCGCTTTTTCCCGCCCGCTTCTCGCGTCCTACGGCGTTTTACTCCGTCAAGTCCTCTACCTCTTCCGCTTCGTTATACGGCTTGACGGCTCTATTCTCCGCCTCTTGCGTTACCGCAGGAACTTCGACTTCTTTTGCCCGTGCAAGCTCTTTCGAGGGTTCTTGCTCTATCTTTTTCGGCTCTTCTTCCGAAACCACCCGTTTGACGACCTCAACGGCTTGTATTGCCTTTTCTTCCGCTTCCGCGAGTAGCTCGTCCAAGTTCTCTTTATACCATTTACGGGCTAATTTACGCCGTATTTTGCGTATATAGCGCAAATCATAAAGAAACTGTTTCATAAAGCCTTTAAGGGCTTTTTTGAAGAACTTTGTGTCTATGCCGTAATCGTCGCGAATGGTAAACAATTTTTCGAACTGCGTATAGTAGGCTTCGAGTGTTTTATTTATATCTCTCACTTCTTCTTTTCACCCCCTTTTTGGTAGCCGTCGGGGACGGTATACTCGTGTTCGGCGTTGAAGCGTTTTACGCCTTTTACGGTATAATCATAGCCGCCGTTCGGGGTATAGTCGAAGTCTGCGTTTTCTCTGTCTTTGAGGAACGCGAAGCGGAACGTTTCGCTATCGTAATGCTTAAAGATATTGCCGTCGAACGTATACTTCTTCGTCTTGTATCTTGCGCTCTGACCCGCTATTCTCTTTTCCGCTTCGGAGACGTTTTTATACACCCTGCACGTCCACATCGAAGACATTATAACGCCGTTATCCGTCTTATGTTTAAGCTCTACGACCTCTATTATATTCGGAGACAGCTCGCGTATATTGAGGTCTATAAGCCCTACGCGCTGTACTGCGAGGCAGATATTGAGCTTAAAATGTCCGTGCAGTTCGAACGCTCTCGACACGAAGTCCGACAGCTTCTTACTCTCCCTGCTGTTCCAATACTTCTGCGCCTCGTCGAAGAAGAGGCGGGAACACGGGGGAAAGAAGTCTATATCCTTATACTTCTCATTCGGCAGACCGAACCTATATCCGCTCGTCCTATACGAATACAGCATTTTATTACGAGTGTAGATGTCGTAATCGCTAAAAACGAGGTGTCTTTTGGGATAGGTGAAATGGAAGCCGCCGTCATTGAACTTCTTTATCTCTTTACAACTCTCGCGTATGTCTTTCGCCGCCTGCGCTCCCGTCATACAGTCGAGAGCGAGTTTAGTCATTAGTGCGGTTTTGCCCGCTCTGGGCATACCGAATATGATTGTTATACTCACTTTTTATTTACTCTCCTTTAATTGTTATTTTCTTTTAAACACCCCTGCGGGGAGCAACACCGCCCTTACGGGCGGAGCGGGTCTCAATAAGCAAAGAACTTATCTCTTGCCCGTGCCTGCTTTCTCTCCCGAGTGATGTCTTTTGCCTTTGCTTTCCTTTCGTTTGCGGCGTCACGATAGCCGCACATTACGCCTTTTTCGTAGTCGCTGTCTTTACCCGAAGCAGAGCTTTTCATAGTGTCAATGAACTCTTTGACGGTCTTTTTGAACTCTGTGTTTTGCCGCGGGAAATCTTCATAGAGCGCTACGCCGAACACATACCCCGTTGCGAACGGGCTATTCTTTTGGCGTGTTTTGTTATATCTCAATTTCTCTTTGAATGAATACTTCATTTTGTCTTTTACTCCTTTATTTTTGCTTTACAATTCTTTAATATTTTTGCTATAATAAGTCAAGTATGTGGAATTTTATTATAGGCTTACTTGAAACTTATCTTTCTATTACGGGCATTTTATGGCTCGATTTTATCATTTATTTCGTCCTTGAAAGCATTATTGCTTATCCTGTCGCGTTCAAACTTACGGGTATAATTTTTGACGCATTAGATTTTTACGACTCCAAAATAATGAGTGTCGTACATTGGATAATTCGTATTCTAATTATTATGTCCCCGTTTATTATCGTTACCGTTTGTAACGCCGCCACGCTTTAAGCCCGCCGATAATTCTTTGACTTCCTTTTCCAATTTGTCCAACCGCTTATTTATCTTCGGAACAAATATATGGTCAAGGCACGAATACAGCGACATTAAGGTCATTACTGCCAACATTCCGATTTCTACTATGTTCATTGTCTTTTACTCCTTTCAAGCCTTTGAGCGTGACCGCATTGCCACGCCCTTTTTTGTTACTGTATTTTGTTTTTACTTTCTTACGAACAGACCCGCAAACAGCGAGATTATGCCGAGGATAACGACGGCAACGCCCACCCACACGAGGACTTTACCCCACACGGGAAGAGCCTTATACCAGAGATAAAGCAATTCCCAAAATGACCGCGCGCTTGTGCCGCCAGGGTCAACCCCGCCGTTGTCACCGGGGTCAATATCTCCGTTTTCACGCTCGCCCTCTTTTAAATACATTCCCGTCGAAGATACTGTTTGACTATCTGTACCGTATGTTTCGGATAATCTCCACCCGCCACCTTTGCTATATATACCGACTGTAACCGAACCAAAACGCCCCTCATATTCTTTCAGCATATCATAATAGCTTTCACGTATATTTATCTTTATATCTTTCGGCGAATTGGCGTATATTCCCGCATAGTTTGAACCTTTACAGATATACTCCGTTCCCACCCAAAATACGGAAGGTACTTCGAAATATGAGTTTGCGTACATAATAACAGGCATACCGTTGACACCGCTCTGCTTGTCCTCTTCCGAACGATAATAGATAATATCGTTAAAGCGTAAAGTCAAAGTAACGGCTATTTCGGAACGACCCCAATAATTAGCTCCAAGCTCTTCGACAAAATGCTTGTAGTCGTTTCTCGGCCACGAATAAGTAAATGCCCAAAAATGCTTTTCTGTCCACGGAACAAAAAGATAATAATTCGTTGCCGTATCCGACGAAGCAACTCCATCTTCGGACATATTCACATTATGTACTTTCGATACGCTCGTATTGTCTCCGCCGCAATCTTTGGGGAGCTTTAATGCGCCCGTTATTACAAGCGCGGCAATAAGCGCTACAATGGCGAGCAACAATATTATGCCGCCGAGGTTATATGCTTTTACTTGTTTGTTTTTCTTCTTCATACGTCACTTCCTTTTGTAAGCCACTACCGAAGCTATGACGGTGGAGAGAATCCCCACGAGTGCTACGCCGAGCAACGTCCATTCCAGCCACATATTGCGAGAGAGGAACTCCGCATACTTCTCTTGCTCGGTCATTTCTTCAACGGCAACTTCCGCATTGCCTTTGACCGTAGCAGTCTTCGGGAGTTTCTCGCCTTTTTCGTTCAAAGCGTTCATATATCGTAACGCCTTATCCTGCGACATAACGTTTCGTAAAAGAGTACCGTGAGGGACTTCCACCGTCTTGTACACTTCGCCGTCTACGTAGAAAGTTACGGTGTAGACCTTTAACTCCCAATACGCGGTCAAGGTTATGTTTTCCGTGACTGCCTGTCCCTCGTACTTCGTGCCGTTGCCGTAGAACCAGCCGAGGAAGTTATATCCCTCTTTTGTCGGCGTGGGAAGCTCTGCCGAAGTATTCCATTCGACGGTAACGTTTGACACGTCCGAGCCGCCGTTACTGTCCAGAGTTACGGTATATGTGTTTATTTCGAATTTCGGGTAAAAGGACATATCCGACGTTATGGGTTCGCCGTTATACGGGATAGTAAGGTCTTCGTCCAAGTACCACCCGACAAAGCGGTAGCCCTCTTTCGTAGGTTCTTCGGGGAGAGACATAATTGCGGTATACTCGAACACGAGCTTTTTGAGCTGCATAAGCAGTATTCTTCCCGTGGCTGTAAATGTCCCCGTAGAGTTTCGGGAAAAGCGGCTGTCCGTGCAGGTTATGTTTGTTATTGTTTCGTCATCGGTGACGGAGGCAGGAAGCGTTAAAACAGTATGTTCTATGGTTTCGACACCGCCCTCGGGAGAGATAGCGTCAGAAGATGTATACTCATATGACACGGATATGCTCTGCTCTTCGCCTGTTTCTCTGTTACGGAGCATACACGTTGCCGTACCGTTGGTTGCTCCGCCTATTGCTCTTGTTTCCGCTTTCGCTGTCATTATGCCACTATTACCTACGCCGAAAACGACCGCTACGGTCATTGCGAGGAGCGCAAAAGCGGCAATGACTGCCGCGATTACATTGCTGTTTTTATGTACTTTTCTGTTTTCCATACGCTTCACTCCTCTACCTCGTCGCTTCCGACGCTTGCTTC
>CAJUPB010000023.1 GCA_910588155.1 uncultured Christensenellaceae bacterium
GCGGTTTCTCTTTATCGTCATCGCTCCTGCCTACAATAAGCATCGCGTCGCCGATTTGCAAAAATTATTTCGGCGAACTGTTATTTTCGGGAATCTTTGAGAATTGTCATTTTAGATAATCTTTAATAAACCTTAACAAACCGAAATAAAGTTTTGACAAACCGATTAAAACGACAGCTCTTGGAAAAACCAATACGTCAAGCATAGTTTTAATATACGGCGGTTGTCGAAAAATCCGTTTAAACCCTTGCAAGAAAAACAGTCCGACGAGCGGCGGTGCGGCGAGAGCAGAGCTTTTGTGCGCCCTCTTAAAACGCGCGTCCTCTTAAAAAATTCGCAAAAACTTACGCTTTCCGTATTACTCAAAGCAGTTGCGGCAGAAAGACCGAGCGCGGTCGGCAAATAGCTTATTAAACGGTGTAAATTATCCTTTTATAAAAGCGCTTTTTCACAGAGCCGGTCGAAAACCTGTTTCGCCGCTATCAGATATATACAAAGAAATGCCCGTATCGCATATCGAAGCGAGCACAGAAATTCCGACTAAACCGTTAAAAAGACAACGCAAACAGATTATTCAAAACAAATTATTTGTCGGATATTTTTTGCAACGAGCTTTTTATCTTCGGGTTAAATTATTTCCGCGGCTGCTTGTCACGGTTCAAAGAATTCGACGACTGCAACGCCTGCAAGACGGGCGTATCGAGAGGGTATGCCACAAGATAGTCTTCCAACGCGGTTTCGTCTATCTCTCCCCTGCGAGTCATTTTGTCGTCGGTGACTATGAAGCGTGAATAATAATTCGGATTCAGAAGTCCGGAGCAGGACAGCAGCGTGGTGTCCGTATGCACCATTATTTCACGAACGGGCAGACCCGTCTTTATTTTTTCCATTCTGTAAGACATACCGTACAATCTCCTATATGCCGAACTCTTGTCGGGAAAAACAGCGGAACTCAAAACAAAAACCAAAAACGTAAAATACGAAAAATTCAGGCGGCGGAAGAAGATAACAGCGCAGACTATGCCGACCGCGCTGATGACAAAGCCTATTATCCGCAACGCTCTGTACGCCTTTTCTCTCGGCTTTTTTACGGACAGCAGAGCCAGCGCCGCCCTTCCTCCGTCCAACGGAAAAACCGGAAGCAAGTTTATCACGGCCGTGAAAACGTTTGCCGTGACGTACACTTCCGTGTAGTAAAACAGCGACGGAACCAACCACCAAACCGCCACGAACACCACCGCAAACACGAGGTTGGAAAGCGGTCCGACAATGGCAATCAAAAATTCGTCGCGCACCCGCGCGCTCTCGAACCGACCTGTAAGCGCGGCGCCGTACGGCATTATTTTAAGCACGTCCAGGGTATAACCCAGACGCGCCGCGACGGTAGCGTGGGCGAACTCGTGCAAAACCACGGCGGCTGCATAAGACAGCGTTTCACGCAAATGCCCCGACGCAACGGCGATTGCCGCCATTAAAACAACGGAAAAAGAAATTTGCAATCTCGCACCGCCGATTGCCAAGCGGCGTTTCGTCTTTTTCCGCTCGCCCGTCTCGCCCCTGTTTTCTCCGCGCTTTTTCTTATTTTTCGCCATAGAAGTTTTCTATTATTTCTCGAATCAAATCCGCAAGTTTTCCTTCTCCCACCCTCTTATTGCCTGTTATGTCTGTCATAACAACTGTTTTTACGACATTTGTGACGTTTTCGGAGCCTTTATACGGGATAAAACGCGGCAAAAATACGAGCGCCAGCAAAACGAAAGCAATCGTCATTCGCACGAAAAAACTTTTGATTCTTCCGCCTTTCGGCAGTCTGTCTGTCGCATCCGCCCCTTTTTCCTCTCGCAAATTCTTGCAAAGTTTCGAACTTACGGAGTCGACGCACGAGGCGTTTTGCGTCAATATGATTTCCGGCTTATTCATTCCGTCGTACTTGTCCATACCGTATATATATTCGCGCGCGCAAAAGATATGCGCCGGCATCAAAAGTTTCGGACAGCCGTTTTCGACAAAAGACGCCCGTCGCTTGCAATTCCGCCTCGTATATGTTACACTGTAAGCATAAACGGATTCGGCGGTGGCGGTATGAGTTTTATAAGAACGTTTGACGACGGGCAAATACGAAAAATGACGAGCGGCGAAAACGGGAAACTTTTTCGATTGCTGAAATCCGACGTCTTATCTGACGACGCGGAGAATTTCGTATTCCCGGCAGTGCGCAAAAACGAGATGTATTTTTACTACAAGGGCGGTTGCCTGTACCGTTTCAAGAACGGTGCTTTTCGGCGCGACAAGAGATTCGAACTGTACGACGGCGGCGCGGAAAATCTTACGCCTTACGAAAGAGCCAAAAAGCAGGAGGAAAACAAATTTACTAAAATCAAGGGCGGAGACACGGAACGGCTGCGTTTGAACCGTTTGAGTTTTTACACTTTTTCACCGAAAAGCCGCCCGCAAACCGTCGTGATAGATGCGGAAGTAAATCTCAACGGCGAAATCGGCGGCGGCAAAAAGTGCGATATGGTTTTATTCGACACGCAGTCGAAAGAGCTGATATTCGTCGAGGGAAAAGTTTTTTCCGACAAGCGAATGCTCACTTCCGACGGCGGCGTTCCGAAAGTCGTGGAACAGGTTCTGACATATACCGACGCAATCGCAAGGCAAAGCGAAGAAATAGTCGAGCAATACGGCAGTCATATCAAGACGGTCAATCTACTGTTCGGCACAAGCTATCCCCTGCCCGAGCGCGTTGCGCCGTGCGCCAAACTGCCGGTGTACGACACGCCGTCGGCGCCCACTTTCAACTGAATAAACAGCATAAACAGGATAAACGAAAGCCTCGGTGCGGAAAACGTTTTATGGGCGTCCTGCCGAGAAGAGCCGACTCCCGACGAAATAAGGAGGGCTTTATGCAAATAACGATACACAGAGGCACGCCAGAATCGGCGGATGCGTGACGGAAATAAAAAGCTCGGCGGCGCGAATCATTATAGATATGGGCGCAAGTCTTTCGCCGGAACAAGCCGAAAGCGACGCTTCGTTGCGTATCGACGGCGTCACTTGCGGCGAGCCCGACTGCGACGGAGTTTTGATAACACACTGCCACGGCGACCACGTCGGGTTGTTCGAGTCCGTGCTTTTGCAAATACCGATATATACCGGCTCTGTCGCAAAACGAATCTACAAGCTCGTACAGCAAACAGTAAAAGACAAACTCGGCAAAGGCAGTCCGGAGCGGGTCGAAACTTTCAAAGAATACGCAGCGGGACAGCCGCTGTACTTTAAAGACATTAAGGTTACTCCCTATTGCATAGACCACTCGGCGTTCGGCGCTTATATGTTTTTAATCGAATGCGGCGGCAAGCGAATCTTACACACGGGCGACATTCGTATGCACGGCGCGAGAGGCCGAAAAATGCCGTATGTCTTTCAAAAATACGCCAGAAACATCGATGCATTGATTATCGAAGGAACTATGCTGTCACGGCAAGGCGAAAAAGTCAAGACTATGCACGAATTGGGGCGCGATGCGGAAAAACTTTTGAAAGACAGCAAAAACGTGTTTGTTCTTTGCAGTTCCACCGACATAGACGCAATTGCGGAATTTTATGCCGCCGCGGAAAAAGCCCGCAAACCCTTTGTCGTATGCGAAAGAGATTATCAAGCGGAAATTCTGCGTATCGCGACAAGCACGGCGACATCGTCGTTTTACGATTTCGAAAAGCGCAAGGTGTACGTTTACGGAAATAATTTGCACCCGTTTATGAACGAGCGCGGTTTTTGCTTTTTGGGGCGTTTCAATGCCGTAACTCAAAGAGTTATGCAGTCCTTCCCCGACAATCTTCTGATATATTCGATGTGGCGCGGATATTTGGACAAGACGCACGCCGCATACGACGAATACAAAAGCGCATTCATAGAAAAAGCCGTGAGTTTGGGCAGCAAGTTCGAATATTTGCATACAAGCGGACACGCAAGCATCGAGGACATCGAAAAGATATGCCACATAACGCAGGCGCGCGTCGTGATTCCGATACATTGCGAAGTTCCCGAAAGTTTCGGCAAGCTCGACATTGACGGAGAAGTCAGAGTTTTGTCCGACGGGGAAAGTTTGGACATCGGTTAGGGTTGGAATTTTCGGGAATATATTGGGTTGACCAAAGTATCGGGATTGAGATTGCATACGTCAGGCTATGCCTTTTCCGTACCTTTTTCGTGAACCGACCGGGCTACTTGCAGCCTATTGAGATATAGATATGTTTTATATATCCAATAAAATTCAATCAGTTGCGTTCTTTCATTTTTCGTGATATAATGATTGTACGATAAACAGTTATTCAGAGGTTTGTTTTAATGAAAAAAATTATAAAAAGCGTTTTGATTTGCTCAATTATGTGTGTAGCGATAGGATTGATGGGATGTGGTAATGAATTTGCAATAAGAGAATACAATGATATTGAAAAAATAGTGCAAATCGAAGACCGTTACGCAAAAGAAAATTCGGTATTTAATCCCATAGACGGCGGATATTCTCTTATGGTTTCAAAATTCGACGGAAGGGAAACACTATGGAAGAAAACACTCGAAAAGAATGCAGAGACGGAAATACAACTTGATTTAAGCATTTCGAGCGGTAATGCAAAAGTCGTATATATCGATTGTAATAATAATGCAACCGTTTTAATAGAATGTTCGCAAAACATATCTAATGAGCAAACGGCTGCAAAGACCGTTTCTTTAACGAGTGGATTAAACCGATTGAAGATAGTCGGATACGATTGCAAAGACATTGATTTGAAAATATTATTTGTAGAGCCGTAAATCGTTAGCAACATCTAAATTTCAATTTATCTTTCCGAATAGTTTGCATTATAACGCTCTCGAACAAAATGTTCGAGAGCGTTTGCCGTCGCTTGAAAGTGCAACTTTCAAAAATTCGGTTTTTTTAATTCACTATGGGAATTGCGCTTTTCCGCCGAGCTTTTTTGAAATATTGCGGACTTATTAAAAAAAGTTGCCGCGTGAAAAATTTGCGGCAAAAGTATTAAGCACTGTTATTTGAACGTTGCGGATTCTCGTTAAGGCTTTTGAACAAATTGCCAATCGGTGTTTATGCGCGACAATTTTGACACAGTGATTTGAGAATGAGAGGAAATACAAAAGAATTTTTCGCGGCTATAAGCGGCATTCGGAGGCATTTAATGACCATATTAAATTCCGCCGCAACTTTAAGCGGACGGAATTGCCCGACCCTCCATTCGAATTTTAAATAGAGATTTATCTTCATCTTCCCACAAAAAGACTTCGTTTTCCGGATTAGGCAAACATTTAATGCCGTTAAAAAAAGACACGCGAAAACATTTTCCGCACAGGCGCTGCGCCTCAATCGAGAGTTTTGCCGACCTCTTTGAAGCGTCCTGCTTTCAGCGAAATAATCAGCGATACATTGCCGTCGGCAAGAAGGTCGGCGGTGATTTTCAAATCTTTGTGGTCGAAATCGAAGTAATCTTCCAGCAGTCTGTGTTCGTCCGATTTCAGCACTTTCAGAGCGTGTTCGGCGTTTGCGTCGCGCCCGTTTCTGACCGAGTTTTTGATTCTGTCCGTTACCGTCTTCATTCCCCTCTCCTACACCAGCTTACGCAGTCCGCGCTTGAACGCGCCGAATATGCCGCGGTATCTCTTTGTAACGTCGTAGACGGTTTCCGTGCCGTACATCACGTTTTGCGCAAGCACCTCTATTGCCGTCAGTCCGTCCGATTTACGGCGGCGCACGGGTATGACATTGGACTGCAAATTTATGTAGTCGTCCTCGGGAATGACGCCCGCTATGCCGCAGCCGAGAGCGTCCGCTATTCCGACGCTGTCCGCCATTTCGCTGTCCATCACGAGGTCGCCGCGGGAGCGGTTTACCACGACTCTGGAACTCAATCCGTAGCTTTGCAAGATGGGTATGACTTTCGATGCGTCGCGCACGGCAGATACGTGCGGCGTGGTCACGACGAGCGCTTCCTTTGCCGCCGCAACAGCGCGGTGGAAACCGAGTTCCACGCCGGCGGGACAATCGATAAGCACAAAATCGAACGACGACGACAGCGAATTGACTATGAGACGGATATTCTGCGCCGTTATCTCGCCCGCCTCGTAGGCGTGTGCGGACGGCAGTAAAAACAAACCTCCCGTCGAATTGTCCTCGACGAGAGCCTGACGGACGCGGCAACGGTTTTTAACCACGTCCAAAATATCGTATACGACGCGGTGTTCCATATCGAGCAGCACATCGAGATTATTCAAACCTATATCGGTATCCACAAGCGCGACGCGCAAATTGCGGCGGCACAGTTCTCTGCCGAGCGCCACAGTGACCGTACTTTTTCCCACGCCGCCTTTGCCCGACGTAACCACTATCGACCTTGCCATAATCAAAACCTCCGATTGAATTTCGGTATTTACGATTATAGCATTTCGCCGCCGCTTTCGGCAAGCAGATTTTTGGTTTTAAGCGTCGAAAAAAAACTTATATTGACGCTATGTCACCGTTCCGATTATTACGCTTTTCCGACATACATCTCCACGCGATTTTTCATTTTCAGCCTGCCGTCCGACTCGAACTCCGCATATATTTCCCGCAATTCTTTCACGTAAGCTTCGTAACCGATGTCGTCGGGTTTAAGCGCATACGAACCCGAAAGACAGCGACCCGCAAAGGCGTCCGCGCCCTCGTAATACAGGTCGTTGTCGAAAAACAGCAAGTTGCAACGCTCGGAAAAAAAGTCGTCGAACTGCGCCGCGTCGCACCTGCGAACGCCGCCGGAAAAGCCTTTGAACTTCGGACAGTGTCTCTCGTTGGCTTTTTCCAACCGTATCAAAAGCTCGTCTTCCACCCTGGAATTCCAGAGCAGCACTACGATTCCGTTCTCTCTCAAAACGCGCCTGCATTCCGACTTGAACGCCTGTCTGTCAAACCAATGAAACGCCTGCGCAACAGCAATGCAATCGACGGCTGCGTCTTTAAGCGCGGTATTTTCCGCCGCAGACGACAGCGTGACACAGTTTTCGAAAGCCGACGTGTTTTCGTCGAGGCGACGCTTCATATCGGCATTCGGCTCTACGCAGTATACTTTATAGCCAGCCTTCAACAGCGGCAAAGAGAATATTCCCGTTCCCGCGCCGATATCGGCAAACACGGGTTTTTGCGGCAAGCCGCATTCGGTCAATATATATTCGTATACGGAACTCGGATAGGACGGGCGATACTTCGCATAAGCTTCCGCCTTGCCCGTAAAGTTTTCTGTGTTCATTTTGACTCCTTTTTGCGTATTTTTGATATTATTTCCGCGTGTTATGCGTGACATAGGTTGCTAAATCGCAATTTTTATGCTTTTGACAAAGATTTTTTGCGGCTTTTCGAGATATTCTTTTGCAAAAAATCGGGACACCGTAATGCCGCTGCGCGCTTTGCAAAATCGCGCAATCGGTTCAAATGCAATTCGACGGCGGCGCAGAAAACCGCAACTCGGCTTATTCCTTTTTGAATATTGCCGCACTTCCGCCGAAAAGTATCGTGCGCGCAAACTGTAATTTTAGAGACCGCAACCGAAATCGCAAGCGTTTGAGAATCTCGATTGGCGAGCTTGCGGCGAAAAAAATATGCCGTAAATTTACCGCCGACAAATAGAATATCGGACAGTCAAAAGTCTGCGCCCTACCGCTATACGGCTTGCGCGTCAATAAGCAATCGACTTAACTCTTTGCAATGACAAGCGTTTTATAAATCAGAGCAAAGACGAATGAAGTATGTAGTCGGCGGTCACTTTATTTGTTGCGATAGGCACGTCGTAAACCACCGCTATGCGCAACAGCGCCTTGACGTCGGGGTCGTGAGGCAAAGCGGAAAGCGGGTCGCAAAAGAACATCACGACGTCTATCTTCCCTTCCGCAACGAGAGCGCCTATCTGCTGGTCTCCGCCGAGCGGTCCGCTCAAATATCCTTTTACGTCAAGTCCCGTCGCTTCGCGTACACGCAGCGAAGTTGTTCCCGTTCCGCAGAGGTTGTGATTTTTCAAAATTTCGCGGTTGGCTTTCGCCCACTCCACGATTTCTGCTTTTTTATTATCGTGCGCTATCAGCGCGATTGTGCGTTTCTTGTTCAAGAGATTCCTCCTCCCGTAATCGGTTTATAAAGTATTTTTCGTATATTGACACAATTAAATTTTTGCCGTCTGCTCTCTTAAAGTATCGCCGAATACAAGGCAATAAACATTATGTTTGACCGAGCGAGCGCTTTATAGCGCGACACGAACACAGCAAGCCATAAAGGAAATCCGAAAGATTTTGTTCAGCCGAGAAGTCGCTTTATTGCACAGTGCGAATGATTATGATTCACGAGCCGTGCAGGCGAGTCCTTTTTAAGTTCAACCGAGTCGTGACAAGCAAGCAAGAACGGCTTTTGCCGTTCGCCGCGCAGCGACGACTCGCGTTTGGTCGAAAGACTGTCAAGCTCATAAGTTGTAGCGCCGACAAGTCGGAAGCGAGCAAGACAAGGAAGGCGCGGATTTTGCGCAGGGCGCGTACCCCCCCCCGTACGCAACCGAAGCAAAAACGTAAGCCTGACGACGCAATGCGAAGCTTATGAGTTGTCGACCTGACGGGTTAGAAGCGAGCAGTGTAAGGAAAGCAAGCATTTGCGTTCAGCCGAGAAATCGTGAAGGCTGACGATGAAATGCGATGTTTATAACTCGCCAGACTGACGGCACAGAAACAAGCAGTTCAAGGAAGTCCGAGCGATTTCGAATGGGAGTTTACTTCCCGTAAATACTCGCCTACGGCTCGTGGCGTTCGCTTCGCGCTATATGCGCTCGCTTGGCTGATGACCCGAGAAATCGTGAAGGCTGACGATGAAATGCGACGCTTATAACTCGCCAGAGCCGGCGGCACAGTCGCGCAAAATGCAAGGCAAACGAGATTTTTCGACGGAGAGTTTACTTCCCGTAAATGACCCGAGAAAAATCGAAGTTTAACGCCGCAGTTCGCGATGAATGTGACGCCGGGTTAGGAGATGAGGATTTCGTTGAGCAGTTGCGGGTCCGAAATCAACTTACCCGCGCCGAGTATGGCGGCGTGCGAGGGGTCGGGTTCTTGCGGGCAGTAGACGTTGAGTTTGAGTCTTTCGCTCATAAGTTTATCCAGACCGTATATTTTGCTTGCGCCGCCGACGACGTATACCCCCCTCTTATAGATATCCGCGGCAATTGCGGGCGGACACTCGTTTATTATATTCTCCACCGCGTCGCTTATGCGCTTATAGTACGGCAACAGCGCCTCTCTGATGTCCGTCGCGTAGACCGTTACGGACGAGGGTATTTTCGTCCTTATATCTATGCCCTCGACGTCCATTTGCGAGTTGTCTGCCGCGGCGAGGCTGCCAATATTGTGTTTGAGTTTTCTGACTACGTTCAGCGCGATTTTCAGATTGAACTTGCCCGTGATGTAATCTATCAGCGCCTTGTCCATCATATTGCCGCCGATGGTGACGCCGCAACCGGCTATGACACCGCCGAGACTGACTGCGGCAATCTCGGTGACACCGCCGCCGACGTTTACGACAAGGCTGCCGTTCGGCGAGGACACGGGAAAATCGATACCCAAGCCCGACAGCATTATATTTTCTATCATAGTCACGTCGCCAATCTTTGCCGCGGCGCAAACGTCCTCATACATTCTGCGTTCTTCCAACGACAGTCCCATAGGTATGCCGACAAGCGCCTTTATCTTCGGGAAAAACAGGTAGTTGTCGGGAAGTATTTTTCTTATATACTCTTTCAGCATTACCGCGCAAACATCGGGGTCCACAATCACGCCGTCCACAACGGGAGTCACGACCGCCGTCTTTTCCGGAGTTTTGCCGAGCATTTCCATTGCCTGATTTCCCACGGCACGAACGCGTTTCTGCCTCGGGTCGCCCAAAAACGCGACGACGGACGGTTCGCGCAAGACGATACCCTGCCCCGACAGATATACCGACGTATACGACGTGCCTATTTCCAAAGCTATTTCCAAAGAAGCCATTGTTCTTTTTCCTCCAACATTCTCCGAACGGCATTCAAAGGCAGTCCTATGACGTTATCCCTTTCGCCGTCCGTCTTTAAAACGAACGATTGCAACTGTTCGTCCTGTATTCCGTATGCGCCCGCCTTGCCGAAGCAGAGCCGCGACGCGATATATTTCTCGATAAGTTTTTCGTCGTACTCTTTGAACGTCACGCCCGTCCTCTGCACGGTCTTGCTTCCCGTTCCGTCGGACGCAAGCATTACGACAGCCGTATACACAAAGTGTTCGGCGTTTGAAAGCGAGCGCAGCATTTCGCGCGCTTCCCTTTCGTCTTTCGGTTTTCCGTATACTCTCCCGTCTTTTTCCACGACGGTATCGGCGCCGAGAACGACAAAATCGGTTTTGCCCGCCGCCGTACATTCTTCGAGAGCGCATTCCGCTTTCAGCTCGGCGCGTTTCAGACAGAGTTCTTTTGCATTTGCCGCAGTCACCGAACTTTCGTCCGCCGACGGCGTGTATTTTTCAAACGGTATGCCCGCAGATTCGAGCAGTTCGCTTCTGCGCGGCGACGCGCTTGCCAAAATCAGCGTCACAGTATTTCGAGGTTCTTCCTGTATGCCTTGGCGAAGTCGGCTCCGACGGAAAGCGCGTTTTTGATTTCCAGCGAGCAATCGCCCTCAACCTGCGTCTTCATTATCACGGAGTCTCCGAGAACGTCGCAATTCAAAGTTTTGACCGCACCGAGCCGCGAGCGGTCCAAGCTCTCGGCGATACGGAGAATGACCGCGAGTTTCATCACCGCAATCAAGTCTTCCTCTCTGACGATATCCTTATATCTGTTCCATTCCGTCAAGCTGAACTCGTCGTACGGCTGGTGTCTGGCGACGAACGACGCCAAAACGAGGTCTCTGTGCGAGACGCCGTACAAGCCCGAATTCATAATGAAATAGAACGAATGCTTATTCTTGTCGTAGAATTTGATACGCGAACCGGAGTCGTGCAAAAGCGCGGCTATGCGCAGCACTTTTACGTACTGTCTGGGCAGTTTGTGCAACACGCGAAGCTGCTTGTACAACTGTATGGAAAGATTGCACACGTGTTCGGCGTGCGGCACGTCCACGTTGTAATACAGCATTTTGGTCATAAGCGAGTGACCCATAACGTCGGTTATCGGTTTTTCCGCCGTGGAAGGCACTGCGTGATTGAACATAATGCCCTCTCTTATGCCCGAAGCGGAAACGACGATGTTTTCGAAATTGGTTACGGACAAAAATCCCTTTATGCACGCCAGCGCGGAAACGAATATGTCCGCTCTTTCCACGGACAGACCGCGTATTCTCGTGCGCTTGTCCGCGTCTCTGGAAGTCACTCTGTCGTATACCACGCCGAAATCCACGTCGGAGAGATTATAGTTGTGTATCATTTCCAACGGATAATGCTTGATTATGCGGCTGATTTTGGCGAGGTTTCTGAACGTTCCGCCCACGCCGATAAACTGCACGTCGGGTTCGAGTTCTTTCAGCCAGCCGATTCTGTCGAACTGTTCCGTGACGAAAGCCGCCACGCTCTGCGCCTGCTGTGCCGCGGTCTGATTCGGGTCGTTGAACAGGTCGGAAAGCGTTATCGTTCCGAACGGGAGATTTTCTCTGTTAAGCACGTTGCGGCGATTGTACTGAATGAGCTGCGTGGACGAACCCGATATGTCCATTATAACACCCTTCGGCACATCGAGCGAGTTTATTACGCCGCGATAGACGTTCATTGCCTCTTCCTCTTCCGAGAGCACTCTGAACTTAAAGTCGCACACGGAATTTATTTCTTCCAAAAAGCTCTTTTGGTTTTTGGCTCTTCTCACGGCGTTCGTCGCAATCGCGTACACCTTGTCCACTTTATGGCTGTCGCACAGTTTACGAAACATTTTCAGCGTCTTTACCGCCTGTGCCACGCGAGCCGGTTTCAAAAATCCGTCGCGTTCCATATCCTGTCCGAGTCTTACCGTTTCCTTTAATTCGTCCACTACGACGAAATGTCCGCTCGGCATTATGTCGGATATCACAAGGCGCGCGGAGTTGCTTCCCAAATCGATTACAGCTATTCTTTCCAAAGTAGTTTCTCCTTAACGGCACATATTGCGCCATTATTTATTTTGACATATACATTATAACACATAATTTCGAACTTGTATAGGGGGTTTACGAAAATAATCCGAATTTTTTTGAATTTTTTTCGACTTTTTTTTGTAAATCACCGCCTTACCGTCGAAAATACGCCAAAAACAAGATTTTGACACGACGAAAACTATTTACATCTTCGACAAGGTGTGTTATAATTATACGGTATGTGCGGTTTTTCGACACTGTTTTTCGGGAGTACGATTTGAAAATGAGCAAAGCACAAAAATTTTCGACGGTATTTACCGCGGCGGTTTGCGCGGTTTGTCTGTTTGTTCTCGCCTCGGCGACGCTTGCATTTGCGCGCGCGGAAGGCGGCGATTCGATACGGGCGCTTCTTGTCAAACCGACCACGGCTACGGAGTATTTCCATATCGACGGGGCGTATTCGCTGTCCGCTTTCGACGGCAAAATCCGCGTCGACTGTTTCGACGGTTCGGCGCACGTCTTCGAAGCTTCGGGCGCGTATTGCGAGACAGTTGCGGGCGACGGTCAAGCCGCAAAAACCGTTGTTTGCGGCGGCAAGTTTTTCCGTCTTTGCGGCGGCACGCTTTTCTCGCCCGACGGCAGCCCGATTGCCGAAAACGTCGCCGACGTCGCGGCGGGAGGTGACGCGATATATGCCCTGACTGCGGACAAGATTTTGCGTTTCGGAGATTTTGCCGACGGACAGGAAACGTTCGATTCCGTCGAATATTCGCTTGCGGAAGGCATTGCTCCCAAGCTTATAGCCGCATTCGAAAACGAAGTATTCTTTGCCGCGGCGGTAAACGGCGCTTACGGAAACGATATTTACCGCACGGCGTTCTTGCCGAGCGACGGAAGTTTTTCCGACGCAAAAAAAGCGTATTCGCGCGTTGCGGAAATATACTCTCTCGTATCCCCCGCCGCCGGCGTCGTCATTGCCGCGCACCCCGGAGAATCGAGCAGATACGAAATGAAAAACGGCGTTATGATGCGGACAAGCTCCGTATCGGAACGCGACGTTCGCGCGCTGTGCGCCGCTCCCGATGAGATTTATATGCTTACGGGCGAGGGCGCAATCGTCGCTTATACTCTCGGTCTCGGCGGCCGCAAAGAAGTCGTCGCGTCGGCAAGCGGTCAGCTCGGTTTTTATCGTGCGCCGCGCGGCATTTTTACGCGCAGAAACGCGATATACGTCGCCGACACGCTTAACGACAGAATAGTCAGGCTTTCCGACGACGGCGCAGTCGAAGTCGATTACGCCTTTACGGAGCCTGTCGCGGTCGTTTCCGACTATGTGGGAAATATATTCGTCGCGCACAATGCGGACGCGGTGGAAGTGTTCGACGCCGATTTCAAGCACTTGAAAACCCTGCGTATGAACGGCGAAGTCGTCGTCGATTTGAAATCCGACGCCGCCGACAATTTATATGCGGCGACGGCAAGCCGAAAGCTTTACCGCCTTGCCGCGGGAAGCGAAGAAGCAGAGCTCATAGCCGAAAGCGGCGTGGACGCGATTGCCGTACAGCCCAATTCGGAAAGTGAGATATTTGCGCTCGATACCGCTTTGGGAGTGGTTCGCAAGATTTCCGACGTCGCGCCGCAAAGAATATTCGAATTCACGCGTTCAGTTGTTTCTTTCACGGTCGACGTTGCCGATAATTTCTACCTGCTCGACGAGGGCGGCGCAATCGTCAAATACTTCGCCGAAAACGGTTACGACGAAAGCAAAGCCGTCAGCCGCGCATACGAAAGCGGTTTCGAAGTCGGTGCGGGCGCAAGTTTCATTGCGCTGTCCGCGATTAAAAATTCGCTCGTAAGCTACGGCGACATAATAATATGCGAGCCTCTGCGGAACTGCGTCAAAAAGATACCTGCCGAAGCGTTCGGGGTGAACGTCACCGACGACGGCTTTATCCCCCCGCCCGTTACGGGCGACGACGCCAATACCGCGGTTTCCCCCGACGACGACGCCAACCGTATCGTGCGTTTGGCTCTCTCGGACACGGAGATTTACGAAAAACCGATTGAGACTGCCGCCGTGGTTTGCTCCGCACAGAGCGGACAGCGAGTCATCGTCGTCAATTATCGCGACGTGGGACCGTTTGCCCGCATACTCATCGACGACAAAATCAGCAGCAAACTGATTGCGGGCTACGTCTATCGCACCCGTCTTTCCGAAGCCCTGCCCTATTCCGAGCCTGCGGCGGAATGGGCCACGATATACAGCGGAAGCACGGACATATACAAATACCCCAGCAGAAAAGCGCCGATATTAAGCGGTTACGAGGGCGTCAAAAAGGGCGACAAGTTCAAACTTTTGGACTTCGTAAAAGATTTCGCCGACAGCAAGGATACCGCCAAAAAGTGGTATCGAATAGAGCTTGCCGGCGGTACGGAAGGCTATATTCTTTCCCACGAAGTTTCGGTCGGATATTACGACCCCATATTCGAGTATCCGAAAGTGAACGCCACGATTATATCCGTCGGCGGGTCGTTCGCCGCGCCGCTCTATTTTAAAACAGACGGCGGCAAACAGGAAATCATCGCAGACAAGGACTTGCCCACGGGAACGCGCGTAGAGGTCGTGGAAGAGTTTTTCGATGCGTCCGAGCAATATACTCTAATCAAGTATCTCGACCCCGAAAACGGCACTCTGACCGCCTACGTGGAAACCAAGTATCTGAAATACGACGGCGTGGGAATTATGCCCGTCGTCATCGCCGCCGTCGCTCTCGTAGTCATAAGCGGAATTATAGTGTTCTTCGTCTGGCACCGAGTGGCAAAAAACAGAAAGCTGACGAAAGCATAGATATTTAATATAAAAGGAATTTTTGCAAAGAAGAAAATAAAAAAAGCACGAGCCGAACAACTCGTGTTTTTGTTTTGAAAATTATAGTTTGTTGCGGCTTTTGCCGTTCGCGGCGCAGCGACGACTCGCGTTTGGTCGAAAGACTGTAAAGCTCATAAGTTGTAGCGCCGACAAGTCGGAAGCGAGCAGTGCAAGGAAAGCAAGCATTTGCGTTCAGCCGAGCGAGCGCATTGACACAAACAAAATGTTAAAATTCACGAGCCGTGCAGGCGAGTCCTTTTAAAGTTCGACCGAGTCGTGACAAGCAAGCAAGAACGGCTTTTGCCGTTCGCGGCGCAGCGACGACTCGCGTTTGGTCGAAAGACTGTAAAGCTCATAAGTTGTAGCGCCGACAAGTCGGAAGCGAGCAGTGCAAGGAAAGCAAGCATTTGCGTTCAGCCGAGCGAGCGC
>CAJUPB010000024.1 GCA_910588155.1 uncultured Christensenellaceae bacterium
GGTAAAGTTTTATATTAAAATGGAACGGCAAAGGGAGCGAATTGTATTCCGTGTCGTTCTAATATACGGGCGGCGGCTTTACGCAAAGGAGTACAATTATGACAATGGAACAAGGGCTTAAAAATATCGAGAAGATATTAAGACATTACGACAGCGCAGACGGTAAACTCTTCGAAGATTCTGTTTCGGAACTTTGTGGGAAAGGAATCGGAAAAGGTTGTTTTCAAGATTATACCGTATTGACGGATATAATCGGCATACTGTCGATTTGCGAAAACATTATCAAAAGCGAAAACGGCAACGAGGTGGTGAAATGAACGAGTATATATTCAGAATTTCGACGGTCGTGGGCGGCACGGCGTATCATATAATTGACGCAGATAATGTCAGACAAGCACGGAAAAAATTTGCCGAAAAGACAAAGAATTGGTTTAAGGGTTGGTGTCTGCTCGGCGTTTATCGCTTAATACATTGAGGATAACGGCTATGAAAATTCGGGTAATGGGTACGAAAGCCGAGTGCGAGCAGGCTCAACGATTTTATGAGACATTCGGCAAAGGCGAAAATGTGAACTATTGTTCGGTATCGGGGTTATATCCCAATCGCGGTAGCGTCAATCAATATCGCGTATATGTCGAAATTGTATGTAAAGACGAAACAAATATTTACGGGGACTTGCTTCCCGTAACAAGAGGATAAGCGGATATGAGACTGTTTAAAAGTATGAATCTGAAAGAAGCGAAAGATATGTATAAAAAACTTTCGCTTGAAAAATCAAGATTGTTAAGTACGGGTAAAGATACAAGTTTGTGCAAGCTGCTTATTGAGAATATTCTCTTTTTTACCGAAAACTTGACGAAAGATTATTGAACATACGAGGTGATTGACGAATGGAAAACGGTACGGAAAGGTATATCGAAACAGTCAAGTATTTGGAAAAACTATACGATTACATAAACGGCAGACTGTTCGGCGGCGAGCTTGAAAAGCCGGTAATAACAGTGCAGCGCGACGAGCGGAATAAGGCTTTCGGCTGGTATTCCACCGAAAAGGTATGGAAAGAGCGTGGCGAAAACGAGGGAGCGCACGAACTGAATATTACGGCACAATATCTCAATCGTTCCGTATCTGAAATCGCAGAAACGCTCATTCACGAAATGTGTCACAATTATGCTCGTCAAAATCACATTCAAGATTGCTCGCGCGGCGGAACGTATCATAACAAACTCTTTCTGCGCATTGCCGAAATGCACGGCTTGAAAGTTCAATGTCTGCCGAAGATAGGATATTCGCATACGGAACTCACGGAAGGAACAGCGGCGCTTATTGCGGAGTTTGTCAAAGACAACCCCGAAAGCATTATTTACCGCTCTCCCGTGTTTAAGGGTCAAACGGTGCGCACGTCGAGTACACGCAAATATAAATGCCCTATCTGCGGTCAATCGGTAAGAGCCACGAAAGAAGTTCGTATTCTCTGTCTTGACTGCAACGAACCTATGACGGAGGAATGATTATATGAGTTTATCCACGCTTGAAATATATTACGCCGCGCTTCGAGATTTAAAGCGGCAGCGCGAAGAAACGGAGTCCACTATGAAAAAAGGCGATGTAATCGCTTTGAAACGTTTGCAAATGCTGACGGAAGATATCGACGATTTGTGCGAAAGCATTTCGTGCATTGAAACTTGGTCGCATTGAAAAGCATTAACGGAAAGCAGGGTTTTCTCTCTTCTTCCCTGCCCCGTTTAGGGGAACGTCGGAAGCGATGAAAAGCGGGTGCAAACCCCGCCGTTCCCGCCAGCCCGCAAGGGTAAATATTTTATAGCGGCAGCCACCGCAAAGGAGTAAATCAAATGGCAAATGAAAAGAATGTACAAGCAGCAGAAACGGCAACGGTCAAGACGGCAGCGGAAATTCTCTCGGAAACTCCCCGTCTTTTTGTGAAACGTGTCCCGAGTGTGGACAAGCACGGCAGACTGTACAAGACGCGCGACGGAAGGCAGTGTTACGGCTATATGCTTCCCGTCAAAGTCGGCGAAAGGGAAACGAAAGTCGACTTCGCACCGTCGGATAAAGGCGGTTACGAGGTAATAGACTACCTTTTTGATATGTGCGACGAAGTAGAAGTCATACTCGGCGAAGCGGAAAGAGCGGACAGCAACGGCAAGGTTACGACTTACGATACATATATGTTCCGCGGTGTAACGAGCGACGGCAAGACGGTCGAGTTCGACGTAAAGCCTGCGCGCAAAAGCGATGCGGGACTGCTTAAAATGGCAATAACGTTAGGGGGTGTGTAATAGACAGGTTTTGACGCTAATCTTTCAAACAACTGCCGTCACCCATCTCCTCTCATAATCCTTTTTAGATTGCAGAGGCAAAGACGGAAAACGGCAAGTGACAAAGCAAGTGAACGGTTTTCCGTTGCAAAATAACGCCGGCAAAAGCGACTTGGAAAGGTTCACAATCCTTTTTGAGTCGCTTTCGGCGATTTAGCGAAAGCAACGAAAAATGCAAGCGGTCAAGTGTTCCGTGGAATAAATAGCGAAGCGGTTTATGCCGCGAAAGACACTTTACGGCTTGCAAGCAAACGACTGTAAATGTAGAAAAATTTAAATTTAAGCGAGGTGTGAAATGAACGAATATTTGGAGGTAAGATTAAAGGACACAAATGAGCGCATTCTTATTCCGCTGTATTGTATTCACTGTTTAAAAGAAGAAAACGACGGCGTATTTGTTGAAACAGGTTGTACTCGTAAGGGCGAGCCTTTGGGTATTTATGCTGCAAACAGTTACGACGAAGTTAAAAACGAATTGGGAAAAAGCGAGGTGTTAAATGAAAAACGAACTTAAAAGACATAAAAGAAGCGATGGCATAAAATGGCTACTTGTGACCGTTGCGGTTATATTGCTTGCTGTTGCGGTCACGGCGGCTATAACGAGCGGCTTTAAGAATTGGAATCCTTACGGTTGGTTAGATACACCGCAAGAAGAAGAAACGGAAAGGGGTATACAAAGTAAGATTTTAAAAGCGTCTTCGGTAAATTCATCGTTTATCGATATTGTTCCGTACTCGACGTATGTGGAATCGTATGCTGCAATGGGACAAGGTAAAATCGTTTTTCACTCATCTTTTGATTTTAACTGTAAAAATCTTTTAACGAATGAAAATAATACTTTTAATTTTTCTTGCGGTAGTTATACTATGCCGGGTTTTCAAAAACCCACAGGCGGTTTTTATCCTCCTCAATTATATTTTTATATTTGTTTTACGAGTGTTCCGGATATTATTTTTGCGGAATTGAATATCTATTTTGGCGATAAATCGCTTTCCGTAGATACTCACGGTGGCGCACGATATGAAAAAAGTTTAAGTAATACAACTGCCGATGAAGTAATTGCGGACGTGTTGGATAATCTTCGTATCGAGTATAAAGAAAAAGTGCTTGAATTGCCAGAAGAGCCTACAAAAGAGGGATATACTTTTGTAGGGTGGTATTTGGACGAAGATTTGACGATACCGTATAACGGCGAGCCCATAACGGCGGATATGAATTTTTACGCAAAATTCGAAATAAATACATTTACCGTTTCTTTCGATTGTAACGGCGGATATGGTTTGGATACGGAGCAAATGACAGTCGAATGGAATACTGCCGTCAATTGTCCTATACCCTATCGCACGGGTTATAATTTTCTCGGCTGGTATATGAGTGATGAAACAAAGTATGAAAATCAAGCCGTTAAGAATGACTTTGTTCTCACGGCAAAATGGGAAATAAAGTTGTTTACCGTTACTTTCAAAGTGGACGGCGAAGTGTATGACACTTTAATCGTCGAATACGGTACCGTGCTTGTAGACGTAGTGCAGCAGGCAAATACGCAAAATCTGCAAGTAACGTCAGTGCGCTCGGTAAGCGGTACGGAAATAGCGGATTTTACGCAAACGCAAGTAACGGAAGATTATGAAGTGAACGTGCAGGAAATGACGGGGACGGATAAAGTAGTCAATACTGTGAAAACGCATTGGCTTTCTATCTTGCTGTCCGCAGGTTTACTTATTGCCATTGCTGCCGTTGTTTGCGCACTTATCCCGAAAAAGAAACTGCATAGACGCTGACGAGGTGTGTTATGAAAAGGACAGGCAATGCTGTATCTGTAATATTGTATACAATTATATTTGCCGTAGTAATCGGCGCGGTTACACTTATAATTGCGTTCGTCAATAACGGTGCAAAGAATTTCTATGTGCAGTACGGCGACGAAAAAATATCCTATAAAACTGAAAATATCGAATTGCCGAAAGATGCTTATTCCCTATTTTATTGCAAAAACGTTTTCGGGCTTACGGATAAGACAGAAAAGGCAAAGAATTTCACCGTGCAAATAGTATTCAATGAAAACAATATGAAAGACTGCGATATGACCGAATTTGCCGTCGACGGCAAAGCGTTGGAGTTTTATAGGATAGACTTTACAGACTATTTTGATATAAAACTTTACGACGGATATTTTACAGTGTATCTTCCTTTTGCTCTTACGCTCGGCGAACTGCTTTCCGTCGTTTATCCAAACAGCACCGTAACGGGCTTTATGGATATAGATTTGTACGAAAAGGACAGACTGTCAATCGTCGTATACAGCGAAGAGGAACAATCGACGGTTACGATTAACTTTCATTGAGGTATGAGAAAATGCAAAGAGCGATTTACATAAGAAACACCGCGGCGGCTCTTGTCGTTGCACTGTTTACAATAATCTTCTCCTTTGTGGGAAGCAGTACGACGGTTGCGCGTGCCGCTGCTCCCATATCCTTTGATGATACCGACGTACTCGACGACCTTACAAGCAGCGACGACTTCGATATTACCCGCTATCCTTACGATAGTACGGGCGTTTTGAAACACCCCGAAATCTTTACCGTTGTAGAGTATTGCTATTCGTTTAAGGTCAATATGCGGGACAACTACGGCTTGTATGTGTATTTTTACAACCCTCAAAATTTGGATATACAGACCGACGGATATGCGAATAAGATTACGCTCGGCGTGCAATGGGAAGAACGCGAGGACAAAACGGTGGTCGTTACCGATTACGAAAAATTCGATTTGCGGTTCTGTTCGAAGTCAAAGGGCGATTACACAAATTTGTTTTACAAGTTTAAAGTCGTAGACCGAAAGAGCGATTTTGACGGCAAAACGATAGCCGAACGTGTAAACAGTAACGCGCGGCGTTACGATATAGCCGAAGTCGAACTTTTGACGAAAGGCGAAAAAAACTCCACGGCTTACACCATCGGCGGCTCTTACACGTTCAGCGGTTTTGCTGCGGGCTATGGCGCAGACAGAGAGGCGGAAAGCACGCTCGACTGCACCGCCGCAAAATTGGAAACGGTGGAACTGCAAGTCGGCAGCACGGTTTACAGGACTGCTTCGTCGAGTTTGGGCAAAGGTCATCAAACGCAAGTAAGCAGCGTGTATTTCGGCGTTCCGAACGACGTATTGCGGGCTTACGGAAAACTTCAAAAAATAAAAGCCGAATGGTACGAGTATTTGACAAGACCGGTTATAGTTACGAGCGATAAAGACGCATACGATTTTCTTTCGGAAAACTACGTCGGCAAATCCATAGGTGAAACTTACGACGCAAAGCGTAGGTATTCGTTTTATAACGAAGTTCAGACGGTGGTCGGAAACAGTTACACGAACCGTTACAGTTATTGTTGGAACGTTAAGCAAGCGCAAGGCGGTCCCACGTTTGACGGAAATACTTACGATTATTATTATAGTCTTTTTATAGACAATCTTCCCTATCTGTTTCATTCTCGCGGGACTGCCATTGCGGACTATTCCGTTTCTTCGGAAGAATTGACCGATTACATATACGGTTATGATAAAAGTCATAATAACGGATATTTGCCGATTAAGGACGGACAGATAAGCGCGGACTTATTCGAAACATACGTCGACAACGGGCGCACTGTCGGATATAACTGTGTGGACATAGACGCGAGTGAAACATTCGATTTAATGGCGTATAATTCAAATCACGGGTTTTGGGACAAGGTCTGCGATTACGGGTTTCTTGCGACTCTCTTGGGTAAAACGCCGTCTGATGATAACGTTCTCGGCATAGAACCGATACACGAAGTTAAGCGAAACGAACTTTACGGCAACGTCGAAACGGTTGCAAGCGAATTATTTGTGGATAAAGCCGATGTGGACAAGATTAAGGAACGGTTTAACGAATGCGAACTGAACAATCAGACGCTGTTTTTATTCCGTTTCGCCGATACCGACTATTTTTCCACCGACTTAATGACTTGCATCATAAACGATAACGGCGTGGCTACGGGATATGCAGATAAGTCGTATGCGGCAAGAGAAACCGTCTTTCTCGGCTTCGATATTATTCAATTGACTTTCTGCAAAGACGACGTTTACACCGTTATTCCCGTAGTATCTAATCCGATTGATGTTATAGGCGCGATAACACCGCCTGTGCGTTTCGAAATAAGCAAGTGGTGGAAAACGCTTTTACTGCTGCTTGCGATAGTTCTCGTTTGCGTTTTGCTGTTTCCTATTATCTCGCCGCTTTTGGGCTTGCTTGTAAAGGGTGTTGTTTGGCTTATAACCGCGCCGTTTAAGGCAATAGGTAAACTATTCAAAAGGAAAAAGGAGTGATTTTATGGCAAGAAGAAACGATAAAAAGAATGTAGGCAAAGTGTTTCGCGGTGAAACGAAGTACATAGACCGCGAACCGAAAAAGCAGCGCAATTATGTCGTCGTGGACGAAAACAAGCGCGGCGTGTCCGTATCCAAACTCAAAAGCATAAAGCAATTCGATGAAAACGGCAAAAATGCGGATAAAGCGTTAGTCGAAATAAATTACGAGCGTTACGGACTGCCGAAGCGGACGGGTGTAGACTTTCAACGGTTTGATAAAAACCGTATGTCGGGCAAGCCTTTGCGCGTGGAAGATAAAAAGGTGTTCCCCGAAGGCAAGGAACGGTTTACGCTCGGCAGTCACGATAAAGCGCGAATTTTAAGGCATACAAACCAAAAGAAAAAGAAGTGACTTTCGTCACTTCTTGCCTGCGAGGTCGGAACATAACATTGTTACGCCGACAACTAACCGAAACGGTTAGGTTCGCTACCTTGGCTATATTATACCTTATTCGGTATAAGAATGTCAATCGAAAATCGAAAAATAAATAAAATTGAAAGTGCACTTTCAAAAAGGAGTTAAATTATGAAAAGAACAAAACAGCAACGCAGATTATGCGCAAGCAATGCCGCACACAAAGGTTTGGAAAAACGCAATGCCGATAAGTACGCAAAAACGCATCGGGATACGTTTCAGCAGCGCGCAATGTATCACGGTGCGTGCGTTATTCGTCAGGAAAAGAGCGGACGTATATTTACACGAGCCGAACGCGAAAAAGTCTTTGACGACGTTATTAAAACATTTTGGTAAACGGTTTATATGGGCGGTAAAGCAAAATGAAAACTTTTAAAAGAATACTTTGGGTTCTGCTCGGTGCGGTCATTCTGACCGTTATAGGGTACTTTGTTTTTACGGCGGTGAAAGTGTGAAACGCTTTAATTACAGACACATTATTTGCATAGTAATCACGCTCGGTTTCATACTCTGCGGCATATTCATATTCCCCAGCGCTCTCGGAAGAATAATAGAGAGCGGTCGGGATTTCGGTCTGTCCGCAGCATATTTTTTCTGTGAACTTTTCGGTATAAAGCACGGTATAAAACCGACTGTCAATACCCTGCCCGTAATACCGCTGTTTCCCTCTCAAACGCCGTCACCGCCCAAACCGTCTATTCCCCTGCCCGACACCTTTGACGGCTTTAAGGGCAAATTCTCGGCTTATTGGACGCTGTTTGTAAATTCAAACAACGTCCTCGCTTATCTTGCCTTTATGGGGAATATGCTGTACACGTTCTGCCTTATCCTGCTCTTCGCCGTTCCTGCTGTTGTTATATTGCGGCTTGCTTTCTCGCGGTACTTCAATAAGACGAACAACGATTACGACCGCGACAGCAAGCCGCTGCGGTTATACAAAAAGGCGGCTTTCTATGTGTTTATTCCTGTGAAAAATTTTGCCGTGTCATTAGTAAATTTTATAAAAGAGCAGCGGTATTATAGAATGATTTGGCTGCTGTTGTGGCTGTTTTATTTTAACGCTTTTACTATACTTTCGGAGTTCTTCGCGTACTATCTTTATTTCGTCGTTTCTTTCGACCTCGGCAGTCTGTATCTGCAAGTATATAAACTGTTTATAGACCTTTCCGCAGTTCTGACGTTCGTGCCGCCGTGGGCGTGGGTAATAATCGGACTTGCGCTTTTTGACCGTTTCCGCAAGAATATAGCCTATATGCGGCTCAATCATTTCGAACGGCGAAATCGCGGCTTTATAAATGCCCGTCCCGTCGTCTATATGACTTGCGGAACAATGGGAAAAAAGAAAACGACGGCTATTACCGATATGGCTCTTTCGCAAGAGGTTATGCTGCGAGATAAGGCTTTTGAAAAATTGCTTGAAAACGATTTGAAATTCCCGTACTTTCCGTGGATAGTGTTCGAAAACGAACTCCGGCAAGCAATGTCGCTGCATAAGGTTTACAACCTCGCTACTTGCCGAAAGTTTGTACATATTTTAGCCGAATGGAATAAGGTGTGTCGTAATTTAAATACCGATAGCGTAAAAAGCGTTAAAAGGTATATTAAACGCAGATACGGTATTCGGGTAAGCTTTACCGCCCTTAATTGTTTCGGCTATGACAGCGAACGCTACGGCGATACTTTCGACGACGGACTGAAAATAACGTCTTTGTGGGAAGTTCTCGAAACTTATGCGCAGTTGTATTTTATTTACATCGTTCAGTCCTCGCTCTTGCTCTCGAACTACTCCATACGAGAGGACAATTTTATTTCCGACCTTGGTAATTTTCCTATGTGGGACAGTGACTTTTTTTGCCGCGACAGCAGGCTTATAGACAGTTACAGCAGACATTCGCACATTCTCGATTTCGACGCTCTGCGGCTCGGGCAAAAGGTATTAAAGAACAATCGGCAGTCCGACAGCTTCGAGTTCGGCGTTATAGTCATTACCGAAGTAGGCAAAGAGCGAGGAAATAAGGAATCTCTTGACGGCAAGCGCAAGACAGATAAAACCGTCAATCAAAAGAACGACGGTTTTAACGATTGGCTGAAAATGGTGCGGCACTCCGCCACTGTGGACAACTTCCCTTTCGTCAAGGTCATTACCGACGAGCAACGTCCCGAAAGCCTCGGCGCAGACGCTCGGGACCTTACGGACATAGTACACATAGAGGACAGCGGCGAAACCCGTCTTGCTATGCCGTTCTTTACTCTCGCGGAATTGCTCTATTCCCTGCTTTTCGGAAAGTTCACGAGTTTATATTACCGTTATAGGTTTGTGCGCTCGGACAATACGCTTTTTATGTATCTGTTTAAGGCGATTACTGCGGCAATACACGGCTATTATGCGCGGATATATAATCGCTTCGGTTACTGCGTTTTGCGCGTACAGGTCGAAAGCGGAACGCAGGACGGACGGACACGCGAAAACAAGTATTATCTTATGTCGAAGAAGATTTACAGCAAGCGGTTTTCGACAGACTGTTTCTCGGATTTCTTCACGGAAAAGGCTTTGCGCTCGCCCATCGGCATAGACGACTTGCGCGAATACGCTACCGAAAAGGCTACGTTCGCCGAATTGAAACGGCAGAACAGTCACTTTATACGAGATTTGACAAATAAGCGAAAGGAGTAAATATATGAATGAAAACAATATTTTGACTGCCGAAAATGCAACGGAATCAATGATTAAAGCATTGGAAGGCAAAACGCCGTGCCGTGACACAATGCTGCTTCTATCGTTTTATATGGACTTTGCTATTTCTACCGAACTGATAGAACTTATAGACGAAGTTCATCAAATCACGGACAGTTTTTATTTGGAGCATTTTTCGTAGGTATACAGAGTTATATATGCGTCCGGATTTTTGTTATATAACGCTTTGTTCTGTTTGTATTCGTTGTAGTTCCAACTACTTCCGCAAACAGAGCATTGCAGATTTCTTGATTCCATATTGTATTCAAGCGTATTGTCACAATGAAAACACTTACGTTGTTCCAAACATTCCATTTCTTGATAAGATAACATAATATCACGATTTATATAAAATTTTCGGTTTAATGTCAAGTTCGGTATTAGCGGTTTAGCCCGCCGTTGATATATAAAAATAATTTTTGGAGGAGTTAAACAAATGTCTGTTAAAATTAAAAGAAAAAATGGTTCGGTCACTGTTCTTTTGAACCCGTCCGAAAAAGGTGCGAAAGCAGCCGAAGAACTGCGTAACAACGTCGCATTAACGAATGATATGCACATAAAGTTTGATGATTATGGAAAACCGAAGAAATTGACCAATGAACAACGCGCATATCGTTCGGGTTACTTGGCGGCACAAAAAGATAGTGCAAATTGCTGGAAAGCAAAAAAAACAAAAGATAGTAGTATATAAGTAAAACAGGACGGTGGGCTCCGTCCTATTTTACGCTATTTTTTCCATTCGGGCATAAACCCATAATATTTTTCGGCAATGCTTTTTAATTCTCTTAAAAGATTTGCTTTAAAAGTTTGAGAATCCATTTTAGGGTCATCTTTTTCGATTCCTATGTATGGAATGTTGTGCTTTTTATATAATTCTTCTTTTTCTTTTCTATCTTCTATGTATTTGAGTGTATCCATTCCCCAATACTCGATATATATTCCCTTTCCGTTGCAAATAGGTACAAACCAATCGCATTTTTTTCTTTTCTCTGTTATTTCATCTACATTTTTTCCGTAACAGTGTAAAATGAAAGCATTATAAAGCACATCGTCTATTCGCACTTCCATATCAGAATCGACATTGTGTCCGTCCTGTGCTGTATTTATTTTGCTTTTATTTTCGTCTTTTTCCTTTCTTTCTTCCTCGTATTTCTCATTTGGTACAGGCGGTTGTTTGTTTATGATGAGTTGCTCCACGTCTTTATAAACTCTATCCATTAAAGAACTATCATCGTTTATATTCTGCTCTGTCATTGCTATGGCAATAAGTTTATTACATTGCTTTTTGGTCTCTTCTATACCTTTAATTATAAATATGCGTTCTTTTAAATTGTAATAATAATCTCGTAATTTTCTAACTGTACTATTTTTGTCTAGCGAGTCCATATGGTTTCTTGTTTCATTATAACAATTACGGCATTGCTGTTTCCCATTAGAAGGTGCGCCGCAAATAATACAAGTTATATCATTTTCCTTTTCTTGGGCTTTTGCTTCAATTTTCGAATATTTTTCTTTTAAAGTATCCCCTGCTCCGCACTGCTCGCAGGGTCTGTCGGCAAAATGCCACGTTCCGCACTCTTCGCATTTTACTACTTTGCCGTCCGCTTTCATCTGCAAGTGTTCTTTGCATAACGGATATATACCGCTCGGCTTGCCGCATAATACACAGTTCTTTCCCATAAGAAAACTCCTTTGTGCTTATTCTTACGGTTAAATTATACAAAAGATTTGATTAAATGTCAAAGATTGAAAATACACATTCAAAAAAAGAGAGGTAATTAAAAATGAACAATGTCGCACTTATGCCCTGTAAAAAGGCAGATTTGCCGTTTTTTTTCGACGAGCCTTTGCCAGAACGCAAAGAGCCGAAGCCGTACCGTGTGTATCACGACGGCGGTCATTATATAGCAATTCCATTCAAACGCAAAAACTGTTCTTATGTTTCTGTGGAAAAAGAACCACGAAAGGACATAGATATGCTTTTCGATAGCCTTTACTATGCCGGACAGCGCGAGGGTTTAAAAAATGACGATTTGAAAGATTTTATTTATGACGGAATAATAAAACTGTTTCCGAATTATCCGAACATAGACGAATGGCTTGAAAAGAAAATGGCGCGAGAAAAGAACAATTATTTTCACCGATTGAAAAGGTTTAAGCGAAAGGCAAACCTTAATCGGTGGACGTACTTCGTCACCGTGACATACAATGGCGATAAACACGACGAAGCAAGTTTTCGTAAGAAACTCCGCAAGTGTCTTTCGAATTTACATACTCGCCGTGGTTGGCGCTATATGGGTGTATTCGAGTATTCGCCCGAAGAACATCGGTTGCATTTTCACGCGCTCGTCTACGTTCCGCACGGTCAGATGTTAGGCAAGATTACGGAAAAGACAGATTATGATACACGCAATGAACGAATGCGAATTACGCACGAAAACAGTTTTTTCGTGGAAGCGTTCGGAAGAAACGATTTCGAGGAAATATTATGTTCGGCAGTACAGAATAATAGTTTAATCGGGTACTTGACAAAGTACCTCGGCAAGACAGGCGAAAGAATCGTGTATTCCCGCGGCATTGCCTCGGAAATATTTATAAGGCTATGCGACGACGATATTGCCGCAAAATTTATTAACTTTGTGGATATGTATGTGTTATTCGACGATATAGTCGATTGGGAACGTGACGTAATGCGCTTTACGCCACGGCAAATGTCGCTATGGGATTATGTATGTAACCCCGCTTTTGCGGCGTAATTTATAAACAAAAACATACTCTGTTTGTCTTGCACCTGTTTTTATAGGTGCTTTTCGGCGTTAAAAAAAGCCGAAAAAGCGAGGAAAGCGACAAAGGCAAAACGCACGGGCGGCAAGGTTCGCAAGCGGTTTAGCGCGAAATTGCCGCCGTTTTGCCGCCGTCGCGGCGAGCGCGGCGCGAGCGTTACACGCCCCCTTGGACTCGGCGAGCGTCAGCGAGCCGACTTGTTTAGTACAAGGGGGCGTGTAATGCTCTCTGCAATCAAGGTAGACTAATTTTGTGGGGTGGTTTATCCGTTTTAGATTGCAAGAGGCAAAGAAAAGAAACGGTAAGTGACAAAGCAAGTGAACGATTTAAAGCCGTAAAATGAGCCGCCGAAAGCAACCCGAAAGGGTTTATCCGTTTTGAGTTGCTTTCGGCAAGGCGAAAAGCACGGCTTTAAATGCAAGCAGTCAAGTGTTCGTGGAATAAATAGCGAAGCGGTTTATGCCGCGAAAGGCACTTGACTGCTTGCAAGTAAACGACAGAAAAGGTATACTCTATTTTGACAAATAACAATTACGGAAAAGGACGGTGTTTAAAATGAGAAAAAAAGGTGCAAGAAATTTGACATACACGCAGCGGTTACAGTTAGAAGCGTGTTTGCGTGTTGGGCTGCATAAACAACGAATAGCCGAAAAACTCGGCGTATGCCTTTCAACGGTTTATAATGAGATAAATCGCGGCAAGTGTACTCAAAAAGAATACAGTTATACCGATTGGATAGGCGAAAGACATTATAATCAGGTAATAGCATACAGTCCGAACATAGCCGAAGAAAAATACCGGTTCAATATGTCGTCGCACGGTGCGTCCCTTAAACTCGGAAATGATTGGGACTTTGTCCGCTATGTGGAAAAACGTGTTTTGACAGATAGGCTTTCGCCTTGTGCTGTTCTCGGCGAAATAAAGCGGAAACGGTTATTTCGGACGAATATAAGTAAAACGACTATGTATCGATACATAGAGCAAGGGTTGTTTATGAATATTTCGCTTAAAGCGTTGAATTTGCGCCCGAGGCGTTATAGAAAAATCGTTGCAAAGCGTCCGCCGAAAGGTGTAAGCATTGAAAAACGTCCGAATGAAATTGCAAAGCGCAATTCTTTCGGGCATTGGGAAATGGACTGTGTAGTCGGTTCTACCCTATCGACGCTGCTTGTTCTTACGGAAAGATTGACGCGACAAGAGATTATCTTTCGTATGCCGAATCGTAAGGCGGAAAGCGTTATACATTGTTTGAATGTGCTTGAACGAAGATATGGTGCAATGTTTCGGAAGGTCTTTAAAACAATAACAGTGGATAACGGCTCGGAGTTTTCCGACAGTAAAGCCATAGAACGGTCTATATTTCGCGGTAAACGCTTATCTGTATATTACTGTCACCCGTACTGCTCTTGCGAGCGCGGCAGTAACGAACGGTTAAACCGTGAAATACGGCGGCTTATTCCGAAAGGCACAGATATATCCAAAATTAGCATACAGGACGTGAAAGCCGTCGAAGATTGGGTCAATGCTTATCCCCGCGAAATATTCGATTATGCTACTTCGGCGGAAAAATTTGACGAAGAAATTGCAAAGTTGCAGTAATTGAAATATACTTTCAAATATGCTGTCGTAAGACGGGCTATTTTTGCATACAAAGATATTTTGAACATTGCGGAATAGCGCGAAATTTTTATGTTCATTGCAATGAACATAAAAATATACAAGACTGCCGAGAGCCTATCTTTCAGCAGTCTTTTGTTTTATTGAAAATATTTTTCCAAAAATTCTATTTATTTACTTGACTTTTCA
>CAJUPB010000025.1 GCA_910588155.1 uncultured Christensenellaceae bacterium
TTACTCCTATATTTTAGCCCTAAAAGGCTTGATTTTTGGCGTTTCTCAATGTTATAATAAAATATATCGGTGCATTGGTGATATCGATAAGGAGATTGGTATGAAAAAATTATTGCGCGGTATGCTGTGTGCGTGTATTTTCTTGGCGCTTACCTTTATTTTTGTAGGTTGCAATAAGACTCCGTCGCAGACGGTTCCGCCTCCGCCGAATTCCGAAACGGTCACACCGGAAAAGCCCGACAATAAGCCTGACGATAAGCCCGAGCAGGAATTGGGCATAGAGGATTTCAAATTGCCCCAAAAACTTGCGACGATAAATATAGTCACGGACGACGGGCAAGACGTAACCGGTGATATAGACAATCAGGAATATAAGGGTTGCGCCGTTACCGTTAAGGACGGGCGGGAGGGAGAAAATTTTTCCGCAGCTCGTGCACAGGTGCGCATTCGGGGAAACAATACCGCCGAATTTCCCAAAAAATCGTTTCGCCTGAAATTCGATGTCAAATTGAATTTGCTCGGTTTAAACGAGGGCGCGAAGTGCAAAAATTGGGTGTTGCTTGCCTGTTATAAGGACGTGACCTTTTTGCGCGACGCCGTTGCGTTCGAGCTCGGACGGCAGACGCTTGCCGAAAACGGTTATTATTGTTCCGATTTCAGTTATGCCGAAGTTTGTATAAACGGCAAATACAACGGTATGTATATGGTTGCGGAACAGCAACAAGTCAATAAGAACAGGATAAACATAAACGAACCCGAAGAGGGTTATACGGGGACGGATATCGGCTATCTCGTGGAATACGACGGCAATGCTCCGAGAACGGAAGAAAGAGAAAAATGGTTTCAGCTTATCTATAAAAACTATCCCTTGACTTGCGAAGACGGTTCGCAGTTTACCCCGGGACAATACAGGGGTGCCGGGTTTGCTTATTACACGGTCAAAAACGATTTCTACTCGACGAATCAAACGACTTTTATCAAAAACTACACGGAAAATGTTTTCAAAATCATATACGACGCGCTGTATAACGACAAATTTACGACTTTCAATTCCTATTATACGGCAATAATCGATTCCGAGTTCACGGACTCGCGACAGACGATAGAGGCAATTATGAACGTCGATTCTCTTGTCGATACCGTGATTATGTCCGAAGTGCTGTGCGACAACGACATAGACTTTTCGAGTTTCTTCTTTACTTTGGATATGGGTGCGGGCGGAGATAAAAAATTGACTTTTCAAGCCCCTTGGGATTTCGATTCCGGTCTCGGTATGATGAGAGGTCTGGAACGGTTGGATAAGATATTCTCGGCAAACGTTTGTACGAACGCTATGCAGGCGCTGAATCCTTGGACTGCGATAATGTTCAAAGCCGATTGGTTCAGGCAAGAGGTGGCGAAACGTTGGGCGCAACTTCACGAAAAGGGAGTGTTTGCAAGATTGGTCACGCTTGTGGAAAAAGTTACCGAAACGTATGAGCCGTATTTCGAAAAGAACTACGAGCGTTGGGACAATCTCGGGAAAATCGTGGATACCGTACAGGGCGATGCGGTTGCGACTTTCAAAACGCACGCCGACGCTTCGGCTTTCCTCAAAGAATGGTTGACCCACAGAATCGAATTTTTGACGGGATATTTTGCGAAAATTTCTTGACGGGCGATAAGTCGGTCGTTTCCGATTATTCGAAAGAAGTACAGAGCTGCCTGAAAGACAAAAATATAAAAAACACGGAGAGACAATATGCCGAAGAACATCGACACGAAATTGAAAACGATTCAAAATCTTTTTTCCAACGGACAAGAAACCGTTTTGGGCAACGACGGATTTTTCAGTATACCGGAGTATCAACGGGCGTACAATTGGAAGGCAAACGAGCAGTGCGATAAGTTGTGGCAAGATATAGAATCGTTTATCGACAATTCGCAGAATAAGTCGTACTTTTTCGGAACGATAATAATCAATAACGAGCAAGACAAACTGTATTTGATTGACGGACAGCAGAGAGTAACGACGTTTTTGATTTTACTCAAAGCCATATTGATGAAAATCAATGACATTTTGGACGGGTTTATAAACGACGAGGATTCGAAAAAATTGAAGCAGGCGTTGGAACAGCGCAGGACGGAAATTATTCGGTGTCTGTATGCAATCGATGTTGACGACGTTTATTTGGTGACGGAAGGGGATAAGAAATATTCCGACTTGAACATCAAATACTCCAACGAATCCATAAACGAACAGTATAAGAACGATTTGAGAGCCATTCTTCAAGGTCAGTATTACGACGAGATAGAAGGCAATGTAATCAAATTTAAAAACAAGAGAAAGATTAGTAAAAAGTATACGAATTTTTATAACAACTTTTTGTATTTCAAAGATAAGTTCAAAGATATGGGTGCGGACCGATTGAACAAGTTTGCAAAAGACTTGCTGACAAAATGTCAGGTTATCGTCGTGATTTCCTATCAGACGGACGAATCGATTGAAATTTTCAATTCGCTGAATTCGACGGGTATGCCGCTTGCGGACGCCGACATTATCTCTGCGATTTTATATAAGAACTTTGAAGACGACAAAAAAGATTTCAATGAAAAGTGGGGCGGAATAATCGCGGAAACCAATAGTTTGAGTGCAAAAAAGATTGCGACAATAGACGATATTTTGAACCAATATATGTATATCGAGAGAGCCAAAAACAATGAAAAGGATACCACGCTTCCCGGCGTGCGCAGGTACTTTATGGATATACATAAGGAGCTTTTGAACACTCCCGAAACGTTTATCGAAGACTTGCGGTTTTTGATAAATATTTGGTCTGACTCAAATTCGAATGAAGATATCGAAGAAAAAGACGTTCAAACCGTGAGAAATATGAGAAACGTAAAGCAAATACTGTTAAAAAACAATAATAACTTCAAGTTTTATTATACGACTTATTTGTATTTGCACAGAGAAGATTCGTATTCGGACAAATTGGGTTTTTCGGAAGAACTCTTGAAATTGTTTGCCATACTTGCAATCAAAGAGATAAGCTATTCATCTTCTCTGTTCAAGCAGTTTTTGATAAATCTGAATATGAAGATGGGACAAGGTCTTTCTTGCAAGGACATAGTAAAATCGATTCGTGAGCATATTTCCGACAATTTCGACAGAGAAGATATCGAACAAGTGCTGACGAATTCGTATGCGGAAAACGGAATCGTATACTTGAATGAATATCTGTTTGCCAAAGAAAACGACGCGGAATTGAATTTGATGACGAACGATATAGAAATCGAACATATAATGCCCGCCAGCGGCAAAAACATCACGGCAATCAGAGAAGATGCGGGAATGGACGAAGAGGAATTTGCCGCTTATGCGGACAAGCTCGGAAACAAAATTTTGCTGGAACAAAACATTAACGGCTCGGTTTCCAACGATTGGTTCAGAGTCAAAAAGCAAACTTCCGTCAAAGAAAAACGAGGCTATCGGGATTCTTTGTTCCCCATAGCGCAAAGCCTGACTAAATATAAAAGTGACACTTGGACAAAGAATGACATAGATATTGCGACGAAAAAAGCAGCCGAGAGAATAGTGAAATTCATTTTCGGTTAAGACAAATATTTAGCGTAATTTAAACAATCCCGCCAAAGAATTTTGGCGGGTCGGGGGAGTAAACGCATAAGATAAAGTGTGTTATGATTTTTGTGCGGATTTGCGTTTGCGAAATCGGAATGCCGTCGCTTTTCAAGTATAAAGCCGCAAATTCGATTTGTTACGATGCCGTTCTTGCCGTAACATTACGCTTGCTCGTTCGGGATAATTACGGTTTGTAAAAAGGGCAGCTTTCTTTCAAACATTGATTGTTGAGAGGCGAGAAATCGCATTGAATTTTGTCCGATTCCGTTTCCGCACCGTATTTTTCTTTTGCAAATTCGGCGGCAAGGGAGAGAGAAAGAAAAGCATTTCTCTTGCAACATCTTGCGCCGCCGATTTCACTCATCTCTTTCAATGCGGCGGAAGTGAACCGCATATTATCTTTGTAATATTCATCCGTGCTTAACGGACTTGTGCCGTGAATGATTGAAAAGGCGGCGCCCATTGAGGTCACGGAACCGCACACTCCCCAATGTCCGCACATAGCTCCCGGCATCTTAATCGTGCGTTTTAAAAGCTCGTCCAAGCATTGCGCGAGATTGATTTCTCCTCCTGCATTTTTGAATGCCGTTAAAAATGCCGCACCGTCGAGAAAATGATGTTCCGAACCGTGAATGCCGATAAACGGTTTTTTCATCATATCTTTTATTATCGTTATCGGATTTTTGGAGTCGTTCTTGACTATTTCTTGCTTGATTAAGTCGTATTTGTCTTCCAACGTGTATTCTGCCATATTATCCTCCGTTTGGCCGGTTTTTGTCGTTTGACAAGTCGGCGGAAAGTCCGACGCTTTACTTGTCTTTAAAGAACAATTTATATTCGGGCGTAGCCGCCAATTCCCGAATTAAAATTTCCATATCGTCGAAAATAGGTTTGGCGCCGCTATTTTCGAGTTGCCAATAGGCGATTTCGTTGTCGTCGCAATATTTCATAAATTCCGGTTCATATGGTTTTAAACTTTCAAACGAATATGTCAGATGATTGCAGTCGGATTTCAGTATTACAAAGCTGTGAGCGCCGTCGGTCGAAGAGATAACGTCGATGATTTTATCGCCGTAATTCAAATATTCGTTGCGCATAATTTCCACGGTTTCGTCCCAGGTCGGCAAAGGCCGAGACTTATTTACGTTTTTCCGCTTAAAAAATTTCATAAATAATATTGTATTTCCCGATTTCGCCGCCGATTATAATTATCCGAGAGGTGATAACCTATTATATCACAATTAATGCTATGCGCTTATTATTCGATTGATTGTGCTTTACGGAATATCTTTTTCAGACCTAGACGAAGGCTCTCCGTATCGTCACGATTTGCCGTTTCTTTGCCATAACTTTTGGATATTGCCCTGGTTATATTATCGCTTTTTATAAGTTTAGATAAATAATAAGCTATTTCATTTTGATGAATGAAAATCAATGCTTGTATCTTTTTATCGGAAATCAAGCTGAAAGAATATATATTTTTATGATAAGTAATCGGAATTTCGCAGTTAAAGTTGTTTTCGGCAGCAATGTTTTTTATGTTATTAACCATTTGTATATATTTTTCATAAGTTATTTTCTTCCTTGAAGGAATTTTATCAAATATAAAAATATCTAAAAATGTACAGCCATAAGTTTCTTCCATTTCATTGAACGAAATATATTTTCCGTCTTGCTCAAATATATATCCATAATTGGTATGAACATAAAGAGGATTGCCCAATGCGCCCTTTAATGCGTAAAAAATTTCGCGAGAAGTTTCTATTGTTGCGTCAGCTTCTATTTGGATTTTTTGTGCTTTTTTCAACCAAAATAAACCATAAGAATGCTTCGACACTTTATACTTATATTGACTTACCAGTTTAATAATCGAATCTAACATAAATTCCTCGATTGGTAAATTGATAATCATATTATATCAAAAAGCGAAAATTTTTTCAAGTGAATAAAAGTAAATTATAATAGTGCTTGATATGCTGAAAAGAAATAAATAACCGACAAAACCGCAATATCGAGCAATCAAATGCATCGCCGTTAAACCGCTTGGCGATAGCATTTGCGTTCTGACCGGGTGGTATTATGCGGCTTGTTCAATTCTTGATTGTTTTCGTGTGGCCAAAGAGGAGGGGGCGCTCCCTTGGCGGCGAGTGATGTGCTTATGACTTTGACGCATATGTGTTTGTTCCTGCCGCTTGCCGTCGTCTGCGGCTCGCGTCCTCATACTTTTTAGCCAACCACGTAAAAAGCACCCCGTTAAGGGATGCTTTTATGTGGTGGAGCGATAGTAACCTAAAACGAATTTTACTGTGTGTTAATTCAACGAAAATAGGAAAACTCCCCATTATTTTCTAATTCTAGTTGCAAATGACTATACGATAAACGCTTACCATTAACGCACATTCTATACCAAGTTTTATATTCGTTTGTATAATCATCAAAGAATCGAATCTCTGCTTGCCCGTTTGCTACGGAAGGTCTGTTTTCTTTATGTTCCCATACTACGCCAACACATCTTTCGTCGCTATATACTAATATACAACGGTCGCCGATTTCGATATGCAAAAGTGGGCGTATTGATTTTGGACTGTTCCCGTATTTTATTGTAAAAGCGTTTCTATTGAGGTGCAAAATGGGTTGTTTGACTTCTTGACCAGTAGAATCATTATCACTATTTGTAGCCGATTTCTTATTATGCTTCCCTCCTTTACCTACAAGACCTGCTGTGCGATTTATGGGACTAAGATTTTAAGGTGTCCCCCATATACTTTTCATATATTCGTCTCCTTTATGCAATATAATTCCTTTTATATATTCGGCAAGTTTTTTTACGTAGTTCTCATTTGGGCAAGTACATCCATACAAAAAACACGCATAATAGATTAGAAAAGTGGATTGCGTTTTATGTTTATAAATATATAATTTATGTGGTTGCCCCGAATTTATCGGAAGTAAAGCGTTATCAATCAACGCATAATCTTGAATAAAAAGATTGGTAATATTTTTATTACGCGCGCCATCAATAAAAATATATTTCAAATTATTGGATAAGAGTGAGATTGTTTTTAGTAAAAATTTATATGTATCATCTATTTCTTTGTTTTTCAAGTAGTCGTTAAATGATTTGTAAGGAAAAAACGATACGTCCATATGTGCTATGTTTTCACTAGATATACCCAATGTATTGAATAATAAATCATAGTTTTTTCGCCAATAATTTTCTTTTTTGAAATGATACAACAGGTCAAATATTTCTTTGGAATCAAAAGACCCATTTATATTATAACGCGCTATTTGCTCTGGATAATTAGTTCTTGCACCTTTATCAGTAGGATTATATGAAATTGTAAGCGCCTGAGCTTTATCTATTTTATAAAAAAACGGCTGATTCCAAATGGGCAAACAAACTTGCTGTATATTTTCGGGGCGAGGATACTCTATGGCATTTAATAGCAAATTTTGTATTTTGGTATTCATATATATATTATACCATAAAACATATGCCCTTTGTCAATAGCAACTTAATTTTTTTGTGGCACTGTGGCGGGTGCTTGATAAAACAAGCGCGCCGCTACGCTCGCCGTCAAGCACCCGCCATCAACAAAACAAAACCAAAGGTCATAATAAAGAAAGAGCTTGAACAGGCAATGTCCAAACTCTCTTGATTTTGGTGGAGCGTGGCTTGTGAAATACGAACACCGCCCCCGCCCTTTGAGGTGGGGGCGTTTTCTTTATTTTCGGCGTTTTCTGCCATTTCTGCGTCCTCGGACGCCTCAAAGTGCCCGATTACCTCGCCACCGTCTATATTAAAGTATATAATGAATTTATCGTCATACACGTAAAAGCTATTTATCAGAGCGTCCACAACACGCTTTTGGAATTCCTTGTCGGAGGGGTCGCCGCGCTCAAAAGTTTTAAGCCACGAGATAAAGGCGGCTTTTGTTACGGGGATTTTGGACGCAGCGACGAGCCCGTCCTTATCGTTTTGCAGCTCGAGCTTTTGCGCCTCCAAATCCTCCACGCGCTCGTTGAGCTTTGCGCGCACCATTTTGCTGTCGGCGTCTATAAAGGCGTTGACGGCTTTTTCTATTTCCTCCTCAAGTGCTGCAATGCGACGCTCGAGGGCGCGGACGTTTTCCTCGTTGAATTCGTCTTGATAAAGCCCCATAACGCGGTCGGCTATAAAATCAATACGTTTCGGCTCGAGCACGTATTCGAGGGTAAGCTCGACGACGAGCTGCTCGAGAAAGTCTTTGCGCTCGCTGCGCTTGTCGCAAGTGTGATATTTGTACTTTTTCCCACAAGCATAATAGTAGTAGGTGGCTGCGCGACCGGTGCCGCTCACTCCGACCATACGAGCCCCACAGTGCCCACAATACGCTTTGCCTTGCAAGATGTAGTCCTCTTTCGCTTTGAGGGCTGCGGGGGCTAATTTGCGCCTTGCAAGTCGTTTCTGCACGGTTTCAAAGGTGGCTTTGTCTATGAGCGGGGGATATATGTTTGTATAGACCACGCCGTCGTGTTCGACCTCGCCTATATACTTGCGGCTGGTAAGGTTATTTTGAAAGCTGTTTAACGTCAGAGGCTTGTTTTTGGTATTCTTATATCCGCGCCTCGTGAGCTCGTCCATAATTTCCTTTTTTGAGGTGCCTTTCGCGTATGCCTCGAATACATACCGGACGAGCGGCGCCGTATCCTCGTCGATTACCACGATTTTGCGCGGCTTGCGGTCGCCGGCGCTGCGGGGGTCGTCAACCGCCTTGTATCCGAGTATCGGGCGCCCGCCGGTAAAATTGCCCTTTGCGTAACTTTCACGCAGCCCGCGAGTAACCTTTTGCGAGAGCTCCTCGCTGTAGTATTCTGCCATACCGATATAAAAGTTTTCGAGGAGGATACCGTCAAGGTTTTTCGAGCCGTCCACGTTGCGAGCGGTGCGCTGCGTGGCAGAAATTACCGTCTTGCCGTTTTTTTGCAAGTGGTATTTGTTTATCGCTATTTCAATGCTGTTACGACCAAAGCGGTCGATAGCGTACACGAGCACAATATCCCACTTTGCGGTGGCGCTGTCTTTGAGCAGCTGCTGGAACGCCGGGCGCTGGTCGTTGCGACCGGTGAGGTGCTCGTCCTCGTATGTACGGACTATTTGCAAATCGTTTGCGGCTGCAAACTTGTGGCACTCGGTGAGCTGCCCCTCGATAGACTGGTACGTCTGCGTGCTGCCGGGGCTGTACCTCGCATATACGACGGCTTGCCTCATATTACGCCTTGCCCTCCTTAAGCTCGTAAGCATAAGAGAGCAGGGCGTTTTTTTGCCGTGTGCTCAATTCGCCGAAAATCTGCAAGAGCTCCGTTTCAAACTCCGAGAGCTCGAGCGTGGCGGTGCCGCCTATCGTTACCACGTTGTGGCTGTTTTCGTTTCCGTAAATACCTTGCACGACGGAGTGCTGCGGCTCGCGTCCGGTTACGAGATAGTCAACCGATACGCCGAAATAGTCTGCGATTTTTTCGAGCAGCTCCGACGCTGGGCTCGTTTGTTTTTGTTTCCACGCGGATATGGTAGCAGGGCGCACGCCGATAAATTCGGCTAAAGCGCCTTGTTTTTTGCCTTGCAACTCTAAAAGCGAGAAAATACGCTCGGATATAGTCATAAAAATTACGCTCCTTTTGAATTATTTTCAAATAAACCGCAAAAAACCCTTGACAAATCAAATGAAACGTAATAAAATATAGGCAAGGTTATAGGAAACCGTAACGCCTATACCTCCCTTGCGAAATTGACAGGCAAGAGTTTTTGCGGTTTGATTGTAGTAGCGTACATATTATAGCAAAAATTCTTTCGCTTGTCAATAAGCAAGGCTATAAAACCGTAAAGTTTCGGAAATAGGAGGACATACCAAAATGTTAGACCCCAAAATGTGCGAAAGAGGACGCGAACAGTACGAGCTTTTCAAGAGCTCGGACAAGTCCCGCGGTAAGCTCGTGCAATACGATTACCGCAGACTTAACGGCGAGCTTATAAGCTGCGTAAGCAAGACGGTGGAGGACTGCCGCAAAATTACGCTTAAACGGCTGGAATTCAAAGGCGCCAGCGTGGAGGAAATCCGCCAGTACATAGCCAGCACGCGCAGCACTCCGTTTGACTACCTCGACGAGGTACCTTGCGGACAGCCCGCAGCGGAAACGGCTTTCAAGCTCGGCGTATGCGCAACGTGCCCGCGCAATCAGCTTTGCGCTTTTGCGGTGCAAGAGGCTTACCACGACGTGGTTTACGATTGTACGGGCAAAGAAATAAGCCGCTACTCAATAGGCGATTAAGGAGGAGCAAATGATTTACACGGTATTTTTTACAGGGAAAGACAGCAACAAAATGCCGCACGACTGCGAAACTTACGACGGGGCGGTGGAGTATGCGGAGGCAGAGGGCGGCGAGTACACAATCGAAAGTACGAGCGGCACCGTCGTATAAGGAGGGGAGCGAGTGAAAATTCTTTCTTTGTTTGACGGTATAAGCTGCGGGCGGGTAGCGCTGGAGCGTGCGGACATACCCGTGGAGCGATACGTGGCTTATGAGATAGACAAGTACGCAAAAGCAATAAGCGCAAAAAACTATCCCGATATTGAGCAGTGCGGCGACGTGTTCGACGGCGATTTCACGCAATACAAGGGCTTTGACCTTTTAATCGGCGGCTCGCCGTGCACTTACTGGAGCATAGCAAAAAACAACCGCGAAACGACTTGCGAGGGCGAGGGGTACAAGTTATTTATGCAATACGTCCGCGCTTTGCGCGAGAGTGGCTGCCGCTGGTTTTTGTATGAGAATAACTATTCCATACATCAAAACATAAAAGACGCAATCAGCGACGAGCTCGGCGTCCAGCCTATTATGATAAACTCCTCGCTGGTATCGGCGCAAACTCGTAAGCGCTGCTACTGGACGAATATACCAAACATTGAGCAGCCCGCCGACCGAGGCGTCTTGCTTAAGGATATTATCGAAAGTGGCGAAAGTTTTTTGCAAAAGGCTTACGCCCTTACGACAAGGTGCAGCGGCGCAATCCCGAGCGATACGCTCAAGCGACATAGGCACACTATGATAGCCGAGCCCGTTATGTACCAGCGCCCGCGCGGAAAAAACGAGGGCGGAATTAAAGAGGGGAAAGCGCCAACCGTTACAAGCCACTCATACGAGCATAACAACCTTGTGGTTGAGCCTATACCGCTTAACACTACAGCGGACGGGAAAGCCAAATGTTTGCGAGCTGGATACGGAACAAAGGACGGTATCCGCAATATGGTGGGAAATAATTACGATAGGCGCACTTGCGTGGCAATTCCCTCCGACGACGTGGCACTAAAACAAAAGCAAATTTACAAAGTAGAAAGCGGGCAAATCGACATAAAAGGCAAGCTCTATCCGATAAAACTTGCAGACGGTTATTACATAATCCGCAAATTATTACCGATTGAGTGCGAGCGCCTCCAAACGCTCCCCGAGGGATATACCGAGGGCGTAAGCGACGCCCAGCGTATTAAAGCACTGGGGAACGGCTGGACGGTGGAGGTTATCGCTCACATATTAAAACACATAAAGGAGGTGAAAAGTTAATGCTACACGAAAGGCTCAAAGAGGCAAGAACAAAGGCGGGACTGTCGCAGGAAAAGGTCGCCAAAGAGTGCGGAATAACGCAGCCGGCGTATTTCGATATTGAACACGGCGACCGTGCGCCCTCGCTGGCAGTGGCAAAACGTCTTGCAAACCTTTTCGGCGTGTCGCTTGACTGGCTTGTCGGGACGGACGCGG
>CAJUPB010000026.1 GCA_910588155.1 uncultured Christensenellaceae bacterium
GACACGGAATACAATTCGCTCCCTTTGCCGTTCCATTTTAATATAAAACTTTACCGCGTATATGTGGACAAAAATTACGACTGTTAAACGGTGGACTTTTGCTTGAATATTGATGTATAATAATACGGACACAAGAACTTAAAGAGAGGACAAGCCAATGAAATGCGTATATTGCGGTTTTCCCGAAAGTAAAGTCATAGACAGCCGTTCTGCCGACGAGGGGAACAGTATAAGGCGTCGCAGGGAATGTTTGAAATGCGGACGTCGTTTCACGACTTACGAGGTTATAGAGCGTACTCCGATACTTGTCGTAAAAAACGACGGCGGACGCCAACCGTTCGATTCTTCCAAAATAAAGGCCGGAATAATCAAAGCGTGCGAAAAGAGACCCGTTGCAATGCAGGAAATCGATAAGGTCGTCGCGGCAATCGAAAAGGATATTACCAATTCGTTGGAGCAGGAGATAACTTCGCAAAAAATCGGCGAGCTTGTTATGATGCATTTGAAGGAACTCGACCAAGTCGCGTATATCAGATTTGCGTCGGTGTACAGACAATTCAGAGATGTGACGACGTTTGTTGATTTTATCAACGAATTTGAAAAGATGATGAAAGATTGATTTCAATGAAGTATAGTTTCGTATGCGAAGAGGACGGTAAAAATATTAAACGGTTTCTGTCCGAAAATATAGACGGTTTTTCTTTGGCGAAAATCGACAGGCAGCTTAAACTCGGCGAAATACGAATCAACGGAAAAAAGACCAGAGAAAATATTTTGCTTTCGTTCGGCGACAAAGTCGATATTTTTATTCCCGAGTCTATGGTTGAAGCACCCGTTATAGAAACCGTGTACGAGGACGATAATATTATCGTTGTATTCAAACCCGTCAACACGGATACCGAAAACAATCTTGTTCGTTTGGTTTCGTCTAAAATTGGTTTGAAAGTCTTTGCAGTTCATCGTTTGGACAGAAACACCGAAGGTTTGGTGATTCTGGCAAAGGACAGAGAAACGGAAAGTTTGCTTATGCGGGCGATAAAAGAGCGAAAAATTATCAAAACTTATCGAGCATTGCTGTCGGGGACTTTCGAAAATAAAAAATTTACCGCAACGGCATATTTGAAAAAAGACGAGAAAGCAGCAAAAGTAAATGTTTTTTCCTTACCCGTATCGGGAGCCAAAGAAATTGTTACGCGATTCGAAACGGTTGCCGAGTATGACGGATACAGTGACGTCGAAATAGAACTTGTTACGGGCAGAACTCACCAGATAAGAGCGCACGCCGCGTTTTTAGGGCATCCCGTATTGGGCGACGGTAAGTATTCGACAAACAGCATAAACAATAAATTCGGATTCAAAAGACAGCAATTGCGTGCGGTTAAGTTGGTTTTCGGCGGCTGCAAAGGAAAACTCGAATATTTAAACGGTAAAGTCATAAAGGTTTGATTTCATACGTTTGACTAAACGGCAAAATATGTTATATAATAAAGTCAAAGCAATCTACAAGGAGCGACAATGACGGTAAAACAAATCAAGTCAGAAGCAAAAGAGCGTTTCACGGTAAGCAGATATAAAGCTATGCCGGCTTATTGCGCATTGTTTTTCGTGATTATAAATATTGCCGTGGTCACCGCACTGCTGTGTGCGCTCACTGTGACATTGCCTGTTTATGTGTCTGCCATTCTTTGGTGGTACGGTTGTCTTCTTGTTCTGCTTGTTTTGGCGCTGTGCGGACCTTTTTCATACAGTGTGGCGGATTTTTATTTACGGGCTTATAAAGACAAAAACGGTGATGCCTCGCTGGGGTTCGAGGGATTCGGCAAATATAATTTCGTGAGAACCGTTTTGACGTTTTTATTGCGTTTTGTTTTCACGTTTTTGCTTACCTGCCTTCTGATTTTTCCCGGAATCATTTTTGCGATAAAAACGTCGATGTCTTATCAGTTAATGCGTGCAAATCCGAAAATGAACGTGTTTTCCGCTTTTAAGGCTTCGTCAAAGATAATGAAAGGACACGGCTTATTATATTTTAAGTTGATAATGTCGTTTTTCGGAATGTTTCTTTTATGCGTGGTTTCTCTCGGCGCGGGTTTTATCTTTATAATGCCGTATTTCAATACTTGCAAAGTTGTTTTTTACAATAGAGAATTGCAAGGCGATTCCGCGGAATATTCGAGTGTTTCGACTGACGTGGAAGCGCAAGCCGTCGAGCAAATCGAAAGCATAGAAACCGCAGAGGTCGAGAAAACAGACGAGAGCAGTTCTGTTGTTGTCGAAGTTTCGGACTCGAATGCGTCTGCTTCGGAATCGACCGTCGAAAGTTCTGCGATAGTGGTCGAAGTGGTTTCGGAAAATACCGATGAGAAAAAATCGGACGTGTCCGAAAGCGACGGCAATAAAGGAAAAATGGATTCGATAGTTGCGGAAACGGCGGAATCTGCGTCAATGGAAAAAGTTTCCGACAGTACGGCAAAAGTCTCGACTGCGGACAAAACTTCGGAAACAACGTCCGAAATTCCCAAAACGGCAAAGAGCGAAGACAAAACGGATGCATCTATGGACGATATACGCAGACGTATAGAACAGCTCCGTAAAGAGCGGGATAAAAAGGGCGGACGTCCCGAGCATTCCGCTCGCCCCGCGAGACCGCAACCCAAAGTCGAGGAAGTTAAGCACGTACAGCCAATTAAAAGGGAAACGGCAGAGGAAGTCAAGCTCACGCAGTCGGAAAAGAAAGATATTTATGACGGCTTCGGACCGGAAAAAATCGAAGTCGAAATTGTGGAGGAAGAATAGTTGAAGAAACAAAAGTATTCGCTTACGGCAAATCAGCGTAAGGAAATGAGACAGCGCAAAAGCGGAACGGTCAAGAAAAACGTTCGGTCGGAAAATATAGAAGAATCGGAAGAATTTGCATCCGACACAGAGGCGGTTAGGGGAAATAAAAAGTTTAATTTATGGCTTATACCGCTTTTGATAGCGGGAGTCGCGTTGATAGCGATAGCAATAATTTTACCCTTTTCCTGCAATCCCTATATGTTTATGGACAATCCCGTGGCGGAAATAGAATTGAACACAGGGGATGTTTTGACATTTGAAATCTACGAAGATACTTGTCCCATTGCGGCTACGAACTTTTTGTTTCTTGCTCGAAACAAGTATTTCGACAACACGATTGTATTCGATATTCAGCAAAAATGGGTGCGCTTCGGCAACTTCAAGAGTATGACGGAGCTTGTAGAAGACGATAAGACTTATATCGATTCTTTGCCCGGTTTTTATGATAATCACAAGAATAAAATGGGATATAGGCTGAAAGCGGACAGTTCTTCGGACGCAAAGAGATACGGGGAAGCGGGAATGCTGGTGTTTAATTACAAGCAGTCGTCTTGTCAGTTCTTCATTTCTTCCGACGAAAATCTGCAATCGAGATTGAATGGTGTCGATTATACTCCGACCGTCGTGGGGCGATATTTAAACGACGAAACGCTGGAAGCGGTGAAAAGAATAGCGGCATTGCCGTTTGACGAAAATTCGCCCAGTACGGTTTGGAAAAATCCGAATACGCCCGTTATAATAAAAAGGGTGCGCTTACACAATATGGACAGAAAGAAGTGGAAAAACTTTCATTTCGAAGATTATATGAATCCCGAACCGAAGGGGTCCAACTCGTCGTTCTCCGATTGGTTCGGCGGAGTAAACGATTGATTGCAAAGTATAAAATATAGAAAAATTACCTACCATATATGCGGAGGTAATTTTTTTTATGACGATTGGTCTGATTCTTCTTGCCGCAGTCGGCATATTTTTATTCTTCGGAGGAACGGAACGGTTCTTTGCCAAACTCGGTTTGCCGAGCAGAGCGGCTTTCGTTATAGTCTTGGCTTTGGTTGTCGGAGCGGTCATTCCGCAGGTGAATTTCGGAAACGCTTTCAACATTCAGCTCGGCGGTTTCTTGATTCCGTTGGCTGTTATGGCGATTTTTTTGTTTCGTTGCAACGGGAGAGAAGAACTTTTCAAAGCTATGCTGTCGATAGCGTCGGTTGCCGCCGTTTGTATTGCCGCAAGAATGCTTATTCCTTCTTACAATGCTGGTTTGAGAGTCACTATATCCGTTGTGACGGGCTTTGTCGGTGCCGCCGTCGCTTGCATTATTTCGCAGTCCCGTGTTCCTGCGATTGCGGGAGTGCTGGGTGGTATGGTGATTGCCGATACGGTAACTTCTTTGGTATATAGATTTTTTATAGACGGCTCCACTGTTTCTTTGGGCACGGCCGGCGTATTTGACGCAATCGTTATCGGAGTCGTGTTTACCGTCTTGATAGCGGAAGCGCTTTCTGCCATAAAAAAACATTCCCGCGCATCCAAGCAGCCCATTATTTTGACCGATTTGGAAGCAGGAGAAGATTATAATGCATCGGAGGAAGACGTTTCGAATATAAAACCTTCGACGTATCATTTTAACGAAGAGGATTACGAAGAGTATTTCAACGACGATATCGATTGACTTGATTGTCGTTATGTGTTAAAATAAACCTATGCGAATAATCGACGTACAAAAGAATTCCATAGGTGCAGAACTCGGTATTGCCGCGGGTGACGAGTTGCTGTCTTTCGACGGCAACGAAGTGTCCGATATTTTGGATTACGATTTTTACAACGACGGCGAATCTTTTGTGATGTCCGTATATCGCGACGGCGAAATTTTCGATTACGAAATCGAGAAAGATACGGAAGAAGATTTGGGGCTTGTTTTGGACGGGGAGCTCAAAGTCGGAGTATGCCGAAACAAGTGCATATTCTGTTTTGTCGACCAGCTTCCCAAGAAAGAACTTCGCAACACGCTGCGTGTTAAAGACGACGATTACAGATTGAGTTTTATAAGCGGCAGTTACGTTACTTTGACGAATGTTTCGCAAAAAGATTTGGAGCGCATAGTGCGTTTGCGACTTTCTCCTCTGTATGTCAGCATACACAGTTGCAATAACGAGTTGCGGCGGGTTATGCTCGGAAATCCGAAAGCTCCCGATATAATAGCGCAGTTGGAATATCTACATAGTAACGGAATCGGAATTCACGCGCAAATAGTTTATTGCCCCGATGTGAACGAGGATATTGCCGAATCCATAGCGATTGCATCGCGTTATTGCAAGTCGCTTGCAATTGTTCCCGTAGGGCTGACAAGAGACTGCAACAGCCGTCTGCGCGCTGTGAACGGCGACGATGCAAGGAAAATTATTCAAATAGTCGAAAAGTGTCAGGAAGACTTTTTGAAAGAGCTGGGAACGAGATTCGTTTTTCTTGCCGATGAGTTTTATATCAAAGCGGGTAGTTCCGTGCCGCATTATGAGTCTTACGAAGATTTCGTTCAGATTGAGAACGGGGTCGGACTTACCGCTTTGTTCAGACACGATTTCGACGAAGCATTGAAGCAAGCGGATATTGCTTGCGACAAAGTGCGTTCGATTGCCACGGGAGAGGACGCATATCCTTTTATTAAAGAAGCCGCCGACAAACTTTCGGCAAAGACAGGCGGAAAAATCAATGTCTATGCGATACGAAACGAGTTTTTCGGACCGTCGGTTACCGTTGCCGGGTTAGTTACGGGCGGAGATATTTACAATCAGCTTTGCGGAAAAGAAATAGGGAGTTGTTTGATTCTTCCGCGCTGTATGTTCAAAGAATTTCACGACGTATTTTTGGATAATATGACTGTCGACGAATTGAGTAAAAAGCTTGGTGTGAGCGTGAAAATAATCGATACGGACGGATATTCGTTTGTTAAAGGATGTGCCGAAATATGAGTAAGAAGAAACCGTTAGTGGCAATAATAGGTCGTCCCAACGTCGGTAAGTCGACGTTTTTTAACCGAATAAGCGGTAAACGAGTTTCCATTGTAAAAGATATCCCAGGGGTGACTCGTGACAGGATATACGTCGACGCAGAGTGGTGCGGATATGTTTTTACTATGATAGATACCGGCGGAATTGAGTTTGATGACAATGATACGATGTACGGACATATTCGCAAACAGGCGAAGGAAGCTATGGAACTCGCAGACGTCATAGTATTTATGGTGGACGGAAAAGCCGGACTTGTTTCCACCGATTATGACGTTGCCGAGCTGTTGCGGACTGCCAAAAAGCCCGTCGTATTGGTGGTGAATAAGCTCGATAATTTCGAAGTGGAGAAAACCTACGACTTTTATCAATTGGGTCTGGGAGAACCTTTTGCCGTCTCCTGCGAGCAAGCAAAAGGTTTGGGCGAGGTTTTGGACGAGATTATAAGCCATTTTCCGGAGCCGACAGACTTTGACGAAGATTCGGCATTGAAAATCGCCGTTGTCGGAAAACCCAACGTCGGCAAGTCTTCCATAGTGAATAAGCTGCTGGGATTCGAACGCGTCATCGTAAGCGATGTCGCCGGGACTACGCGAGATGCCGTCGATACTCCTTTCGAATATAACGGCAACAAGTATATTTTGATTGATACGGCAGGAATGAGAAGAAAGCGCGGCATCGACGAAGACACGGTCGAAAGTTACAGCGTTATGAGAACCATAGCTGCGGTGCGAAGGGCAGACGTTGTATTGATAGTCATAGATTCCACGCAAGAGCTTTCGGAACAGGACGTGCGAATAGCGGGGTTTGTTCACGATGAGGGGAAACCGAGCGTTATCGTAATGAACAAGTGGGATAAGGTCGAGAAAGATACTTATACCGTTAATAAGCTCAACGAAAAGCTTGCGCAAGATTTGGCATTTATGAGTTATAAAAAAAGCGTTTATGTCTCTGCGGCAACGGGTCAGCGTTTGGACAAACTTGTATCGATGGTGAGCGAGGCATATCGAAATGCGTCTGCTCGAATATCCACGGGACTTTTGAACGATATTGTCGGTGAGGCCGTGGCTATGACGGAGCCTCCTTCGTTTTCGGGAAAAAAGCTTAAAATTTATTATACGACTCAACCGGAAAGCAATCCTCCGAAATTCGTGTTTTTTGTGAACGACGAAAAGTTGGCGCATTTTTCTTACAGGCGTTATTTGGAGAATTGTTTGCGAAAAGCATTTGATTTCAGTTGCACGCCTATAAGACTCAATTTTGTGAGCAAGGAGAAAAACAAATAATGATTTATGCATTGAAGATTGCGGCGGTGGTTATAGGTTCATATCTGTTCGGTAATATTAACCCCGCGCTGATTATTTCCAAACTGAAAAAACAGGATATTCGTAAGATGGACAGCGGCAATCCCGGGTCGATGAATATGTTCCGTAATTACGGCGTTGTTTTGGGCGTAGTCACTCTGCTGTGCGATGCGATTAAAGGAGCAATTCCCTGCATTCTCGGTTGGTGGCTTTTGGGTGACGAGTTCCGTTTTTCGCCCGACAGATTCGGATTGTATCTCGGCGGATTTTGTGTCATACTCGGACATATATTTCCCGTATTTCTCAAATTCAAAGGCGGAAAGGGCATAGCCAGCTCCATAGGCGTATGTTTGGTTGCGGACCCGATTGTAACATTGATTACATTTGTTATCGGAGTGATATTTATTTTGATAACCAAAATGGGCTCGATTACTTCTTTTATTATAATATCGATACCGTTGGCTATCGAGGGGTTGAAAGTATCGTCTTCGGTAAACGGATATATCGCCGTAGTGCAATTGCTTTTGATTTTCGCTCTTTTCTCGTTGACGCTGTTTGCACATAGAAAAAACGTCGTCAAACTGTTTACAGGAAAAGAGAGCAAGACCGTGCTTTTCGGGAAGAATAAGTCGGCAAAGAAAAACAAATCGGTTTCGAAATAATTCAAAGCGTCGAAAGGCGCTTTTTTCATATCGCAAACATATCGCAGAGTCATAGCGCATATATTTAAATATCACATTTATAGGAGTATCGCTATGGAAAGTTTCGATATTTATAGAGATATAAGCGAAAGAAGCGGCGGCGACATATATATAGGCGTTGTCGGACCGGTTAGGTCTGGGAAATCGACGTTTATTACAAACTTTATGGAAAAGCTTGTTTTGCCGCATATAGACGACAAATACGAAAAAGAACGTATGATGGACGAACTGCCTCAAAGTGCAAACGGTAAGTCGATTATGACAACGCAGCCGAAGTTTGTGCCGAACGAAGCCGTCAAGTTGAAGCTTGCGGAAAACGTCGAAGCAAACGTTCGTCTCGTCGATTGCGTCGGCTACCTTATCGACGGGGCTACCGGACATATGGACGGGGAAAAGCCGCGTATGGTAAAAACGCCTTGGAATGACGAAGAAATACCGTTTCACGCAGCGGCGGAGATAGGGACCAAAAAAGTCATAACAGACCATTCCACGATAGGGATAGTTATGACCAGCGACGGTTCGATTTCCACGGATTTGCCGCGGACTGCGTATGTTCAAGCGGAAGAGCGTGCAGTCGGCGAATTGAAAGCTTTGGGAAAACCCTTTATAGTCATTGTCAATTCCACAGTCCCGACTTCGCAGGAAACGGAAAAGCTTGCGCAAACGCTTTCGGAAAAATATTCGAATGCTGTTATGGCGGTAAACGTTGCGAGTATGTCGGAAAGCGATATACTAGGCATTTTCGAAAAAGTCCTTATGGAATTTCCTCTTGCGGACGTGGACGTCAAATGTTCGAAGTGGATGCGCGCATTGCCGTATACAAACAAAATTATCGCTTCGCTCTGTGAAACCGTGGCACAAAAAACTGCAGATATGAAAAAAATGTCCGACTATGAAAAACTGAATATAGATTTCGAGGACAGCGAATATTTCGAGTGCATAAAAGCAGAGCTTGTAGAACCGGGCAGAGGAAGAGTCACGTTCTGCGTCACTCCGAAAGAGAATCTTTTCTTTACTGCTCTTTCGCAAGAATGCGGAGTGGAGATATCCGACGATTTCGAGCTTATGAGTTCGCTGAAAGACCTTGTGAGCGCGAAGAGGGAATATGACAAAATCAGTGCGGCATTGGAGGAAGTCAAACTCAACGGATACGGGGTGGTTACTCCGTCTATGGACGAAATGACCCTCGAAGAGCCGCAGATAGTAAAACAGGGTTCGCGTTTCGGCGTGAAGCTGAAAGCGTCCGCACCGTCGTTGCATATTATGCAGGTCGATATTCAGACGGAAGTGAGTCCGATAGTGGGAACGGAACAACAGAGCGAGGAAATGGTCAAATATCTTTTGAGTGAATTCGAGAATGACCCGAAAGGCATTTGGGAAACGAATATGTTCGGCAAATCGCTTCATATGTTGGTAAACGAAGGCTTGAACAACAAGTTGACCTCTATGCCCGACGACACGCAAAAGAAAATGCGCAAGACTCTTTCCCGCATTGTTAACGAAGGAAAAGGCGGCGTCATTTGTATCCTTTTGTAATTTAATAATCATCATTATGAGACAAACGGACTCGAATATTCGAGTCCGTTTGTCATTTTTTTAATTCGATGTGCGAAAACATTGATTTTTTTTTCTTTCTGCGATATAATGGCATTATGGAAAAACTGATAGTGGCAAGTAATAACAAAGGTAAGATTTCCGAAATAAAGGCTTTGCTTTCCGATTTGTTTGACGTAAGGTCGCTGTCGGACGAAGGCATAGTTTCCGAACCGGAAGAGACAGGTGCGACTTTCGAAGAAAATGCAGTTATAAAGGCAAAAGCCGTTTATATGTTGACCGGATGTATGACCCTTGCCGACGACAGCGGATTGATTGTCGATTGTTTGGGCGGAGCGCCGGGGGTTTACTCGGCAAGATATGCGGGTGATAAAAGCACGGATAAAGAAAACAACGAATTGCTTTTGAGGAATATGGAGGGCAAGACATACAGAAGCGCTCGCTTTGAAAGTGCGGTCGCATTATATCGAAGCGAAAACGATGTTATTATCGCGCGCGGCGTTACGGAAGGCAAAATTTTGACACAAGAGAGCGGCAATGGCGGTTTCGGTTATGACCCTTTGTTTTTTTCTTGCGATTTGAATAAATCATTCGGAGACGCGACGGCGGAAGAAAAAAATTCCGTCAGTCATCGTGCGAGAGCTTTGCGTGCATTGGCGAAAAGGTTGGGGTTATGAAAATAGCGGTAGTCGGCGATTCTCACGGGAACGGAAAAAAACTTATCGATTTGTGCGACGTTTTTAACGAATGCGACGCTTTATTTTTTCTCGGCGACGGAGAAAGGGATTTGACCGAACTCAAAGGATTTATAAATGTTCCGATATATGCGGTTTCCGGAAACAACGATTTCGGGTCTTTGCTTCCGAAAGAATCGGTGGCGCAGGTGGGAGGAATGAAATTTTTTTTGACGCACGGTCACTTATACGGCGTTGACAGAGATTTATTGCGGCTTACTTTGCGGGCAAAGTCGGAACAATGCGATGCGGTATTTTTCGGACATACTCATATTCCCACGGTGAAGTATAACGATATACTTGTTATGAATCCGGGAAGTTTGACTTATCCGAGAATGGGGAAACCGTCATACGGAATAGCGGAAGGAGATAAAAACGGTCTTTTCGGAAAAATTATATATATTTAGGTTTGAAATTCTTGACAATCGATTAAATATATGGTATGATTTTTCAGTCTGCATATGCGGGTGTAGCTCAATGGTAGAGTTCCAGCCTTCCAAGCTGGCTGCGTGGGTCCGATTCCCATCACCCGCTCCATTTATTTTTTTTGCGCCTGTAGCTCAGCAGGATAGAGCAACGCCCTTCTAAGGCGTGGGTCAGGGGTTCGAATCCCTTTAGGCGCGCCAGTGAACAGCTTTCTGTTCGATTATGCGGTGGGTATAGCTCAGTTGGTTAGAGCGCCAGATTGTGGCTCTGGAGGCCGAGAGTTCGAGTCTCTTTACTCACCCCATTTAAAGGGGTGTCGCCAAGCGGTAAGGCACGAGACTTTGACTTTCGCACTCGCAGGTTCAAATCCTGCCACCCCTGCCAAATATAAAAAAGTCGCAAGACTCAAACATCAATGGGGTGTCGCCAAGCGGTAAGGCAACGGACTCTGACTCCGTCACTGCGTAGGTTCGAATCCTACTACCCCAGCCACAAAATGTCGGTTTGCATTATTGCAAGCCGATTTTTAAAAAGCTTTGCTTTTGCTAGAAATTTATGTCACGGTTTGACGAATTATTTTGAAAAGTCAAGTAAATAAATAGAATTTTTGGAAAAATATTTTCAATAAAACAAA
>CAJUPB010000027.1 GCA_910588155.1 uncultured Christensenellaceae bacterium
AAAACGTAAAACTCGTCGAATTTCTCGCCGCTCAAACGCTCGTAAAGCGAAAGCTGCCAGCGTACCGCCTCCTTGTCCACCGCCGTGCCGGTCTTGTAATCGGCAAGCACTTTTATGGTAACTTTGCCGGCGACGCGCTCCGCCATAAGGTCGATAGTGCCCGCCACGAGGTCGTCGTTGACGATTTGCTCGGAGCGCATATTCTTAAGCCCCAGCTCTTTGGCAAAGTTGATAAAGTCGTCTTGCTCTGATGTAAAGCCGAGCTCGCCGTGTTTGATATAGCGCTCGATTTCCTCGTGTATGAGCGTCCCGCGCTCTGCCTTGCGCTGGAGCACTACCTCGTTTACTCCCGAGTAATCCGGGGCGAGCCCGTGCTTGCGCATAAGTTGGGTAACGCTTATAAGGATTTTACCGTCCAGCGTATAGGTATGATTTTCCTTGTTAAAAATCGCCGTGCCCATTAGTCCGCGCCCTCCTCGTCGGTGTTTATTCTATCAAGCAGCGCCTTGAAATCCTTGTCCGAAAGGCTGTTGATTTTATCGGTGCCGAACATATCCAGCGCCAGCGCCGTAACGTCCTCCATATCAAAGCCGCGCTCCGCGCCCAGCTCTTTAATCTGCTGGTATTTGGTCTTGGGCTTGCCAGCTTTCTGCGGTGCTGCTGCGGGCGTCTGCTCGCCGTTCTCTGCCGCGTTTGCCTCTTGAGCTGCCAGCCTCTTGCGTTTCATATCAATAGCGGACTGGACTTGCTGCGCACTCAAAAACTCCACTTTTACCTTGAAATAGGTTGCCACGTTGTTAAGGTCGATATTGAGCTTTTGCAGCTCCTCAAGCTGCGCCGGCGTGGGTTTCGGTAAGCTCTCGGGCGGCGTTTCCGCGTCCGGGTCTTTCATTTCCTCCGTCGGGATACATAACACTTGAAAGCAAGCATACTTAAACGCCACGCTCATAGCCTTATTGCTCGCCTTGTCGCCGCTGTCCATACCCTCGCCTATGACGGTAGCGGAAACGCTGGAGCCGTCCTCTGCGTAAAAGGTGTATTTTATTTTGAGCACCGAATATATGAGATTGCCGCCCTTGCCGGTAACGCGCTCCTCGCGCTTTTGCTCGAGGATTTCCGGCACGACGAAAACCTTATACTTGACAAGCGCCGGCTGTAGCGCGTTCATAACCGCGTCGATACCGCGATACATAAAACCCTGCTGCTGGTTTTTCGAGGTCTTGCCGATTGCCCCGATTTCCTCCATAATTCCGTTTATAGCGGTATAAATTCCGTTAGTCGTTGCCATTGCTTGCTCCTCCTATCTTTCTGCCGAGGTTGTCGTCCGTGTCTATGTCGAGCACGACGAGGCGCTCTTTTGCGCTGTATTCGGCGCCGATAAAGCGGTAAACCGTTTCGTCCGCTCCGACGCAGATACCGACCTCGCAGCCGCCGCGTTCGTCTGCGGCTTTCACCGCGTCGTTGAGCTCCGACGCAAGGCGCAAGCCGGTTGCGTGAATTTCCTTGCAAGTCTTTTCGTGCTTGTTGCACTCCTCCCAGTCGGGAAACTCCTTGCCGCAAATTTCGCACTTGTAAATCGTTTTCATTTTGGTATGTCCTCCTTGACAAATTGAAATTTTTGTGCTATAGTCTTATAGCGTTAGTTGTTGATTTTGGTATGTCCTCAATTATCGCGCCGTCCGTTTTGTCGCTCAATTCGGGCGGCTTTTTTCTTTGCCTTTGCCGTAACTTTCTCGTACTCTTTTTTGAGCCGCAGCAGTCCGACGTTTACCCAGTGGGTAAGGTTGCGATACCCGCACGCCGCGAGTATATCTTTGCGAAACCACCTTGCAGCGCCGCGCTCGAGCCTCACGCAAAGGTTGTACGTGTCCGGCTCCTCGCTATCCTTGGCGGCAGCTTTGTGTACGGTCGCCTTGGTGCCTTTGAGGTTGATTTCCGCCTCGCTGTAAATGTCCAGCGGCTCAACGCCCAGCAGCTCGCAAATAGCTTTCAGTTGCTCCGGAGTGGGCAGCGCGACGCCGTTTTCATACTTGGAATAAAGCCCGCTATCCACCCGCTTATCGGTTTTTTTGATGTGCTGCACGACCTCCTTTTGCTTAAGGTCGCCGCGTAACTCTTTCAGTCGCATATTTACCTCCGTTTCAGTATTTCGTTAAAAAGGTCAAATACCCCCCCCGTGAGCCCTCGCTGTCGTCCTCGTCCTCGCCGAGCTTTACGCCGTGCTTTTGAGCGATACGCTCGAGGCTATCCATTGCCAGCATAATGCCGAGCGCCGGGTTTTTGGCGATTGCCTCCCTCTTTACGGTATCCAGCGCTTGGAAAGTGTGCTGTATCGTAACGCCCGGGCAATTCGTCATATATACGCCGTGGATTGCCGATTGCTCTTTCGAGCCCTTGGACGGGTCGGAAATCGCCGCGATTATGCAATCGCTTTCCACCTCGTGCACCACTTTGCCGTTTTCGTCGGTAATCGTTACCTTGTAGAGTTTCTTTTCGTTCATTTTGGTATGTCCTCCATAGACTTGATTTTTTTGATTTCGTCGCTGTATCTGCGGAAAATATCCACGAATACACCGGCGACGTCGGTTAAAAGTTTTTCCTCGCCTCGGGTATATCCCGACGCTTGGGGCTCCGTCTTGCTTTTCGCATATAGCGGTATAGTAGGCTTGAGCGGCTCCCCGGTTGTGGTGTCGCGCAGCACCGCGACGCCGATTTGTACGTAAGTTTCCACCGGTATGTCCTCCCTTGCGCCTCCTATGCGGTGCCTTTTCCGCCCGCGTCCGTCCCGACAAGCCAGTCAAGCGACACGCCGAAAAGGTTTGCAAGACG
>CAJUPB010000028.1 GCA_910588155.1 uncultured Christensenellaceae bacterium
GCCCAAGCACGTAATCTTCGTATCTTGTCTCGTAGTATCTATATCCCACGTATATTCCCTCTTGGTATACTACGTAGTTGCGGTTGGCTTTGTCTATACCGCTGTCGTTATTGTTTTGAGGGGATTCGAGTTTCAGTTCGTTTGCATTTGCATAATCGAACGCGCCGAAATTCTTCATCGTCGGAGACGCGTGGTTGTCTTTCAAAAACGTGTCTACTATTCTGCCCGACGGAACGACGTTTCCGCGCAATATATCCGCCACGGCGGACATACCCGTCGCGCCGACGTTTCCCGTCCACAGAACGGCGTCTACATCGTATTTATCCACAAAGTCAATCTGCATTATGTTCGCCATATTAAGCAGAACCACGATGTTTTTGAACGTGCCGGCTTCTTTCATAGCTTTGAGATTCTGCAAAAGCTCGACTTCTTCCTTGCAAAGGCGCAGATAGTCTCCGTCCGTCATATACGGTTTCAGCGATTCCAAGCCGCTCGGCAAGTCTGCTCCCTCTCCGCCGCTTCTCGCAAGCACGACCAACGCCACGTCTCCGTAGTTCTTGAACGTGTTTTTCAGCGCCTCTCCGTATTTTGACCACGGCACTTCGTTTATTCTGTACTGCTCCGGACTGCCTCCCGACAGCGCAGCATTCACTCGCTTATATCCAGACGTCGTATAAAAGCGTACCAAATCAAGGTTTGTACTCCCCTCTCCGAACGCCTCCGTAAGCGCGGTATTCAGCGACACGGAGTCCTCGTCGGACACGCTTGCCGAGCCCGTACCCGCATATATGGGGTCCACCGACGACTGCGAAAAGCAACTGAACTTCGTGCCTGCTTTCAGCGGCAGCACGCCGTCGTTTTTCAGCAGCGCCGCGCCCTCGCCGACAATATCCTCGCACACTTCCCTTTGATGGGCAATCAACTTCGATTCATCGTCGTAGTCCGTCCAATAATAGATTTTCGCACCCGGTTCGGGCGTTATCTTTTGGGTTTCGACTTCGAGATACACATTGATGATGTCGGCGAAATATATGCCGACGCACAGCAAAGCTATGCATATCGCCGTGAGCGCGCCCATAACGGACGTCATCACTATCCACAGTTTTTTCTTTTTAAATATATTCATTTCAACCTCGATTTAACGGCTGCAAGCTCCGCCTGTCAAAGAGCGGAGCTTGCACCGTCGATATTTCCCGTTATTCTTTTGCTCTGCCCGTATCCTTAAATTTTGTCAGAGACAGAACCAGCATTGCCGCACTGCCTGCCGCAAACACGCCGAATACGCAAATCAGAGTTATGAGCAGCACTCTCCACCAAGGCACGAGAATTTTTATCGCGGCTTTTCCCACGTTCATAGTATGGCTGCGGGATATGCTGTACGTTATTCTCTTCATTGCCGTTTGGCAAGCCTTGACGATTGCGGGGTCGTTGTCGAGTCCGTCCAGCGTCGCCATACCGCCGCTGAAACCGTCCCACAAGTCCTGTCCCGCCAGCACGCCGAGACGATAGTCCATATACTTTGCGCTGACCGAACAGTCGGTTATCGCCGCGCCTTTCATACCCCACTCGTCGCGGAGTATGCCTGTCATAAGACCGCGGTGCGCGCCCGCCCAGACTACGCCTATGCGATTGAACGAACTCATAACGCCGAGTCCGCCTCCGCTAACAGAGCCCTCGAAACCTTCGAGATAGACTTCGCGTATCGCCTGTTCGTTGCTCCACGTGCTTATTCCGTAACGTCCCTCTTCCTGGTCGTTGAGTGCAAAATGCTTCGTGAAAACATATACGCCCTTGCTTTGAATAGCCGCGACTTCGGTTGCGCAGATTTCTCCCGACAACCAGCCGTCTTCGCTGTAATACTCGAAGTTTCTTCCCGAATACGGCGTGCGGTGTATGTTTGCGCCCGGTCCGTATATGCCGGCATAAATTTTGCCGTCGTCGACATTGCTCGCGTGAATGAAGTCTTCGGCTATGCACTTGCCCATTTCGGTTATGAGTTCGAGATTGTACGTTGCCGCCATAACGTCCTCCGATGTGTAACACATCGCGCTTTCTCCGCCGATAAGTCCAGCGGTGAGTCCCTGCGGTCCGTTTTCGTCCAACGTGCCGGGGAGTCCTATTTTCTGACACGGCTGCGTCATATGGAAACCGTTGTAAATAACGTTTGTCATTTCCGAATAAGTCAGCTGTTCTATCAACGTATTCCACCTGTCGTCGTCTGCCGCAACCTCGCAGAGGTCGGCGACTTTCAATCCCGCGTCTTTATTCATAGTCGGAACTTCCGTGACATCGGAATAGTAGAGTTTTTTATACTTCTCGGCTATCG
>CAJUPB010000029.1 GCA_910588155.1 uncultured Christensenellaceae bacterium
GTCCGCTGCGCCTCGAATACGTCTTTAATAACGGGGTGCTGCGGGCTCGGCGGGTTGAGGTCTGCAAGGTGCCACCTCTTGCGCGCTGCCATAGTACGACGGAAAGCCTCTTGCCACGTGTTTGAGTGCAAGAGGTCTATTTCCAAAAAGACGACGGAGCCGAAACTCAAGCCTTGGAAAGACTTGTAACTGTCTGCTTTGCCGCCACCTTTGTAAAATATACGCTTTTCAGTGCTGCCGCCGCGTCCGTCCGGAGTGGTAACTCCGAGGAAATCCCCATAATCGGGGTCGTGCCGTATCCGGCAGTTACCGGCGAATATGTGGAGCAGCCCCATACCGTCGCAGTCTATAAACAGCTTGAAAGCCTGTTCGTGATTATATCCGAGTACGAGGTGGTCGCGGTCTTGCGTTTCTATGTAGTAGCGCGCCGCTCTGAAAGCTCCGGCGGTTGTCTTGCCGCTCCTCGGCGTCCCCTCGTTTACCTCGAGGCTGCCGTCAATAAACGGGCGCCGTATAAGCGCGAGCTGCTTTTCACTAAACTGTATCGCCATTGCCGCCTCCCTTTACCGCATTGAGCAGCGCCTCCATAAGTGAGGTATCCGCGGGCTTTTCGTCCTGCGTCGTAAACTTATCAATCAATATGCCCAGCGCTGTGGCGAGCTGCACCACGTTTGCCTTTTTGATTTTCTCGGGGTCGAGCATAGCAGAAAGGTACGTCGTAATGAGCTTGCAAACGGTTTCCTTTTGCGTCTGCATATAGCCCAGCACGTCCTTGGTATTTTGCTCGTTTTTTTGGTGCACTTTTTCGCTCACATTGGGCATATTTTTAACGGCACGCTGCACGGTTGCCCTTGATACACCCGTTAAGCGTGCCGTTTCCGAATAGTTTTGCGTTTCCACATAGTGAGCCAGTATTTGCTTTTTCTCTTTGTCGGTGAGTTTACTATGTCCCACTATGTTGTACCTCCTTACTGTTCTATTGTGTACCTCCTGCGTGGTATAGATTGATTGACAACGACGAAACCCTCAAAAGCCGCCTCTTTAATTGTGTTGTTGTCTGCTTTCCCTCCAGCGCTACCCGCGCCGTTGCTCCCTTTGGCAAGCGGTCAAGGTGCTGCCCCTTGTATTGCGAGCTATTGCCCGCCGCCCGGCTGCCGGGCTTACCGCTTACGTCAAAAGCCGATAGGTCGGTGCTTTGTCTTTTCGAGCATAAGCACCTTATCGTGCGGCATAACGATTTCGATTTTTACCGTTTCGTAATTGAGTTGCTCAACGAGCCGCTCAATCTCTTTTAAGGTGTAGTATTCATTTTGCTGCTGCCGCCTTTGTTTGTTTTTACGTGCGTCCATTGTAACCCCCATAATAAAAGCCCTACCGGACGGTAGAGCCTTGACGTGGATTTGCTCGGCGGAGGTAAAACTGTTAAACCGTCCCGCCTTGCAAGTCGCGTATAATCTTTTAAGGAGGTTTTTACCAAAATGAACATACCGACGGCGAAATCAAACAGTTTTCCCGCGCCTT
>CAJUPB010000030.1 GCA_910588155.1 uncultured Christensenellaceae bacterium
CGCACGAGGTTGCCTATCAAAATAACTTTGTTCATTTTGGTGATGTCCTCCTATTTTTTATAAATTCGGTCGTTGTCCGAAAAGTCCGGGTACCATATATCAAGGTGAGCCTTGACGCGCTCGAGCAGTTCTGCCCGGCGGGTAGTTTGGTCGAGCTCGCGGTGGCAGTTGCGGCAAAGTGTTACGATATTTTCCTCTATGCCGAGCCCACCCTGCGAGCGCGGGATATAGTGCGCCTCCGGCAGCCCGTGAGGGCTACCACACAAAACACACCTCCCGCCGTCCCGCTCGTAAACTGTTTTTTTGACTTTCGGAGTAATTGAAAGGGCTTTCGTCCGTTTGGATTTCATAAGCGTGAGCCCTCCCAGCGCTGTTTCATTAGCTCGATTTCCTCCGGCGTCCGCGTTTCGATTTCGAGCTCTTTTGCGTCCGTTACGACGCTATCAATGAGGCGCGCCATTTGTTCCTTGTCGTAGGTGCTGCTGCCCTTGTAGGCGTGGAGTAAAACGTAACCGTCCCGCTCCGCGCCGTCCATAATCTCGACGAGCCAGCCGTCGCCTCGAGCGCCCCACACCTCGGAAAAGAGTTTTACGGCTGCGGCGTTTATTTCCATAGCCTCGAATACGCCTTGCTCAAGCACGTAACCGCGGTATATGTCCAGCTTGCTGCTGCCGACCTTTGCCGCGATTTTGTCGCATAGTTGCCATAAGTAATTATTTGCGTTAAGCGACCGCTTGGGCTTGTCGATATTTACCTCGATTTTGAGCCGTTCTTTGCCACTTGCAAGCGCCGTCTGCGCCGCAGCCGCGCATTGCCTTGCGGCGTATCGCTCCGAGCCCTCAACGGTGAAAGAAACGACAACGGCGCCGCGCTCGTCCGTGAGGCAATCTTTATACTTTCCGATAAATGAGCCCAGCATATCAACCTCGCACCGTTATGCGCACCGACGCCTTGACTGTCGAGGTTTTTACGTACTTTTTGGCAAGCTCCGGGTGTTCCTCTTTCAGTCTTGCGCTGTCGATAGTTTCGCGCTCCGAGGGTGCCACGTAAGTGATAAGCATAGACTTGTCGGCGGTTTCAAAGCTCTTTATACCCTGTGCCTCCATTGCCGCGATAAGCTGGGCGCGTATCTTTGCGGCGCTGGTGTCTGCCTCTTTCTTGGCTGCCTCCGCCACTTTAACGGCGCGCTCTGCTTGTTCTGCAGCTGCCAGTAATTCGCTCGGCACCACAAGCGTGCGAGGTTTGTATATCTCACCCTTGCGCTCGCACTCGAGCAGCTTTTCGACCTTCTCGGCGGGGATATGCTCCAGCAGTATGTACTTGCTCTTTTCGCAAAGGTGAAAAACGTAAAACTCGTC